>CAXSGP010000038.1:11891-40834 GCA_964236955.1 uncultured Oligoflexus sp. | reverse complement strand
GCGCCCCGCAACCGGTAATGACGTCGACCAGGTCGTCGCGCTGTTCCTCGGCTGGCTAAGCCTCTATCGCGGGAGAAAAGCCGTATCATGAGCTTCATCAAGCACTTTACAGCGGAATGGAAACGCATTTTTCAGCACAAGGAACTGAGTTCCTTGATGTTGGTCACCCCTCTTATTTATTGCCTGCTGCTCCCTGGGATCTATTGGCACCAGAGTGTCAAAGAAGTCCCCGTTGGTGTCGTCGATCTTGATAATTCCAGTCTCTCGCGCGAGGTCGTGAGGCGTATGGATGCAACTGAGGGTATCCGCATGAGCGACACTTTCCTCGATCTCGAAGAAGCGAAGGTCGCCCTCCATAATCACGACATTGAAGGTCTGCTGCTGCTCCCCCGTTCCTTCAGTCGAGCTTTCAAAGGCAATCAATCGACTGTTGCCGCACTGGGGGTAACGTCGTCGAACCTCGCGGTGGCAGGCCCGATCCTCACCTCAGCCGCGACCGTGGCCCAATCCATGGCGAGCGATAAGTTCCGCGACACGGTATCGAGAAGAAACCTTCATCGAAGCCGGGTTGCCTACCTGTCTAATGCCCTCTCCGTTGACATTCGCCCCATCTATAACCCGGAGCTGAGTCAATTGACGGCCATGACCGTGGGCCTGATTTTTCTGATCCTGCAACAGATCATCATTATGGCGATCTGCTGGATCTCGGCAGAGGAAAAAGAACTGAACTCACAAACATTGCCGGACCTTCGAATCCGTTCCATTATGTCCTATATCATGGGACGCTCGATGCCTTATGCGGGAGTGGCCATTCTACTCGCACTGTCCTTCTTCTTTCTCCTCCTGCCATTTTTCGGGATCCCGGTGGGACTCGACAGGTTACCGGCCTATATCCTCCTGTGTGCTTTTTTTGTTAGCACGGTCTCGTTGCTTGGATTTATGATGGGGCTGTTTTTTAAAGACCGGATCACGGTCATGGTCGTCCTGACTTTTTATTCCATGCCAGGATTTTTGACCTCCGGATACTCCTGGCCTGAAGCCTCTCTACCCTTGGAAATGCGGATTTTTGGGTATTTCTTTCCAGTCACTCATTTCGTTGGGCCGATGAGGCAGGTGATATTGGGGCCAATCGGGGCCCAAAGCTATTTTAGCGCCCTGACAAACCTCGGAATTTATAGTCTCATATGCTTTTCCGTTGCATTTTTGGTGTTACGAAACCGCATTAAATCCGTCGCTACCGTTTGACGAATGGAATGGAGGCCTTCACGCCGGGCACGGCCTTTCGTTTCTTCGAAGGCGAGGACAGGGCGATGGCTGGCAGCCAGCAAACGCCGCTATCCGCCCTATAAGTCGGCGCAATTTCTGACAATTATTCTCCTCAAGAATACCTTGGGGATGCCGATAAGTTGCCTATTCGAGGCTCTAGGAACCCTGAGGAATCAGCCGTGACAATAAAAACATCAATGCTTGCGTCCGTGCTCATGCTCTTTGCCGTGAGCTGCAATCCACCACCTGTGGAAAGGCCCGTCATTGGCAAAAATCAACCCCTCCCGGGTACCGATGATTCCGAAGCAAAGGGCGTCCCGAATCCTGAACCCACGGCTACCCGTCCTGTTTCCAAGAACGAGCCGGAAGGCGCCGCTGCCCCTGATTCTGCCTCGCCGCCGCCCGCAGGCCATCCCAATCCCGGGCCAGCACCGGGGCAAGCACCTGGACCGGCCTCATTGCCGACTCCGATGCCACTACCGGCGCCTGTCCCGACGCCTAAACCTGACGAGGCGGTCAAGGATCCGGGGACCTCGGGTGATGGCAGATTCGACCTGACTCCCGCGCATGATAAGTCCCCGCGCTTTGATAGTAATCCTAACATTACGGATAATGATGTCGAGAAAGGTACCGTGAAGCCTTTCACGATGCTTTCCAAGGATAGCAAAATATTTATGGGTAAAGACGACTATCTAAAGGAAAAAGGCGACTTCCAGCGCAAAGGGGAATTGTACATTCCCTTTGGTTATAAAGGTGAGGAACTGCCTGTTATCTTCGTCGGCGATGGCGGCTGGGGACAGCACAAGTTGCTGGTTCCCGTGTTAAACAATCTTATTGCCAAAAAAATGATTCCCAAGATGGCTGCTGTTTTTCTGGAACCGGGTCCCCTCGGAGGCGGCGACGGGCCAGGCAGTCAGCGAAGCCTGGAATACGATAGCGTGGATGATAGGTTTGCGCGTTTTGTCGAAGAGGAGGTCTTTGTCAAGGTTCAGAAGGATTTCAATATCAAATTCACCAAGAATCCTGAAGGCCGGGCGACCATGGGTGGGAGTTCAAGCGGTTCGATGGCATTTACCATGGCTTGGTTTCGCCCCGACCTTTTCCGCCGCGTTATTACTTACTCGGGCACCTTTGTTAATCGTAAACCGACAGGTGACATTATGAAAGGAGCCTGGGACTATCACAGCAATAAAAACCTAATCGGGAACTCTGCAAAAAAACCTCTGCGCGTGACCCTAGAAGTCGGGCAGAACGATAACAAGTTCAATGACCCTGAAAACGACTGGATCGTCGCCAACAATCAAATGTTTAATGTCCTGACGGAGAAGGGATACCATGTGCGCTTTCACTATGTAGAAAAAGTCGGACATATTGATATGGATGTCTACAAGCACACGCTGTCCGACAATCTCGTGTGGCTATGGGCCGGATACCCCATAAAATAGCCCGAATGACCTCCAGCATCCTTGCTGGGGGCAATCGTCTTCTTTCGTTCAAAATGATTTAAGGCTGCGCCTTCAAGACTACAAAACAGATTCATTCCTAAAGGCACGGCCCCGACGCCGTAATCCAGCTTCTCAACAATCCAAATCTTATTCCCCGATCTTGAGAAAGCACCAAGCACTTTCCCGTTAATTATTCAATTTAGACATGGAAATACCGGCCCCTGGAGTGAGAAAATGGCCAAGCTCCTCAAATCTTTCCAGGGACGGGCGCATCCATGTTATTTGTAGGTCTCTCAAAAAACGGCCGCGGGGTTTTCACCCAAGCCGACATCCTTGAATCGTCCCTCATTGAATCCTGCCCTACTCTCTTACTCCCGAAGATTCCAAACCGACCTTATAGCGATCTGGAATGCCAGCTACGTCGCTACGCTTTTGCCTGGTCCGAGGACTTGGACGCAATCGCCCTGGGTCTAGGATCGATTTACAATCATAGTCCCGAGGCTAACCTGCGCGTGTCGGCTGATAAGGTCGATGCAACAATCAAATTTTATGCCAAACGCTTCATCAATGCCGGCGAGGAACTGACCAGCAACTACGGCTTTGACCCACGTTTTCAAGCGTTTACCAAAGAAGTGGAGAATAGGATAGATACGCTCCGGCGAAGAGCGAAGATGCTCGAAGTGAGGTTCTTTGAAACTATAGAAAAAATGAACGAGATCACTTACGAAGACCTCTTCAAAGACGCGATGGACTAGAGTCCAGCAAGCAATCTATGGACCAAAGCCGTTTCTCAAGCTGCCACCTGATTCCCCTCCTCAATGAGGATCCGCTCCTCATCCGACTTGATACTGCTGCGATAGATCCAATAACCGCAAATGGGCAAAAGGGTAAGGACGAGCGCCGAGAACTCATCGGAGAGCGCCAGGAGCAGGGTCGATAATACGGGCGACAGGATCTGACAGATGGAAAAGAGAAAACTCACCGCTCCCGCGGCCAGACCAGCGCTCGCATAATCGAAGCAGTTGAAAAGTTGCAGCTGTTCCCAGGGTATAAAGATCACTTCGCCGATGGTCCAGATGCAGATCCCTATCATGACCCAGGTCATCGATGATGTCAGCGGCCCAAAGCACATTCCGGAGGCTATCAGTATCGTTCCCACCTTGCCTATGCGTTGCGCCTGCCAGCGTCGCGTCAGGCGCCTTAGAGGTTTTGCACTCAGAATAACCACGATGGCATTGGCCATTAATATCAACGCCGAGACATTGGTGTTGGCGACTCCCCTCTTCGCGAAAAGAAGGGGGAGATAGGTGAAGTTTGCGGAGAAGCAGATGGTCACCATGCTCAGTCCGGTGATACGCCGCCCATATCGCTTCATGCCGTGCATGAGTATATCGCGGCTCTCGCGAATACTGCTTCGTGATTTCAGGCAATCATCCTTATTGTTTTGAAGGTGACGCAGCATTCCCGCCGCAAGGATCACGCTCGTCACCAGATCGACCATCAGCAGTTCCCTGCGCCATTCCTTAAAAGCCATAAGCGCTACGCCTGAGGATATGGCCAAGGCTGCGTTCGATACGAGGTAACGCAGGGATGAGGCTTCCGCCCGTTCCTCGCCCTTACAGCTGGCAATAAGCGCCATCGAGACGACCGTTCTCAGAGTCATGCCGGCCATGATGAGGAGCAGACACGAGGCGATCAGAAGCCACGCGGGGGCGTGGGGGCTCCAGTATCCCCAAATACCCATCGCGTAGCTGATCGACACGAGAAAAAAACAGCGCTTCACGCGGCCATGATCGAGAAGATTGCCAATGATCGGCTGCATTCCACCCGAAAAGAGCGAGCCCAGTGCTAAGGTCAATCCCGCCTGAATCGGCAGGAGCGTACCCGATTCGGTGAGCAGCATGGGTTGAAGCGTTTGTGCGAAATTAAAACTCTGAGAGAGAAAGACGAGACCCAAAAGCAGACTGCGGCTATTCATGAAGACCCCGATGATGGGCACCAATGTGCTTAGGGGAATTCTAACATTGCTCGCCTGGGGACTGAAACCTTGGGGAAGGGTTACCGGCAAATATTTATTTGAAAAAATTCTTGCATGAAAAAATGAATGAAGACCGAAATATTCAACTTGCAATCACATTGGATTTGCCTTTGCCGCTTGGGACGGGACGCAGCGAAGGCGATTGCGCGGAATGAAAGCTAAGGCCCATATTCATAGCCTGGATGTCAAGGCTATGCAATTCATTGGCAAGACGAACCTGTAAGCCCTCAAAATTATCGATAAGCTCCTGCATCGTAACCATCATGGGACGCCCATAAAGGACGACGACTCTGGCAAAGGGCTTGGGAATGCGGAACTTATCCCAGCTCTTATGCAGCGTCCAATAACGGGTTCCCATGGCAATCATCGGCAGTATCGGTGCGCCTGTCTCAGCCGAGATACAGAAGACGCCTCGCTTGATCTCAAAGACGGGCCCCTTGGGACCATCTATTGTGATCGCCGAGCAGAGGCCATGATGGGTGCGTTCGACGAGTTCAGCCAGGGCTTCCCTTCCCCCTTTACGAGAGCTGCCCCGTATAGCGGTGAGGCCAATGGAATGGGCAAGGCGGCTGACAATTTCCCCATCAAGCGAACGACTCACCAGCAAGGCGATGCCCTGTCCGGCGTGGGATAGGATTCCCGCAAAACAATTTTGATGCCAGCAGGCGATGACAAAAGAATGCTTGGCGTGAATGCCTTCGGCCTCGATGCGATTATTTTTATTATAGACTTTATAGCGATAGGAAATGTGCAGCAGGAGGCATATCCAGGTGCTTAATTTCAGTAGGAAAGATTTCTTCGCTGAAATAGACATGGATTGCCCTCCGAACGGGTATCGAATCAGTAAGACACCAATTTTTTGTGAACTTTGACTATAGAGTCAGGGATTTCCTGCAAAAATGCAAATGCAAACGTGCCCGCGCCCTGTAAAATTTCTTGCCTATTCCAGTATGCATTGCTTACCAGCCTCGACCGGCAGGACTCAACTTGCTCGGATCCCTCTGATAATTGGCTTTTTAAAGCTACGGATCGCTAGGGATGACATGGGAGTTGCGAAACTTTCAGCTCGATCTGGCAAAGAGTCATGGGAATTTTTTGAGGGAAAGTGCTCCCATTACCTTTTATCCAAGTCAAAGCGCGCCGGTTGAATCTCTACTCTCAGCGCAGATTCTATTTGAGTTGAGTTTATTGGGAAGAAGACCAGACTGAGAAACCCCCAGGCCTTGCAGGGATTGTGACCCTGTAAAATTAAATTTTTCGTCTGATCGCTCAGTTGAGCTATCATGAATTTTTTAAGGAACATACCATGGCAACTCGAATTGGAATTACGCCGGATCTTCAGACCAGTAAATGGACGCTGGAACGCGAATTTAAAAATGTCCGAAATTGGAAATTCACAAATCCCTTTGCAAATAAGAAAGAGGCTCAGGCCTGGGAGCTGAAGAAGATGGAGGAGCTGCAGGTAAAAAAAGTTAGCCAGGACGTAGATACCAAATTGATTCGGGTGGAATGGCGAGGCTTTTCCTTTGAACACGACGGACCCATGCGATAAGCGGAAGCTTAAAAGCCAACTATGTTAACAGAAGCTCATCGAATTTTAATCGACTTCAGGTCTTCCCCTATCGATCTCTTGGGTTCAAAAATCAGGGGGCCAATCGTTTTTCTATCGACCGGCCAATCAATAAGGTGAGTAAATCATGATTCCAGAGCAGCATTTTCGGCCGAGGCAACCCGACTCCTTTTCATGGTCCGAAGGACCAAGGCTAAGTTTGAAAAAGACTAAGACACAACTGTGTTCTTAAGGTTTTTAAATCTCCGAAGACATCCTTTGTGCCCCTTACTAAAAAAGACTTTTGTCGCAATACAATAACAATACAATTCCAGTTTTTGATCAAATCTGGCCAGTTAGCCAAGTGCATGCCTCCCTTGCCAATGGCAGACGCGAAACCCGGTCTCTTTCGCCGGAAACGTTCGCCCCGCCTGGGTTAAAGCCCAATAATTTCCATAACACGAAGATATTTTTATTTTTTTGCTGCCTTTGAGAATTTATGCCTGGGTACCCAAGTTTCTCTAAAATTGAGATAAGAAAAAAAATCCCAACTTAAGTTTGACCCTCCCGGGACTTAACCCATAGCCAGTTCTTAAGTGCTTCTTAAAAGCCAAGTGCTCACCGCGCCTGAGGAATTTCAAATTTTATAATAAGCGCCCTTTAAATCTTGACAAGGTCTTTGGAGAGGCATAGAACACGTTTCGGCCCACTCTCCTAGACTCTTCTTAACGGTTGAGATTATCTCTTGAAACATAGAGGTTTTGAGATGAAAGTCGGTTGTGTGTTCGCACTCAATAGCAGCTCTCTCACCGCAAGTTCCAGTCCTTCCCGTTTTTTAGCGTTTTTTAAAAAACGCCGCATGTTCAGACAAATCCAAATTATCCCCCAAAATCGCATCACCTTAAGTGCAGAGAGCTGACGCGGGCCCCCATGGGGCCCTCATTTTTTGTTATATCCCACCCACTTATAGAATTTTGGCTAAGCTCCTAAGAATTCCCCCGTTCTGACCGATCCAAGCTTTAGGCAAAGTAGTCGCGGGAGTGGATATGAATAAGGACTTAGGGTTAAAACTCGGATGGTGCGTCTTGGCTCTTTTGATGACGAAAAAAGCAAGCGCGGATTCGCTTGAGTTCAATACCCTTTACCGAAGTCCCTACTTTTTAGGACGCGGTGACACGGGTGTGGCCTGCGCTGATGGTCATGAAGCCATTTTTTATAATCCAGCCGGCCTTGCCCAAGGCAAAAGCATTTACAAAGAAACTGTTCTCGTATCACCCAGCGCCCAGGTCTCCACGCAGACCAAAGACCTGGTCAAGCAAGCCATGGTCAAAAAAGAAAATGATGCGGATGCCCTTAAGAATTTCGCTGGCAAGAACCTTCACCTCAGCCTTAATAATTTTACCGGCATCGTCTTTCGCCGGTTTGCCCTGGGTGGTTTGGTGTCAGCTGACACCAACATCATGCTGTCAAAAGCTACCAATGAAAATGGCCTCGATACTCTTCATGCCGATGCAACGGTCAATCGAGTGGCGACGATCAGTGCCGCCGAAGCTTTCTGGAGCGACATGCTCCTCATGGGTACGACCTTAAAATACGTCTCACGGAATGAAGCTCTCCTTGATATCTCGGCTGCCGATGCCGAAAACATTGCCGATCAGCTTGATTCGGACGATGTAAAAGTCGAACGGCGGGGCTATGCTGCCGACGTTGGCTTTATGCTACGGCCCCCTTCCTGGCCTATGAGCCTTGGCCTTCATATCGAAAATCTAGGGACAGCCAAGCTCAAAGCCGCCCGTGAAGGGTCAGGTGACCGACGCCTGCCTCAGATCGTCACCCTTGGTCTGGCCGTGGAAAAGACCACCAAAACCAGCGCCCTGGCCTTTCTCTTTGATTTCCGTGATGCCCTAGGCTCGGTCGAGCAAAACGTCTTTAAAAGAGTTCATCTGGGATCTGAAATTCGTTTTGGTCGCTTTATAGGCCTGACCGGCGGTCTCAACCAAGGCTATCCAACGGTCGGATTTTTTACGAATCTTTATGTCGTTCGCCTGGATGTCGGCCTGATGACAGAGGAGATAGGAACATCGTCGGGCCTTAGACCGGATCAACGCGTGATGTTTCGATTAATGGCTGGATTTTAAGGAGCATGATCATGAGTAAGATTTGCAGGTTCATAACTTTCGGCCTTCTGCTCAGTCTACTATCAGGCTGCGGTAGCAACGTTTTCCAGGCAGTGGACAGCCCTGCTCCCGCTGATCAGGCGTCGAGTTATTTAGATCAGAAAAAGCCGGATGAGGCCATCAGCGTCCTCAACCGAGCCCTCAAAGACAAGCCTGAGGACTACCAGCTCATCTCCCTTATGGCGAGCGCCAAAGCTCAGAAAGCCGGCATCGACACCCTGGATATAGCCGTCAAACTCGCTACAGAGGGAGTCTCTGGGAATAACGCATTGACGGCGATGTTCAGCATACTGCCCGGCGCCACCGTTGCGAACCGTGCCCTTATGCGGGAAGTCGTCGCCTTGCTCAACAGTATCCCGGAGGCTTTGCGCACCAATTCCGACAACTTCAAATCGACCCTCTTCAATGCCGCTTTCACCGCCCTCCAGGCGAAATTTTTTGATGGCGATGGCGACGGTCAATTCTCGATCGAAGAACTTTCAAATCTTGACGATCAGGCTGCTGACGACATCATCAACAGTCTCTTTGATGCCAAGAATTCAGCCGTTTTATTTGATGGGGCCGAGAGCAATGGGATCGCTGCCGAGAAAGTGGAGGAGATCAAGGCCCAGCTTGACGCTCAGCCGGGCGCTACCAATGCCGAGAAAATCCGGAGTCTGCTGGCCTCGCAGGGCGTGGACCCGTCGCTTCCGGCATCGCCGCCTCCCGCGCCGTGATTTTCCCGCTTGGCGCTACTGGCGACTTTCCCATTTCAGGTTGAAGAGAACCTCAGCGACTGCATGTCGCTTGGGGTCGCCGTTAGCAGGTAGCGGTAGGAAGACAGACTCGTCGAGACCAGGATAGAAGGACTCGGTCCACTGCCCCACCACCGACGCCAGACGCCCCAGTTTGAGTTCGAGCCCCACCGAAGATTCGATCACGAAGGAATCCAGCGCCACCCGGTTTTCGTCTCTATAGAACTTCTCCCAGCCCATCTGAGCGCTGATAAAGGGTGAGATGAATTTTTTACGCCAGGGCTGAAGGTCGAATCCAAGCAGAAAGCCATGTCTTTGGCGATAAAGGGCTGCCGCTTCATCATTTTTAAAGTAACGAAGGGTCTGAGTCAGGGCGAGCCATGTCTGAGCGTACTCAAAAACTTTGGTCTGAGCGCCAAAGCCGTCCTTCATCATCGACAGACGGAGGGTCGCCCCAAAAGCCACTCCACTGTCCTTACCCGATTCAAATGACTTAGATTGCTCGATGGTGTCGCCGCTCTTATTACTTTCGGCGGCGTCTGGAATCAAGGGACCCCGGGTCGCTTCGTTATAGAGTTCCTCATCACTGGTCGCGGGTTCAATGGGAAGCCCAGCCGTCGGCATAGCAGCGAACACGGATCGAACTGGAAACAAAATAAGACAGATGATAGAGAAGAGACGGGTATATTTCATGCTTTTTGGCACAGCCAAACCTTTCGTGCGGGCGTAGCTTGAGATGAAAATCGGGATCTGGGTCCATTTTACCCGGTTCTGGCCAAAATAGGAAAACCCCCTTGCACCACGGGCAAAGGTTCTGGGACCTATAGCTTTTTTCTCGGCTCCGGCGTATAACCGAATGCTGTTTTGAGAACTCACATATTGGACGATTTAGGAGTAGGAATCATGACACTTAGAGTCGGCATCAATGGATTTGGTCGCATCGGTCGCGTCGTTATGAGAGCAGCCCTTAAGCGCAAAGATATCGAAATTGTTCACATCAACGATCTCACGAATACAAAAACGCTGGCGCATCTTCTCAAGCATGACTCGGTTCACGGCGCGCTCGAGGGGACCGTTGAGGCCTTTGAAGGTGGTTTGATCGTCAACGGCAAGAAGATCACGGTGTCGGCGACCAGGGATCCATCGGAAATTCCTTGGGGCGCGAACAAAGTTGAGATCGTCTTTGAGTGTACGGGAATTTTCCGTGAACGGGCTCAGGCTGATATGCATATCAAAGCCGGCGCGAAAAAAGTTCTTATCTCGGCTCCCGCCAAAGGCGAAGATCTCACCGTCGTATTCGGTGTGAACCACGAGAAGCTTAAAAAAGAATTTACCGTCGTCTCCAACGGCAGCTGTACAACGAACTGTCTGGCGCCAGTCGCCAAAGTTCTCAATGACGCCTTCGGAATCGAATGCGGGCAGATGACCACGATCCACAGCTACACCAATGATCAGCAGCTGCTTGATTTGCCCCACTCCGATCTCCGTCGGGCTCGCGCTGCGGCATTGAACATGATTCCAACTTCGACGGGCGCGGCAACGGCTCTCGGTTTGGTCCTGCCTGAATTGAAGGGCAAGCTCGATGGTATTTCGATTCGCGTTCCCACACCAAACGTATCGCTCGTCGATCTTTCGGTGATGGTCAAAAAAGAAACCAATGTTGCTGAAGTCAATAAAGTTCTGAAGGAAGCTTCGGAAAGCTATTTGAAGGGTATTTTGAACTATACGACAGAACTTTTGGTGTCTTCGGACTTCAACGGGTCGCCCGCTTCCAGTACTATCGATGCGGATAGCACCATGGTGGTCGGTGGTCGCATGGTCAAGGTTTTGGCTTGGTATGACAATGAATCTGGCTTCAGTCATCGCATGTTAGACGTAGCTACTCTTATGGCGGCCAAGTAAGACTGGATGGGTTCTAGCCATGATACCGGCGCGGGATTGCTCGGCGCTAGTAAGACTTGCCATAGCAAAGGCGAGGGCTAATGAGAGGCAAACTTCAGATATTGTCTGACTTTGGCCCTGTTAACCAGTATTGGGGCGGTCCTTCCCAGAGCGGGTGATCTCGACATGTTTGAGACACCGGCTTTCATGATGCCAGCTTTGAAATATTTTTCCCGCGCTTTGAAAAATTGTGAGACATTTATGCAAATGGTTATTGCACTTTTATAAGTGGCGACCCATCCCACGCCTTTGAGTTACGACTTAGAGCATTCTGATGAGAGGTAGACATGAGCAAGAATTCTGAAAATCTTGTGACCTTGACCCGTAAGGAAGTTCTTGAACTTCTTGCTGAGACGAAGACCCTTGCCAATATTGACATGCGGAAAGCGAACTTGGTGAAGATAGATTTTTCAGGCTGCGACCTAAGGGAAGCCAACCTCTCTTATGCCAACCTCAAAGATGCATTGTTTCGCGATGCCGATCTCCGCGGAACCTCGCTTTGGAGTGCGAACCTTGAAGGTGCGGATTTCACGGGCGCCAACCTTGAAGACGCGGATCTAGACTATTCAAAATTGAGAGGCGCTATTCTCTATCGGGCCAACATTCGACGGGCAACATTGCCGACCGAATTGATCTCCCGTGAAGACATCATGGCTTCGGTTCAAACGGGCTGCAAAGTTGGTGTGAAACGCGTTTGAACTTAAAGAGGAAGGTGACAACAAGGGTAAGGATGAAAGTATAGCGGGAAAAAAAGTCCTCTCGCTCTCATCACCCAAGCTTCTGCACTTGATGGCATATCAGGAGTTGTTCTTGTCTAAGATCATGGCAAAACTCGTTCATTACGAACGCCTCGGCGATCGGTACGCCATCCTCCGTTTAAAGCCTGGCAGCAATCGTTGGACGCATAAGCCGGGACAGTATACCGAAATAGAATTTAAGGCTGGAGCTGACGCTTTAGCCAAGGTCTACAGCATCGCCTCGGCGATGCGGGCCGATGATGTCCTCGATTTTTGCATTCAGCTCAACGATAGCCAGCTCATCGAAAATTCAAAGACATGGAAGGTCAATGCCACTGAATTTGCAATAAGTCCGGCGGCCGGAAACTTTCACGTCCCCGCCCTTTCCAAGCCGGTTGTTCTACTCGCTGGTGGATCAGGAATAACGCCTCTCAAAGCAATACTGGAAGACCGCGTCTACAGCTCTGGAAAGTCGCCCGCTGCCACCGTTCTCCTCTATGGTTGCAGCGACGATATCGAGATGCCGTTTTATGAAGAGCTCCAAATCCTGGCGAAAAAGCATCCTCACGCTCTGACTCTGCGCTTTTTTGCTGAACATATTTCAACTAAGGATAAGCAGGTTGAACCGGGTAGGCCGCTGGCTGCCCTTGGAGACTATTTAAGTCCTGATTCCGAATATTTGATGTGTGGCCCGGGCCCTTTTCTGGACGCCGCGCGTTCGCTCCTGCTCAAGGCCGGGGTTCAGCCGGAGCAAATTCATCAAGACCGTTATTAGAAAGGTCTGGGCATGTCGGTTTACTATGTCCTGAGTGAAGCGACTCTCCTTGTCAAAGGCAAAACCTATCCCTACCGAGAAGTCATGCGCTCACTGGGCGCCCAATACAATGCCGTGGATAAAAGCTGGATGCTGCCCAATACTCCGGAAAACTTCAGCAAGGTTTCGGAGCTTTGTAAAAGTGTTGGCGGCGGCGTGATCAAAGAGAACGTCGCCACCCCAGGCGACGCCCTGCGATCAACCCCAGGCCTATCTACGCCTCCTACCCAACTGGCTGTTGCCCCGTCTCCGGCAGCCTTGAGTCGCAGCCTTTCTCACCCTAGCAAGCTTGCCTCGGCATCAACGCCAGCGATGAGCGATTCCCCTGCCGCTGAAACAAAGCTATCGGATGGTTTTTCCATAGCCGAACTTATGCGTCAGGCGCAGTTAGCCATCACCCAGGGTTTTCCCCGCAGCGTTTGGGTGATAGGCGAGATCCAAAACATGCGTTGGCACGCGACGGGCGTTTATTTTCAACTCGCCGATGCTAAAGAAGGGGGCTCGCAGTCCGCGACGGTGACGGTCAACACCACAATCTGGCGAAGTCAGCTGCGCGATCTCGAACGCAAACATGGCGAGACGCTGAAGGAAATTTTACAGGATGGGTTTCGGGTCAGGGTCCTCGCCGACCTATCCCTCTTTAAGGATCGCGGCCAGCTCAGTCTGCAGATTCAGAGCATCGATCCCAATTTTACCAAGGGTTCTCTAGCGCTGCAGCGTGAAAAGCTATTGAAGGAATTAAGAGCCAAAGGCCTGGACCAAAAAAATAAATCCCTGCCACTTACAGCTTTTCCCTTCGTCATAGGCCTTTTGAGCGCCGAGGATTCCCGGGCCAAATCGGATTTCATCGATCAACTGAAGGTCTACAGGTTTCCTGGCAAGGTTCTTTTCGTGCCGTGTCAGATGCAAGGCGAGGCGACGCTTAAGGATGTGGTAAGCGGTCTGAGCGAACTGCAAAAACTGGCTTGCGATGTGATCGTCATGACTCGCGGTGGAGGCAGTGCGGCGGATCTTCGTTGGTTCGACAGTGCAGAGATTGCCTACGCGATTGCCGAAGCGAGCATTCCTATCATAGCGGCCATCGGCCATCATGAAGACGTCTGCGTCGCCGAAGATATATGTTTTCAACGGGAGAAGACCCCGACCGCTGCGGCCGACTTTATCATCTCAATGTTTCAAAGGACGCGGGAACGCATCGATCAGCTCGGTCTCACTCTGGATAAAACGCTGAGCGAACGTGTGAAGCTTTTTGATTCCCACCTCGCCCAGCTCATGGAGAAGATGCGGGCCGAAGCCCAGAATCATCTCAATGATCAAAGGCGGGTCATCGATCAGGCTGAGGCTAGCCTTGAGTTGAATTGGCAACGACACGTCCTAAAGTGGTCATCACGCCTTGAACAGCAGCAGACCAATTTGCGCCAAGGACTCGATCTCAAGCTGCAGCGGGAAGCGGCGCAGCTGCTCCAGGCCCAGAGCAAATTAAGTCAAGGTCTTGATCTTCGGGTCCAAAGGGAACAGTCCGTTCTGATCCAATCGCAAAGCAGCCTCCTGCAAAACCTCAGCTTCCGTCTGCAGCGCGAAATGGCGCGACTTGATCAACAGCGCGAGGCCCTGTATAGCCGCACGCAGCTCAATGTCGAAAGGGTTGAATCCAAAGTCAGGAATGTGGCAATGGATATCGTGAGAGCGACGGAACGGGGGCTTCAGACTCAGGAGCAGGCTCTGATCAAGGCAGAGGCCGCCATTCGGCAAAAAGATCCGCAGCCCTGGCTTTTGCAAGGCTGGACGCAACTCTTTGACGAGACGGGATTGATAAGGAAAGGCGCCGGCCTTAGGTGCGGACAGACGGTCAAAGCCCGCCTGAGCGATAGTCTGCTCGAACTGGTCGTCACCGGCATTCAGCAGTCGAAAGCCGAACCAATAGATTCAAACTGAGATAAAGATTTGGAACAGGAGCTGAAGGTAATGCAGGAATCATTGAATTATCAAAAGATGTTGGAAGAGGTGGAAGGGATCGTTCGTTCCATCACGGGTCCGGATTTGGATCTTGACCGTATGGTGAATCAAGTGGAGCGTGGCTATGAACTGATTCGCCTGATGCGTCTTCGTCTCGACGAGACGAAGACCAAAATCGATCAGTTGCATCAGCGATATGAGACTAAAGAGACGTGAAGTCTCTATTAGCAATTTAAAGGGATTGACACCAATCCGCCTTGCCTTTTGCACCGAGTGGCCGCACCAGTTTTTCGTCCTGTAGCATCGCCGAAAGCGAATGCCCATCCACCTGAACATCCGCCCGCAGCGCCTGTGCCTTCACTTCCACGAGCTTCAAAACATCGATACGGTTGGCCGATAGAAGCGCCTCCGTCACTCGATGCTTGGCTTTCTGCGCCGCTTTACGCTCGCATCTTTCGGTAGCCTTCATTTCGAGTGGTTCAATGCCGGAAAGGTAGACTGTAAATAATTTTCCAGCCTGGGCGTGGTGCGGCGGCAGCTCGACGACGATCGATTTTGCATCATCGTTCTTCACAAATCGTACACAGAGCAGAGAATCTCCTTTCGAACCGCAATGTGTGGAGTCGCGTAGAGTCGGGCTGTCATCGATCTCATCGAGATTACCGTCTTCTTCATTGGCAGGGACGACGAATGAGGAGCGGGCTGGAAAGGAACCCGATGTGCTTTTGCAAGACACTGAAAGAATTATAGAAATTGTTATTAAAAGGCTACGCATAAAGTCCTCTTTTGGAGTTTTTGATCTATTCTACCGCAGTTCTCCTGAAGTCTACGACTATTAAGGAAGAACACATCGTATTTCAAGGGCGACATCAAAAATCAGGGTCAAGCCTTAAAGTTAAAAACTCCATCGACTTAATAATCAAAAAGCTGAGGCGCTTTGAGGTAATAATTAATTTCTCTGAGTTTCGTTGTGGGTTCAATATCTTAGCCATAAAAAACCAATTCTTTCGCAGGGGAAATAGATTGCTTCCCTAACCGTCGCCATGACTTTCATCCCCTTGTCGAGCCCGCAGCACGGACCAATCCGATGATTAATTCTAGGCTGAGGTATCCCGAAAGGAGTAAACTATTCCCTAAAGTCATGAATGCAAGTCCCGGCCCGTTTCGAATATCAGGAGACAGACTATGGTCCCGTCCAAAACGTTTCACTTAGGTTT
The DNA here is from genome assembly GCA_964236955.1 of uncultured Oligoflexus sp. Taxonomy (GTDB): domain Bacteria; phylum Bdellovibrionota_B; class Oligoflexia; order Oligoflexales; family Oligoflexaceae; genus Oligoflexus. Next base: position 24,960 of record CAXSGP010000038.1, on the reverse strand, counting down.
TGCCTGTTCCCTTATGATTACGTCTTGCGGTAAGGATGATAAAAAGGGCAACTCCGCAAATCTCCCGCATTTGACGCCGGCCGTGCGATCGGCAACCCCAGTCGGACTTACGACTAGCCTTGCCTTAAATTCTTCCCTTGACGGCATGAACGCGCGCTTCTTCAATTCAGAAGGCGGTCCCTCCAATATTTTCAATATCCTCGCCGATATCGATAAAACCATAGACTCGATCAATACGATTACAGCTGGCGATGAAAAGGCTTGCCGTTCCCAGGAGCCTGTCGCCTATACGATAAATCCTTTGGGTGATACCGTAACTTTCTACGCCCAATGCTATCAAACCCTCGCAGCCGGCGCCATCGCAAGCGCCGCCTCGTTCCATCAGTATGGTGTCAAAGATGGCATCATCTATCTCTATTCCAAGGGCACCGTCGGGGAATTTGCGGCCATCGCCACGCCTGTCGACAACGCAACGGATCAGTATGCGGTCAAGGCCTGGATCACGGTTGGGGGTGGGAATAGCCCTAGCTGGGATTCCGGCAGCTATGGAATTATGCAGCTCACCGCGAATCCCAATACCCGTGCTTTTGAATTCACGGTCGCCGGCATAGGTCTCGGTTACTGCGGAGCGCAATTAAAATCAGACGGCGCCAATATTTTTGCGACACATTCGGTTGATAGAGGGGAAATTTGCGGGGAACCTGAAGACCTCTGTCTGAATGCCAATACGCTTGCCGTATCACCGGAATGCACGGGCTCTTTGCAGGCCTTTACCCTTCGGCCCATCGGCCGTGATGCAGCCGTGGGCGCTCATATCAGTGGTGCGAGCCAATACCCGTCACCAACGAATGTAAGCCTCAAGGGAACGGATACGGATAGCCTTCATTTTGGACCGACGGCAGCGATCGCCGGCGTGGGTTCGCTTTAAGCAAAAGCAATGGAAAAACCCGCGATAGAAGACGGCTAAACCTCCCGAAGTGACAAGCTTCCTGGAGGCTTTGCCTTAGCATTCGTGGCGGAATTCAAGCCAGGCTCGCTGGGCTCCCTTGCCCATCGCCTGGGGCGAAGGCAAATGCCGCCGGCCCCCAATAAGGGTGAGGCATTAGTGCGCAGTACCAGCAGTGGAAATGAAATCGCAAGCCTTGCTTGGATAGGATCCGCCTGCACCGGCATCGATCATAAGAGTCTTGATCGCGCCGTTTTCAATCTCAATCAGACCACCATCAACATTGGGCTTAAGAATGCTCACTTTTACCGCCACCCCATCGATGCGGCAGAGTTCTGCTTTTTGATTGTCTTCCGCTACCTGAGCGTAGACTGTGATGGTCTTGGAAAGGGATACCGCCGGAGTACCCAGGACCGGCAAGGTTAAGCCATCAATTTTAAAGTCGAGAGCTTGGCCTTTGGAGGTAATTTTGCATTTACGGCCCGAGCACTCGACAGTCGCTAGAGCATCGCGCGAGGCCAGGATCTTATCAACCAAAGGCTTGAATTCAGGTGGGACTTCAACATTGGCCAAAGCATCCGCCAAGAGTACTTCATTGGTGCCTTCATGGATGGTCGCGCTTAGGAAATTGATAAAAGTCGTGGCGTCTTCGACGGTTACCTTATCCGTGGGGATATTGATATTCACCCGGTCCTGGGCCTTGGACGGAGTGTTGACTTGAATTTCAGAATGGGCGGCACCTGCTAACAAAGATAGCCCGAAAATGCCAGAGGCCATGAACTTTTTCATAAAGAGTCCTTCTTTGAGACTTTAATTTTTTGAAGCGGAGTAGGTGGGTTGATACTAGGAATCCCCCACTCCCCCGTCACTTCAACTTTGCTCAACAGCGAGAACTTGACTAAGCCCTGACGCCTTGCAGCCTTACTGCGAAAGCTCTGGGGCCTGAATGGCGCGCGGCCTCTCGTCGATCCCATTAATTTCCCGTAAAGGCTTTTTCGGATCATCAGCCTTTAAATCGTGAAATCTCCGGGCGCTGACCAACACGCGGGTCTCCAATGAACCGACAAGCTTATTGTAAGCCTGGACACTGGAGGTAATTCCTTTGCCCATATCGGCCACATGACCGCTGAGATCAGCCAGTCGACCATAAAGTTCTCGTCCCAGGCGACTGATCTCGTCAGCGTGTTTGGAAATATCCTCCTGCCGCCAGGCATAGGCCGTGGTTCGCAGGAGAGCGATCATCGTTGTGGGCGTCGCAATGAGAACGCGGTTGTCAGCACCGTACTCGATAAGCGTAGGATCGGCCTGCAGCGCCGAGCTGTAGAAAGCCTCGCCGGGGAGGAAGAGCAATACAAATTCAGGGGAGCCTTCAAGCTGTTCCCAGTAGCCTTTTTGTCCCAAGGCCTGCACCTGTCTCCTGATAAGCTGGGCATGCTGGTCAAACAATTTTTTGCGCTTGTCATCATCCTCGCAATCGATGGCCTCCATATAAGCCTGCAGTGGGGCTTTCGAATCGATGGCGATCGAGCGATTTCCGGGCAGTCGAACCACCATATCAGGCCGCAGCTGTTTGCCCTCGGCGCTGATGCTGTGCTGCTGTTCGAAAAAATCACAATAGGCCAGCATGCCAGCTAACTCGACAACGCGCCGGAGCTGAAGTTCACCCCATCGTCCCCGTGTGGTCGGGGATTTTAGGGCACTTGCAAGATGGGACGCTTCAAGCTGCAGGTTTTTTTGCGCCCCGAGTAAGAGAGTGATCTGTTCCTGTAGCCCCTGGTAAGCACCCACCCGCTGCTTTTCAATTTCGCCCATCCGCAGTTCAACGTTGGCAAGGGTTTGCTGAAGAGGAGCCACCAGCTGATCGACAGCCAGCCGCCTCAATTCCAGGTCCCCTTGAGCCCGTTCGTTTTGTTTGCCCAAGACGCCTTCGGCCATCTGCAGAAAAGTTTCACCACTTTGGCGCAAAGCCTCACCCGAGATCGACTGAAAGGTTTCCTTGAGTCTATTTTCCGCCGCTTCCATGAGAATAAGCCGTTCGCGATGCGCTTTTTCCTGCTGCTCAAGTTCGGTTTCTATCCGGGCGGCATAGATTCTAAGGGTCTGCCATTCCCTCTGTTCGATTTCCCATTTCGCCTGCAGCACCCCGAGGCGTCGCAGGACTTCATCCTTATCCGTGACACTCTGTTGAAACTGCTCCTGGACTTGTCGAAACCGCATAAAAAAATAACAGCCGATCATCATCGCAACGACGATAAGGGGCCAGGCAATAACTGCTTCCATGATTTTCCTTTAAGCTCGCCATCGATGAAATACCTCGAGACATTTGAGAGCCACCTTCGGAATACGGGGACGGGTCCAGGCTCCAGCCACAGCTTTATTGGCTTCCATCAGCGTGGGATAGGCATGAACCGTAGTCAGAATTTTTCTTAAGCCCAGACCATTCTTCATGGCCAGGGCATAGACCGCGATGAGTTCACCGGCTTTGGAACCCACGATCGTAACGCCCAGAATCCTATCCTTGCCAGGAACGGTCAAAACCTTGATCGCTCCGTAGGCCTCACTGTCGACGATAGCCCGATCGGAATCGGCCAAATCATAAAAGGTGATCTCATGAGGGATATTGAACTGGACAGCGATCTCTTCATTGAGACCGACTTGGGCAATCTCGGGATCGGTGTAAGTGCACCAAGGCAGAACTGTATAATCGACCTTGAAGCGTTTGAAAGGGGAAAACAGGGCATTTGTGGAAGCATACCAGGCCTGATGACTGGCCGCCTGGGTCAGTTGAAAAGGTCCGACGCAGTCCCCGCAGGCATAAATGTTTTTCTGCGTGGTCCGCAGAAACTCATCGACCCTGAAGGTCCCATCAGCATTAAGCTCGACGCCGAGTTTTTGCCAATCGACGCCATCGGTATTGGCTTTGCGCCCGACAGCAACGAGGATGCTGTCGAAGACAAGTTCAATCTCACGCCCATCGGAGCGGAGGCATTGCATCAAGTTCTCGCCGTCTCTTTTAAAGACCGCCACGGCCTTGGTGCTCGTCAGAATGGAAACACCATCCTCCTTCATTCGTTGAACAACGGATTCGGCAAGCACAGGGTCATCTTTGGCAAACAGTCGCGGCAGCTTTTCGACCTGTGTCACCTGAGACCCGAGCCGGGCAAAAGCCTGCGCCATCTCACAGCCGATGGCCCCACCACCCAGCACGATCAAACGCCTCGGCAGCTCCCTCAGTTCCCAGAGATTTTCCGAACTGAGATAGGGAAATTCTTCAAGGCCTTTAATTGCCGGGATGAAGGGCTTAGCGCCCAGGGCGAGGATGATATTTTTGGTTTGCAGGATGCGCCCGCCCACCTGGACCCTATGGGGATCGAGTATGACGGCTTCCCCCTGAATGCATTCGACGCCGAGACCCCTGTAACGTTCCTCACTGTCATGGGGGGCTACGTCGGCGATCTTTTCGTGCACACGCGCCATGATCTGAGCAAAATCCAGCTTAAATGCCAAGTCCGCTACCCCAAGCTCCTCATGCCGCCTCAAATCATGAACAAAGCGAGCGGTCCGTATCAGTGCTTTCGAAGGAACGCAGCCACTATTAAGGCATTCGCCACCCATCCTGGACTTTTCGATCAAAGCGACCTTGGCCTTGAGAGCCGCGCTCATATAGGCGGAAACCAGTCCACCGGCCCCTGCCCCTATGACGACAGTGTTATATCTTCGATCGCCCATGCTACGGTCCTTTTCTAGAGTGTCAAAACCGAGCGGAATCGGGACGCCCGATGCATTCGTAATGAAAACCGCGTTTCACCAGATCCTGCGCATCATATTGGTTGCGCAGATCGAAAACGGTCTTAGACCGCATCAGGCTGCTGATTTTATCCCAGTTGGGCCGTCGATATTCACTCCACTCGGTAACCAGCACCAAGGCGTCGGCATCTTTTAGAAGGTCATAGGCCTGCTCGGAATAGCTAAGCCCTTTGGCTTCCCCAAAAAGTCGGCTAAAGTTCGTGATGCCTTCGGGATCATGCCCACCGACTGCGGCCCCTTCTTTGAGAAGCCTGGCGATGATGACCAAAGAAGGGCTGGCCCGAACGTCGTCAGTGCCAGGTTTAAAGGTCAGGCCCCACAGGGCGATCTTTTTACCCTTGAGAGAGCCAAAGTGTTTGACGACCTTTGAAACCGCAAATTCCTTCTGCCGGACATTGGCGGCCGACACGCCATGGAGCACGTTGAGTTCCACTCCGAGCTTATGGCCCGAATGAATAAGCGCCGCGACATCCTTAGGAAAGCAGGACCCACCATAGCCAGGTCCGGCATGCAGAAACTTTCTGCCGATGCGAGGGTCGGCACCCATCGCGATCCTGACCTTATCGACATTGGCTCCAAGCTTTTCACAGAGTATGGCCATTTCATTCATAAAGCTGATGCGCGTGGCAAGCATGGCGTTAGCCCCATACTTACTCAACTCCGAAGAGCGTCGGTCCATAATGAGCAAACGTCCCGGATCATCGAGAATAAAGGGATTATAGATTTCCTGGAAAGTCTCACTGACGGAAAGGTCGTTAACGCCGACCACGATGCGATCCGGCTTCATAAAGTCGCTGACGGCCACCCCTTCCTTCAAAAATTCAGGGTTTGAAGCCACGGTAACTTTAAAATTGAGCCCACGGACCTGCAGCTCGGAGGCGATCACAGCTTGGACACCGTCGCAGGTTCCAACCGGAACTGTGGATTTGACGACGACTATTATATCGTGGGTCAAAAGCTGGCCTATCGACCTGGCGACGGCCTTCACATGGGAAAGATCCGCGGAACCATCTTCGTCCTCGGGCGTACCGACTGCAATGAATACAACTTTGGCACCATCCAGGGCGCTTTTCAAATCTATGGTGAAATGCAGCCGCTCATGACTTTGATTGCGCTTCATCATGCCTTCGAGGTCGGGTTCAAAGATAGGGCACTGGCCTCGTTTAAGCCTCGCCACCTTATCCGTATCCAAGTCCACGCAAGTCACGTCGTGCCCAACTTCAGAAAGACATACACCTGTTACTAAGCCCACATAGCCAGTACCAACGATCGCTAGACGCATGCTTTTATCCCCAGGTCCTTCTCACAGAAAAGCGGACTTGCTATGAATCTGGACAGTGAGAAGTTAATAATTTTTGCCAAGTCAGTTACTATGAACGAGTGGATGCCTTGGGACAAGAGAAAATCCGTTATTGAAAGCCCTACTCCGTAAGGACTTCGACATTCAGAGCGCATATATTACCCCGTTGGATTGCACGGCTGCACGCGAGGTGCTATTCTTGGACCATGACAAATGCCCAGATCACATCTTTGTGAGTGCATGACCAAACATGGCAGACGATAAGACCATAATTGCCGACCCCGGCTCCAGCATTTTCAATCCGCCTAAGAAGTCGGCCGCCTGTCTCGTACAGTATAGCGGGACGAATCTGGGGAAGCGCTATGTTTTGGACCACAACGAAATGACGGTGGGCCGAGCGCCAACTGTCGATATCGTTATCAACGAGCAGAGCGTCTCACGATCCCATGCGCAATGTGTCCAGCAGAGTGACGAAGTCGTCATGGTTGACTTAGGGAGCTCCAACGGCACTTATATCAATGACAAAAAGGTTGTCGGGCGCCAGACTCTCCGTGATGGTGACATCATTAGGCTGGGTAATATCGTTTTCAAATTCTTTGCCCAGGGCAACGTTGAAAACGTATTCCATGACAAGATCTACCGAATGGCCACGATTGACGTCGGCACCAACACCTTCAATAAGAAGTACCTTATTGAATCCTTGGAGTCCGAATTCAAATTCGCCCGCGCTTATGCCCGTCCTCTGTCTCTCATTTACTTTGACTTGGATTTTTTCAAGAAAGTAAACGATACCTACGGTCACAGTGTTGGGGACGGCATTCTGAGGGATACTGCTTCCCTGGTAAAATCCACAATACGGAAAGACGATATTTTCTGTCGCTATGGGGGTGAGGAATTCGTAATCCTCTTGCCTTCAACGGATGCGAAAACGGCATATGAGCTCGCCGAGAGGATTCGAGGTCTCTTTGAAAACCACAAGTTCGAAATTCAGGGTCACGTCATTAAGCAGACGGTTTCGTCGGGCGTATCGCAGCTGATTCCCAAAATGCAGGGGCCGGATTCTCTCCTTGAGGACGCGGACAAAAAATTGTACCAATCTAAGACGGATGGCCGTAACCGGGTCACGATCTGAAGAGATCTTGTGAACTTGACCTTGCAGCTGGACATTCTCTCATCATGGGAGACGTTCCGGTTCGTCGGGGTCTCACCCTTATCGCTGGCATCTCCAGGCTGCCATCCGTAGTCGGTTTTTAAGGGAGTGGAGCAGGATAGTGTTAAAAAAGTTCCTCATTGCGAGCTGTCTTCTCATACTGCCCGGCTGTCTCAGCACCATCGACGCCACTCAATTGCAGACCCCCACACCCGTGCCTGACGATTCTGACTACAATAAATTCTATCTGGAATCGACGCAGCGATTTGACTTTGTCGATAAGTTCGTGACCAAATACAAGGTCAGCATCACCAGCCTCAGCAGCAATTTTCGTCAGGCCATGGCAAAACGTCATGAAAAAGTGTTTCTCGAACCTCAGCCTATGTTGACTGACGCGAGCCAAAAAACAGCCTTTTTTGTGACGCTGTATTCCTCGAATATTAAACTCGAGGAACTCGCTGACGATCGCATTTGGGCTATACAGCTCCGTACGGGTTCCAGCGTATTAAAGCCCAGCGCTATCAAACCGCTCTTACCCAAAGAGCGATGGCAGGTGTTTTTCCCCGAAATCACCAACTGGAGTGCTGAATACCTGATCATCTTCGATCAAACGCCATCAGCAAATCAGCCCGATGCCGTAAACAGCAGCAGCGAACTCATTCTTGCCTCACCCGAAGGCAGTATTACCACACGCTGGTAATCCCATTTCCCCGCCCATAATAATTTCATACAGTTTTTCATAATAAGGAAGTCGATCCCGACAGGCGACTTCCTTTCTGCGTCTGCCGATCAGGTTGGCAACGACGCCAGCAGAGGGGATGTTGCATACTTTGAAATGCCCGTCAAGACACCCATTGTGCCGGCAAAAATATATTTTTATGAGCAATGCCGGGGAAGCACAGAGCTTTTTCGGGAAAGTCTCCTCTTTCAACTAAAGCCTTATGGGACGTGGATTTGACACGACTCGACTGTCCTTTGCTAAAATAAAAGGGCAGACCTTTATGTTGGATTTTTACATCAAGGAGCTTTCCATGCCATGTTATGACCGCGGTGATATCCTTATGGAACTAATCGAGTTATGCCATGAAATCAAATCGGAGATCCTCCTGCAGCTAAGCTACTACCGGGCGAGCGTCTATAAGTCTGAGACCCTGGAGCAGATCGAGATCAAGATCAAGCAGCTGCAACTCCTGGCCGAACTCTGTGGCAACGAAGCCCTTTGCGATGCCTTCCGTGATTATGAAGAAGTGAAGAAATCTGGACCAAAAAACATGGTGCCAGGTGAGTGTTTTTTAAGTCATCGACTGGCTAATTTTTTCCAGTCGATCGAAACGATGTTTGAGGCTATGCTCCAAGACATTCATCTTGCCGACCAGGATGATAGACACCACCTCACCAAAACCGTACTCAGAAATCGCCACCAACTGCTTCTGATCTGCCGTCAAGGCTCTCGTCCCTGGCAGTTCTTTAGCGGTATTTGATGCGCTGGAGGCAAGATGAATATTTTACTCACGTCTCTACTCGTCCTCGTGGCGTCGACACTGCCTCTGCTCATTCCCCTGGCGCGCAATCTCGAATATGAATACGCGAGCCTGGTAGCTTACCTTCTTCTTACGTTGCCCCTGATCCTCTATTATTTACCAAAGCAAACTTTGCCCAGCCCTCGAAGGGCTGGACTTCAGGTCCTGCTGTCGGCAATCCTAAGCTTTTTGCCTGCCTGGCTCATGTTTCAGTTTGCTGGCTGCCATTGCAGTGAAAATGACTTTCGCTTTTGGTGGTTGGTGCAGATTCTGCCGCATCTGCTTTTGAGTCACGGCGCCGCTTGGTTGATGCTGAAGGGCAGGGAACGCCAGACGAAACGTATAGTGCCGACCTATGTTTTGGTGATTTTCAGTCTATTTTTGCAGATGGCCTGGACGCTCTGGAGCATGCCCCAAAAAAGAATCACGAATCTTCTCACAGGATTTATACATGGCGCAATCTATGACAACGGCATCGGTGTCGATTCTGGAATTATTTGGTCCCGCGGCAGTCATGCGTTAATAGCGATCGCTCTGATCATGCTGGCGATCTTTCATCGACGCGTCGGTCGGGGCCTGGCGTGTACCGCGCTCGCCCTAGCCATAGGCGCGGGTTGGCAAGCGGCAAAATATCCATCGACAACGCATGGTATAGCGGCCCTGAATGAACTGATGCCTGACACCCGCGAATCCCGGTTTTTCACCCTGCATTACAATCAAAAAAAATCCCGTCAATCGGCCGAGGTCATCGATCAGATATTTGCATCGGCAGAATTTCACACTCAGGATATTGCCAAAAAACTCCAGACCTACGACACCCGCGTTCAACTCTACATCTATCCTTCTCGCTATGATAAGAAACTTTGGTTTGGCGGCGATGGCACGGATATCACGGATGTAAAAACCCCATCGGTGCATATCATCGCCGAAGGGTGGCCGCACGGCACGCTTCGGCATGAACTCGTTCACGCCATGGCTTCATCGTTTGCTTTTTATGGACTCGGTTTTCATCCGAACATGGCCTTCACCGAAGGCCTGGCCGTAGCCCTTGCGCCGAGCGAAGAGGATGTATCTTTGCATAGTGGCGCCGCGAACATTCTCCATTCCCAAAAGGTTGACCCGGTAAAATTGTTTTCGCCTATGTTTTGGGGTGAATCAGGGCGTCGGGCCTACACCGTTGCCGGTTCACTCATCACCTTTCTTATCGATCACTATGGAATTGCCAAGGTCAAGGCACTCTACGCTGGAGCCTCCTGGCAGGAGACCTTCGGCAAAGAAACTCAGTCCATCGTAAGCGACTGGACGAGTTTCCTCGAACAGAATTATGGCGACAAGACGGAAGACCTCACCGCCGAGGCACTCTATCGCTATCCTGGCCTACTCTATGATAAATGCCCTCACTCCAAAGCACTGCTGGCCAATTCTTCCCAGAGTCGATGGATCAAACTCCGCCAGCCTAGGGATTGGAATATTCAAAAAGATTATTGGCCCTGGCGCCTCACCATAGAAGATGGACCATCGACGCGGATGCAAATTCTAAGGGTGGATTATTCCGACCATGGCGCCACCGAAGAGCTATTGGCCAAGGTGCGCAAAGAACGGGCGGATCCCCCTAAGGCCATGGAGGATGTGGAGGGGGCAACACTTGAATTTGATATACTCATCAATTTGAAGCGTTTCGACGAGGCCAAAGCCCTTATCAATAGGCTGCTTGTTCAACTGCAACGATTTAAGTTGGGTGACGGACCACTCCGGCAGCTTTGGAGCCGCAGGATACTCAGTGGATTGCCCGATGCCAAAGCCCAGGAATGGTTAGCCCTGCTTTCAGGCCAGTCGACTGACGTCCCTGATCTGGATGGTTCGCCTTCGCAGGTGCCCTGGCTGCTCAATTATCTTTATCTGCGCAATCATCGTTTCAATGAAGGCAATCGTGATCTGCTCGATTCCCTGGTCCAGCGTCCGGTTCCGGTCGACCTACCAAACAGTTTTGCTGTGGAATGGTGGAAGTTTATTGGCAATCGTCGCTTTGAACTGAGAGATTATGAAGCCGCGTCGCTAGCTTTTCAAAACGCGGCCGCAATCGCTCCTGAAGGCTCGCGTGATGCCATACTACTGGCCGGTGAGGAAGCTCTTTATGTGCTGAGGCTGGAGAATGCCAGGGATCGAAACGCCCACCATTGAATAGTCCAGCTCCGGGCGGGCTCGATAGCCCTGGCCTGGCGCTTTTCTATTCTCTTTAGATCAAAGTTAGATCGACAAAGCGTTTGCGCATGGGATGAGCGGCAGACGACTGGTAACTGCTGGAGGCCTTTACCCAATGGGAAAAGACCTGGATATTTTCTTTGAGTTTGGTCATGCCTTCGACTGAAGCGAGCAGGGGGTCATTCTCGTTGAAGCCGATACTTAGAAATTGATGCCGGCCTTCCTTTCGAACACGATTCGACAGAAAACGATTCAAACCGGCTAAAGCCTCGATGTTCTGCTGGGCCGCTACCGGCCAGCGTATAAAGAGATAGTGCAGGGCATGGCCTTCCCTGGGAACAGGCGGAAGTTTCCACAGGAGACCTAGGAAAGCCATGGCCCGCACTGTCTTCTTCATCCCTTTGTTGAATCGTGATGCCACCGTCCGTCGAAACGAAGTTTGATCCCAAAGGCCGGCGCTGGCGACAACCGTTCCCGCCTTATCCTCAGCGACCCAAAGATCGGCCAGGCCGAACGACGAATGCAGTGACAATTGATTCTTCAGCCATGGTAATGAGAAATCGCTGGCACCTGGAAATTCTCCATAGCTCTCCCGCATCAAGCCGGCGATGGCGGGCAGGTCGGCAGCTGATGCCTTGCGATAGGTCCAGGCCTTGGAAAGCCAGTAAGCCCGCACGGGAAAGAGTTGATAAAAATTGATCTTGCCTTCGACGCCCACATAAAAATCATCGCCCAGCAATTTATGGAGGGCGACAGCGGCCTCGTTGCCCTGTAGGATTTCGACGATGCCGTGGTCGAATTCGCCTGAATAGAGCATCTCTCTGTAAATATCGACCAGCTTCGCCGCGATCCTGCTACGCCGAAGGGAGGGATCCGTTCGCATATCACCGATGTGCAGAACCTTGATTGCCCTGCCGTCCCGCATCTCAACTTTCTCGGTAAAAGCCACACAGCCCACGAGTTGGCCTCCGGCGCGTTCGACAACGTGAATATGGGCCCTTTCCCCTTGAAGGCGATTGGTGGCAAAAAAATCGGGCTTACGATCGGTATACATCTCAAACTGCCCTTTCATGGGGCAGCGACGGGCGAGATCGATTAGACGCTCGTTATCTTCGGGCATGGCTTTTCTGAAGATGAACTGTTCTTCTGTCATCATAGGTCTCCTAGGATGGGACAGCCCTGTCGAAGACTCGGGCAATGCCGTACCGTCATCAATTTTTTGCCGGGAAAGCTATCTTTTTTCTACCCATGGGCTGCAGTCGTGGCAAGGAGAAAATGAGTGGCGACTCGTGCTTGCCTGCAGGCCATCCTAAGGTTGACCAGCAGTGACCATCAAGCAAGGACGACCCCAGTTTCGCGTCTGGCGGATAATGACGTTCAATGACTTATATTGGCCGAGATCTTATAGCTGACAACGATTTCCGAACCCAGGGCCGGCTCACTTCCCGACTTGAAGGTGATGACGTTGCCATCCAACGTGTAGTCGGTGGCTGAGATCGGATCTCCGTTGCTTTTGACACCTTGAACCGTCAGCGTGTTCGATTCAGGCTTTTGCTTGAGAGTAAATTGGCTGCTTAGCAAGCGGGCGATGCTGTTCGAAATTCGCTCGAGTGTCGACTTGTAGCTTGCATCGCAGATATTACCGAAATTTATGGCTCCGTTCGCTTTGTAGTCGACCAGCTTTTGATATTGGGTACCAACCGATCCCGCAGTGGGGCAGGTTTCCGAAGGTGGCGCAAAGATTCCATAAAATCCGGCATTTTTGCCAATCTCTCGTTTAAGGTCCTTCTCGACATAATCGATGAGAAACTGCTCGGTATTGGATTTTTGACCGGCACAGTCCGAGCCGTTCTTGCTGCAGTTGTCCTCATCACTGACGATCAGGACTGCCACGGTGGAAAGCGGTCTGACCCAAGGCTTCTCGCGGCATTTCAGGGCATTGACAGCCTGCCGGATGCCCTCTTCATTGCCAGAACCATTGACGCCAGGGGTAACGGCTTCTAAAAATTTTCTTTCTGACTCCGTATCGGTCGATTTGATCAGCGAGAGTCTGCAAAGATCGAACCCCAATACACTTGTTACCGTCGTCGTCACGACCCCGATTTGCCAGTTGGAATCCTTCAAAGCCACGAGAAGGTCATTGA
>CAXSGP010000038.1:0-11881 GCA_964236955.1 uncultured Oligoflexus sp. | reverse complement strand
GAAAGATTGTTTTGCTCTTCCTGCATCGACCCTGAATCATCGATGACGATGGCGATATCGACGAGACCGTTTTGTCCCTGCTGAATGAAGGTCTCTTCGACGGGGGTTAATTCAGGCTCGGGGCTTGGCGACGGGGGAGGGGAAGGTGCAGCAGTCGAAGCGTCGACCGTCTCGGCAGGAGACTCGGCTGGCTGCGGCTTGTCATGAGCCCCTTCACTGGGATCTTCTCCAGCATCAGAACTGCCGGCCTTTTCAACAGGACGCACGGGTCCCGATTGGAAATTCGCTTCACTGCAGGCCAAAAACAAAGCAGCGAAGGTAAATAATTTGACAGCACGGGCTTTAGGTTTGAGCACGTTCCTACTCCTTAGAGACAGTTAGCCGATAAAAAGCCGTCTGGGCTTTGCTCGTCCAGGTTAACGCTTGAAAATTTTGCCTACCGACAAAAAATAATACTCAGACTCGAGACAGTCGCCACCGTTTTGATGCGCGAGGTGAATTTCATCTCGATACGATTATAGGCCCTGGGATGTAGGCAAAGGGAACCCAGACGCTCTTTCGTTCCGCACGGGTGATGAAGGCCGAACTGATGCCGCCGCTATCATTATCGTGATTTTGAATAATCCAAAAACACTGTCAAAACTTTAAGCAGAGGATCCCTGTTTACTCATGCCCATAAGCTCAAAAGATCCAAAGGCTTATTAAGATTTCGAAGTTTGGGCGCAATTTCGCAATAGCCTTGGCATAACCAAAGTTGTCGGCTGCTGATTTCAATCCGGAGTATTGCCATGAAGAAGGTATTGATCGTGCTTACCACCCTTGCCTGCATAGGTTGCGGTAAATCCACATTAGATAAATACTATGAGTTCTCAAACATATCAGAAGTCGGCTGCATTCAGGTCAAGCTGCCCCAGCCGATCGAAGCATCACTTTTAGGCAAAGACTACGTGACCGGTAAATGCCCAGCAAAAATACCGGTTGGTGATGAAACCGCAAAGGCCATCAAAGTCTGCGATAGCTTTGTGGACAAAGAGAATGATGATCCCAATGTTTATACCTATACTTACTACAATAAGACCTTAAATGCCGACGGAGAGGTCGTCAAAGTATCGGCTGACGAGGCCGCACGAAAGTGTGAGGCCCTCTTAGCAAAAGTTGGAAAGTCTACAGCCGCCGACGAGGAAGTTGATACCGGCGGGGCTGAAGCCACTGATGAAACCAGTGGAGAGGAATGACCGCCCCGCGTTCGGAGCTCAGAAGGGAAGAGGCCTGTTTTGCCATCTGCAGGCCGCTTTAACCAAGCCCACCGCCGCTCAGCATTGCTGGGATTCCTAGCTCATTCCGTTCCCACAAATCAGGTTTTCAGCCCAGCTAAATACTCCCTACTTCAGAAGTTGAATCAAATACTTATCGGATGGCGTCGGAAGCGCCGTCGACATGTATTCTAAACTTAATATCGCCGGAACCGAAACCTTTGCATCACTAACGCCAAGACAGGGATCCCTCCATGGAGATACCGAAACGATACACGATCACCCTTGACGATGACGCCAGCATCAGCAAAATCATTGCTCAGGTCACCGGTATTCCCTCATTGCCTTTCGCCACGGCCGAGGCGCTCTTGAACAAAGCCAACTCTTTTGATCCCGTAGCCGCCTTCATCGACGTGCATCTGGACACCGAGGAATCAGGCCTCAAACACATTCCCGAATTACGCAAGATCTGGCCATTTTCACCTGTCATCGTCGTGACCAGCGACCTTAAGGACAACCTTATCGGCGAAGCTCTGGCTTTGGGCGCCAACGATTTTATTCGTAAACCCATCAATCCCGTTGAACTCACCGGCCGCCTGCATGCCCGTATCCTCGAAATGGGTGCCCGCCGAAAGCATGATGTTATTGAGATAGGCGATATCTCCTTTAGCCCGGGCCAGGCCTTGATAAGCAAGGGAAATCAGCTGTCATACCTGCCAAAATTAGAGACCCAGCTCCTCGCGCTCCTCATCGAGCAACGTGATCTCGTTGTCTCGCGCGATGAGCTGAAACAAAGGCTATGGGGACGAATCGCTGTAGCCGAAAACACCTTGGATCGAAAGATATCCGACATCCGTAAAGCCTTCGCCGATATAGGTTCAATTTGTGTCATTCAATCAGTCTACCGCAAAGGCATTCGTTTGAGCTTTGTGCATGGCATTGAAAAGGCCGATGAAAGCTTAAAAAAATCAGCCGTTTAACATCGACTCTGGAATCCGCCATGGCAAGCTCTATAGATGACGCTCCTTTAGCGCCCATCCTAGATCAGGATAGGGTGGCGATCCTTCGTTCGCTTGACGAGAACCAAGGTATATTTTTAGCGGAACTCATTGAAATGTATTGCCGCTCCACGCCTTCTGTCCTGACTCGACTCCTTGCAGCGATTGATGCGTATCGTGTCTCCGAATCCATTCTCCTCGCCCACAAACTCAAAGGCATCTGCTCCAACCTGGGCGTCTCGCGCTTGAGCGGATTCCTAGCCAAAATAGAGACGTCGATCGGCACCATGGACCCGAGCGAAAGCGAAATCCTTACGAAACATCTTCTGCATCTGCAGGAATTATCGATCGCCGCGCTCCTCGAGGAAGCAGCGCCACCGGTTCGTCCCCCACTCGGGGCCTGAAGACTTGAAGGTCTGTTTATTCCTCTCTCCTCCCACTCTTCGCCCCGTCGCGTAGCGATGACTTCCTTTCATTGCCAGCGATTTTTTTGCAGGTTTTCTCCTATTTTTTGACGATATCAAAGCTCTTGATTGGGTCCCGATCTTCGGTCAAGGTCTGGCATTTCGAAGGATTTTGCATGGCGAGGAGTTTGATGGGACGGCCTTGCCGGGAGGGGAAGCTTTGACACTTGGCCTCGCGTTGATCAGGGGCAGCTCTGTCATCACAAGATTCAATCAGAAAAAGATAAGCGACTCGGAATGGCCGATATCGGTCGCCGCTCCTTTAACTTTACCTTTTACTGACGAAGTATTGCTCAAGAGTCTTGACAAAATCGAGCACGATTTCAACGGCAGGCTCCTGGTCGGGAGTCTTTGACTCGGGTTCCAGCGTCATCCAAAGTTGGTCGACCACGGATTGAAACCGAGGAAATTTCCTGGCGAGGAACCGCAGGGATTCTTTCTTAGAACCGATAGCGCCCTGCTCGAAGGCAAAGTAGGTCCGCGTGACAACAAAGAGAGAGGCCTTATGCTTGGCGGCCAAGGGTGTCCAGGACCCTTCCGATTGCATATCCATCCGCAGGCGCTTTAAGGCGCCCATTGCTGCTGGCATTATTCCGCTGAGGGCCGCAGCAAGCGAACCTGGAGGTAGTTTTTCGAGCAAACGACTTTGGCCATAAATCACCTGATGCTGCTGTTGAATGAGATAGGGGATGAAGGGATTTGCCTTGTAGAAGCCAAAGGGCGCGATGAATTCCAGTGGTTCATCGGCCTTGCCTTCCGTCAGATAAACGAAAGGGTCAAGTTTGCAAAAGCTGGTGAGGACTATGAGTGATTTCAGCCGTTCGGCCAGCAGCACTTCCTGACTAAAGTCCAAATCGATTTCGATTATGACGTCGACGTCATTCACTGCCGGGGAAAAATCGGAAGTGAGACTGCCACCCCAGAGCAACACACACTTCGCTTCTGGAAATATCTCGAGACATGCGACGATGATGTTAGCCTTAAGGTCTTGATGGGATGTTGAAAGCATGATTATTTTCCCTAAATGACTAAGGCCGTTCATTGTACTGCCCGACCGCAATAAGGCTTTCTACAACAGTCTCCGCCATTACACAATCCAAGGCGGATTCAAGGATCCGCGCCTACCCAAATTGCACAAGGTCATCGCGGCCTTCGACCCTCTTAAAAAAGGATCGCAACCATAGTTAAACAATTGATTTTATTAGTACAATAGTCGGACCAAGACCGATCAACGCCTGCGGTTTGGCTTAGAACAGCCAGCCCATTTTTAGCAGGGTGAGATAGGGGAAAGTTTTTTTGCCAAGGAGTTTGACGGCGTCATCGGCCTTCTTTTTGAGGTCCTTGTAGTCGTTTGTGGCCTTAACCTGAGCTGCCGCACTTGCGCTCATACTCGGCATCGTCGCGTCGACCCTGGTGACCGGGCTGAGGGGGATTTGTGCCCCTATCTCAAAGCCCAGGGTGAAACCGCTATCATAGACCGTCAACCAACCGAGGCGAGGGGACACATAATTCGAATGGATCGCCGCATCAACACGGGTCGGCACTGTCGTTGGAAAGCCACTGATCTTGACCTTCAGATCGTCTTCAAAGCGACCTTTGATGTCCTGGTGGCCATAGGCTCCGCCGAGAAAAAAGGCATCAGCGAAGGGATGCCAACGGGCAAAGAGCTCCCAGCTCCTGATCCCGATGTGGGCTTTACTGATCTGCGTCACGGTATACGAACCCGTGGAGAATCCAAAACTGACGATTTTTGCGTAAAGACCCTCCCCTCCATAGGTGACGGGATGGGGCAGGCCGAGCTGTATCGCAGGCCCTAGGCGCAAATCGCCCAGAAATCCACCGCGACTGTCTTCAAGCGCGTTATAGCGCTCGTCTACAGCCGGTCCTGGATCTTCGTTGGGAGCGGCATAGGTCTTCTTTGGCGATTCAAAAACGGAGGTCCCTGACTCGGGTTCCTGAGCTTCCTCAGTGGCAGGAGCGGAGCTGAAGGTTCCGGGTTCCATTTCGTCATTATCCTGGGCCAACGCGCTTTGCGACAAGAAGAAGCTCACGAATTTTGCACCTATCATAAATCTGGAAAACTTTGATCCTATCATGTCTTCTCCTGCTCCCGAGGCACCTTGGATCCTTCATTGTATTTCGTCTCCTCTCGATCAACAAGACCCGCTCCATCCGGGGCTTTCCCGCCCAGCTCTCCACCCCGGTCACGAAAACCAGGTGGACGTTGCCACTTCAGGTGATTTATCTTTAGCTTTTATATCGTTTCGCAAAAGGACTCTTGATGAATTCTCAGCCAGTCTCCCCCAGAGTTCGTCCGAAGATCGGCCTGGTCCTCAGCGGCGGCGGCGCCCGAGGTGCCTATCAAGCCGGTGTTCTCAGTGGAATCTCTGACGTCATAGGTAACGATTACGGGTCGCAGCCCATTCCCATCATTACCGGCTGCTCGGCGGGTGCGATCAACGCAAGCTATCTGGCCTCGGCCAGTGGAACCTTTGCCGATCAAACGCGTTTGCTCCTGCAGATGTGGAGTGAACTCGTCTCTGACCAGGTCATTAAAACTGATCCTCTGACGCTAGGGAAACTTGGTTTGGGATGGTTTCGGGATCTGAGCAGCGGTGGCATTTTTGGTAAACCGGGGTCGACTCATCTTCTCAATACGATGCCGCTGGCGCGATTTTTGGAGGAACGGATCGATTTCGATCAGATCACGAGAAATATAAATCTGAAGATTCTGGAAGGGGTATCGGTTACTTGTACCAGCTATGGCTCCGGTACAAGCGTTACCTTTTACGATTCCCTCAACGTGAAAAGCTGGTCGCGGTCCGCAAGGATTGGCGTTCAGGCCACGCTGCGGCTGGAACATATCCTCGCTTCTTCCTCGATTCCTATTTTTTTTAAACCGGTACGCATCGGGACGAGTTACTACGGCGATGGCGGCATTCGATCGTCAAGTCCTCTGAGTCCAGCGATTCATCTCGGTGCCAATCGCCTGATCGCGATCGGAGTTCGCCACCCCCGCAGCAAAATCGAAGTATTGGAACTGCAAAGCAAAGTACAGATGAAAACGATTGCACTGGCGGATATCGCCGGGGTCTTGATGAATTCATTGTTCATGGATGCTCTGGAATTTGATTATGAGCGATTGACGCGGATCAACGATACGGTCGCCCTGATTCCTGAAGATATTCGCTCGCGGGACTATAAGTTAAAACCCATACCGACCCTTCTTTTTATGCCTTCAGTCGATCTCGGGCTTATCGCCGCCGATCAGTTTGATCGTTTCCCCCTGGTGCTACGCTATTTTCTCAAAGGTCTCGGAGCTTCCGGTGTGACAGGAGCGGACCTTTTGAGTTATCTCGCATTTGATCACGTCTATACTCAATCGCTCGTAGCCATTGGCCGCAATGATGCCCTGGCCCGTGCAGATGCGATTCGGGCATTTTTTGACGAAGCCAGGTGATTCCTTTTAACAAGGCTCCGCGGATTTTGAATCCGGTTTCCGGCATCACTCAATTTTACCAAAAGTAAAATTGCAGGAAACAAAAGCAACCATCCGGAATAGCTTTCGTGAAACGACAGAAAAAACTTCGGAACTCGAGACCGTTTGATCCAGGCCAATACCCTTTATGGATATGGCACCGATCACGAAGCTATCCGCTGGTCCGCCGCCTGACGCTGTTAATCCATTGTCCAGACTTATTTCATAACCGCCTGGAGGCAGAACAAATCGTTAAAGATGGATGGAAACTCGGCCCCGGGAAGCAGCTTAACGACGATCGATGCTGGTCGGATGTCTCAAGACATCTGGCTAGGGGAAAATCACTATGTTAACGCTTTACCCCGAACGCCACGCGTCGAATATCGATCAGATCACGAACGCTGATGTTGGATGAGCTAGCATTTTTGCCGATCGCGCCGCAGCCGAGCGTCAGTGATGGAATCAAGTGGGTCGACTGTCCGACGCCACCAAGCGAGCTGGGCGTATTAACCAGGATCCGCGAGCCTGGCATCCTGAGAGCAAAGCGCTCGATGACATCCTGATCGCCGGCATGGATGGCAGCACTGTGGCCAAGACCGTCATAGTTAAGAATTTTCAGGCAAATTGCAAAAGCATCGGCTTCATCCTTGGCTTCAAACATACCCAGAATCGGTGCGAGCTTTTCCTGCGAAATGGGAAAGTCAGGACCGACTCCTCGCGAATAGGCCAAGAGAAGAGTCGTATGGGTCGGAACGGTAAAGCCGGCAAGGCGTGCGATGGTTTCAGGCGGCTGACCCAGCACCGAATGCAGTCCCTCTCGAACCGCAAGCAATTCCGAAAGGCTGTCGGTCTCGGCTTGATTGCAGAGGTAAGCCCCTTGATCCGTCAACTCTTTGAGCAAGCCGTCACGGATGCTGGCATCAACGATCAAGTTCTGTTCGCTTGCGCAGACCAGACCCCAGTCAAATCCCTGGCTTTCAATGATATCGTGAGCGGCTTCGCTTAGGTTCGCCGATTTGTGGACATAGACCGGGACGTTTGCGGCGCCGACACCAAGAGCGGGGTTGCCCGATGAATAGGCTGCCCGGGCCATGGCAAGGCCACCGGTAGCGAGGATGGTACCGATCTCACGGTGAGCAAATAAGGCAAGGGCCTCCTCCTTGCTTCCTTCAATAATGCCTATAGCTCCTTCCGGACATCCCGCTTCGCGGGCAGCTTCCTGGATGAGCTCAACCGCCAAACTCGAACAGTCCCGAGCCCGTCGGGAAGGGGAAAAGAGAATAGGATTGCCCGCTTTCAGAGCAATAATGCTTTTGAAAAAGACGGTTGCCGTTGGGTTGGTGACGGGTAAAATAGCCGCTATAATACCTTTAGGCGTTGCGATTTCCATGAGTCCACGTTCTTTGTCTCTCTTGATAATGCCAGTGGTTGGAATATCTTTGATCGAGTCCCAGACGATCTTTGAGCCAAGGATATTCTTAGCGATTTTGCTCTCAACTCGACCCATTCCGGTCTCTGAAACGGCAGCTCTTGCCAGCCGTTCCGCATGTTCGAAGCCTTTATTCGCTATTGCCTCAGCGATTCGATTCAGTTGAGACTGACTCATATCGGCAAGGATCGCGCGGGCTTTACAGGCTTGTTCCACAAGGCTATTGACGCTGGCAGGCATCAGTCACTCCTGAATTCATGGTTGAGTTTGATGAGGAAAACCTTTCGATTGGGAGAATTTAGCTCCTGTCAGTCCGGAATTGTTTCCGGACAGACAGGAGCTTCTGAGGCGTAAGTAACTTATATTGAGGCCTGGACAATGGGCGGATAGCCATTGTAATCCCCTACTTTCAATCAGTGCCCTTACTTGAACAGTTTTCCCATCGGCAAAACTTGGCTGCTTGTTTGGCCTTATTCAGGACTGCGTGGAAGCGATCCGCGTTGCCGCAGGAGCCATGGCCGCAGGGCCTTAGTCGCTAGTCGCTCAATAAAAACTTCGCCATCTTCACACGATAATCGATAAATATGAATTTACGATAGGAATGTATTTTTGGAAAGGGCAGATCAGAAAGTTAATCGCATTTTTACAAAGCCTATACCTTTTCGTAGCTTTGAAGCCATCTCTGGTGGCGAATCCCGCGCCGAAAAGGAAAATTCAATCTACGCCGTTTTTTGGTCAGTTTTGATATCAGAGGATTGTTCAAAAAGAGTGCGGAGGATTTTGAAAACGGGATCGCTGCGGCTCTGCCCATAGGCAAACGAATTCAAAGTCTTTAAAGCTTCAGCGGACCGGCCTTCCTTGTGCTGCAGAAGGGCTTCTTGCAAAACCCATTTTGAGGCCATCTTATATTTGATTTCACTGATTTGGGCGTGTTCAAATATTTCAAAGAGTAAGACAGTCTTGGATTTTCCTTTGAGGTATTCGATGCCTATTGGACGAGCGAAGGGATAATTCGTCACCTGCTTGATAAAGGAATGATCAGCGATCACTTGGCAGCCATAGTCCTTGGTAAGCTGTTCCAACCTTGAGGCGATGTTTACCACGTCACCGATCACCGACCTTTCGAGTTTGGTCTCGGATCCAAAATTTCCGCTCAAAACTTCGCCAAACGAGATACCCACCCCCAGGATGATCTCGTGGCGGGACTGCTCCCGCCTGAGCTTGTTAAAGATCTCAAGTTCAGACAAACAACTGAAAATCGCCTTCAGGCAGTCGGCGGGATTAATGAACAAACCGAGGACGCCATCACCCATATACTTATTAACTTCGCCTCCATTCGCGTAAAAGGATCGGTTAACAAAGTCGAAGTACTTGTTTATTAGCGAGAAAATTTCTTCAAGTTCGTGCGATTCCGCAAATTCGGCGAAGTTTCTCATATCGATAAACACTATGGATAAGAGCAGTTTTTTCGGTTGGTATTCGAGTGGATTTTCGCCTAACGCCAGTTCGCGGCGCACTGCCGGCGATACAAAGGATGAAATGATATCGTCCCTCATGCGCAATTCGTAGACCTGCTGCGAGATCCTTTCGATGAGATCTTCCTTTTCCTGGAGGCGAACGCTTTTGCTTTCGACATTCTCGTGGAGGTCATGGTTTAGTTCCTGAAGGCCTCTCACCAGATGGACTCCCTGATAGAGATCATATTTGACTATGCCAATGGCATTAAGGATCACAAAGAAAAGGCTTGAGACAAAGCCGATGGGATAGAAGGAGGTGAGTCCATAATTGATGAGGAAATCAGCTGAACCCAGGGTGAAGACCAGACAGGAAGCCACTCCAAATTGGATCGATTTTCTTTTTTCACCATCCCTCAGCTCTTTGATCATTTTCAGGCTGTCGATCAGCGAACGGATCACAACGTAAAATACAAATATAACAAAGAGAGGGTGCAGTACTCCGGCTTTAGAAAAATAACCCCACGGGAAATGACGAACGCCTTTGGTGATTGTATCGGTGAAGAATAATAATCCGAGGAAAATACCATAGATGAGCTGGTAGCGTCGATCATATCGTCGGTTCGATTCCTCGGCGCCGATAAGCTCCAGATAGAAGCGACGATAGGCGAGAGGAAGGTAGAGAACGCCGATATGGGCGAAATTTCCAACCATGTCTGCTAGCTCGGGATCTTCGCATAGGAAAAGCACCGCAACCGATGCATGCCACCAAAACGCGCAAAGACAAAGGCCGATAAGCGCACGAAAAACTTTTTTCTCGCGCCGGGTCGGGACGAAAATTGCCAGGATAGTGAGAATTATCAGCGACGTTACCAGCGGAAAAACATACATCTTGCTATAGCCTTATGCTGATTTCTAGGCCGAACGGCGGCGGCCTACAGCTCAATATCTTTTTGATCCTCGGCATTCTCTTCCCAGCACTTGCCATATTCATTCAGCATTAAATCTTTGGGTGATGAAAGCGATAGTCCCTCCAACATCGGTTGCCGGCACAAATAATTAAGGATATCAATGGACTGCAAGTGGAGATGACGTGGGGAGCTGGCGGGAATAAGGGAGGAAAACAATGTATTTTGTGAAAATCTATAGGAAGGACATCGGATCAGGCTGACGAGGGGATGGTCAGGATAAGCATCGATAAAAGGAGCAGCATGCGATCGGGTCGTTTTTCTCCTGATAATGGCGGCCAACCGTGGTTCCCCCAATTTTTCAGCATTGAAGCCATTCCACTCACCTCGGAGCCGCATTTGCTGCCTGAAATTATTGCCAAAGGGCATTTATTTCGGAAGTTCTTCTTTCCTTAACATTACGGCTTGACTGAAGTCCTCACTATGCCTAACCTTTTTGACAGTCATCATAGCGGAGCCCTTGCCCCGTCCTTTCTTGATCGGGACAAGGTTTTGCACCGCATGGGCCCCGTACTCACCTGACACTGTATTTCAATTTTCTGAATATGCCTGTTCTTTGTCTCACGCCTTCGCCCTGAGGATTTAGCTATGAAAAATTCACGTCGGTCCCGAGCGGTATTATGCAGCATCCTCACCATCGGCCTGCAGGCATCAACCTGTTCATCAAGGCCAGACGATAAGGTCACTCCAAACGGATCTGATGCTGCCCAAAAAGGCCCGCTACGAATACCCTGGCCACAGACCGACCGCATTGCTCTGCGCGACACCGAGCTGCCACCCTTTGTCCTAAACGATCAGGGCTTTGCCGGCTCGGGACGTTTTAACGGCATTTTTTGGCTGGATTTCGAAGGTGCGACCGTCAAGGGCGAGGATTCATTTATTGTGAAAAAGGCCGGACTCGATCAAACCGTAATCCCGGAATTCGCATCCGCCGATATAGGTTCAAACGAAGACCGTCAGGCCCTGAAAGTCACCATCGTTCAGGATCTTGTCGCTCTCTTTCCCGATGTTGACATCAAATTTTCGCTCAGCAGGCCGGTGGAGAGCATGTTTTCGCATGTGCATATCGGTGGCGATAATTTCACCGGTAAACCGGGAGTACTGGGTATCGCACCCTTGGATCTCGGCAATCGTGTTGGCAATGACATTCTTTTTATCTATTCAAAGGTTCTGAAGGATGCCAAGGACCCTGAGGCGGCGCGCATTGAACTCACTCATGCCATCGCTCATGAAATCGCTCACTCCCTTGGGGCGCGGCATATCGATAATGATCTTTCTATCATGAGAACTGCGGTATCGGTTGAAGCTAAGTCC
The DNA here is from genome assembly GCA_964236955.1 of uncultured Oligoflexus sp. Classification (GTDB taxonomy): domain Bacteria; phylum Bdellovibrionota_B; class Oligoflexia; order Oligoflexales; family Oligoflexaceae; genus Oligoflexus. The sequence continues at coordinate 523 of CAXSGP010000038.1, read as the reverse complement.
TTCGACCAAAGCGGCCCGGTTGTCGAGGAACCCAATGACACCGAAAACTCACTGACGGTCTTGTTGAACAGCGCGGGATCAAAAAGTGCCCTCTTAAAGGACGGATCCCTTCCTGAGATCGTAACCCTTGATGCTTTCACGACGTCGGGAATTATTCAATACACCGTCATCAGCCAGAAAAATATCCTTCAAAATCCAGCTAAGTCTTTGATGACTTATACATACAAGTGGGAGTATGAAGGCAAAACGGCAGAAGGCACATCCGTCCTTTTAAGCTTTAACGATGCCGATGATCACGCCCTGAAACTCACAGTCAGTGATTCAAAGAATGCAAGTCGTCAGTTCGACTTTATCGTCGGCCACAACAAATAGTACGGCTTATTGACAAGAGGAGCCGAGGCTAAAGGCCAGCCGCATTCTCAGGAATGCGGCACGGGACTGCACACCAAGCCTCTTAAAGCCATGAGTCACTAGGGGCTGTTGACGTTTGAGATAAGTGATTGAAAAGTACAGGCAAACTCGT
>CAXSGP010000037.1:0-42294 GCA_964236955.1 uncultured Oligoflexus sp. | reverse complement strand
ACAAGCCCGCTGACTCCAACCGTGAAGAAGACCTTGTGCCCATAAACGACATCGCTGTAGGATGCCGCGCTCTTTAAACTAGGTATTCCCAAATTTTCTCACGTAATAAACCGTTCTCCCCCCCATTCTCGACCCCCAAGATGGGGGGCTTCGAGAGCTTTCCACCGGCGTGAGGTAGAATCCTCTTCGCCGTACGGACCGACAGCAAAGCGAGCGGCTCCATACGGCGAAGAGGATTCTACTGAGACAGCGACAAAAGACATATAGGAGAGCGTAGAAAAAAGATGAGAATGTCTACTCTTAAAGCGTAGGAAATAACAATCGCGCTGACCCTTGACGATGATATCCGTGTGCGGCTCAAAGATTGAGAAAAGTTTGTCCTCGGCTGGCACTTGTTCATTTTTCAGTACTCTTCGTCTCGTCTGATCGATGATTATAGGCATCATTTCCGCCAATTCCTTCAGGTTCGTGTTCCTTGGGTCAGGATTTTGCCGCCGGCTTCCTTTAGAATCACCCTTGCGGAAGATACCCTTGCCTTACGCTACCGGTTACATTTACATTTACATTCACCTTCGCCGGACAAGACTTTCACCTGCTAGTATGCGCCCTGCCGGACACACAAAAAAAAGAAGGAAGCCAGCGGCCTCCTCCTTACCAAGAACGGATCAATTACTATTTATTGAAAAGCAGCCTTGGGAACGACCGTAAAGTTTGCATCACCTGGCTTTTTCCATTCCAGCACCAAAGAAATTTTAAAACGAGGACCTTGGAAATAATCAAGCGTAAGCTTATGCACGCCCTTCTTCATCCTCGCCGTTCTTTCGATCGCAACGGTCTGGTGCTGGCCATCGTTATTGATGACAAGAGTATCGTCGATCCAAAGTTTTGATCCATCGTCAGAGATCAGGCGAATTTGGTAGTCGCCGTCAGCCGGTACAATAATCGATGTGCGGGTATTCATTCCAAACCATTCAAAGAGACCGGGAACGTCAGGGAAACCCGATGTAAATTCACGCTCTGGTACGTTGTACTGATCCATACAGACTGTTGTTGCATACTTCTGAGACAGCCAATCCGTTGGTAGATCTTCAGAATTGGCGGGCAATTCATAAACGTCGGCCACGATTGGGAAGACTACGTTGGCCTTCTTGCAGCGGGCAAAAATTGTATCATCGGGGATGATATCCAAAGGAACCGAGCTCATGACCGATTTATCGGCGATCAGAACCGCAGTAATAATCACAGGGTATTTTACATTGCCGGTTTTAGGACTGGTATAAACACCATTGCCGTCTATAGTGCCGGCTTCTTTTCCAGCGGGAGCCATGACTGTCCAGGTTACCGGTGGGTTCTTGGTTCCATTGCTTAAGGTAGCTGTGGCCGTAACTTGATTGCCGCCGACTTTGATTTGAGGCGACGCAATCGTGACGATCAGCATCGGCTTGGCAGTAGGGATTATGATAAGTGGAGTCGAAGCTTTAACTGTAGGATCGGAAACCAAAGTTCCCGTGATGATGACGGCAAATTGATCGGAACCGGTAGCAGGACTGGTATAGACGCCCGTGTTTGGGTCGATTGTTCCAATATTCTTGCCCGCAGGGCCTGTGACGACCCAGGTAACAGGGGGATTCTTGGTTCCATCTTTAAGAACTGCAGTGGCCGTGGTCTTGCCTCCACCGACCGCAATTTCGGTGACCGGTACCGATACGATTAGCTCAGGTTTGCCAGTGGATAGCGGAATGATCATAAGAGCCGTTGATCCTTTAATCGTATTATCCGCAATAAGAGTGGCAGTTATAAGAACGGAATAGGTTTCGCTGCCAGTGAGAGGACTGGTGTAGACGCCGGTTGCTGCATCAATTGTTCCAGGGTCTTTGCCACCGGAGGTGGATACGGTCCAGATTACGGGCGGATTTTTGGTTCCGTCTTTTAGAGCGGCAACGGCAGTTGTCTTGTTACCGCCGACTTTAAGTTCAGACACGGGAACGCTAACCATAAGCTCGGGCTTGGTACCGCCTTTCGATGCTGGAATGACGATGAGTGAGACCATCCCTTTGATGGTAGGATCAGCCTTCAGGATGGCTGTCATAACCACGGGGACCTGCTCGGTACCGGTGAGCGGGCTGGTATAAACACCAGTTACGGGATCCAGTGTGCCTAGATCTTTGCCCGCTGGGCCGGATAGAACCCAGCTTACCGGAGGATTTTTTGTCCCATCTTTTAGGGTTGCAACGGCGGTTGTTTTGTTGCCGCCAACACTGATTTGAGAAATGGGCAGGGTCACGATAAGACCGTTTGCATTGGGGTTCGGATTGGTATTTGGTCCTGTAGCATCAGGGCCCGGGGTGATAACCAGGGGAACTGAATTGTGAATTTTTGGATCATTTGTCACCGTAGCGGTGATGACCACGGGATAGGTCTCTGTTCCAGTTTTTGGACTGGTATAAACGCCATCGGAACCGATGGTACCTGGATCTTTGCCTGGTTCGGTTTTAACCGTCCAGGTGACGGCAGGCACGCTGCCATCTTTCATCTTCGCGGTCGCTTGAGTAACTTTTCCGCCCGCTGGAATTTCACTAACCGGGACGGTCACGATCAGATCCTGATTGTTCGGTGTAACATCACCCTCGCCTGCACCATCCCCAGATCCGGTACCAATTTTTGCGAGATCCGCCGATTTATCAACGCTTTTAAAAGTAGCTTTTTTACATCCCCCAGAAACAGCCAGCAATAGGAACAGTGTGGTCAGCCAAGACTTCATGCAAAACTCCGTCAAAAATCTGAAATGGGTCGGTGCACTCTTCGGTAAAACGCTGTGAAATCTTAAGCGACTCATTATTAAAACTTGTTTGCACCTGTTTTATCAGGCACCTATGCCTCTATAAAGCGATGGATTAAAATCGAAAGTGCGGCCCGGAGAGGACCAAAAGCAGCGAACCCGCTGACTTTATCCTTGGTATTTGATCACGTTCTTTCTCCCAGGTTCAAGTATTCGATCGTTTTCAAAAAGTGCTCGAAACGATCGAAGCACACGAGGAACCTGCTCAAGGTGTGGTTATGGTAAGAAAGATTTTGGCTTGCGGAAATAATGCAAAATATATGCAATAAATATATTCATACTACTTTTGTGATATTTTTTATTCATTAATATCAGATACTTACATATTTTTATGTCATAAACAGGGATTATTCCTATATTTTATTGCAATTTAATTGCATTTGATATAATTTACTGTTCATGCGCACTTATGAGGAGGTGCTAGGTGAAAACAGCTATTCATCCGACTTACAACTTTGCGGTGATCAAAGATGCTGGCAGCAATTTTTCGATCCTGACTCGCTCGACTCAAAGTTCCAAAGAGTCCACCCGATGGATTGATGGAAATGTGTATCCGCTGATCACTGTCGAAGTATCCAGTGCATCCCATCCTTTTTTTACCGGGCAGCAAAGAAGGGTAGGCAAGGTGGGTCCTATCGAAACGTTTAATCGCAAATATGCTGATGCTAAGGCAAAGCTTTCATCATCCTAACTGCCAGACGCGGGAAGGGGAGCAGCGGACAGAGGCTCCCCTTTTAGGTTGGAATCATTTAAACCTCTCGTTCTCCTTAAGCAGGTCCATGCTCGAGACTTTCGCTTCCCTTCTTGCCACGATGCTCCGACCAGGCGCGCTCATCTTTAGCATCGGCCCCTTGCCGCCACGAACCGCGCTCAAAGAAAGTCAGCACCATATAAAGCGAAGGAACCACGAAGAGGGTGAGGATAGTCGAGACTATCGTTCCACCAATAATGGACAGGCCAAGGGGCAGGCGTGTTTCCGAGCCGATGCCATGACCAATTACGAGTGGCAATGCGGCAGCAACCGTCGCCACCGAAGTCATGATGATGGGCCGCAGCCGGACGGGACAGGCTTCCAGCAACGCCTCCCGCACGGTCCTACCCTCAGCTCGCCCATGTTTGCGAACCTGGTTGGTAAACTCGACCAGCATGATCGAATTCTTTTTGGCAATACCCATCAACACAATAAGGCCAATGAAACTGAAGAGATTGAGGGAAGCATCAAAGGCCCAGAGAGCAATCAGGGCACCCGTCACACTGAAAGGCAGGGCAATCAGCACGGAAATGGGGTGAACAAATGAATCGAATTGAACCGAAAGTATCAAAAAAGCTACCAAAATCCCTACCAGCATCGCCGAATAAAGACTTTCAAAAGCTGTTGAGAATCCCGCTGAAGCGCCTTCCAGCGCAAAGCTATAGCCCGGGGGCAGGATCTCACCGGCAATCGCCCGGGCCCGATCTAAGACCACCGTCTGCGACTTGCCGGGAGCCAGGTTACCAAAGACCGAGATAGCTCGCTGCCGATTCACCCGATTGATACTCTGTATCGCCCCTTCTTCCTTTATATCGATGAGCTCACTCATGGGAACAAGCAGCGAGGCATTGTTTCGAACATAGAGTTTTTTAAAATCAAGAGGCGTCTTAATGAAGTCATCGATGATTTTGAATCGTATATCATAGCGCCTGCCGTCCATCGTATAACGGCCCTGCCTTAGGCTCCCGACCCCTGCTGAAAGAACCTGACCGACAGCCTCAACCGCTACCCCCCGTTCCGCCATTGCCTGGCGATTCGGCCGGAGAATAAGCTCGGGGACACCTCGCCTATAGTCACTGTCCATATCAACAACCAGTTTTTCATCTTCAAGCCGCTTGATGAGTTCCAGGGATTTATCTTCAAGAATCTTAAGATCCGGGCCGCGAAGATTGATGCCAACCGGATTCTGACGACCTGCTGAAAGGTTGCGGGCGGAGTTATCACGCATCGTCACCTTGATGTCCTTAAAAGGGGCAAAGTCCCTGCGCAGTTGCTCCATCACTTGGATATGGTCGAGGTCACGATTCGCTCGTGGCACTAGAGTCACCGGCATAAACACCTGGTTCACATTCGAGGCCCCTCCCCCACCGCCGACCGAAGCAAAAAAACCTTCCACATATTTATTGTTCTTAAGGACAGCCTCCAGCTTTTTCGAAGCCGCATCGGTTGTTTCCAATGACGATCCCGGTTTTAACTGGGCGGAAAGGATGATGATGTCCTGATCCTGTGGGGGAACAAATTCCTGCCGGACTCTGCCCACCAAAAATAGGGACACCCCAAACAGGACCAGCGATAGGATGATGACGAGGAATCTTAATTTGAGAGTAACGGATAAAATCCTTCGGTAAAAGTTGGCGATCTTTTCAAAAACGACTTCCAGGAGGTGTTCCAGTTTGGAAATCTTTGGCTCCTTACTAAGCAAAGCCGCAGCCCGCATCGGCGTAATGGTCACGGCTTCCAGGAGGGAGAGGAGAACGGCTGAACTGAGGGTTACACCAAACTGGAAAAAGAATTTACCAATGATGCCATCCATAAAAATGACGGGCAGGAAAACGGCAATAACAGCCGCTGTGGCTGCGATCGCGGCAGGAAGAACCTCTTTAGCGCCATCGGATGCGGCCCGCTTGGAACCTTTTCCCATACGGTAGTGCCGCATTATGTTTTCAAGAAGCATGATCGCATCGTCGACCACAATGGAGATGGCCAAAGTCAAGGCAAGTAGCGTAAAGAGGTTAAGGCTGAACCCCGAGAAATAAAGGATAGTCATCGTCCCGACGATCGAAGTCGGCAGGGAAAAGAGGATGTTCAAGGCCGCCTGAAAACTGCCCAGAAAGAGAAAGCAGATTATGATGGTGATAAGCGAGGCGACCAAAAGCTTTTCTTTAGTCAAATGAACGGTCGCCTCCGTGGACCGCGTAAAATCCACATTCACCCTATAATTAAAGCCTTTGGGAAAGGTGCCTTTGATTTCCTCAAGCTTGTCACGTACTGCTTTGGCAACATCGACTTCGTTGGTGCCGCGCTGCTTTTTGATTTGAATTCCGACCGCCTCCTTGCCATCGATGCGACCGATCCGCCGAATATCAGACAGCCCGTCTTCCACGCGCGCCACATCTTTGATGTAGATCGGCGTGTTGTAGATCATCGCCCCACCCCGCCGAAGGATTTGAATCTTGCCGATGCGTTCCACGCTATCGGCCTCCCCCAGCCAACGCACCCTCAACTCCCGCGCACCGTAATTGAATTGACCCGCAGCCGCCTCAATATGCTGCGACCCCATGGCATCAACGACATCAGAAATCGTCAGATAGTATTTTTTGAGCTTGTCGGGATCAATCCACACCCTGAGGTTCCGCTCACTAAAGCCGCCTATGGAGACTTCACCGATACCGGGCAGAAAGCGCAGCTGATCGAGAAGATAGTTATCCATCCAGGCCAACATTTCCTTGAGGGGGACATCGCCATAAAAAGAGACTATGACGATAGGATCCTCCTCAGGGTTCTTTTTACGAATCGAGGGTGGATCGACTCCGAGTGGCAGACGGACTTCGCCCAGAGCCGACTGCACCTCCTGCAACGCAACGTCAACATTTCGATTGATATCAAATTCCAGGTTGACCACGCCGCTGCCCTGTTTTGCAGAGGAGCGCATCTCCTTGATGCCTTCAATATTCAAAAGGCTTGCCTCGATTGGGTCAAGAATCTCCGCCTCTATGACTTCAGGAGCAGCCCCCTCATAATTGATTGAGACACTGAGTTGAGGGAAATCCACGTCGGGAAGCGAAGAGATGCCCATTTTGTTAAGGCTGATGGCGCCAAAAACAATAAGGCCAAACATCAGAACCCAGGCAAATACAGGTCGGCGAATGGATAGATCGATCAGATTCATTAAAAATCCCCGGGCAAGTGGGCAAGATCTTCGATTGTAGCTTAAGCTTACATGAGGACTTCTTAAATCACCTGGGCCAAGCGGTGACTTTTTAGCCCTTTCTATCGATTTGGGTCTAGCTTCAACAGGTTTTTGATGGGCGAGGAAAACTATTCGTGCGTTTCATCTTTAAACGATTTAAAAGGTGGCGTTCTTTTGAAATCTACGATCAGCCCAGAGAAGAAGACCATGTCATATTCGCAGTTCGAGATCGTCACCCTCAAGTCGGGGATTAAAAGTCTCAGACTTATTGAAAATAACGAGACCTTTCATCCCGGAATCGGTCCTCTTGCCGAAGCCAATATACTGCACGTCGATCAGCATCGTTTCGCGGATCGCATCAAAGACGATACCATTGAGAATTTTGTCCTGTGGGATGTAGGCTTAGGCGCCGGTGCCAATGCAGTTGCTGCTATTGATGCCTTCAAAAAACTGGATGGGAATGCTGAAATTCATAGCTTTGATCGTTCTTTAGAGGCCCTGCGGTTTGCGCTCGATCATGTCGAGGAATTAGATTATCTCGCGCCTTATCAGGACGCCGCCGCTCAACTTTTAAAGGAAGGTTTCCTGCAAATCACCCCGCGGATCCGTTGGTTTCTCCATGTCGGCGATTTTCGTGAGGTCATGTTGCGCCCCGAGCTGCCTTTGCCGCATTCCATTTTTTACGATCCCTATTCGCCTCGCGGGAATGTCGACATGTGGAATCTCACGCATTTTCAAGCGCTCCGCCGGCGCTTGGGTGATAGCCGTCCCTTCCTCCTTTCGAACTATACGCGGGCTACTTATATCCGCGTCACGTGGCTCCTCGCTGGATTTGCCGTAGGGGTGGGCACCTCTATCGGCGAAAAGGAGGAAACCAGTCTCGCTACGAATAAGCTTTCACTTCTTGAACGCCCGCTGCTTCGATCCTGGTTGGTACGGGTAAAGATATCCCACAGTTCAGCGCCGCTCCGAGGGCCAGACTATGCAGTGGGGGCGATTTCAGCCGAAGATTATAAACAAGTTGAAAGCCAGGGGCAGTTTAGTTCAAGGGATTCTTGTAAAGATAGGGATGTCAGCCTAATCCAGCTATAAAATAGCCGGGTTATAGGGTAGTGGCCCTGGCCATGACGACTTTGAAGAGCGGCCATCGGGGTCCCTTCCAAAACTTGAGGCGGCACCTTAAGAGGCTCCGGAGACAGCTGTAAGCCTTTACACTAAAGGCCTATCCGTGGACGCTGGCCTATCGGCCTTTCCGTGATCCCTACCCTATTCGGCCATTCTCACCTAGGCGATGAAGTGATATCCTTAAAGTGTTGCCGCCCGTCGATAGCGTGGACAAGCTGAATGCTTGATATTGAATAGAAAGAATCTATCTATGAAAAATAAGATCACCGCAGCATTTCTCTTCGCAGGTATAGGTATCAGCGGCTGCCGCTCCGCTTCCTTTCACGGCGACATTAATTCCAAAGCCACAAAAAAACCAGACCTACCCGGTATTGAGGCTGAGGGCGGAGTAATTGATAGTCAGCCTAAGGGTGAACCCGCGTCGCCCCCAAATCCTGTCGATTCTGATCCTAATAATCCGCCTCTGCCAGCTCCTGTCACCGAAACACCAGCGGAAAAGGCCCCGCCTTTACCACCCCAAGCGGTCAACCCGGTTCCAGTCCCCCCCGTCGCCGAAAAACCTAAGGATCCGATTGCAAGCAATCCCTCGCCAGGTCCGCTGCCGGGAACAGGGCCAGGATCCGCCCCGGCTCCGGCTCCGGCTCCATTGCCAAAACCAAGCCCAAATCCCATTAAAACCGCCCTTGACCCCATGGCCCCTGTTGCCCCCCCGAGCGCCCTCGATGGCTGCGATGCTTTACGACCTGCATTTTGCGTGATTCCAATCCTCGCCAAACCGCTCAGAAATGTTCAGACAATAAGCGGCAACAGCAACGGCATTCAGTATACTTCTCAAAATATTGACGGCTTGAGGTGGAAAGATATTTCCTTGACTGCCTCCTGTATTTCCTCATCATCCTTCACTGGCACCGAATGGACTAACATAAGATTCGAAAACAACGAACTCATCATTGCCAACTTCTCTGACAGTCGGTGGTTCAATAGCAAAATTATCAACGTCGATGCCCGACACTCCAATTTTTCGCGTTCCTATATGCAAAACACGCGTTTCGAAGGCAGTTGCTTTGCAATGTCCAACATCGCCGGGTCTGAATTCGAAAATGTTTCGTTCAACGGCAGCAATGCCGAAGGCGCAAATTTTTCAGGCATGACCGTCAACGGCCGCTTTGAATTTAAAAACGCCAAGACCAAAGGCGTTAGTTTTCTCGGCACCTCCTTCCATGGCCCGGTATCCTTTCAAAACAGCGATCTTCGTATGGCGAACCTGCAAAACGTAAGATTTGAAAATTCCGTGGACTGGACCGGGACTCAATTGGGAGGAGCCACCTGGCTTGACGGCCGTAAATGTAAAGACAATTCGGTAGGGTCCTGCCTCTAAAAGAGGCCGGTTTGAGGCTGAAACTAGGCTCTAGCAAGTCGAATTCCTAAGTTTAAACCGGCTTTTTGTCGACTTTTCAAGCCGGCAAACCCTTCGAAGCGCTCAATGCCAAAGCAGCTAAAGCGAATCTTTATTTGCCTGGTGATTGACCCTATTTTTGCCCTCCTTCTATAATGAAGGTGTTCCGTACGTCATTACCCGTTCCCTACCAAGGAGACTCCCAGCCATGAAAAAAATCATCTCTTGCATCGCAGGCCTTTCCCTGTCTTTCCTCGCTGTCGCTTGCGGATCTGATTCCAAAGATACGGCTGCCGCTCCAGCCGCTGCTCCTGTGTGGACCAATACGACCATGCAGAACCTTGTGGCCACACGCTGTGCGACCGCTGGTTGCCACGCCGGCACAGTCGCTCCTAACTTTAGTAACATCACAGAAGCTGCTATGAAGGCCAACACGAAGGCAGCTACTCAAGTCGCGGCTGGTACGATGCCCAAGGCCGGAACAACTCCCTTTACCGCGACTGAGAAAGCAGTCTTCGCGAATTTCTACAAATAATTGCTTTGTTTGAGCGAAAAGCCCCGTTGAAGGGGCTTGCACGCCCTCTATGCAGCTGCTATTTTCTCCTCATTCCTGAGCCCGTTCTTTGCCTAATCTAAAGACCAAGCACATGACAGAGTCCAACAAACTGGCGATAGTGGGTAGCGGTCCAGCTGCATTGATGGCAGCCGATAAGCTGGCTGAGGCCGGGCTTTCGATTGCCGTGTTTGAAAAACGCCGTGGCGCCGCCTGGAAGCTTTTTGTAGCGGGAAGCTCGGGCCTCAATATAAGCAACTCGATGGCTCCCGATGCCTTTGCGCGGCAGTACTCCGGGCCGGGGATCCACTGGCAGAATTGTCTCGAGGATTGGTCCAACGCTGATTGGGTGCAGTTTATAGAGATGAAGCTGGGCCAGAAAACTTTTCTTGGCACAAGCGGCCGTTACTTTGTCGAAACAATGCATGCTGCGAAACTTGTCAGGGCCTGGCGCCGCCGTCTTGAAAGCATGGGTGTGGAGTTTCATCTAGGCTATGACCTTGTGGATTTCGAAAGCCACGAAAAGGCGTGGACCCTGGAATTTGCACAAGGATCCCGCCTTCGTTTTGATCGTGTCCTATTATGCTTGGGCGGCGGCAGCTACGAGCCTGACGAGGTTCCCCTGCGTTGGCCGCTATTACTGCAGCGAAAAGCCTTGAATATGATACCCTTTACGCCGATGAATAGTGGTTTTCATATAGCCTGGAGCCAGGAGTTTCTAGCTGAAGCCGATGGGCAGCCTTTTAAAAACATCGTATTGAGCAACGCTAAAGGCTCACGGAAAGGTGACCTCATAGTTACCGGATACGGCCTGGAAGGGACACCGGTCTACACTCTCGGTGCAACGGGTAAAGCCACGCTTGATTTGAAAGCGGATCTTAGCCTGGAGGCTGTGAAGCAAAAACTCCAGGCCGGCAAAGAAAACCTTAGCCTTATCAGACGCGCGCAAAAGCATCTCCAGCTCAATAAAACCGCCCTGGCCTTACTCTTTCATATGGCAAAGCCCGAAGCGAAGCGGGACATCGATGCATTTGCCGAGCTGATCAAGAATTTCCCCCTGGACCTGCTTGACCCTCGTCCCCTCTCGGAAAGCATCTCCTCGCGCGGCGGAGTTGCCTGGGACAATCTTTCGCCTACTCTGGAATTAAGATCTTATCCGGGAATTTGGTTAGCAGGTGAAATGATAGACTGGGAAGCGCCGACCGGGGGCTTTCTCATTCAAGGCGCGGTGTCTCAGGGAGCTTTTGCCGCTAAAGCTATTCTTGACGATATTCAATGTAAGCCATGAAGGCCTTTCCCCCGAGGCAGCTCCAAAATCCCTGATTTTTAGAAGCCGCAGCCACGGCTCGCGCCTTGTCCTGGTATGGAAATTTCAAAAGAACTTTTAAAAGCCGTCATTAACAATATCTAGCCACTCAGATGATGTCCATGGCGTGAAAAGACTTGAGCCTTTAAGTTTTCCCCAGTCAGGGAATTCTCCCGGCTCCACGCAGCAAGAGGTTTTTATGCGTCACCAAGTCCTTTCTCGTTTCTCGGTCGCCCTTTGTCTCGCAATGATCTCCACGAGCTACCCTTCTTTAGCAAGGGCCGCGCCTGTACCCCATAACAGCATTCAGCAAGTCCTTGAGAAAGCCTGTATCGACACACCCTGTGCCGAAGGCTATCGGGTTAAATTCAAGGCTATCAACTTTGAGGCAAACAAGCAGCAGGTCACAGTTTTTGCAACACTTTGGCCTGGACAGGCCATTGATTATCCCATTATTAACGAAAAATATGAAGCCCAGCTCGTTCAAAGCAGTTTTGCGACAGTCTGTAAAATTCGTGGGATTGATGAGGTCTTAACAAAGCAGGATAATCAAGACGAGGGGAAAATCAACGAAGACTTTAAGGCCGGTCTTACAGCCTGCCTGACCGCTCTCAGCGATCGGACCGAAAAGGCTCTTGGACGTTCGAACTGATGATGAGACGCCCCAACCTTCGGGGCGTCGTCATTCAAATTATTTCTTAGCAGGAGCTTTGCCCGGTTTTCCAGCTTGAATATTCAATGTAATCGTAACTTCGTCACCGACGATAGGACCGGCCTCCACCGCTTGATTCCAGACCAGGCCGAAGTCTTTGCGGTTGATCTTGGTAGCGCCGCGGAACGCTACTTTTTGGTTGCCATAGCCATCGACGACGGTACCAAGGTATTTGCTATCGAATGTCACTTTTTTTGTAACGCCGTGAACAGTGAGGTTACCGGTGAGTTTAAAGGTTTCAGGCGTGCCCTTGACTTCGGTGCTTTCAAAAGTCATTTTTGGGAATTTTTTAGCATCAAAAAAATCGGGCGAGATCAAATGATCATCGCGTTTCTTCTCGCCCGTGTCGATCGAGCTAACGTCAACATCAGTTTTGAAAGTAGATTTTTCAAAGCTATCGTTTAGATTCAAGCTGCCTTCGAACCTGTTGAATCGTCCTTCCACGCTGGAAATGACCAGGTGAGGAATCTCAAATCCAACCTTGCTGTGCGCGGCATCGACAGCATAGCTGGCAGCTTCGTATTTTTGACTTGCTGCAAAGGCTGCTGGGGAAACGGCAAGGAAAAGACCGGCGATGCCAGAGAGAAGTGACTGCTGATTCAACATGGGTGGAAACCTCATCAATTAATAATTTCATCGCAATTATCGTCATTTCTTGTATGTTCCAAAAGTAGACAGAAACAGTAATCAATGTTGCTTCTAATAGAACAATGAGGTCGCTCCTGTACTCTGATATAGACTTGAATAGATTAAGAATTTTTAAGGAAGTTGTTCAGGCTGGCAGCTTTTCCAAAGCCGCCTTAAATTTGCGACAGCCAAAATCCCGTATCAGTCGTCATATATCCGCCTTGGAAAAAGACCTAGGCATTCAGCTTATTTATCGAACAACTCGACAGTTTCAACTCACGGCTTCTGGAAATGAGCTTTTTCTCCAGGCATCGCCTTTGTTAAATCAATTGCGCAACACTCTGGATCAGGTTCGATCCAGTTCCGAAGAGCTAAGCGGTTCGATTCGACTCTCCGTACCTGACGATATAGGCCTTTCTCTTATGGGTCAGGTTTCTAAAGAATTTCTTCGCATGAACCCGAAGATCCGTATCGATCTCCACGTCGGCAACACAATCGTTGATCTGATCCGTGACTCTTTCGATCTGGTGGTTCGTATTGGAAAGGTGCGCGATAGCACCATGCTTCAAAGAAAGTTAGGCAGCGTGGGGCTCTCATTTGTCGCCAGCCCCGGACTTTTGCAAAAATACCCGAATATTAAAGAGTTTCAGAATCTTCGCGAGCTGCCCTTTTTAGCCTTTAGCTCGCTCAACACCCGTTCGCTCGTCCTAAAGATCCGGAAAGAGGGCAGGACCCAGAGTTTGCCTCTGAGCCCTATATTTTCTTCCAATAACTTTTTTGTTTTGCGCGAACTTGCGCTCTCGGATGTGGGATTTACGGCTTTGCCGCCCTATATCGCCAAGGATTTTTTGAAAGCGGGCAGTCTCATCCGCTTGCTTCCTGAATGGCAGACTGAGGGCGGGCCCATACAAATACTGATGCCTCAGCAAAAGGAAATCCCTCTGAGGATCAAGCGATTCGTAGAATTTTTAAGCGAAAGACTCATGGATTATATGAGCTAGAAAATAATCACTTATAAAAGCAGTCAGAAAAGAATAGGGATTAAGCCGATACTGCTAGCTTTTGTCCATGGGCGTCTTTAATGGATAATCCAATTTAAATAGCTGCCACGCAAGGCCAAGGCTCTTTACTCAATTGTCGAATATTCGGCTAATTGAAGCCAATCTTTATAGGCATCGCTTTGATTGACATGCACCCATTCTGCAGCGTCCAGGTCGCGGTAGAGGTCTTCTTCGACATTTCGATCCTCTTGCCAGGTAAAGCTCAACAGCAGACTGAGTATGGCCGCACTAAAACCAAAAAGCGTCCAAAGCTGCCAAGGCCTTTGAGAATTTGAAGCTTGATCATGGCGAATGCGCCTCATGATCAGCTGATACTCCTGGGGCCCTGATTCGGGAACGGGAGGAGCACCTTTCTTGAGAAAATCCCTTAATTTTTGATCACTCATACTTCCACTCCTTCCTTCTTTAGAAAACTTTGTAGCTTGCCGCGCGCACTATGAAGACGTGACTTGATCGTTCCCTCTGGCAAATTCAATGTCGCACTAATTTCTTCTATCGTACTGTCTTCAAGATAAAACAAGACAACAACGACCCGCTCTTTCACGCTTAGCTTATGCAGAGCCTGTTCGACGAAATTCTGGTTTTGCAAATCCTCGGCAAAGTTCTCCCGAGCGACGGGCTCAGGTATGCTATCGGTCCCAAAACTCAACAGTCCGGTCCAGCGTCTCTTGCGGTAATGATCCTGCACAGTATTTACGCAGATCCGATGAACCCAGGTCTTAAGATCCGATTCTTCACGGAATTTGTCCTGGAACCGATAGATTCGGACGAAAACGTCCTGAACTAAATCATCCAAATCATTTGAGCTTACCATGCGCGATAAAATGCGACGCACTGTGCCTACATGCTGATTGTAGAGGACCGAAAAATCATGGCTGCTCCTATCATTTATGACTTGGGGCCAATCCGCGACTTTCGTTCCCATTCTTTCCCCTTGGCCGTAGTGAACTAAAGGTTTTGCGCTGTTCGGGAGTTAAAAGCGCCCGAACTTTAAGCATATGCTCAAGCTGCAGGCTTTCCAATTCGTTTCTTTGCTTCATCAGATCCGAATTAGCGGTGCGAATGGCTTCATCGCTACTGTCACCATCAAGAACACTGTCGAGTTTGGCCCTCGCTTCGGCAACGGCGACCTTATTCTTCTCGACGTTGGTCTGCATCTCCTCGCGCATCACCTTCATCTGCTGTTTCTGTTCTGCGGAAAGATTCAGCTTTTCAAATACTTTAGTAATTTCAACTGGTTCAGAACTTTGTCGAGCCCAAAGAGGATCAACCGTCAGCATCGAGGCAAAACACAGGGCTATGAGCAACTTCATACGCACTCCTCTCGCTCTTCAAAGGGTTAGACGCGGCTTATTGGATACAGGTTCATTTCTATATTGAACTCAAATAGAATTTTTAACCTGTTGAAATTATAGATTTTAAATATTTAAGGCCGGTCCGAAAAAAAATCCAAACCTTTTTCGCAGTTCCTACGTCTAACCTGGCAGCCGAGTTGAGAATCAGCTCGCACAATTCAAAAAAACGGAGACACTATGAAAGCATTTGTAATCGCTTCTTTGACAGTTCTTTTGGCTCAAGGCGTTGCTATGGCTAAGCCAGCTGCTCATGCAAAAGGCGCAGCTGCTCCTTCAATCGAAACTCTTGACACTGACAAAGACGGCAAACTATCAAAAGACGAAGTAAAAGCTGATGCAGCTCTTAGTGCTAAATTTGACGAACTCGATGCAAACAAAGATAGCTTTGTTGACAAAGACGAGTTCAAGGCTCACGGCAAAGCTGCCCACGCCAAGTGATTTCTCGAAGGTTGCACCGCCTGGTGCAGCCTTTTCTTTCTGCTTGATCCGATGCTCTTCTCATATCGAAGCGATCGAACACTTTTCTCCGCAAGCTAATGCCATTATAATCGACTATCGTGCCTTTTTCCTAATCGATAGCGAGGATCTTCATGAGAAATTTTGGGCTTTTACTTCTTAGCTTGGCGCTAGGGATTGGTTGCGGAAAAAAAAGCAAGAATTCGGGATCGATCACCGATTTTACCAAAAACGACTTGATCCAGTTTAAGTCAGCCACCGGTTTAGGTGTTTCGGGAACCCGTTATGATCTTATCCTCGGCAAAAAAACCATCAAAAAATACACGCTGGGCTCAGGCGGCACTCTTCAGGAAGACCGAAGCCTCACCATGTCTGACGCGAGTAAAAGCAGTCTGAGCAGCAAACTCAAAAATATTACCGTAGCGCCGTTGGGTCAATGTGCTGAGTCGATTTGCAAAAGCAGCCGACCCTCGGTCTGGATGGAATTGCCGAATGCGAAGCCGCCAGCCTACTTCTTTTCCAATGAAGGGGATTGTAGCTGCGAAGACGACCGGGAAAACGCGCCGACACTTCAGTATGGTCAGATGAATACGATTTATAAAGAAATACTGGCTTTATTTAACGCTGGTTGAAGGCTTTTCTTTGTCCCTGTCCCGGTCTTTATCCTTATCCCCTTCCGCCGTGCTGATAAGTGATACATCGCAGTAGCCGACACCGTGGCCATCGATTTCGGTCACCTCGAATCGATACCCTTTGTAAGTCACGACATCGGATAGCTTGGGCAATCGCCCAAGCAAAGTCATAATCAGGCCACTCACGGTGTCCACATCTTCGTGCTCCATATCGCGACGGAGCCGCACGCCAAGGTCTTCTATCCTGACCATGCCAGTGACCCTAAAAATCCCACTGATTTTATCTTTTTGTATATCAGGTGACTCACCGCCGCCCTCACCGATCTCACCGACAACTTCCTCAAATAGATCTTCAATGGATAGAATACCAGCAGTTCCGCCGAACTCATCGATCACAACCACCATATGAGCGTTGTGTTTACGCATGATTTTAAGGACCTGCTCAAGACTCGCCGCTTCGGGAACGTAGGGCACGGGTCGAATGAGATCGGCTATACTTCCGCTTTGGCCTTTGAGTTGCGCTCGCAGAAAGTCCTTGGTGTGCACTGTTCCAACGATATTATCAAAACTGCCGTCATAGAGAGGATAGCGGGTATGCTTCGACTTTGAGATGATTGCTTTCACATCCTCATGGCTGGCCTTGATGGGAATCCCTATAATCTTGATACGGGGAACCATGACCGCACTCGCATTGAGCTGACCGAAGTAGAGTAGATCCTGCAGGATTTCACGGGTTTTCTTGCGTAACTGCCCACCTTCCTGGCTTTCTTTAAATACAAATTCAAGTTCTTCCGCAGTATGCGAAGACCCTTTGTGGCCTTCGCCCTGATCGATCCCGAACCAGTGGAGAAACCCATTGCCCAGCTTGTTTAGGGTCAGAATCAAAGGATAAACTGCCTTTTGAATGATCACGACGATTGGCGTGATCCAAAGCGATGTCTCCTGAGGCTTTTGCAATGCCATGCTCTTCGGCACCATCTCGCCAAATACGATATGCAGAAAGGTCAAAAGACCAAGGGCCACGATACTTGCCAGGCTATGGGCGGCACCCTCGCCTAGCAGATCATGGAAAGAAATCACCAAGTATTCAGCTAATTTTCTCTCGCCATACATACCCAGACCAAGACTCGCCAGCGTGATGCCCAACTGGGCGGTAGCGATATATTCGGCCTGTTTGGTTGGATTTCGCATAATGGCTTGAATGACTTTGGCCACGGGATTGCCCTGGTTGACGGCTTGATCAATCTGCGTCCTCGGCGTGCCTATCAAGGCAAATTCGGCTGATACGAAAAGACCGTTGATCAAGACCAGGAGGAGGATGACGATAAAAGGTAAAAAATCGATCATGTCGGACTCTCGTTCTTTCCTACCGATAAAGGTTTGACAAGTACGGTGCGAACCACTCGTTCCTCGACCTCCTCGACTTCAACTTCCAAATTCTGTATCACAACCCTATCGCCAGGCGAGGGCAGCATCCGCAGCGCTTCGGTCACCAGTCCGGCTATGGTATTGGAATCGCCGACCCACAAAGCTCCGATCCAATGCTGAGCTTCATCGGGACGCATCATGCCCGGCAGTCGCACGCGGCCGTCGGGAAGAACTTCCGGTATCGGTTGACCGGCTTTAAATTCATCGCCGATAGCTCCAAACACTTCGCTCAAAATATCCTCGACCGTGACGATACCGGCAAAGGTTCCGTACTCGTCGATAATCGATACCATCTGCACTCGTTTTCTGCGCATGAGGTTTAATAGTTTATCGGCTTTCATAATTTCCGGAACGGCCAGTAGCGGTCTTAGCATGGGCTCGATGGATTTTAGTTCGCCATGAGTGGCAATCTCCGCCACCACATCGTTGGTATGCAGGATCATAAGCACATTGTCGCTGCTCCCCTCATACACAGGCAGACGTGTGTAGGGACTCTTCGCAACGGCGTGAATGATGTCGGGTATCGAGGCATGGCGATCGATCGCCTCAACCGACCGCCTCGCCACCATCAGTTCAGCGGCCGACCAGGCGTCGAGACTCAAGGCTCTTTGCAGACGGGCATGCTCATCAGGTTCAAGCACGCCATCCTCATGGACCTGGGCCAGCAGTATGGCCAACTCATCAGAGGTGTGAATGTGTCGGTGTGTTGAGGTTTGAAAACCAAAGACCTTTAAAACCAGCGTGGCGCAGCCATTAAATAGAACGATCAAACCTTGAAACATAAAGGTTGACCAGGCAATGGGAACATAAGTCAGCAGTAAGGTTCGGGTGGGAAACAGCATAGCAACTGTTTTTGGTGCCAGTTCCGCCAGGACCATTTGTAAAACAGCCAAAATCACCAGAATGACAACGACCGCTGCCGACATCGCGGTTTCCTGCTTAATTCCTAGCAGGTTCTCAAACAGAGGCGCGAGACGGGAAGCCAGGGTGTATTCGGCAAACGCTCCTAATACCAAACTGGAGATAGTAATCCCGATTTGACATGTAGCAACGTAGCGGTCGAGGCGGACGCCATCTTCCAATATAGGGACAACCCGCTTGGCGATGATGTTCCCTTCGCCGGCAAGTTGCTTGATAGCCGATTTTCTAACACTAACCGCTGCAAACTCAGCCCCTACATATAGAGCGTTTAATGCAAGCAGCAGCACAATTACCGAAAAAACTAAGAGCAGCATAGAGCTATCACCATTCGACAGACTTCACACGAATTTCAATTCCATCATAAGCCCTAAGCCAGCATAATATCAATGATTGAAGGAGTTTTTGTAAGATGTCACGGCTTTTCAGCCCGCAACGGCAATCAGAAGCCCCGTTCAACACTGAGCAAAGCAGCTAAATTGCAGACTAAAGATTCCTTTTTTTGGATCAAATGTCCAAAAAGTTTATGGGGAAATTCTCTGCAATACGGCCGTATACCACTCTCTCAAGGACATGATAAAATAAAGTCTGCCTTAGGAGGAAACTGTCTTGCCAAGATATGAATATCGTTGTATCGCCTGCGAAAAGACCTACGTGATTGAAGCTAGGATGAGCGATCCGGCGCCTGAGAAGGGGCCGGAATGCTATCGGGAAGAATGTCGACTGGAGAAAAAAATCACCCGCTTTTCGGGCTACGTAAAAGGCAAGGCCAGCACGCCACCACCGGCTCCAGCGCGGGCGACACCCAAGGTCGAGGGGAACGAAACCGTTCACCTCTGTTCAAAGTACTGTGATCACCACGCTAAAATCTAAGCGGCATTGGTTTGCCGGGCCAAACGACCTTTGACCCCTCGCAGGCCCAATATTGCAACGATAAGCCCTACCATCATCACGCCCGAAGTGAGATAAAGAGAACGGGCTCCCTGGAGACTTTGGTAGAGCACACCAAACGTGATAGGTCCGACGATACGGGCCAGGGACGCCAAAGTTTGGGAAAAGCCCAAAGCAAAGCCCTGCAAACCTTCCGGAGCCAGACGGCTGGCCAGGCTCGAAAGTGCGGGGCTCGCAAAAGCCGAACCTGCCGCCACGAGCGTGAGACTGATCCAGAGCATCGGCTGACTGGGCGCAAACAAGGGCAGCAGTATCATCGCCGATCCCAAAAGAAACTGCCCGAGAGTCAGTATTTTCGATTCACCAAGCCGCCCGATCAAAGGCCGAGTGATCCCACCATTGATAAAGACCAGCATCACACCGATATACATAAAGGCCACATACTGCTGCTTCGAACTTGCCAGGTGATAGGAGTCGCTCAGGGCAAGTGCCAGTATCGATTCCACGCCGACAAAGCCAAACACCTGAAGGAAAGCCAGGAGAAGAACCACACAAAAACTTTTGTCATGAAGCAGACGCTTGGCATCCTGCCACCAGGTGCCAAGGTGCCCGTCAGCGACTTCGCCCTTTATCTTACGGACTAAATCTAATACCGGACCTTTTGCAAAGCGCGAATGGGTCTCGGGCAGGCGACCGACGACGAGAAGGAGATTGAGAAGGTTCAGACCGCCTGCAACCAAGGCAACGGCGAGCAGCGAATGACCTTCGGAATAGAGGCTGATGAGAGCGCCAATTGCTGGACCGAGGGCAAAACCCATTCCAAATGCAATACCGATAAGGGCCATGCTCTTGCCCCGTTCCTTCGGGCTGGTGATATCGGCAATACAGGCCTGAGCGACCGCGATATTACCCGAAGCAAGACCGGCGATAAAACGCGCCATGACTAACATCGTATAACTGGGTGCCAAGCCGCTGAGAACCTGTGCGACCAGAGAGACCACAATCGTGCCGACCAGTATTTTTTTACGGCCGAATATATCGGACCATCGACCGAGTATGCCGACAGCGAGGAGTGTGCCAATCGAATAGATACTCGCGAGCGCTGCCGCCTGCGCATCATTGGCTCCAAAATCGCGAGCGATAAGCGGCAGGATGGGGATCAGCATCCCAAAGCCGACGAGGTCAAGAAATATAGTGAGAAAGACTGAAAGTAAGGCGCCCTTCCTCAGGCTTTCCATGGGATCTTTTATCTTCGCTTCCGTCATTGTTCCCTCTACTGAAAAGTCACTATGCCAAGTGGCAAATTGCTGAAATTCTAAGATAAAAGCGACAGTCGAGAAAGGCAAACCCAGGCTCTTTCCCACTTTTGCACTATTTTTTCAATTATAACATAGAATTAAAAAGAAAAGATTCACTTAGAATGGGTCGCTAGGTAGTTTACGAGTTTCTCCCGCCTTGTATCGCCTGGCGTGCCATCGAGCTGGCTTATAAATTCTTCCGCTCCCTTGGCCACGATATCGCTCTGCCCCTCCCCCGAAGCAGCAGCAATCGCTTCAAAGTTATTGAGTATGTTGTCGACGTCGGCATCGGTCATGGTGTCGAGTTTAGTGGGGTCAAGAGTCCCATCCCCGCTCACCTGAGTGAACTTGTTTATATAGATGACGGAGTAAGCGGTTTGATAGAACTCCAGCTGCTGTGCACCACTGCTGGCCGTAGGGACTTCCGGATGGTCGTAGCTGCGCCGTTCAACCGGTAAGCTCAAAAGAATCTCGGTTGAAAGTCGTATCGATTCGATTTGCGCATCGGTGGGATCATCAGGTAAAAAACTGCCGATTGATTTCAAAAGGTTTGCCGACCCTCCGCCCAGGGTTCCGGCCACGGCTTTCAAAATATCGAATCCGCCCTGTTCGGCATAAGCTGTCGATAAAAATCGATAGCTTTCATAGTCAAGTGGATCGCTGGCAATCAGCTCCTTATAGAGATTGATTGCCGTCTCAAAGTCTTTCGCATCGAGCGCAATCCGGGCTTTTTCCGAGGCGGTGAGATCAGCGTAAGGCCTTGCCTTGCTTTCGGTGTTGCAGGCCGAAACTGCAAAAGAAAGCAGCACAAGGATGGATAGGAAAACATTATACATAAGCCCCTCCCCTGAATTAGAAACCAAAGCTGGTATAGACGGTCACCATATTGCGCTGCTTATCCCCTGGATAGGTGCCCAGTTCGCGGCCATAGGCCGTCGCCCCGAATTTGATGAAGAGGGCATCAAATCGCACCCCAAAGGTCGGAATTCCCTGATAGAGACCAGCCGCAAAGCCAACCATCTGCCAGAGCATGAGGCGGGCACCGAGATAGATTTTTTTGAATTTTTTTTCTTCATAAGCATTGCTTATATCGCGATAATCGGCGCTGAGATGCAGAACGCTGGTCGTCCCATGAAACGCCAGACCTAGTCCGGCGTTATTTGTTTGCGGCAAAGTCTTCTGGTCATTTGATAGGCGGGTTCCCCCTATATCTTCAACCTTGAGGCCAAGGCTGAGATCGACAAAACTCGTTTGCCAAAGAAGCAAGGCACTGACATCGGCCCCGGTGCCCCTGCCGTAGCTCAGAGCATTTCTAAGGGTATTGGGGTCTTCGGTCAAAGTCTTGATCCGTTCGACATCCGTCACCGGGATTTGCAGATCGGGTTCGCCCATATAGAAATATTTTCCCGTCATGCCCAAAGTCAGCCAGCGCAAGGGCTGGCTTGCGACGCTGGCCATGCCACCGGCATAGGCTTCGCCCCCTATATTGACCTGCGGGAGACCTCCGTTGTCATAACGGCTTCCTTCAACATCAACTTCCAGGCGATCGAAGACAGTCAAGGCAAAATTCTTATTGAGAAAGCTCAAACTCAGGGCCTGACCAAAATGAACGGAGCGCGAAAATAAACTTTCAACAAAGTCCGGCTGAGCGGTATCGGCGGGTGAATTTAAACTGGCTGTGCCACCTTCCGCCAAATCCCTGTCGATCATAAAAGCTGTTTCAAGACCTAACCACCGCACGGTTGCCGCTCCAAGTGGCAAGAGGGCGGGGTTGCCAAAGACAATTCCCTCTTGGCTCGAACGCGTAAGAGTCGTCCCGCCGGCCGCCAGATCAAAGGGCTCGGTGTAAATGAGTTCGCTTGATTTTTTGGCAAAAACAGGCGAAATCTCTCCGAGAAGCCAAAGCGCCGCCAAAATTTTGCCAATCGTCCCAAACAGCATGTGAATCTCCCCCTTAAACTCTATCGGAACCCCTGTCGTGAAAGATAAGGGCAGAAGGATAGAGAGTTCCCCCCGGTCTGTGCGATAATGGGGTGAGCTATCATCCAGTCCGGAGATAAAAGCGTTGTTTCGCATATTTCTAAAGAAAAAGATCTATAGCGGCGAAGTCAAATCCGACCCCCCGGCACGTCCTTCCAGGCAGAGGAATCGCCGCATATACGAACGCTATGCAGTCGATCAAAAGCACCTTACCGTAATGAATGATCAAGACATTCTAGTGATTCGTGATGTTTCCGTAAAAGGATTCGCCAGCGAAGTCTCTGAACGGGCCTATGATCGATTCGCGCTGGATGATATCTATTCGGCCCGTATGCGCTACCACGGCAAGGTTCAGGAACTGGATCTGAAGGTCGCATGGAAGCGTGGACGACTGGTTGGCTTTGAACTCTTTGAGCCGGCGACAGCGACGCTTTTATTTTTTAGAAATCTGGTGCGCCCCGTGCAGCTTGCCCATTCCCTCTCGCCAGTGGAAGCCTCATTCATGGCGGATCATGAAGGCATGACCTGGTACCACGGTGAAGATATCGATCTGCATATCTGGATCAACGATGAAGAGGGTCTTGCGGCCTGGCAACTCGTTGCCGATGAACAGGTCGTCGAGTGGTCAGCGGTCCATGGTATCAAGACCGGCGTTTTACGACGTGAAACGACCAGTGAATTTGGAATCAGCGAACTCGGCGAAGTCCTGCGCTATATCGATGACGCCCCCAATCCAACCCGTCTTCGATTTGCAGCCGATATCATACATTCGGGTACTTTTCCGGAATATCAGGAGCTGAGCAAATCATTGGACGAACTCGACTTTGCAATTTAATCGACAATCGCAAAAAATGACATGGTACGCGCCGATTGCCAACCCTGACATCCCCCGCTAGAGTTGGAAAAACTACGGAGATAAAATCATGTCTGACTCCGGCTATCAAAATCGCGTCATGAAACTCCTCGCCACAATGCTTGTCAAAGACGAGCGGGACGAAGGCTCTTCATCGAGTGCCAAGGAAGTCCTCCTGTCGCTCGCAGGTCTTGCTGGTAAAGGCAAAGACGAGCTGGTACAAAGCATCTGCCGTGAGATCGGCCAAGCCACTGCAGCCGTGCTCAAAGAGCCTCTGGCGCAGTTGCTGAAAGATCGCAAACTGCAGGTTACCATTGAATTTGTACCGGTGAATAATGACGAATCATCCGCCCCGAAGTCCCGCTTCAGCAAAAAAGTTGCTCGTAATAAACGTAAGTGATGTCGCTTTTGGCGGTGATGGCATAGCCCGCCACGACGGCAAAGTTATTTTTATTGAACAGGCCGTACCGGGCGAAATTGTTGAAGTTGAACTGCTCCAGGACAAAAAACGCTTTGCGCGTGCCCGCCCGGTGCGCAGGCTGGAGCCTGCCGCGGACAGCATCCAAGCCTTTTGTCCAGTCTTTGGCCGCTGCGGAGGCTGTGACTGGCAACAGGTTCCCTACGAGAAACAACTGCTCTGGAAAGCCGCTTTCATCACCTCGGCACTCATTAAAAATGCCCATTTTGAACCACCGGCCCCGATCGTCGTTCTACCTTCGGAAAAATCCCGAAATTATCGCAACCGCATCAAACTCAAAGCTCGTCTGAATCAGAAGCTGATGTTTGATTTTGGTTATTTTGCCAAGAGCTCCCATAGCCCCGTTTTTATCGATCACTGTCCCATCGCCGATGCCCCTATCAATGAATTTCTCGGGGAACTGAAATCCTTTATCTTTCCCAAAGCCTATTCCTGGCAAGGCGATCTTGAGATACAGGCCGTCGCCCACGATAAGCGTCTGATTCATTTTACGCCGGATTTTCCCAGGGATGCTTTGGCAGCTCTTCGTAAGAAATTCCCCGACGACGCGATTGAAGTAGAGGGTTGTATCAGCTTTGAAACGCACGCTGGACTTGAATACGCAACCCAAGCCGGACAGTTTCAACAGGTCAATCCCAGGGCTAACCTTTTTTTAAGGGATTGGATCGCGAAGACTATCGAAGCGATAGGCGCTGAGACCGTGCTGGATTTGTTTTGTGGAAGCGGCAATCTCTCGCTGCAGCTCATCCGAGGCGAAATCAAGGTATGGGGCCTGGAACTCGCCGGCAAGGCTATTGAAACGGCTCAGTTTAACCTAAAGTCGAATCAACTGAACACTGGCGTTTATCGCGCCGGACCGGTCCATGAGCTTCATGCAATTTTTCAGGATCTACCCGCTCAGCTCGATTGCGTCATCACTGACCCACCGCGGCAGGGAATGGACGATTCGTTGGCAGAGGTCTTAAAATTAAGGCCCAGACACATACTCTCGATTAGCTGCGATCCCAATACCTTCGCCAGGGATCTCAAGGCCATACTGGAAGCTGGCTACGTTGTGAAGGAGATTTTTGGAATCGATTTCTTCCCCCATACCTACCATGTTGAGACAGTTGCCCATCTGGTACTTGGCCCAGAATGAAGGTTCGTGACACCAGCAGAACTTAAGGCTATGGAAGAAGATAAAAAATGATTCCTCAAAAGTAATTAATAAATAGTAAAATTGAAAGCCTGCTGAGATGCAGGCTTTTTATCGAGGCATAACATAGGTGCCGCCTGTACGGGCAATCGAAAGGTCAGGAAGTTCTGGGATTGGTCGTCTTCAGGGGACGCCGTCTTTTTTATTCCAAGATAACGGCTTAAGTTTTTAGATCTAGCCGTGCTTTCTTGAGCGCTTCACGCACGCGCTGCGGTGCAGTACCGCCGATACTGGCCTTCCTGCTGAGCACGCTTTCCAGCGATACGGCTCGATAAACTTCAGCATCGGTCTTGGGATAAAACCTTTGATAATCTGCCAAGGGCAAATCATTGAGGCTTTGCCCTAATTGAATCGCATGAACTACGATTTCACCGACCAGATGATGAGCCTCGCGAAAGGGAACGCCTTTCGCCACGTAATAGTCGGCGAGATCAGTCGCATTCATATAGCCTTTATGGGCTTCCCGGAGCATAGTCTCGGGATGAAGGCTTAAGGTATCGATCACAAGCTTCATCACTTTGAGACTGATTTGCCAGGTGTCGATGCTGTCGAAAAGAGATTCCTTATCTTCCTGCATGTCTTTATTGTAGCACGATGGCAGGCCTTTCATGACAGAGAGTAGAGTCATAAGGTTGCCAAAGGTGCGACCGGTTTTGCCACGTATTAACTCCAAGGCATCGGGATTTTTCTTCTGTGGCATCAGCGATGAGCCCGTTGAAACCTGATCTCCCATTCGCACAAATCGAAATTCATCCGAACAGTAAAGGATGAGATCTTCAGCCAGTCGACTGAGATGCATCATGCCGATGGAAACGGTCGATAGAAACTCCAGGGCAAAATCACGATCCGAAGTCGCATCGAGCGAATTGGCTGTAATGCCTTCAAACCCTAAGTCCTTCGCCAGGCTTTCCCTGTCGATCGCCAGGCTGTTGCCAGCCAGCGCGCCGGAACCAAGAGGCATGATATTCACGCGCTTGCGGCAGTCTTTCAAACGCTCCGCATCACGCTTCAGCATTTCAAAGAAGGACAGCATATAGTGTGCAAACAGGATCGGCTGGGCCTTTTGCATATGCGTGTAGCCAGGCAGCACAACATGTTCATGCGCTTTAGCCTGTTTTAGAAGGGAATCCTGAAGATCGGCCAAAGTCAAAAGAGACTTGTCGATCGCCTCTCTCAGGTACAGACGGAGATCCGTTGCCACCTGATCATTGCGGCTACGTCCGGTATGAAGACGTTTGCCGAGATCACCAACCAGTTTCGTCAGCTCCATCTCGACAAAGGAATGCACATCTTCATAACCAGCATCAAGTTTCGCTTCTAACCATTCAGGTTCTTTTCTAATGGTTTGAAGTAGGCTTTCCAGTCCCGCCAGCACTTGCGCCAACTCATCAGCATTAAAGATCTGACAGCGGGCCAGGCCACGGGCGTAGGCCATGCTGCCAATAATATCCACTTCTGCCAGTCGAACATCGAAACGAAAGGACGCGTTGAAGGTAAAAAAGAAGTTGTCTTGTTTTTCACTAAAACGTCCACCCCAAAGAGATTTCATCCGTTTGGCCTCATACGGAGACGCAATGCGTTCAGTTTGATGAAGCCTTCGGCATCAGCCTGGTTATAGACCTGATCGGCTTCAAAGGTCGCCAGCTGCTCACTGTAAAGGGAGTTCGGTGAACGTCGGCCAAGGGTGGTTACCGTACCCTTGAAAAGGCGCAGTTTCACATCGCCGTTAACCGTATGCATCATGCCCTCGATCATGCCGCGAATCGCTTGGAATTCAGGTGCGAACCAAAATCCGTTGTAGATCATTTCCGCGACCTTTACCGAAAGTCCATCCCGCAGACGCATGACTTCGCGATCGAGAGTGATCGTTTCCAACGCCCGGTGCGCCTGATGCAGGACGGTGACGCCAGGGGTTTCATAGACACCGCGCGATTTCATGCCGACAAAGCGGTTTTCCACCACATCCACGCGGCCGATTCCATGTCCACCGGCAAGCTCGTTGAGCTTGGTCAGCAATGCGACGGGTGACAGACCTTCACCGTTCAGCGCCACAGGCACACCGTTTTGGAAGGACAGCGTAATCGCGGTTGCGGTATTCGGTGTATGCTCCAGCGACTGGGTCAGGGTAAAGATATCTTCGGGAGGCGCTGCCCAGGGATCTTCCAGTATGCCGCCTTCGTAGCTGACGTGCATGAGGTTGGCATCCATGGAATAGGGCTTGGCCGCCGTCGCCGTAACGGGAATATGGTGCTCCTTAGCATAATTAATCAGATCCGTGCGCGATTTGTAAGGCCATGTACGCCAAGGGGCAATAACTTTGATATCAGGCTTTAAGCTGTAGTAGGTGAGTTCGAATCGAACCTGATCGTTGCCTTTGCCCGTCGCGCCGTGGGCGACAGCATCCGCTCCCACCTGTTGGGCGATTTCAATCTGCCGCTTGGCGATAACGGGCCGTGCTACCGAAGTGCCAAGAAGATAGTGACCTTCGTAGACGGCTTTGGCTTTGATTGCATAGAAAACATAGTCGCGAACAAATTCATCTTTCAAATCTTCCACAAAGATTGAAGAACAGCCTGTGCTCAAGGCCTTGGCTTCGAGACCGGTTAGTTCTGCACCCTGGCCGATATCAGCCGTGAATGCCACGACTTCGCATTTATAGGTTTCTTTGATCCACTTCGCCATCACAGAGGTATCAAGACCGCCGGAATAAGCGAGAACAATTTTCTTTACATCCTGCATGGAAAAACTCCTTACGATGCTGATTAATCAAATAATGCGAATATTTTGCGCAAGACCTTGGCCTGCTGTTGGCGATTGGCTATCGCCACGAAAATCGTATCGTCACCGGCTAGGGTGCCGAGGATGCCTGGAATAGAGGAGCGATCGATGATAAAACCAGCTCGATTGGCGTTGCCGGGACCGGTTTTCAAAACGATCAGGTTGTCACCGGCAGTGGTCGCATCCAAACGATCGACTTTGCTCGACTCACCCGGCGCGATACTGGGAGTCTTGTAGTAGCCGTCGACCTTGACGACGCCGAGCTTTTTTAAATCACGCGAGATACTCGATTGGGTGGTATCAAAACCCTTGGATGTCAAAAGCGATTTCAACTCATGCTGATTACCTACTTTATTACCGCGAATCACATCGGCAATAGCACTTAAGCGGTTTTGTTCCAGCATCGGGACACCCTTTTGTGTAAGAACTGCATAATACACCCTTAACGAGCGCATAATTGCATCTCTATGCAAAATTATCTAGCATAAAATGCAATTATTTGGATTTTCTTTGCGGGTTCAAAGTTGCATGCGGAGAGGACGGCGGCAACGGTCTTTTCCTGCTAATGACAGGATTTTTCGGCAAATGGATAAAGGACTGTTGCAAAATGATAGCCCTCTTATAGAAGCTGCAAAAAGGACTCACCTCAAGGATTATGCGATTATTGTCAATAATTTAAATTCTATTCACACTTATGCACGGCGCTCCCATGCCTTCGTCGAGCGCGGCTTCCAGACTGAAGCATTTTCAGCCACCGTCTGGCCTGGCTACTTTTTGCCTCGTCCCTTTTGATACAATCGTCATGTAGCGTTCGAAATAGCTAGCAGGAGCCGGTCTCATGCTCATAAAGAAGCGCGCATTAGCGTGTTTACTCCTTGGTATTGTTTCGTGTCTGTCGCCGACGTGTGCCTCCAATAAAGAGCTTCCCAATGAAACCGTCGGAGCTAAAGTTCCGGTGCTCACCGAAGCGCAAAAAAAGTTGGATGAAGCCAAAGCCGAAATGGAAATCGGCAGGAACATGGCTGGCCGTCTCCTCAAGTTCTATGGCGCCTATCCCGACCCAAAACTCGTCCGCTATGTAAACGAAGTGGGTGGCCTGCTTGCCCGTTACTCCGATTATCCGGATCGACGCTTTATGTTCGAAGTTTATTACTCGGATGAGGTGAATGCCTTTGCCTGTCCGGGTGGCTATATTCTGATCTCGCTGGGAGCCATTAAAAACGCCTCGAACGAAGCGGAGCTGGCTGCCGTGTTGGGTCATGAGATCACTCACGTCGGTAAAAAGCATATGTTCAACGCTCTAAGCAAGATGAGCGAGGACGAAATGAAAAAAGCTGGCAATGAAGCTGCAAAATTTACGGATCTTCCCGAAGAGGTCAAAAATCGCAAAAGACCCGAACCTGAAGAGTCGGCCTTCGGTTCACTGATGGCGCGTTATCTCTCGGGAACCTCGGCGGGTCTCAACATTCTCCAGGCCGCCAAGGCCGGCATGTCGCTCATCACCGAGCGTGGCCTTGGGGCCGAGCTCGAATATGAGGCGGATCGGGAAGGCACGCGCAATGCCATCAATGCCGGATATTATGCGAAAGGAATCATCAATTTTCTCTGCCGCATTGAAACCAATCGTGGCCATGACGCGAATTATTGCCTGCAAAAGCCAGATGCGACAGCGAGCGGCAGCGGACCGAAGACGGTGCTGGACAAGACCCATCCGTCGGTGCCCGACCGCGTTCTGAATATCAAGGCGTTATTGAAAGCGATGAAGACCAATGAAGCGGTCGGGGCCAAAGGCAGAAAGCGCTACCTGGCAATTAAAGAACGCATCCAGGGTGTGATCCCTAGCAAAGATAGGGACGATGATGACAAGGCCGATACAGCCTCAGAGCAAGGAAAGGATTGAGAGATGAACCGTAAAACCCGTATAGCCTTAGCCACTCTTGCACTGCAGGGGATCACCGCACAGGCTGATCAGTTTCACTACAATAACCTCGTCGTCGGCGAACGGGCGATGGGACTCGGCGGCGCTTTCACGGCCGTGGCCGATGATGCCTCGGCTATCATCTATAACCCTGCAGGCATAGGCTTCGCCTTGAGCAACGACCTTTCGGGTTCGGCAAATGCCTTTTATCAAAGGAAAGTCACTTATAAAAAGACGATAGGCAACCAGGACTTTACGGAAAGGAGCAAAGGAACTCTCGCGCCTTTCTTCGGAGGTCTGCAAAAACTTGACAGCGTGCTGCCGGGACTTGCCGTGGCCTTTGGTCTTTTCGCTTCCGATTCTGAGCTAAAGGATCAAAACGATCTTATCGAGAATTACGGCAACCTCGAACGTTTCCACCGCACGGCCAATGTTCGGGGATCGACAACGGGATTAGGTTTTGCAGCAGCGAAACGCATCCTCTCAAACTTATCTGTCGGCATG
The DNA here is from genome assembly GCA_964236955.1 of uncultured Oligoflexus sp. Lineage (GTDB taxonomy): Bacteria > Bdellovibrionota_B > Oligoflexia > Oligoflexales > Oligoflexaceae > Oligoflexus. Next base: position 12,050 of record CAXSGP010000037.1, on the reverse strand, counting down.
GGCGGCAGCTATATTATGATCGATGAACTGACCCAGGAGTATCAGGACGTCAAATATAAAAGCGGATTGTCCTGCGTTACCAGCGCCTCGGCAACGCGAGTCGACTGGCCGGTGTGCAAAGGCAACGGTTTTCTGGATCAGGCCTTTCTTGAGCAAAACACCCGTTACCGCTTGAACACCACGGCTCTGGAGCTAAACCTGGGCGCACAACTTGCGACCGGAGTCTGGTCCTATGGTTTGAGTGCAAAGCTGCGAAAAATCGTCACCGACACTCTCGAATACAGCAAGGATGCACGGACTAACATTGGAGTGGCTGAGACCCTCAACGGTGTCCCTCATTTCCCCATAGTCCCGATGCAGGCAGCCTTTTCAGACCTCAAGTCCAAAGACCCGCTGAAGACAATGCCGACTGAAATCCGTGCCGGGGTCGCCTGGTTTCCGTCCAGCACCTTCCTGTGGTCGCTGGACATGATACACGATACCCCCGCCATTTCTGCCAACTATCACAGAGAAGCGGTAACAAACTTTGCAACGGGCGCAGAATATTATATAACTCCCTCGACACCAATAAGGGCTGGATATTTTACAAATTATGACGCCCGTCCCAAAGTACAAGCTGGCGAAAAAGGCCAGGCAGACCATATTGATTATATGGGCTATAGTTTGTTTGGAGGGTGGGTTCAGCCCAATAGCCAAGTCGCCGCCGGTGTAATCCTGCAGACGGGTGAGGGCGAGGCTCAAAAAACGGGTGATTACAACATACAAACAGTCGAAGCCCTGTCATACACATTCGCAATATCGGCAACACACAGTTTTTGAGGTGGCAATATGGCCGCAGAGATGATCCCTTTTACGCCAGAGGGATACAAAAGACTTAAAGAAGAATTAGATATCCTGAAGGCAATTGAACGTCCTAAAATCATCCTGGAGATTGCTGAGGCACGTGCCCACGGTGACCTTAAGGAAAACGCTGAATATCACGCAGCCCGTGAAAAGCAGTCGTTTATCGAAGGCCGCATCCAGATGCTAGATGACCAGATCGCCCGAGCCAATATTCTCGACTTCTCTCAAGACAAAAGTGGGATGATCAAGTTTGGGGCTTACGTCAGTCTTATCGACGAAGAATCGGGTGATGCCAAGACCTATCATATCGTGGGTGATCTCGAAGCTGACATCAACGAGAATCGTATTTCCATGGGTTCCCCCCTCAGCAAATCCCTGATGGGTCGCAGGGCTGGCGACAACCTGGAAGTCCGGGTACCGAAAGGTCTAAAAGAATATTCGATCACTAAGGTCGAATACAAATAGAGCGTTCCATTTTTTTCGAAGAGACCTGGGTACGCAAAGTCCCGGTCTTTTTTTTATGCCCGAAGCCTTTTTGCCTCTGAGGCCATTGGCAAAGCCCGACACTTTCCCAGCTGATTAACAAAATTCAGCCATTAAGCTCAAACTGCGCCTGAAGTCTGCTGGTGAGCACTATAGCGCCGCCCTCGATCGAAGATGACCATGATCCATTGTATGCTCATCGATCCTGAGCCAGATATTAATGGAAGCTTAACTGGCCTTGGCCAAAAGCCGCAACTTGTTCGGGATAAAGATCGTGAATGTTGTTCCCCTGGAAACCTGACTGGCGATTTCTATCGTACCGCCGGCCTCCTCAACCGCAGCTTTCACGGCCCCCATACCAACCCCCCGCCCGGAAATATCGGTGACTCTTCCTGCCGTTGTCAAACCTTCGAGGAAGATCAGCGAAAAGACTTCAGAGTCACTCATCCCTCTCAGGGCTTTGGCAGTTAAAAGGCCTTTCGCAAGGGCTTTCTTTTCGACAGCCTCGCGGCTGATTCCCTGCCCGTCATCTGCAACCGTTATTTTTAATCCCTGACTATCATTCGCGACAGACATTACAATTGAGCCCGTTTCTTCCTTAGGATATCTCAGCTCAGGTGGCTCAATGCCATGGTCTAACGCATTTCTTAAAAGATGGTGGAGGCTTTTGAAAACTCCCGTCAACTCGATGCCGACCAGTGTTTCTCCACCCTCAATCTTAAGCCTCACCTGCTTTCCGAGCCGAGCCGCCAATTTAGAAAACGCTTCGTCCAAAGGCCCAAAGATTGTTCTCGCACGCTTTAGACGGATCAGTCCGAAAAACTCTTTGAAAATATTTTGAAGGTCGTCAGCATTCTTTGCCTCCAGGGCCTGGGCTTCAATTCGATCCACCAGCCTTTCGGGAATGACAAAGGATTCATCCTCTGAAGTTCCGTAGGTCAATCCAAGAAGTTCGGTATGCTCACTTAAAAATGCTGCAAACATCTCTTCTATATGGACGACTTCCGGCCTTTTAATGATGGCTTCGTCCTCAAGATGATGTATTTTCGCCGCAATGGCAACGAAATCAAATACCCCCATGTTCCCTTTGAGAGTATGAAGTTCATGGCGAATGGACGATTGATTGTTCCTGTCAAAGTGTTCATAGATTGCAGAAAAGCCGACGTGAACATCGGCAACAAACTGGCGAAAGCTATCCCGATTGCTAAGCATTTTGATGAGACCACGATTGCGGGTATTCTCTTCTTCGGCCGCGACCAGATTGCTAATGTCGGCGACACAGAACAGCACAGCATTGGCTCGACCGGTTTCATCATGAATCACGCTGCCGCCTAGGCCAATGCTGCTATCGCTAAAATGAAAGCGGGCCGGGATTTGATTAACTGAAAGATCGCCAAGCAAAAAATCACTATCGAATATTTGCAAGTAGAGAGATTCGAAATGGTCCGCTTCTCTTCTGTCGAGGTGGAGGAGTTCCGGCAACGACAGGCCTTCCAGGTCCTCTCGACTGTCTTTGAAGATCCGGGCGCAGGATTTTGAATAGCCTGCCTTTACCCGGAGTTTCTCATCGCAGATCAAGAGCCCGAAACTCACATGGTCCAAAATAGTTCGGATTGCCTTGGTTCGCTCCGATACGGCCGACTCTAGGTCCTTACTTTGTTGCTCAAGGATCGATTGGCTAACCTGAACCATCCTGAGTAGACTGTTGAAGGATCTGCCGAGCGAACCTAACTCGTCGCGGGACTTCACCAGGATCGATTTCGAAAAGTCCTTACTGTTTATGATTTCCTCGGACAGCTGTTGTAAGGCAACGATGGGCCGGCTCAGTGAAATTGCGAAAAGCAATCCCACGCCGATAAAGAACAAAATCGAAACGATAGACAAAACGAGTATAGTGTCAGCCAGGCTATTGACCGAGGCGTAAGCAATGGAAGTCGGCTGCAGGATGGTCAAGCTGAGTGGCACTGCCAACCCAGGAAGTACGTTCATCATGGCAGTGGTACTGACAATATAATCAATGCCCCTCACAGTTTTCGTCGCAAAACCAAAGACAGCACGATCCTCATCGCCTTGGATATCTTTGTAGGTAATCGCTTTAGGACTGACCTTGAGGGGCAATACCGTCGAGCCCTTCGAACTAAGCATAACAAAAACCCGTTCGGCTTCGGGTTTGCCGTCATTGACAGCCAACACTATTTTATCGAGAAGAGTTAAGTCGATTTCGCAGAGAAGCACACCGAGGATGGAGCCATCTTTTTTAAGACCATTGGTGATTGGCACGGCCAGGTAACTCGTTTGAGATGGGGTTCCCAGCCTGGAAACTGTCTTCCCTTTCAAAATGGAGTCGAGTGGATACTCGTCTCTCAATGCAAGGGCCTTGGGGCTTAAACCACCCGGCGCCGTTAAGTCGGAATCGGCGGGATTCGTTGTGGCAATGAGCTTTGCCTGACTGTTGAGAACAGTCAAATCCTTAATGATGGGATAAGACTTTTTCGCGCTCAAGAGAAAGTTTTTGATCCGTAGGTCGCGGTCACCCGTTTGAATAGCGCCCATGATTGAGCCGTCGATCCAGGCCTGAGTATTGATTGATAGTTCGGAAAGAGGGCTGGCTATCTGAAGTTCAAGGAGCTTCTGGCGATCCGTAAACTCGTCCTTGATCCTATCCCCCAGTGAACCTCGGGACAAGGAATAGGCGACGACACCGACTATACCGGCCGGCACCATTGTCACGAGACAAACGATCAAGACGAGTTTTTTTCTTATGTTCATTGGAGCGAAAACCTTTATTACAAATGTATGCTAAAGAGCGACTCCCAGCTCAGTAAGGAAAACGACTCTTCACTATCGATCCTGCAGCTCAAGCTTCGGCCGTCACGAACAATCCATGGTGAGCCCGTCATTGCCACTTCATTAAAGCGCATAAACACTTGATAATTCTGAAGAACACTGCTTATGAATTCGGAATATCGGGCTGGCTTTTTAAGTAAATATTTTTTTATTAAAGATGGCCCCTAACCATGAACGTGGAGAAGGAACACGGATGAATTTTTGGAAAATAACTATTTTTGGCGAAATGGAGCCTTGATTTCAGTACTTCTACTCTAAGTCCGACACCCTGGCTTAGGGTAATTGTTCCCCGAGATATTGGCACTCATCCTCTGAGGCCGGGAATCGTCCCTTCCATTTTTATTGAGGTCGTTCCAAAACTCTGGTCGGGAAGGCCCATCGCCTGCAGTACCGATACTAGCAAATGATTCTGGTAAAAACCTGTGGCGTCCACGCAACGCCCTGTTTTAAAGGAGCCACCAGCCTGACCCGCGACGACCAGCCCCATATTCTTAAAGTCATGGCGTTCACTGTTGGCAATCTCGGAAAAGGCGACGACTGAACTATTGTAAAGTAACGATTTGTCGCCCTCCTTGATCTGGGCCATACCCTTGATGAGCTTGGCCAACTTACCCATCATATAGGCTTGATTGGCAATGTGATTCGCAGGGCCTTTGCTCCCATAGTGAGAGCTCTGATGATGCTCTGCTCCTGTAGAGTTCGGACGTCCGGCGGCAAAGCGTTCGTTTGAAACGCAATGCGACATCTGAAGGAAAGCGACTTGGGTCACACCGCAAGCCAGGGCCTGTATCGCGATTTCAATTTGCATGTCGGCCACGGAATCAAAATTATCTGGAATCCAATATTGCTTGGGATAGCCCGAATCGTTTATATCGAAGATCTTTTTCTGGTTGATCGTACTCGTACACTGCGCACTGACGGGACCGGTGCCTCCCGCTCCAACCTGCAGACGGCGCTCCAGCTCACGGATGGATGCGATATGGAGATCGAGTTTCTGTTTTTCAAGTGTCCCGAGTTTCGACTGGAGACCTTTTATCTGTTCCAGACTGTCATCGAGCAGGCTTTTCTTGAATTTATCGCTCAAGCCAGAGGTGGCTGCGGGCACCGGGGCGCCTGAGCCCGGGTCAGGCAGGACGCCTCCCCCAAATAAGGTGAGGAAGGCCCTGGTCGGGTTATCTTCCATTTGGGAAGGAATGCCGGGCGAAGAAAAGGAGATGGCCTTGTTTGCCCCTCCCCCTTCATACTGGGTCCCAACTCCCAAGCGCACAACGGGAACCCTGGCTGTGAATTTTTCACCCAAATAGGTATCCACCGACACACTGCCAAGGCCAGACTCATTGCCGGTAAGACTATAATTTGCCCCACCTTCATGACTGTTGCTGGTTTTATACTCGATGCCTTTTAGCATGATGATATCGCTCTGGACCTCCGACAGAGGCGCTGTCATCGCCGGCAGGGTAAAACTGCTAGCCTCCGCCGCCGGGTGAAAATTTTCCTCAATCATCCCATCCGGGTAATAGAAGAAAACCGCTCTTTTTGACCCTTGCTCGCCGAAGGCCTGGGTTTCCATCAATGTGCGCATAAAGGGCAAATAAACCGCGGCGTTTCCCAGATAGCGAAAAAGATTCCGGCGGGAAATTTCCTTTCTGATGGCATCCATTTCAAAGCTCCTTTTGCGTATAAGAGGCATGAGTGACGATTTGGATAAGGAGCTGACTGAGAGTCGTGCTGGCTTTCTCAAAGGAATTGGCAATATCGCGGATCGCACAGATGTCAGCGGGCCGTTCGGCATAGCCATGGGCCATTCGATACCATTCCACCACAAAGCAGCGTTTGGCCTGTTTTGAGGTCGCTAGATAGTCACTGAGTTCGCCAATACCGCTAAATGGGGTTCGGGTTGAATCAATGCCTACCAGCTCCCCTGTGCTGTCAACTTTCTTGCCACTGTCGGTATCGCGATAAAGGCCGACCCCATCAAAATCCTCCATTCCAAAGCCAATGCCATCGATAGCGGCATGACAGCCCGAGCAGACGGGGCTTGTGCTATGCTGGGCGAAACGCTCGCGCGTTGTAAGTCCGGTAGTCGCTGCCGGAATCTGCACGTTCAGGCCCGCTGGGACAGGATCGGGAATATGGCAGAACATGTTCGTTAAAACAAAATCACCTCGCTTGACGGGATGGGTTTCGGTAGCCGTTGCCAAGTGAGCCAGGACCGCACCTAATCCTAAAACTCCCTTTCGTGGGGTATTGAGAAACTTAATTTTAGAAACCCCGTTTTCGGTTACAGCCTGACCTTTGTAATATTGAGCCAACTTTTCGTCGCCGAGACTAAAGTCGGCAGTAAACAGGCTGTCAAAGCCAGCACCTGGCTGTTTCATAAGGTAGTCGAAGGTGTCCTCGGCCTCGACCGCCATCGCATTGGCTATGCCCTGGCTAAAGTCGGGATATAAAGTCGCGTCTTTCGTAACACCTCGCACACTTTTGCTGCCCAGCCAAGCGTTGGCAAATTCCACGGAAGCAAACCTGGATTTTGGACTTTTTAAAAGGCGTTCGGCTTGAGCCAGGAGAGTTGCGCTGTCGCCAAGCGTGCCACTGGCGGCCAGGCCCCGCAATTCGCCGTCGGGGGGACTGCCCCAAAAGAAATAGGACAGGGCGCTCGCTAATTCGAAAGGACCCAGGCCTCCATCTTTGCCGATTTCGCTGCGATAGAGAAAGTTAGGGGAATTGAGAAGACTCGTGATGACGAGAGACATCCCCTCCCGAGGAGTCGAAGCGAAGCCAACGCTATAGAGAGTGAGCAAAGCGGTTTTTTCCCTGTCTTCGAGGGGTCGGCGCCAAAGTTTGGGCGCTAAGCTATCGATAAGCTTTTGCGCGCAGGATTCACCGTCTGCTTCACGGCATTGGACCAAGGCCGGCAGCTTCGGTTTAATCTCATCCGCTATGGCGATGGCTGTATCAAGATAAGCAGCGGCATGGGCATCGCTGACCTTCGAGATATCAGCATTATTTCTAAAGCCGAATATTGGTTTTTCGCTAGGCAGGGAGTTTCTATAGTCGATGTCCACCTGTAAAATATCAGCGATGGAGTTTTGATACTCATCGCTGGTCAACAACCTTAGATGGGCTTTGCTCGCCAGGCGTTTATTTTGGCAATCGATATCCTGCGGGCCACCGGCTTCCTGAAGAATTCTGGCAAGCGTGTCTTGAGTGAGCGCAAGGTCGATCACTCCATCGGTATCATCCCTCGCAGCTGCAGCCACATCATCGCCTGGTGCCTTTTTATGGGAGCGATCAGCATGAGAGCGGCAGGCCATGATCAGGCCATGGGTGAGTGCCAATGAAATGAGAATACGGCTTACGCCCATAGCTTTTCCTTCGAAAAATAGCGCAGGGAGCGAAATATTTTACAATGGGTCTCCGGGGAAGCCCTTCGCATGGGATCGATCGGAGCAGCCGTCGATTTTCTTGAATCAGGCAATTTATTTGTAATGAATTCGCTTCGTTAGAGGAATGTTACCTTATCTTTTTTCAAAGGGCACTCGGGCAGGATGCTTGCTACTTTTGAATCAGACGAGGCAGGGTGATGAAAGGGCCGTGGGAGGGGAATTTTCCATGCCAATTCCGGGCCTCCCTCCGGCCTTCAAAAAGCGGTACCCTTGCAGTAAACATGGAGGGGTGCCGTCTGACCAAAATCAGCAATCCATTGCTCCAGGCTGTTTAAACCATGCACGACAAAATCAGCATCAAATCCTTTGCTTAAGGCGCCCTTCGCATACTCAAGACGCAAAGCCTTGGCGGCATTCCAGGTCACCGCAGCAAGGGCTTCGGAAGGACTTAGACCACAGTAGAGAGCCGAGAGACTGGCTACCAAAGGCAGGTTTGAAAGATAGCAGGAGCCAGGATTAAAATCGCTCGCCACGGCAACCGCACAACCCTTGTCCCGAAAACGCGATGCATCCGCGTAAGCAATCTTAGAGTAAAAGGAAGTGGCCGGCAGCATGACAGCGACCCCGCCAGCCCTTGCCAGAGCTTCGATGCCCCGATCGCTGGCTTTTTGCATATGATCGGCACTTGCCGCTCCCCAGGCGGCGGCGGCTTCAGCCGCTCCGCTTGGCGCGAACTCGTCGGCATGAATTCGGATATCCAGACCAAGGCCTTTGGCTTTTTCAAAATAGGGCGCAACGTCCTCCACCGAGAAGTAATCGGCTTCAACAAAAGCATCGACCCATTGAGCCAGGTTTCGCCTCTTCACTTCCGGCAGCAATTCTTCGGTCATATGGCGAATAAAAGTCGCCTTGTCGGGAAAATCATCAGGCCTATCATGAAGGCCCAGACAAGTGATGCTCAAAGTCTGAGGCACGACCTTCGCTGCCGCCGCGAGGACTTCCAGACAACGAATCTCCTCTTTCGCATTCTGGCCATAACCTGTTTTGGCTTCGACCGTCGTCACCCCGTGCCGGAGAAAAGTCTTGAGCGAGCCGAGGCAGCGTTCCAGGAGTTCGGCTGAGCTTGCCGCACGCGTCGCTTGTATTGAATATTTGATGCCACCACCGCTCTTGGCGATGTCCTGATAGCTTTTGCCTTCGAGGCGGGCCGCAAATTCATGGGTTCTATCCCCCCCAAACACGGGATGCGTGTGACAATCAACCAGCCCTGGGGTGACCAGGCGCTGCCCGGCATCGAGCTTCGGATACGCGAGATAAAGGGTTGGAATCGCACCTTCACCGCTGGCCAAAACTTTACCGCCGTCGATCGCCAACCAGGCATTTTTTTTGATACTGAGATCGGAAGGCGTCAGAACCGTATGCCGCTGCTCGGTCACGAGAGTCTCAAGCGTAAGGAGACTGCCGATGTTGTGCACCAAAAGCTTTGTCATCTTAAGCCTCGTCTTTCCAAAGTATAGTCCAACGTGTGCCGGAAGCCCCGTCCATAAGTTCGATTCCCATTCCAAAGAGTTCCTTACGGATCTCGTCGCCGCGGGCAAAGTCTTTGGAATCGCGGGCGGCTTTTCTTTCAAGGATTTTGCCATGGATCAGAGCTTCGTCGATACCGAGCTCAGCCACGATTTTAGATTTAAGAGAGCTGATAAAACTTTCGGGAGCGGCCTGCAGCAGACCGAAGACAGCAAAGAGTTCACGAAAGACTTCGGCGTAGGCCTGAGCGGTATGAGCCTTGGCGGGGGACGGTTTACCCTGACGCAGTTCATTGGCTTTTCTAAAGGCGATCGATAGATCGCGCAATGCGCCGACCGTTCCAAAATCGTTCGTCATCTCTCGATGGAAACTTTCGATCAGATCCCTCGGCTTATGCTCGGGAAGCAGCGTGACCGCCCCCGTAGCCGTACCGGCAATGGCATCGAGTTCACGGATGGTCTCATAGAAATAAAGCAGCCGCTGGGCCGACGAACGGAAGACCTGCTCGCTGAAATCGACGTTGGAGGTGTAATGGTTTTGCAGATAGGCCAAACGTAAAACTTCGCCCGGAAAACGCTGCAGAAACTTGGCGGTGAGGATTTGATTGCCGAGACTCTTCGACATTTTCGTTTTGTTGATCGTCAAGAGGCCCGAGTGCACCCAAAAGGTCGAGTAGGGCTTTTTGTTGGCCGCTTCCGATTGGGCGATTTCGTTCTCGTGGTGAGGGAACACGAGGTCGCGTCCACCACCATGGATGTCGATGCTTTCGCCCAAAAACTTTTTGGCCATGGCCGAACATTCAATGTGCCAGCCCGGGCGACCGCGACCCCAGGGGCTATTCCAAGAAGCTCCCTCGACATCGTCGTTCTTCCAAAGAGCAAAATCGAGTTCATCCTCTTTATCGCCTTTGACCACATCACGGGTCCCGGATTTGAGATCTTCGGTCTTTCTATTGGAAAGTTTGCCGTAGTCTGCTTTCTTGAGGACACGATAATAGACATCACCCTCAGGAGTCGAATAGGCATAACCGTTCTTTTCAAGCTCTTGAATCATAGCGATGATCTGCGGGATCGATTCGGAAACCCGCGGTTCATGGGTCGCAGGCCTTATGCCGAGCCCTTCCATATCCTTTTCTGAGGAGGCAATAATTTCATCCACCAGGGCCTTAGGCGTGATCCCACGTTCCTGAGAACGCTTGATGATCTTATCATCAACGTCGGTGTAGTTGCGTACATAGGTGACCTTATAACCCACATACTCGAGGTAAGTCCTGATGACGTCGAAGTAGATGACCTGCATTGCGTGGCCAATATGACAATTGTCATAGACTGTAACGCCGCAGGCATAGATCTTGACGTGCGAGGGCTCGAGGGTTTCGAACTTTTCCTTTTTGCCACTCAGGGTATTGTAAACCTGTAAATCACGCACGAGAGTCTCCGTATCTAACTGAAATTATTGCGTTAAATATCTTTAAACCGCCATCCTTGAGGTTATACCCCAAGGGCGATAGCCCGTCCAGAGGAGTGTCAATCTTTTGACTCTCAAGATTACTTAATTTTGTTCGATAAGAACTTTGAATAAGTAATCGGGCGGGTCAAGGGTGAACGCTAACAGCAAGTTCGATGCAAAAGATCTGCAGTACTACTTCGAGGCTCAGGAGCAGGATACGCTCGACCTCCAGGGACGAAGTCGTCGCGCCTCCGAACTGCTTAAGATTCGTGATCGCCTTCTCTCCCTTCCGGAAAAAGAATTCGATACCGCCGTCCTCGCGATACGCTCCCTTCTCTCACCACAGCCCCATGGCGATGCGAAGGATCAAAAAACCAAGAAGAAAGATGCCAGCGAACTCTACGACCTGGCCCGCAATGATCACCCAACTCCCATCAAGATGGGCTCACTGTAGCCTCCGAGCCTCGGATTTCTCCTCGTCCGCCTCGTTCTTCCATCGACGAATTCACCGGAACCCGGCCTTTCTGATCTCACCTGATCGGAACTATGGGCTATAATGATCTTATTCATTGAGAAAGGAGAAGCGCGATGACATTACCCCGATGGGACGAAGACATGAAGTACGAGCTCCTCCGTCTGAAGAGCGAATTGAGGTCGGATAGCTTCCGTGTCCTCCATACCCCTCTGGGACTCGGCCGCGTGGTGGGCAGTGAGCAAAAGGCAGCTCTCAGCACAGGCAGCGAACTCTATGCCCTGCCCCTGTCTCAGGTGCTCTTCACGCCGCCTTCGGAACATACAGTGCATCAGGAGCTTGAGGCGGCAAGGGAGGCGGCACTTGCCGCCGCTCAGGCTCAAGTTCAGGCGCCAGCACTCTCTCTGCCCGTATTATCAGAACCCTTGCCATTGCCGACGTCGCTCGCGCAAAGACTGGTCAAGATCCTGATCGTACATTCCCTTGATTTGGGTTTTGTGGTCGTGACGCTGGGCCTTGGTCTTCTGTTAGCGACCTGGCTAATCGATCCGGGCAATGTGTCAGAGAATCCAAATCTCCTGAAACACGCAGCACCACTTCGTTTTCTGCTGGGAAGTAATACACTCGCGCTAGTTCTTGGGGTTTACGGATTCTTTAGCTTTTATTGGCTATTTTTCAAGTTGGTCTCGGGCTCAACTCTTGCCGAAAGCTTTTTGGATAATTTTTGGTCTTTGCAAAATCCCCGCAAGGCGCCTTCCGTCAAGGATTCTGGAGATTCCTAAGTAGGTATCCTTGACAGTCTCAAGATGCGGTATGTATAGTTTTGTTAAGCCTTTTCAAAAAAATCTGTCTTATGCCAGCGTCACGTGACGTCGGAGGGTACCCATGAAGCGCTCGGGAGCTGTGAAATTCCCCCATTCTGTGCAACTTTTTAAGTTTTGCCAAAAAGTGATGATGCATCAGAAAGGGGTTAAGGTTCGGGACCAGGAAGTTGGTTCGATCCTGAATTTCAATCCATCAGATTGCAGCCACTGGAAAAGAGG
>CAXSGP010000036.1:0-42602 GCA_964236955.1 uncultured Oligoflexus sp. | reverse complement strand
CTGCGTTACTGGGGATGTTCGACGTTGGCGTAGCCAAACGTCAACAGCCCCTAGGGACTCAGCACAGGCCGAATAAGCATTTATTCCCGCGTATAGGTAAAGGTCACAGTATGGGCGTCATCTTTATCACTATCGATCTTAAAACCTGAACCGTATTGAAGATGGTCTTTTTGAAAGAGAATAAAAGCCATTTGCACCTCCTCCTCTTCGCCTGGCTTAACCTGCGCAGTGACCACGCAGGACTTGTCTTCACAGCGAACCAAACGAATTTCTGCGACCTTTTGAATGCGATTGTCGTTCGAAAGGTCTTCGGTGAGATTGATGTCACTCACCGGAGCCGCTTCAGTCTTCTCCTCCCCGCCCTCCAGCACCTGTTCGACAGTTTCGGCCTGCATCCTATGATCTGGGCCGTCTCTACCTTTCGACGGTTCCGGCGCCTCCTCGATGGCCTCGACCTGTTCCGCGCTCGATGGTGAATAGTCATCCTGGGGCGAGCCCGGGTGAATATCGGTACCGACTGTATCATCGGCTGCCTCGATTTGCTGATCACTGGGGATATTGGGAGAAAAAGGCTTTCTAACCATAAAGCAAAGCACTAGCACCAATCCAAGGGCGATGGCCACGACAGCTGGAGTTTTTTTCATGGGAACACCCTTTTTGTGTAAAACAGGCAACGGTCCTGATTCAAGATAAAGCTGCTGGTCCCTCGGCGCGATTTCATAGAAAATGGGATGCACAAAGGCTAATCCTGGCAAAGTCTAGCGTCTTTCGTCTCGGAGAGCCACCAGGGAACGTTTGATCCCCCAAGATAGGTAAAAAGTTCGCCTCTGAACACTCGTAAAGCGTTTGGACCCGCTATCGGGGAGGGATACATGAGATTCAATAATCGCCATAAGTCTGGATTTTCGAAGGTAAAGGCCCAACTCTACCCGGAGATCGGCCAAGCCAATTGAAATCGGGGGTTGAGATTATGTTTATGAAGAAGGATTATAGCCCATGAATGTCTCGGATTCAGTTGGTGGAAAGGATGAGCTAAATGAGCAGTTCGAAGATCTATGTGCTTGGCGGTGGCGGGTTTTCAAACACTCCGGACAATCTGCTCATCGAATCCTATGTATTGGAACATCTTGAAGTTAAAAACCCCCGAGTCTGTTTTATACCAACCGCGAGCCGGGACAGCGCGGGTTACATCGCCCGATTTGAGAACACGTTTGCGCAGATGGGCGTCGCATGCGAATCCATAGCCCTTACCAAAGACACGAGCTATAAGGATATATGTGCAAGCGTGAAACGATCGTCGCTGTTTTACGTCGGCGGCGGCAATACCAAGTTTCTGCTTGAGACCTGGGCCAAGACTGGTTTCGATTCCCTGCTGCTCGAAGCGCTCAGAGAGCACGGAAAATCAGTGATTGGCATCAGCGCTGGAGCCCTTTGCTGGTTCAACGAAGGCATTTCAGATTATATTCCCGGAACGCTCGATCGCATTGCCGGCCTCGGCCTTATACCATCCAGTTTCTGCCCTCATCTCGATAGCGAAGTGGATCGCTTTAAAGCTTTCAGGGATTCTGTGGCCAGCGGTAGACTGGGCCCCGGGATTGGCCTCGACGATGATGTGGTCGTTGAATATACCGATTGCAAGATTAGCGGTATTTTCTCGTCTGTTGCTGATAAATTCGCCTACGAATTCCATGGCAGGGGTAGCGCTTTTGAGGCACGAAAGATCAGCCCTGAGTTTCTGGGGCTTAGAAAGCACCAGGGCTGAAAATGGGGACCCTGTGTCATGGGGAGCGCTGTTCGGCAGACTCATGGCCCACTCCTTAAACCTTCGGTGCAACTTGATCTTTCTGGTCGGTACTTCCACGCAAGCAATATCAGCGTCAGCCGCTTTATATTTCAACATTTGAAAGAATTTTCCAGGAGACGTGTCGAGGATCGAACGATTGAGACCGGCTTTAAAGCGGCCACCGGAAGAGGTCATGTGCTTGATAATAAGCTCTTCGGTGGCAATGAACCGAGCTTTCTTTATAAGGTTCGAAGAGCTTGATGGAGAAAATCCTCGCGCTTAAAAGCCAGGCGCTCGTGAATGTGGTTGAGCTTGGCTTTAGCCTTTTTTCGATTGGAAGAACCTTTCTTCTTTTTTGACAAAGCTTTTTGAGCTTTTTTGAGCTTTTGCTCTACTGCCTTAAGATGCCGCGGGTTTTCGCCGGTGATGATTTCCTGAGAATCGGTGACGATGCTCAAAAACTTCATCGTTCCCCAGTCCATTCCTAGTGCCATGGTGCCGCTTGCCCGATAAGGCTGAAGGGTTTCGAAGGTAACCGAGGCATACCATGTTCCAGACTTCCGGACAATTTTAAGGGTCTTGGGGATACCTGGATCACGACTTGTCTTACCTTCGTCAATAAAGCGCGCTCTGCCTCTAGCCTGTAGGTTCCCGACACCGATAGTTTGATCGTTGCATTGACTTGATTGTCATTTGGAAGAAATTTCCAACCATCCCCGTGAGCCCCATCCCTTGAAGCGATCAAAGGCCTTGAAACGCGGGAAGCCAGCCTTGGCCTTACCCTACGGAAGTTGAATAAAGGGCCACTCACCTCGCTTTGCTCGGATCATGGCGGTCGGCTTTCACCACCAGCCAAACCCGTCTCTTTCCTCGCCGGCCCGGGACGGGCTATGGCTGGAGTACTTGCCGACAATATGATAGACACAGAGATGCCAGTGAGCATCCGAATAAGATGGTGGTTCGGATCGCGACTCAGATGAAGCAAGTCGTTGTGCAATCAAGACTTTTGAGGCCAGTATGTTTGAAACAACAAAGAATTTGGAAGAAAGACTAGCCGTGCTGGAGGCTCTACTTGCCGAGAAGGATCGTCGCCTTGAGCAGGCCGCAAAAGACCTGTTAGAGAAAGATGACCGACTTAGTCATATCGCCGACAGCATTCCCCACATGCTTTGGAGAGCGGATTCAGACGGCTCGATCGAATATATCAATGAAAAATGGGTCGAATATACGGGCCTCACCGCCGAAATGATCAAGCGCGGGGAGTTTGCCATTCATCCAGACGACTGGGATCCCCTAGTCAAAACATTTAGCACCTCCGTTGATTTGTGCTCCATTTGGGAGAAAGAATACCGGGTGAGAAATGGCCAAGGAGAATACCGTTGGCACATAGGCCGTTGTCGACCCAAGCTTGACTCTGAAGGAGTTATACTAAAATGGTACGGTAGCTGCACCGATATTCACGCCCAAAAAATCGCCCGGGAGATTGAAAGCGATAACGCTCGGCAGCTTCGACTCATTAACGACACGGTACCGGCTTTAATTTCCTATATTGATGTCAATCGTATTTATCAATTCACCAACAGTCGTTATTCCGTATGGTTCAGCGACAAAGAACAAAATTTTATCGGTCGATGCATCAGGGACGTGCTTGGCGAGGGCCATTACTCTGACATTAAAAAGTATTTGGATAAGGCGTTTAGCGGCGAAGCCGTGAACTTTGATTATAGCTCAACCATCAATGGGATCGATCGGCATGTGAAGGTCTCCTATACTCCGGATAAAGATGAGCAGGGCAATGTCCATGGAGTCGCTATTCTTGTCAATGATATCAGTGAACTCTTTGCCCTGCAAAACGACCGGAACCGATTGCATGTCGAGCAACAGGCAGCGCTTGAGTCGGATCGGCTTAAATCGCAGTTTCTCGCGAATATGAGCCATGAAATCCGGACGCCTTTAAACGCAGTGGTAGGATTATCAAGCCTATTGATGAGGACCGATCTGGACGACAAGCAATTAAAGTTTTGCCAAGCCATCTCCAGTTCGAGCGAAGCTCTGCTCACTGTCATAAATGATATTCTTGATATCTCAAAGATCGATGCTGGCAAACTCGACTTCGACGAATGCAATTTTTCACTGAGGCAGGTCCTCAAGGAAGGTTACGCGCCTTTTATTCACACCGATCAATTTGAGAATATCGATTTTATCAAAAAAATCGACTCCGCTCTCCCTGACCATCTCTGCGGTGACCCTGGTCGGCTGCGCCAGATCTTAATCAATATTCTTGGGAATGCCTTCAAGTTTACACTGCACGGAACGGTTGAGCTTAACGTGAAGTTGGTCGAAAGAACGGAGGAAAGTGCCACGATCCTATTCGAGATTATCGATAGCGGCATAGGAATGTCGCATGAAACAGCACAAAATATTTTTCAGGCGTTTAGTCAGGGCGATCTATCGACCACGAGGCGATTTGGAGGGTCGGGACTGGGTTTGGCTATCTGCAAGCATCTGACCCATTGCATGGGTGGAGAAATCAATTTTCAAAGCGATGAGGGCGAGGGCTCAACTTTTTCGTTTAAGATTCCCTTTAAATTAAGCCAGCCCAGCAACCTGACTGTTACCAAACCCCTCGAAGCGGTCACTCCCATCTGCGCAACGCCGATTCATGCCCTGATCGTGGAAGACTCAGAAATCAACCAATTCGTAATCAATAACTACCTTGAAGTCTGCGGCTGCACCTCGGATATTGTTTTCAATGGCCAAGAGGCCGTGGAGGCGGTGCGGGGGCAGAATTACGATATTATTTTTATGGACTGTCAGATGCCAATCATGGATGGTTTCGAGGCCTCGCGAAGGATTCGGGAACTGGAGCGGGCAAGCTTACAGCGCGTACCAATCATTGCCTTTACCGCGAGCGCGATGAAAGGGGATCGCGCCCGTTGCCTGGATGCCGGGATGGATGATTATCTTAGCAAGCCCGTTCAGATGCCAGCATTGGAACGGATTTTAAGGAATTGGCTGATTCCAGCCCAAACTATGACGGGGAATGATTTCGGTCTTAACAAGATCCAATAACGGCAATAAAATCCCCAGCGAGTCGATGAGGCTCGTTGAGGATTTTAAGACTTTGCCTTGGAATGAACGGATCTCAATTGCAGCATCTGCTTATCGTAGAGCATCATCAGTCACATCTGAGCAACTGAGATCGACCTTAATCGCAGCCGCTTCAAAAGTAAGATAAACTACTTTTTCGATAGGACCGCTTGTCGAGGTCGCTGCCCACACTCCAAGTATAGGATTGGTGATATCAGCTGCCCCCTGACGTTGATAGACGGCTGATTTCCCAAGTTCCTTCAATTTATTCCCATCAATTTTGTAAGAAAATTCTTTCGGAAAGGAATAGGTGCAAATGGAATCAGACAGATTCAAATCGCTTGAACTAACCTTGTTTGCCTCATAGGTCACGGTATTTTCGGCTGAGCTGGCATTCGATGCTAGTGACGATGTCGAAGAATCGCTGTCACTACCGCAGCCACCTAGGGCTGACAGTGTGCAAATAATAGCTAAATACTTAAACATAGGATCTCCTTGAAGCTATTGAGACGTTTTAATATTTTAAACGGCTATCAATCACTAATAGAGATTGCTGTCGGCAGGACGTCGAGGGAAATGAAAACAATTTATTGGAAGGGCTAAAGATCATAATTGGTATTCTGAAAAGGCTTTGGATTTCCTCCATCGAAATAGGCAGATGCGTGAAATAGTACTCGTAACAGCTAAGTCGGAGGTCCCCTTTATTATGGAAAAAGTAAGTATTTCGTTGGTGATTTTAGTGAAATACTTTCTCATTAAAACTGAAAATTGAGAAGGTGGACTTGCTCTTCGGCCTTCGCGTAAGATTTGCGGGTGAGGTGAGCTTGAGACGCCCCTTGAGTCATCAGGAATCTTGCCATTATTTTTGCCAAGGAGCGGCTGTCGCGCTGCTATGAATTTTTGACATCACAATTCCATGGAAACAATCTCAGTGCGAACGGCTGCTTCACAAAGATTTTAAAAGCTGCGACTCTAGTTTCGGCAGGCTGATAGCCTCCGTTATTCAACAGCAATCATTTCCCTTTGTTTTAGACTCGACCTGCTTTTGGGATCATCCCTTCCTAACACTGCAGGCTCTCTTCAGATGTCCTTCGGCACCTTCCTCTCTTTTAGCCCAAATTGACCGTTAACGTTCTTGCTTGTCCATTGTGATGAGCCTGCATGCGCCTTTTGATTTTAAAGCTGAGGTCAGGTTCTCTCAGCGACGAGGCAGACTTTTAATCATTTTAAATATTTAACTGACTTGATTTGTCCTTTTGAGTCTCACTGTTAAGTCGACGACTTTGCTCATCGTGAATGAAGAATCCACAGCTGGATAGCTTGCAATTGAAAATTTCTAACCTTTTCTAAAAACTCCGCCTTGCCTGGCAGGGTCGACCAGCCGCCATTTATCGTGAAACCCATACTAGGCATGATAAAGGATGCATTTTACCAATTCTTAATCTATAGATTCCTGCAGAAGAATCCTTATACCCTCCACCTGACCTTCTGGAGCCAAGAATGAAACGAAACTTAGTAAGTGCGATCAGTCTCGTCCTTCTTTCGTCCCTTGCCTACGCGCAGGACAAGGCGACAGAAGAAACACCAGCACCTGTGGCGGAACCAGCGGCAGCGGCACCCCCCGCGCCGCCTATAGCTCCAAACGCTCCAAGGGGAGTCAAAGCCGAGAAGACCGGAGCCAATTCGGAGCGGATCCAGGTTACTGGCAGTCGCATCAAACAAATCGATGTGGAAACAACGACGCCAGTGACGATCTTTAGCAAAGCCGATATCGATCGATCGGGTGCTGCAAACATCTCCGACTTCATTCGCGATCGTATCCCCTCGGGATCTATGACCACGGAAAACGAAACGCTCCAGCAGGGCGCGGGCACCGCTAGCTTTGGCGGCCGCGATTTCGATTCTGATTATACGCTGATCCTGGTCAACGGTCGTCGCCTGCCAAGCAATGCGATTGAGAACGATAGTGTTGATCTTAACCTGATTCCCCTCGCTGCGGTTGAGCGCGTCGAATATCTCACCGATGGCGCTTCCGCCATCTATGGTTCCGACGCCGTTGCAGGCGTTTTAAACATCATTACCCGTAAAGAATTCAACGGTACTTCAGTCGCCGTTCGAGCGGGTACCAATGCCCGACATAAAGACGGCACTGAAACCTCAATGCAAATCGTCACCGGTGCGTCCACCGACAAGTCTAATTTCCTGATTGCCGCCGATCTCTTTAAGCGTGAATCCGTCAAAGCCAGCGATCGTCCTCTCATCAAATCATCTCTATCACCCGATGGTGATGACGGCCGAAGCCCGACTGGCTTTCCTGGTTATGTGCGGCGCACCGAAAATAACATCGCTGTTACCCGGCCTTTCAATGATTGCCCGGCATCTTCGATTATCGGCCCGGACTCAATCGCCACTGACCGTAAATGTGCCTTTGATATCGCGCCCTTGTATCAGGCTATTCCGAAGACGGAACGGCAAAGTATCTATACCGTGTTTGACACGAAGTTGAACGAAAGATTGAAGTTTTTTGGTGAAGCACGTTACTCACGTTCCTCGACGGAAATTAGAAATGGTGCTGCTCCCGGTCAAATTGCAGTTACCGCTGCCCAGTGGAATGCCTTACCAGACGCTATCAAGGCCGAAAGCCCCTTTGCGGCCACTGCGACGGTTCCTGAACCCGACACAGTAAAATACGTAATCGGGCGTCGCTTTGTCGAATTTGGACCTCGCTCTACCAGCAACTACAACGAAAGTTTAAACTTAGTAGGCGGATTGCAAGGTGCAGTGACCGACGACATCAATTGGGAACTCGCTATTGCCAAGCATCGCCTGAAGAATCTTCAGTTTGGTACTGATGGGAACATCGATAGTGCCAAAATTATTGATTACTTTCAAAATGGTACCTTCGATCCATTCCAACTGAATAAGTTTAATACCCAGGCCCAAATTGATGCTCGAGATGACGTCGTGACAGAAATTTTCCGGCTCGGTGAATCGGATCTGGAAATCTATACCCTAAACTTCGACGGACACCTGTCATTCCTTTTAGGGGGTGGTGCCATCGGTTGGTCTGCCGGCTTGGAATCTCGCAAAGAAAGATATGGGGATCGATCAGATTCACTCTCACAAACTGGCAATATTGCTGGTTCAGCCGGCGGCGTTGGAGGCGGAGGTCAGGTCACTCAAGCTGGCTTTGCCGAGTTTGATTTCCCCATATTGAAGACTTTTGATGTCAAGGCAGCTGTTCGTAACGATACGATTTCCAACTCGGATGGCCCGAAGAAATCTAAAGACGCGACGACTTACCACATCGGCACTTCCTACGCTCCTATCGACTTGCTTAAGTTTAGAGCCACCTACGGCACCGGCTTTAAAGCAGCGCCTTTACATGAACGCTTCCTTGGTAAATCGTTCGGCGTTCAAACTATCAAAGATATAACCTACTGCCGTGCCAACCACACAGCAATCGATGACTGTGAAGACCGTGAAGTCAATACCCAATCTTCCGGTAACGTCGATCTCGACCCTGAAAAATCGGTATATTGGAATGCGGGCGTGGTCATTCAGCCCTTGACTGATTTGTCCTTTTCTATCGATTACTGGAATTTAACTATCGATGACAAGATCGGTGAGCTGACGACGCAGTACCTGATTAACAACGAAAGTACCTACGGGAACCTTATTCATCGTACCCCTGCGGGTACCTTGGACGAAAAGGGGTTTTTCGTAGAATCCCCCCTTCTCAACTTGACCAAGAATCAGAGCTCCGGCCTTGAGCTGGGTGGAAGCTACGCTCTTAACCTTGGTTTTGCTCGATTGAACAGCAATCTGAAAGTGTCGAAAACTTTAGAATCCAGGACTCAGGAAACACCCACGGATCCACTGTGTAATTTTGCTAAAAAAGCATCGCCTCCAGACGGTCCAAACGCTACCATTGGAACGGATTTGCTGACAAAGATCTGGAGCGCGGGCGCTCACGTTCGTTACGACTCTGGGGTAAGCACTTATGCCGGTGGCGTCAACCCCGGTACCTGCGATTTTGCGAATCCAGAGACGAATTTCCAC
The DNA here is from genome assembly GCA_964236955.1 of uncultured Oligoflexus sp. Classification (GTDB taxonomy): domain Bacteria; phylum Bdellovibrionota_B; class Oligoflexia; order Oligoflexales; family Oligoflexaceae; genus Oligoflexus. Next base: position 33,667 of record CAXSGP010000036.1, on the reverse strand, counting down.
GTTAAGCATTACGCAGAGCTCGGATTGAATGCCGGTTACGTGGCTCCCTGGGGAACAGAGTTTGGTATCGGCGTCAATAACGTCACAAATGCAGCTCCTCCCTATGATCGCAATGCTACTTGGCCTTGGTTCAATCAGCAGGGCTATAGCAACATGGGGCGCTTTGTTTATGCTAGCGCTGCCCATAAGTTTGATTGATGACACTGGTCTCATTAAATAATGACACTGGCCCCATTAAATAATTAATGGGGCCAACTTTTATAAGTTCGCTTCATTCGTCACCAGAAATCATAAAACTATCAAGAATCAGCATTTACGTAAATTTTTCGAGTCACTGACTCAGTAGTTTCCATACTCAGGAATTTGACTTTGATTGAGTTTAAAGTAATTTATGCGACGGAACCCAGTAAGTGAAAGATTATAAAGCAAGTCAATTTGCTCTACAGAGAAAAGGAAAAGCCGATGTTTAAATCTCCGGGCCTGCCGGTAAAGGCCGCGATTGTTGCAAATTCGGTCTTAGCCGGAACTCTTAGTTTCGCTCAGACTCAAACAGGCACAACCTCACCTACAGACCAAACTGAAAAGTCTAACAGTCCAACACCCGCGACAACGGGGACAGATGAAAGTCCAAATCTTTCGCCAAATTCGATTCCGGCTCCTGCAGAAGGCATTCAAGCTAAAAAAAAAGTTGAGCGCATACAGGTAACAGGGAGTCGCATCAAGAGAACAGAATCCGAGACAAGCTCTGCTGTGTCTGTCATATCCAAAAGTCAAATTGAAAAGTCGGGTACCGCGAGCCTAGGTGAATTCTTTCGCAAGTCAGCGTCCGCCAGCCCCACGGGTAACTTTACCGGATCCAGTGAATTTGTCTCAAGCGGATCAGGAACCATCGACCTTTTAGGACTAGGAGCAGAACGAACACTCGTTCTCGTTAATGGCAAAAGGCTTCCGACTCTGGCAGGCCTAGGTGCTGTCAACGTCGAAACCATTCCTACCGCATTAGTGGAAAAAATTGAAATCCTCTCCGGTGGAGCCTCGGCAGTTTACGGAGCCGATGCTGTAGGTGGGGTCGTTAACATCGTTACCCGCAAGGAACTCACTGGAACCGAATTAACAGCCTCGATCACTGTTCCCATCAAAGCCGGCGGCGAGGAACAGGCCTACGGCGTCTCTCAGGGTATTAAGATAACAGATGACTTTAACATAGCCCTGGCGACTGGCTGGCGTCACCGCAATGCTATCGATAATCGAAATCGGAATTTAAAGGCCAGTTTCCCGGAACGGGCCAACACCCTTTACAACGCGCCTAACGGTACCTATAGTTATCAGCCCGTCACATTAGGGGCGACACCAGATGACAGTATCGTAGGCAATTGGACGCCAAGTCCGAACTGTCCCATTGCCAATCAAATCACCACGAACCCGCAAGAACCCAATAATAAATACTGTGCGGGACCTCGTTCCGAACTCGGCACCGAGTTGATTCCAGAGCAAGAAAACTGGTACGTTGCTACCACCTTTGATTCGCAATTGAACAGCACCTGGAACCTTCAAGGTTTGTTTAGTTTTACAGCTGCAAAGTCCACGTCCAACAGTGGACGCTCTACCCTTGCCACTGATCCTTTGACCGACAATCCTATCGCAATTTCCAATGCCACAGCGACAAGGCTGGGCGTCCCGGTCGACCCGACAGCGAGCTACGTTCAAATCTACGGTCCAACACCAGAGAGCCAGGAACAGTTTTACGTCAACAGTGATACCACTTTTATGAGTGGTCTTTATCTGACAGGTGCACTGGGTGAAGGTTGGAACAGCAGCTTTAGCCTTTCTTATGCCGCAAGTACCGGCAAAAGAAATGGTCAGCATTTGCTTAACAAGGAATTGCGCAGCGCTATCCTTTTGAATCCAAATACGCCCAATAACGTGGACCCGGCATACATACCGATCGATCCCTCTCGGGATATCAACCTCTTAGGAACGACAACTGCTGATCTTAAGAGCGAAGAATGGGCCGAGAACTTCAGCGGTGACGCCTTTGCCAGCAAAGAGCTCTTTCAACTGCCTGGAGGTGCATTCTCATTTGGACTTGGCGCCGCCTATAGCTTCGAACGCTTCAAGCAAACACCTGACACCCGCGACCTTTTGAAAGCCTCGAATAACGAACCCTTGTACGTCGGAACTTTTGCTAATGCCGGCAAAGGCAGTCGTACCGTTGCTTCGCTCTATACTGAATTTTTTGCCCCTATCGTCAAACAGCTTGATGTCGATGGTGCCCTGCGTTTTGATGCCTTTCAGGATGTTGATCCAAGTTTGAACTATGGTCTCGGCTTGAAGTACAAAATGATTCCGGAGGCCGCATTTCGAGCCCGGGCGGCAAGCAGCTACAAGGCGCCTCCCCTTGCCTACGTTCATCAGAAAGGAGGCGGCGGATATCTACCTGTCAATGACCCCTACAATTGTGCCCGTGAAAATGATCAGCACCGATTCTGCGATCCTGATAATCCCTCGCGTATGGTCTATGTTGAATCTCCAGGAAATGACAATTTAAATCCAGAAGTCGGTGTCAATTACAGTATCGGGATGGTTTTGGAACCACTTCAAGGCCTCAATATAATATCGGACTACTACTGGGTCTTTCTCTCGAAAACATTTCAAGTCGATGACCTTCAACGGGTCGTGGATCGCTGGTATGCAGCGAACGGCAATTCTACGACCAGCGGTAAACAAGGCGACAATACGGTTCAGGTGGATAAAGATGGCGTTATCACACAGCTGGGAACCCCTTACCGAAACCTAGGTCGTACTCATGTCCGTGTTTGGGCAAGCAAAGCCAACTACCAGTTCAACTTCGCGCCCTTCCTCCTTGGAATGGAGTCCGAATACACCCGGATGCTGTCGTATAAAATTCAGGAAGCCGAAGGTTTGCCGACTCGTCAGCATCTTGGATTTTTTGGACTGCCTGCCTGGCGTTGGAACAACTCCATAGATTTTGGCACGCAAAACCATATGGGAACAGTGTCATCACGAACTATCGGTAGGCAATATGCCGATCCAGTCGAGTCGAACGCTTGGGAAAAAAACATCAAAGTCGGGGTATATACTGAGTACGATGCTGTTTATTCCGCGCAGCTGCCTTGGAATTCTACCTTACAAGCTGGTGTTAACAATGTGTTTAACACCCTTGGTGGAGTTATAGAGGCCACTGCCATCGGCGCCCAGGATCTCTCAACGACTTCACTCTACTCCTATCAGGGACGCGCGTTTTTCGCTCGTTATTCCCAAAGACTCTAAGCACACTTAATATCGAAAATAATATCGAAAAGCTAAGGGCGTCCTAACGGGCGCCCTTTATTTTCACGTGAAAAATGGTCCCAAAGGCCATTAGTTCTTTTCTAAAAGAGCATGAACAGCTAATGAAAGTGATGCTCTATTCCGATTACGATCCTGACTCGACGGGACCATCTTCCTATAGCCACTCCTGACCGAGCGCAAGACTTAAGGTCTTGCGCTCACGCCCCCGTTTTCCCTCCCCAATTCTTTCGTATCCCAAACCCATCTGTCCAAAGGATCGACCGCCGAAAAGCCTCGAATCATAGCCCCAAAAGTGCCGCCAGTTCCCATCGACCCGAGCATAGCGATTATCGATTACCCGTTGAACCTGGCCCTGTTCCAAAGCCGTACGATAGGCCGACCGAAGAATCAGCCTGTCGAGAGGATTGATCTTATGATCCCATTCGAAACGCAGTTCCTGCTGCGTGAACCGCGCCGATTCAAATTCCTGGCTATTCGATTGCATCGTAAAACTGTAGACCGATTGTTTCAAATCATAGGCTCCCGTCAACTCATAGGCCTTATTCAAGCGCTGCCGACGACCGCGACTTTGATTGGCTGGTGCAAGGCTTCCAAACGAAGCCAGGAGATCGACGCCCTGTTCGAGCTTTAGATTAAGGGTCAAAAGCCTGGTCCACCGATACCTGGCCTTCAGGTTTCCAAGAGCCTGGCTATCCTCGTGATCCTTGAGATAACTCAGGCTGGCCTGACCCGAAAGTCTTTCGTCAGCTTTGCGAATGAGACTGATGACTGGGCCATTGCGTTCCCCATCCAAGGATCGAAGGCCAATTCCGCCGCTATAGAGGGGTGAGATTGCTTCGAACAGCTGCAGTTCGAATTCGGAAAGATCCTGCCCTTGACTGAGACCCTTGCGATGATCGCTGTAGACGACCTCCGAGCGCCGAAAAGATGTCGCAAGGCTTCGCTCCTTACCCAATCCCAGCTGCAGGCTTAGGGTCCCGGCGTCAAAGGCTGAATCTTCATCCAAGGCGCTATCGATCCAAAAATGATCCTCATGCCGTTCCCCACTTAGACTCAACTTGCTTTGAGCCCCCCATCGGATTTCGTCACCTAGCCGGAGCGTGGCATTGCGCCGGGTCGTAGCAGGCGAATCAAAGCTCGTAAAATCCTTGCCCAAGCGATTGGCCGATTGGTAAATCTCCTCCAGCCCCGCTCCACTCCCTTCAAAAGCCCGCGCCTCGCCGGCGATTTCAAGACTGGGGCGATGCTGATTCCAAAGGCGGCTCTCGCGAAGGCTGCCGTTGACCAGGATCGAGTCGTCACGGCCAAGGCCCAGGTCCCAGTCGAGTAGCCTTTGATCGAGACTCTCGGGAGCCTGGAAGAGATAGCCATACGAACCTTGATCAAAAATCGGACCAGGTTCGTCCTGGATTCCCCTGTAGCCGTTGGCATGAATGATCTTTCTGCTTTGAATCGCGCCGACTCGAGGAAGGCCGCGATCGCCTTCCGTAACGGCAGCTCCCTCGCCATCGGCATCAGCTTCATCATGAGGAAGAGAATCGGGAGGAGGAAAAGCGGGAAAAGCAGGAGCACCGACCCGCGCGCCTTCCTCCAAAGGAGCTTGGGAAAAGCTTGGGCTTTCCCATAAAAAGATTAAAAGAAGGCTTAATTTCAAGGGAGATAGCTTCATCCGATGTTTTTTCCTGTCATGATTGGGGGCATCGGCTTAAAATTATGGGAAGTCTTCTGGAAGCCTATCCAATCCAACGATCTCTGCGCAATCCGTAAAAAGGGAGATGCTCGGTGCCTAACACTAAGGGCTCTAACGGTTCGTCAATGCTGCTGCTGGTCGGCTCCCTCATCACATCCATGGGCATCTATCTTGTCACCAGTCCGGCCTGCCTAGCGCCCTTAGTCCTCTTTGCCGCCAGCCTGGGCGCCCGACTCCTGAGCCGACGCCAAAAGCCCGACCAGGATATCTTACTCGGCTTTTTAATTTTGAGCTTGTTGATTGACGATGTTTCTCAAGTCGCCTGGGGCCGCACGGTCGATACCTGGACCGAGGCTATGGGCGTTCTTCTCTTTAAGTCTTTTGGTCTGACCGGTATGGAGGGCTTTGCCCTGCTTTTTACGCTGTGGATTCTGATCCGCATGGTACCGGCCGCCTCGCGCGATTGGTACCGTATGGGCTTTCTGAATATCTTTACCGTTGGTATCGCGGTATTCATCGCGAGTTTCATTGCAGGTCTGGTTGGTATTATGGATGGCGGCAGCCTAAAGACAATGTTCATTCAGTTGCGTTTTCTGCATTGTCTGCCTCTTTGGGTATGCATAGGCTTCGCGATCTGGCGCGACCGGGAATTTTCTGCACAAGCCCTTAAATGGATTACCATCTCGATTTCAATCAAATCCTTTCAGGCGCTGTTCGTCTATTTCAGTCATTACGCGCAATTCAAAAACAATGAAGAATACCTTGTCGATCACTACTTTTCTGGATTTTCGGTGCTCGCTCTGGTTTGTCTCGGATACTATTTCCTTTATCAGAAACGAATCTTTGCCCGAGCCACGATACTTGTGACTATGGCGGCGGTGAGCCTCGCCTACGTATTTAATGATAGGCGAACCTCTTACGTCGGAGCCGCCTTTGCCGTAGCGATCCTGCCCTGCCTCCTACCCTGGCCGATTATCAGGAAAAATGTAGGTCGCGGTGTGGCGGCTGGAGCTGCATTCATCCTCTTTACCATGATCACCTGGAACTTGCCGCCGCCCCTAGGCTTCATAGGGGGCCTTTATCGCTCTTTCGGTAACGAGACGGGAATGGAGGAGCCATCCTACCGGGACCTTGAGAACGCCAACCTCCTCAATGCTGTTGCGCAACGCCCGGTCAGCGGCCTTGGCTACGGCAAAGAGTTCAGAGAAGTCTTTCCCATGCCCGATATATCCTACGTCTACGAACGCTATCGCATGATACCACACAACCTTTTCCTGGCCTCCTGGGCCTTCGGCGGGCCGCTCACAATAGCGGCTTTGAGCACGCTGTTCGCCGTTATGATCGCGACGACTGGCGCGCTCTTTAAAGTAGCCCGCGAACCCGGGACTTACCTTTTGGGAATAGCCTCCCTGTTTTTTTTCCTCCAGTACTTCACCTATACCTTTGGTGACCTTGGCTTTCAGATCCAAAGAAATCAAATGCTCGCCGGTCTTTTGCTGGGGGCCTGCTTTCGTATCAAAGCCCAATTGACAAAAGAGCTAAGAATGGAGGCAAACCAATGGCCCTAATCTTTATTCTCCATGTTTTAGGAATAGGCATCGTCCTGAGTCGCATCCCTTTCCGGCTCCTGACCGTAGTCGCCTGCCTAGTGTATTTCGTCTCCTTTTATCTCCTTTGTGGGCACTATCTGGCCTCGCACCGAGAGGCCCTCATTCCCAAAATGCCCCTGGAAGATGACTACTACAATTTCCGGCCGACCAAAAAAAAATCGCCCTTCGATTCCCCTGAGCCGGCCGAGACTCTGAAAGAGGAGGAAGAGACGACCTTGGAACTCGAAAGAAAAGCCCGACTGAAAGAGGAGCTTGATCAAACCAAAACAAAGCCCTGAACCTTCTCTTTGGGAGTGACACTAAGCAGCCGCTCCAGGTCCTTATGCTTGCTTGTGCCCATCGTCGTGCCGACCAGTATGACGTCGGCTTCATTGGCAAGCATGGTGTTTTCGTTCATAAAGACCGGATTTAATCCATCGATGATGACCCGCTGGTATTTTTCGCGCAGAGCTTTGAGCAGACGCTGAACGAGATCCACGCGAAAGCTACCGAGCTGCAGCTCGGGATGCTCAGCTATCGCCAAATCACAGGCCACGGTCTCATTGGCCTTGATGCGGCAAGCCTTCCAATCAATTTCACCCGATAGAAAACTCATGAGGTTGCCGCCCTCACCCCGTGGCAGATATTTTTGGTTCGCAGGATTGAAGCTAAGGTAGATGATGCGTTCATGACTGTCGGTGGCCATGACGTTGGCAAGATTGAGCGCCACGTGAGCCGATAGGGAGTCGGAACCGAGATCATAAAAGCAGATCACCTGAGGATCCCCCTTGGTTTTAAGGAGCTGCTGCAGATAACGATAGGAATCGAGCAGCCTGAGTTCGGAGTCCGAGCCCTTACGAAGGTCCCCGAGCCGGGCTCGCAATTTTCGAACTTTATCGACATTCAAAAAGCTCTTCGACCGCGGTACCTTCACCAACACGGGCAGCTTGTAACGGCGCGGAAGGCTTGTTGATTCCACGATCCAGGGATAATTCATATCCCGCACGAGAATGATGAGAAAAAAGCCCAGGCCGACCAGGGCAATTCCTATCGCGGCCCGCAAGAGGAGCTTATCGATATTGGAAGCTTTGGTTGGTAGCTCAGCGGCTTTGATCAGATTATAGCGAACCCACTTTGTAGGATCCTGAAGCTGCTGTCCATCACTCTCGATCTCAAGCTCTACATTACGAATCTGATTGGAAACGTCGAGCAGAAAGCGCCGCACTTCGTCCGAGAAATTGTTCAGCTGCACCGATCGGTCGATGGGAATGCCCTTGGCGCGCATCTGCGCCTGAAGCTGGTAGAGATCTTTCTTCATTTTGACTAGGATCGATTCGATCATGGCCACGCCGACGTCGTCACGAAACTTGACGATTTCCAGGCGCTTTTGTATCACATCGGGATGCGCCGCCCCCCGTTTGGAGAGAAGGGCGTTAAGTTCACTCTGCAGGGTGAATTCCTTTTCATATTGAATCGCCTGGGCTCGCACGGATTCTTTTTGCTTCAGGAGAATTTGATTGATGAGAGCCTGCTCTCTGGTCTTTGCCAGTTTGCTCTCTTCCTCATTCGCCACCACGCTTTCTTCCACGATGAAGGCCTGGGTACTGGCCATATCTTTAGGATCGGCCTTTTCAAGCAGCGTGGAGCTTTCGATGGAATTGAGGTTTTGTAACTTTTCCTGGAGCTGGGCCCTGTGCTTGAGAAGATCCTCTTCGACAAAGTAAAGGATCGACTCGCGGGCTATAATCTGGGCTTCGGCGGCGTCGCGCGAGACGGCTGAGATTGACAGGTGGAACTGTGCCGGCACGGTGGTGGCCTTGATTTGACGGCCGAGCGCTTCGATTTTGGCTTGATTCTCATTTGGCCCGGCACCGTCACCCGATCTCTTATTCCTATGCGAAGGCTTTGAAGCGTTGATGGGAAACGACGGAAGTTTGGGAACCCAAGCCTTGAGGGTCGAGATGATCTTTGAATCCTCCTCGGCAAGAAAGTGCACACCTTTTGCCTCAAGGCGTCCCGTCAGCCCCTCTAAAAAGTCCTCGTCGTCAAATCGTGATTCGAAGGTCGAAGCGATGCGGTTCCCGAGGACCAGCGATGATTCATTTTGGGTTTCTTTGCCCTTGCTGGCATCGTAAACGACGCTGGCCGTCGAAGCGTATTCAGGTTTCCACGTCGTCAGACTGAATCCGACTAGCGCTAAGAGCGGCAGGCAAAGGACAAACGCAAAAAAGAAGTGCCTTCGAAAAGCGCCCCAGAGCGAATCGATCAAGAACCAGGAGTCGCCGTCGTTGTGCCGATTGGGATTATGCTGATTAGGAATCTGCTGCATTTTTTTAGGCCCTTTAGGATGTCGAAGGCTACTCGGCAATAATCACGTCGCCCGTCTCTACGGTGATGCCATCAAGAAACTTTTCACCGGCCAGGATATCGTCATACTGCATGGCATAACGTTTGACCTTATTATTACCGATCTGTCTGACGAGGACGATACGGCCGCTAGCAAAATCACTCAAGCCCCCGGCCAGAGTCAGGGCCTGAAGGATATTCGTCTCCGATGAGAGATTGAGAGCTCCGACCCGTTTGACTTCGCCATTAAAAAACACCTGAAAGCTCTTTACCGAGGGCAGCGACACGGCCACGCGTGGCCTTTTAATATAGGTTTCAAGCGCTGCCTCGAGTCTTCGGGTCAGCTGTTGGCTACTCATTCCCGACACGTTCAAGGTGTTGATCAGGGGAAAGGCCAGAATTCCGGTCGGGGAGATTGTAAAGCGGCCACTGAGTTTTTCTTCGCCAAAGACAAAGATATCGAGCTGGTCGCCAGGCCCTATCATAAAGGTTCCCTGGCGCGTGAAGGTCTTGGTGGCTTGGAGCTGCGTGACCGGATCCGCGGGGATGCGCGAGACACAGGAGGGGATCATGCTCAGGATAAGCGCCAATTTTAGTAGGTTCATGAAACAGCCCTTTTCTTAGTGACTGGCTTGACTCAAACCGAAACCGATCAAAAATTCAGCTTTTCTCTCATCAGCTTTTTCGCCCGGCATCTTTTCTATGACGAAGGCTGAACCCTCGAAGAAATTATAGAAAGCCTTTTGATAGTAGTAGCGGAGATGGGCTTTCATGCGCGCACCCAAGAGCTTTTCAAAACTGTTTTCGTTGCCGTAATCGTCGCGCTGTATCGATTCCAGCACGGCCTCGGTATAGACACTGTAGCGTTGATCACTCAAGCCTAGCCTTAGACCAATGCCGACGCGTGCGTCATGAGGAAAGCTGCGATAATCAGGACTTGGACTCGGCCGGTGGCGATACGAAAGGGGTATGATAAGCCCAAACCCTCGATCATCCTCGCCTTTAGGCAGGGCCCCAAATTTGATTTCGGCGCCGTAATCTTCAAACATGGCGTCGTTGTCTTCCCGATGGACGGCTCCCGTGAGGCTCAGGTGCTCCTTCCAGTCGAGATCCCAAAACGCTGAATCGCGCATAATGCCGGCTCTTTCCCCGGCGGGCGGTCTTTCCAAGGCGCTTACGGGTTTTCTGGCAATCCCCAATGCACCTTCGAGCTGCTCGCCCATGGGCAGGGTCAGCTTAAGCTTGCCCGTGACCCTATCAGCACCGACACTGAAGTAGCCGAGTTCGGTCAGAAGGCGGGATTCTCCTTTATTCCCCCATTCTTTGCCAAGATTTACGTTGGCGACGTTTTCTTTTTCTTCCTCGAGAGGGTTGGCGTGTTCCAGCGCTTCGAGTTCTAGATCAACAATGCCTTCAAAGTGAGCACGGCCTCCTACCGCCGAATAGCCCCGATTGTCCCGCTCCTGGACATAGGCAAGCGATAGAGAATCATGGCGACCTTTCGGTTCTTCTCTATGGCCCTGGAGGAGGGCTTCCGCCCGCTCCAGCGATTGCCGCATGTAGGCCGAGGAATCGTAACGCTTCAAGCTCGCAAGTTTGCCCGCAGCCGCTTCATGGTCCCTGGCCCAGATATAAGCATAGAGGAGTTCGACCTCGGCAGCATCCTGCTCCTCCTTCAAACGAAGGACCCTTATATAGTTCGCAAACGCTTTTGGATATTCACCGAGGCTCATCTGCGCCCGAGCCAGACTCATCACGATCCACGGATCATCAATATAACCTGGGGTCGAGGTGAAGATCTTTTCCACCAGAACCTGAGTGTTGCCCCGGAACGCTGCGCGCTGGGCTCCGCCTTTGGGCGAAGTGTCGGTTTCAGGCGGCATGAGACTGGCGAGTCCGGCTATTTTCGCCTGCTGATCGGTCATGCTATAGAAAAAGCTTAACCAGTAGAATGAACTTTCGCGAAAGTCGCGATTATCGCACTGCACCATGCGTCGCCCGAGATCCTCGGCCAATGGATTGAGAATTTGAGCATAGGAAACGAACTCAGCATATTCCTTTACATCGCAGCTGTGCTGCGCATAGAGTGCCTGCGTCAGGCCCAGTGGAGACATTGCTAGCCCTGAGGCTGCCCAGGTAAGGGCAAAAACGAGAGAGCGAAACCGCGATGGCTTATTCATAATCATTGCAGACCTCACCGGCTTTCCCGGCGTCAGGGATGCCACCGGCAGCTTTCAGGGCAAACCGTAAATCGGGGACCTGATCCAATTTCACAAAGGTGAAACCAAAAGCGACAAGTTGGGGGACCAGGTCTTTAATGAGTTCCAGACTGCGCTCATCTTCACTATGAAAAGGCACGAGCCCATGACCGATCCTGACCAGCTCATCAAAATAACCCTGGCTGCACACCGACACGCTAAGACCTCGTTCCCAGCAGCGTTCGTCATCGACAAAGGCCGCTCCCACGGTATCGCTATGGATTGGACCGATGTATTTACCAAGGCCGGCATTTTTTAGCTGTTTCAGCGCCCGCGCATCAAGACTGCCCGGCTCGCCATATAGCCAATACTGATAACCGGTAGCAAAGCGACTGATGAGTTTATCTAAAGCCCTGACTTCGACGACTGGGTCTTCTGCCGCTTTGAGGGCTGTAAAGCTATAACCACCACTGGCCAGCCGATGCCCCTGATCAACAAGGCGTCCCAGCGTCTCCTCATGACCCAGCACTTCGGAGCCTTTAATGAAGAAGGTCGCGGGAATGGTGAGGCCGCTCAAGAAGCTGCCGATTGCTTCCGTGCTGTCCGCCGGGCCTTTGAGAAAAACAATAGAGAGCTGTTTATCACTCAGGTTTTCCCCGTTGAATCCGGCTATCCTCAAGCCATCGGCCTTAAGATTGCAGGTATCCGATTTACGAACGATACCGCAGGCCGACAGCGCTATGCCGAGCCCCGCTAAGCCCAATACCTGGCCGAGGATTTTGACAAAATAGGGGCTTTTTCCAATCGGCATTCCGGATCCTCTCGCTGTCGGCTGTCACGGGAATAGAAAATGACAGTCAATCTGAAAGACACTCGTGACTGTTTCAGTTTAACAGAGAAGCCTCGCACTGTCCAAATACCCCTTAATTACAGGAGTCTAGGCAAAACTCGCCTAGGGATTCACCGGCCCGGATCGCCCGGGAAAGCCGTTAGACCACTGACAATTTCAAAATGAATGGCAAAGAAAGCCCCGGCATTGCCTGTCAGGGTGAAGACCTATTCGAGCCAGGGTCCACCGGTCGATGCAAAGGGATAGCGTCCTCGGATTGCGTCCACTTTTTGATCGTACTAAAAAGAATTTTGGGATCTATTGGTTTTGAAATGTAATCGGACATGCCAAGGGCAAGGCATTTTTCCTTTTCGCCTTTCATGGCGCTGGCAGTCATGGCGACAATGGGGACCTTTTGAAATCGTTCCCCCACTCTGGCCCGGATACGCATAGCGGCTTCATAGCCATCCATCACTGGCATCTGACAATCCATCAGGATCATATCAAAATCGCCTGCGATGATAGCGGCGACCGCTTCTTCACCATTGCACGCCAACTCAACGATACAGCCGAACTTTCCGAGAATTTTGGTGGCAACCACCTGGTTGACCTTGATGTCTTCGACCAGCAGCACGCGAATGCCTCGATCAAGCCTCATATTACTGAGATTCGAATGGCCCTTATTCTCAAGGGCAGTTTTCGATTCATATTCACTCGAAACTTTTTCAAGCTGGATCGTGAACCAAAAAACCGAACCTTTGCCGGCTGTGCTGTTGACACCTATTTCCCCGTCCATCTTCTCGACGAGGTTTTTGCTTATGGACAATCCGAGGCCGGTGCCTCCATAGCGCCGGGTTGTTGATGTGTCGGCTTGAGCGAAAGCCTGAAACAGAGTACTTTGACTTTCCTGATTGATGCCGATCCCTGTATCTTCGATTTCAAACCGGATGACGGTTGATGTCTCCGATTCCCTGGCCTTTGCGGCCCGAAGTTTGACTGATCCTTCACTCGTAAATTTAACGGCATTGCTTAAAAGATTGGTTAAAACCTGACGAAGACGGCCGGCATCTCCCTTGACGAAGGCAGGTAGATCTTTAGGGAGCTGTAGATCAAACAGCAGCCCTTTCTTGCGCATGTTGAAGGATACCATCATGACTGAATCGTCGATCGCCGAGTTTAGGGAAAACGGAATATTCTCAAACTCCAGCTTGCCGGATTCGATCTTTGAGAAATCCAGGATATCGTTGATGACGGTTAACAAAGCTTCACCGGAACTTTTAATGGCTTCGGCATAATCTTTTTGTTCCCTTGACAATGGCGTGTCCAGAATTAGGCTGGTCATTCCCAACACACCATTGATGGGCGTGCGAATTTCATGCGACATCGTCGCCAGGAATTCGCTTTTGAGACGTGACGATTCCATGGCCGCATTCTCACGCATAAGCAGTTTTAGCTGCTGCTCCTGGGCCTCACGAATTTTGGTGATGTCAAACACGGTGCCGACCATGCGGGTTTTCCGGCCTTTATCGTCGCGGATGAATCGCGCCCGATAACTGACCCAGTGGGTGGATTGATCCGGCCATACCACACGGTATTCCAAGGAAAATCCTGCTTCCTCGCTCGTATAGGAACTTTCGATTTCCAACATGATCCGATCGCGATCTTCGGGATGCAGACACGACCTCAGGGTTTCCTCCGTAAATTCTTTAAGTTCTTTTTCTATACCATAGATTTTGTCATGAAACGGGCTTCGATTGAATATCTTTTCTTCAAAGTGGTAGTCCCAGGCCCCTACCTGGGCAGCTTCGTGCGCCAGCTCCAGGGAAAGCTTGGCTGCCTCTAGCTCTTGCGTGTGCAGGCGTTGATCATGGATATCCGTGCAGGATCCAATGCACTTTACGATATTTCCATACCTGTCTTTGACCGGGATGAAGCGTCCCAGAAACCAGTGGTATTTGCCCGAAGCGCCATCGAAGAGACGATATTCGCAATGGACCGGCACTCCCGTTTCGATCGCTCTTTGCCAGGCATTTGAAAACAGCTTGCGATCGCTTGGATGAAGCAGGATCCTATGCCAGTCTTCTACCGCCTGCCCACCCGAGAACATGCCAGCGAAATCTCGCCAACGCTGATTGCAGTATTTGAGGATACTCCCCGGGTCGGACGTCCAAATGATCTGTGGTAGATTATCGGCAAGCTGCTGAAAATCAAGCATGATCGTTTCAAACTCGAGACTTCGGCCGCTGGTCAAAAGAAGAAAGGAACCGAGTAGAGCCGCAAAAAGCAGGCTTAAGGTCATAAAAGCCCAAGCTGTCTTGTCGCTTCCTTTTTCGCCTGAAAGCGCGTTGGGTGAGAAAACGAGGAGAACTTTATAGCCGCCAAAGTCCACCCGCCGCTCATAATGCAAACGAGACCCCGGGGGATCAAGTTGGTTTTCGCTCTCCTGATTGTCGGCATTAAATACAGCGATTGGTATTTGGGCTCCGAGGGCGTTTATCTCAAAGACTGCGATCCTGATGCCATGCAACGAGGCGTTCATGTTCGATGCTTTAAAGAGATTCTCCAGGCGAAAGGCAGCCGTGATAAAACCGCGGAGATCCTCTCGCCTACTCGCCAGATTTGCAGCTGTATGGGCGTTGAAGATTGGTTGAACAAGGAGCAACGCCGGCTTTTCTTCAGCATCCTGAACCAGTCTTTTAACCGAGGTCACGTGAAAGCCACCTTCATCACGAGCCTTTAAAAGGGTGGAACGCCGCTTCGGGTCGGAGGCCATATTAAAGCCGAGCGCTCTGGCATTGGCTGAGAGGGGCTCGACGTAGGTAACGGGAAAGTATTCGTCGGCGGCGACAGGATCCACATGTTCACCATTGCTGGCCCTGGCAAATATCTTGAATGCGGGGCTTTTTATCGGGCGCATCTCCCTTTCAAAGATATCTTTTAAAGGCCCAGGAACACGAGGAATCCAGGCAATCAGATTGCCATCATTGCGGCTGGTCAGAGGCAGGTTGGCAAGTCTGCTAAAATCCTCAGCGGAAACCGCTTGAGAAAGGGTAAAATAACGTTCCATCAACAGGACGATATCGAGATTGCTCTCAAAATTCCGTTCGGCCCGGCGCGCGATGTCTTCGCTTTTCTCATGGAATGCAGCGATGATTGCTTTGTCCTGGATACGGCTGAAAGTCAGGTAGCCCCAGGTTGCAAGTCCAAGCAAAAGACTAAGGGGAACGGCGACGGACAGCCGCCTTTTCCTCCATAAGGCCTTGGGCTGTCCTAAAAAAGCCAACACAACGGGCGTGATGAGAAAGACGCCAAGGGTATCGCCAATCCACCACATGACAGCGTTGTAAAGGAATTGAGAACCGGTGATAATACCGGCCAGTAAAAGTGCCGATGGACCTATGAGAGAATTAACCAGACAGCCGAGCGGACCGCCTAAAAGCATAAAAGCCAGGATCTCATGGCCTTTGGTCAAACGCACCGAGGAGGACCCAAACCAAGACAGCAATCTTTTGCTGAGCAGGGCTTGAAGGGTGGCGCCAATAGCAATACCGCCCGGCCCGATCAGGACACTGAGATCATGGCTGACGGTCGCCAACGCGTTCGACTGGAAGAGGTTGAGGGTCAAGGAGCCGAGGAAAACGCCGGGCCAATAGCGTTGACCGTAGATTAATAGAATAGCCAGGGCAAGTCCCGACGAAGGAAAAACCGGTGATGAATACCCGGGTGGTATGGCCAGAAGAAGGCCCATTTTCCCAGCGAAGGCGTAGCCAAACGCCGTTAATATTATGCCGACTATATAGATGATTCCAGAAGGCTTGACAGGGTCGTTCATGTGAATGCTTTTCCTATAACCGAGAGTGCCGGCCGACTGCTAGAAAGCTTTGTGCCTAAGTCGGCATTTCCCCGAAAAATAGTATGGATACCTGACGTTAACCCGGCTGCTGACCCACACTTTCCATTGGCCGGGCTCTAAACTTAAATAATGATAGAGGTATTTTCCGGCATTTTTTGCCGTGTGATTATGATTTTATGCTCAGAGATGGTTTTAACTGTCCCGAACCTTTGGTTTGCCAGCGGCATTCCCTAGTCCCCTTCCCGTAGAAAGGTTGAGAAGCCCTCCACGGATCGTTAGGGAATGGGCTGCCCGAGCAGGCCGACACATCGCGGCCGGAGCTGTCAAATATAAAGGCAAAGCCTGACAGGTTGCCGCTAAGCCAAGCCTTGCCGGGTATTTATAATTCTTTGATTACGCTCTCTTATGGCGCAAGTTTTGAGGGAATCAATCTTGCATCGCCACCCCTGTGGACCCTAATCCGATCGAGGCTCTCATGACATATTTTACCTGCAAGCTTATGATATTGGCTTCGCTGACCGCCTGCATACCTGTGCATAAGGCTGATTTACAAAGTCAATCGACGAACGTTACCTTCGTAGGGAGTTTTTCCGGGACCAAGGGAGCGACCGAAATCTACTTCGGGCAGGAAAAGGCTCCGCTCGCAAAGACCATAAGTCAGGGGACCTTTCGCATTGAAATTCCGCGGGCGATGATCGAAGAATCCAGCGATCGACGGCTCTACTTCTATTCCAATCAGGGTGAAGCGGCGGCCTCCAATGAAATTATGAATTTTGAAATCGGTGAAAAAAATCTTGACCCCATCGTACTTACCGCCGAGATCAAGATGAATGGGAGCGTCCTTACTCTCAACAACGGAGTGCCGACACCGGTCCCTTTTGCCGAGATAACCGTCGGCCGCAGGACGACGCAAACGGATGCCGAGGGAAAATATACAGTTTTTGCGCCAAGTCGTATCGAGCTTCCGGTCTTGATTCACAAAGAAGATTTTGTTCAAACCAAAGCGCTTTGGCAAATCAACGATGCGACCGAGACAAGAAATTTTCATCTCTATAAAAGGCTGGAGCCCATCGGCCATATAAGCTTTCCCTCTCAGGCCTTGCGCACTGGGACCACGGTTCCGGTGTTCCTCGACAGCACCCAAACCGCGGCCTATATCAGAATAGCCTCGGTACCCTTTACCACCCCAGCCGAACTCGATGGCTCATGGCTCAATCTTTCAAAGCCCATCAGTCTGCCCACTGAAAGTCTGAGCCAACTCAATCTCTACTATCAATTCGCGGATAAAGACAAAAAGGTATTGAGTCCGATCCTGATTTTTTCCAATCTGGAGAGCGCTGCAAACGCCGTGAGCCCTTAAATCTGCAAAAAAGCCGCCGATCTATTGGGATCGACGGCTTTGGGCTGCATTTGATTCGAATAAAAAACTATTCAGGCCACTGATAGACCAGTCCACGCATCTCGTTCCTTACCATTTCGAGGTATTTACGAGTCTCTGCCGATTGCAGATCGACAACACTTTCCCCGACAAAGTAAGAGCTTTCATCCATCTTGGTCCGCATCATCTTCGTCTGCCAGATGTTTTCCGACTGAAGCGCGAGGTCGATGCAGTGATACTGCTCGACAATCTTAGGATCGATGTATTCCTGGATGCTCCGCAATTCATGATCCATGAACACGCGTCGCCCTTGACTGTCGCGAGTGTAGCCACGGACGACATAGTCAGCGATAACCACATCCGACTCACAGGCATCAAACATATAATTGAGGGCGCGTAGCGGCGAAATCTCCCCACAGGTCGCGATATCGATATCGATACGGAACGAACAGACCTGACCGTCAGCGCGGAAGTCCGGATAAGTGTGAGCACAGATATGACTCTTATCAAGATGCATCTTGACGTCACCGACGCCGCTGCCTTTAATATCGCTCATCAGAACCAGCGAGGACGCACCCCAGGGATCATAATCCTGGTCGGAGACGGCAAGGACATTGGCTTCGATGATGTCGCAGATTCCGGTTAGGATCTCTGTCACACGCTTGGCGCTAAACTTATCGTGAATGTATTTCACATAGGAATCCCGTTCGGCTTCGTTGCGTGCGACGCAAAAATCATAGAGATTGAAGCTCAACGCTTTGGTCAGGTTATTGAAGCCCTCGAGTTTCATCGGGCCTTCGAAGGGAACTAAACGTTTCATCGCGTCCTCCAAGCTTTCTAATTACGATTACGATTCATAGCGTCATCGCCTCGGATCTCACGTTCCAGCCCTGGCGATATATCAGCGTTACGACGATTACCCAGGAAGATTACGGCCAACTGCAAAATGTAGTTAGCATCTTCTTCCAGTTGATTGAGATTCTTTTCCCTTAGAAACCTCAGGCCCCAACATCCCGATCGGTCGTCAAAGCCGACTTGATAAGATGTGCCGTACTGCATATCCTGATTTTCCACCTGTTTGCGAATCAAGTTCGCACCGACGGTGATCAGGGGAATGAGCTGCGTTGCGAGTCCGACCGTCGTCGTTCTTGTGCGCTTGAAAAGCAGCGTATCCGTACTGGGATCAAGTTCAGGGCTCTTCTCCAAGACATAGCGCAGTCCAAACTGCGTCGAATAGAAAGTGGGTAGTCCTAGCGCAAAACCAAGTGAAGTGCTAGTCCTTTTATAAATATTGTAGAAAGCCGAACTATCAAGCGAAAAACCTCGGTAGTTAAGCCCTAAGGTCCCCGAGGGCCCAATCCAGGACTCATAAAGGCTATAGTAGCTGGTCTTCTTTGACCTAATGTCGGCGGCCTGAGCGGGATCGGGATTCCCAGCCGCCAGGACTTCTAGACTATTATTTTCTTCAATTTGTTTGACCCTTAAACGCTCCTGCTCAGCATCGTAGGAAATCTGTGCTGAAAAGTTGATCGGTTCGATTCCATTTTGCTCCGCCGTTTGGTAGCGCCGGACAAGCCAGTCAACACGACCCGTCTTGTCCTCGCGGTAGATTTCTTCCACTGACTTGACAGCCTTATCCTTCACACTCATCAGGTCGCGCCGCGCTTGCTCCTGAAGGTTATCCAATTCGGAATCATAGACGTCCACCTTATCCCGACTCATCGGTAAAGCCTGGTCGACCCTATCGAAGAATCGCCAGCGATGGCTGGTGCTAAGGGTTATCCTTTCGTGCTTGACCATCGTGTCCTCGTCACGAATGTCCTGATCTTCACTAAAGAGACGATTTCGATCGCTCGGGAAATAGACGAGCGGCGCCCCCCGGCTATCCTTCAGATCTCCGTAAGGACCATCGCGCACCACCAGCGGACGCTCGGAAAAGGTCAATCCCCAGTTCATAATGTGCTGCCCGTAGCGGGCCCCTTCGATATCCTTGGGCTGAAGAAATCCTGGCAACTTGCCGGTTCCATCGATCGGAAGGTTCAGGTTGAGGCCGGTCTTCCACGACCGAATGGTGCTCGTTTTGATAGAAAGATTGGAATGCTCGACATACCGAACTTCACCTTCCGCAAAATGATCGATCTTAAGCGCGCCCGATGTTGCCAGTGGCGTCACGAGATTGACCGCGACTCGATTCCAATGCCCCGATCCCAGACTGGGATCCCGGATCGGCCCGTTCGATTTCGGTAGGCCTTTATCGTCGATGCTTATGCTCGACATCCTGATCTCGCCATAGGTCGGTGTATCCCACCACGAGGCGGGAAAAATACGGAAATACCGACTTTGAAAATCGACTGCCGAAGGCATCTGCTGGCCGGCATACTGACGAGTAAGGAGAGAATTATCACCATAGGAACCCTTGAGGCCAATAAAAAAATCCTTGCCATCGAAATTGGCTTTACCCTTGGCGGTGGAAAACGCGTTGGCGCTTGCCTTGGGAGCAAAAGCGGTCACCACTTCCTCGGGAAGATAGAGGTCTTCAAGATAGCGGTGATCAGAAACTACTTTGCCGGCGCTCACTAAAGACAGTCGCGGCGCCACTGAGTAGCGACCGGACCACTCCTGCTTCCCGCGCCAGGTATTGGAAGGCGGCGACAGTTTTTCTTTGAGGTCTTCCTCGCAGATTTGTCTATCGATAGGGTCGGGCTGAAGACAAGCAGGATTGGTATTGATGAAATTATCGATCAGGTCCCGACGATAACTCTCCAGGCCTAGCCATGACCGATCTCTTATTTTTTCCACTTGGTAACGAAATCCAGTGGCACTTCTCGCTTCATAACGCGCTTCAAGACCCAAGCGGGTGCCGCGTTTTTGAAAAAGATCGGTGGTCAGTGTCGCATCGGCTTTTGGGCTGAACTCAAAAAACACAGGCTGGGAATAGACAAAACCATTCTTCACCTGTCCACTTTGAAAACTTGGCATGAGAAAGCCGGATTGTCGTTTCACCTTTAAAGGCAGCTTCAGATAGGGCAAATAGATAAGCGGCAGGCCCTTGATCGTGAGGATGGGATGCTTGAGGTTGATATAACCCTCCTGCTGCGCGACGATTTCATCCGCCTGAAAGCCCCAGGCCGGACTTTCATCATCGGCACAGATACAGGGAGTAAAAAATGCATCGCGGGCTGTATAGGTATTGCCATCTTTCCGCTCGAGACTTTTCCCCTCGAGGCGGAAATACAGGGTATTGGGAATGCCATTCTTCGCGGCATCGGCACGGCCCTTCTCCCAAAAGATACGGCGACGCTCAAATCGTTTGCGACGTTCCTGATCCTGCTGGGCTAACGAGGGCGCCAGTGATTTCTCAGTGACGATATCCTGCTCCAGAAGTCTCGCATAGCGACTGACGACCTCAGGACCAGGCTGGATCTCAGGCGATTTTCGGAAATTCTCACGCAGCTCATCGCGCTCTTTTTCGAGATCCGCGAGCCGGCTTTTTTTCGCCGCCTCATACTCAAGTTCGGCTGGGGTCAGACCTAAAATACTCTGGCTCACCTCGCGGATCTTAGCTGGATCGCTCGCCACCAACAGAGCCTTATCGATAACGAAATCGCCGCTATCCCACTTTAAGTGAATTTTTTCCCCTGAAAACACTTGATTTTGATGGATGATGAGAACATGGCCTTTGGCCGAAAGCTCCCGGCTGAGATAGGCAACATCAATTTCATCGGCAGTGATGACATAACCCGCACCGATGAGAACGACGTCTCCGGAAAAATTGTAGTGACTGCCCGTTTTGTCGAAGCCTATCGTCCGCGCATCATAAAGGACCGAGGCCTGCTCGCCTAACTTCAGCGCGCTCGAGGACGCGTCCTCGACATCTTCTGGAACCGGGAATTCGATGGGGACAGGAACTTTTGGTTCGACCACGGGCACACCCGCAGTGGGAACGCCGAGCAGGCTTGGTTCCGCGGCCTTGAGATCTGCGGAGTCGATATCGGTCTTCTTTTTATCGACCGCACCACGTATCGCCGCAGCTTCTTCAGGCGTCGCTGGTGCCTGAGGAACTGTCGGCTGGTTCTGGGCAAGGAGAAGGCCCGAACTAGGGATGAATATAAGGAGACCAGTCGCCGCTAATAATGCTCGCAAGACTCAATTCCTTTGGTGATACCTTCATCCGTTTCAGCGCATAGCCGACAGCAGCGACAGAACCACAAATTGCCCAAGGCTCAGTCGACGATGAAGTCGCTTGAGCCGATGATTGCCACGCCTCGTCCAGGCTTGCAAAAAAGGGTAGATCACGATGTCGGATTGCCAGACTTGCCAGGTCCCAGGATCGCTCGCTTTCAATTGCAAAGAGGATGACAGGATGCAGGACAGAACGCAAGATATCCAAAATAGTATCGTAGTCCTTATCTTTAAGAATAGACACGTATCCGGGCAAGGATTGCTGAGGAAAGAGTTCCCGTACCGCTGAGGCAAAGGCCCGGGCTCCATCGGGATTATGGCAGACGTCAATAAGAAATTTCCGGCTTTCGTCGCTACGGCTCAACACTCTTTGAGCACGCCCTGCCAACGTAATGGGTGCCTTGAGTGAACCCTTACAGAACTCGGGCCAAATCGATGATAAGGCAGGCCAAGCCCCTGCCGAGGACTGCGAAGCATACCAGTGATAAAAAGCTGCCGACAACGACAGATTGCTGCGCAAATAGCCTGGCATCGCCCTGGTGATGCCGAGCCACGGCAAATCTAAAGGCTTAAGACCCGGCAATCGGATGCCAAGCCCCTCATCTGCGGCAAAAAAATCTTTTCCCCTTGTATAAAGCACGGCACCTGAAGCATTGATTTGATTGTCAATAAACTTTCCCAGCATCGCTTCGTGCATCACTTCACCCTGGGCACCCCAGAATAAGGGTCGGCCCGGTCTCCCAATCGCAAATTTTTCACTGAGTATCCCCAGCAAATCATCACCCAGAAATTCTTTATGATCACGAGAGATGCTGACAACGATCGAAGCGATGGGATCGGAAATATTACTCGCGTCCCAGCGACCGCCCAATCCGACTTCAAGCACCTGAAAGGCCGCGCGATGCTCCTCGAAGAGACGAAAGGCCAGAAGGGTAGCAATTTCAAAAAACGAAAGTTCGTCGTAGAGTTTATCCGGAAGTTCATTTTTAAGCGTGTGAAGCGCTGTATCCAGCATAGGGTCATCTATCTCTAAGCCGGAAATCTGAAAACGTTCCGAAAACTCAACAAGATGAGGCGAGCTGTAAAGTGCGATTGGTTGGTGGCTCAGTGCCATCAGCGCCCAGATGAATCCGCTGGTACTGCCCTTACCATTGGTGCCGCCCACCAATACTCCTGGAAGAGTCGAGGCAGGTTTTTGCAAATACTCGTAGCTCCGCCTGATCCGCTCCAGACCAGGCTTGATATGGCTCGCTCGTTTGGCGAAAAGTTTTTCAAAATCCAAGCTTGATCCCATGAGCCCACTCACTTACAAAATTTGCAGATGACGAATGGAATAGAAAAGAATTTTTTTAATTGCCGCAAAAAGGAGCCTGGGTGTCTTTACCAGCGCGCCTGCGGGCTTGTCCATAGCCTTGGAAAGGCTATCCGGAACTCTCAAAAATGTCGCTTCCAAAGCAAGACATAAGGACATGATACTCTTGCCAAAGACAGGCTTTTTCTAAGCGATCCTAAGACAATTTTCCCATAAATAACAAATATTTTCGCCTTGCGCAGCCCGAAACCTTGAACTAGTATGTCGTTAACTCCAAGAAAATATATTGGTCGACAGCGAAGATCGCTCTGCAGCAGGCTTTGTCATGCCTAAATGTAGCGTTATTGTCTCTCGTCGCCTGCATACCAGGAAAGGTAACCTCGATGCTTTGCAAACGTTGTCCGCATCTGGTTCGTCACGGTCAGGTCGATGCTGAAACTCAGAAGATAGAGTTTAGGAGCATGTGCGGCCTCATTATGAAAAAGTTCTTGGCTCCCGAAATCCTCCCCGAAGAAGTCATCAAAGGCAAGCCGCCTCGCAAGGGCGCGAAAAAAGTGACCAAA
The DNA here is from genome assembly GCA_964236955.1 of uncultured Oligoflexus sp. Taxonomy (GTDB): domain Bacteria; phylum Bdellovibrionota_B; class Oligoflexia; order Oligoflexales; family Oligoflexaceae; genus Oligoflexus. The sequence goes on along the minus strand of CAXSGP010000036.1, from coordinate 10,415 downwards.
AAGGAAGAGGAGGAACCAGCGATGGAATGCATCTGCCATCCCTTCCCTTCGGTATTTGACTATATCGACTGCGCGGTTTATCAGGAAACCTTCAAATCGACGTCCCGCAAGAACGATGTGATTCCAACCAAGGATTTCCAATATTCTGACGTGCTCTCGGGTAACTCCATTACGGATATGGAACTGCTTTAAAAATCGTGTCGCTTGGCTGACATTCATAAAAGAGCCCACTGTTTCCAGGAAACAGTGGGCTCTTTTATGTCTTGCCTGCTATCGCCTCAAAAAACTTGCGGCTAAGGCTCCGCTGCGGCACAGCGGAGGCTGGTCAGGATCATTTGGCAATAGCTCGTGTTGGAACCGCCGCGGCCTTGCGTTTTTGCTGGAACCTGTCAGCCCAAAGCACGGCAGAGGTCGCGAGGAAGGTCGAGGTGATAGTCGCTGAGATGATACCGACAACCATAGCAAAGGCGAAGTTTAAGATCTGCGCCGAACCAAAGAAGAAGATACCAAAAAGAGAAACCATCGAGGCGACCGAGGTGTTGATCGAACGCGACAGCGTTTCATTCAATGCAATATTGATATTATCGCGCAGGGTGCGATTCGGGTGTGCATGGAGGTTCTCACGAATACGGTCATAGATCACGATGACGTCGTTTACCGAATAACCGACGATAGTCAAAAGACTCGCTACCGTTGTCAAATCGAAGGAACGCTGGAAGAAGAGATAGAAGGCCAGGACACAGAACACGTCCTGGGTCATCTTAAGGAGGGCCCCCGGAGTAAATCGCATATCGAAGCGGAGAGCCACGTAGAGGGCAATACCCAAAATCGCCCAAAGGAGGGAAAGGATACCCTGCTTACGCAATTCCTTGCCAATTGCCGGTCCAACGTATTCAACCCTTTGAACATCAGGACTATACTCAGCCGTGGATTTGATCACGCTGTCTCGTATCGAGTTGGCCTGTTCACTGGCTTTGCCTTCGCTGCCGACAATATTACTGCCTTCGAAGCGCACCAGATAATGATTGGAACCTTCTCCAACCGACTGCAGGCCTGGATCTTCCACTCCCGCCTTTTGCAGCGCATCACGAAGGATATTGGATTCAATAGGCTTAGCAAAGCGAACTTCCATCTCGGTACCGCCAGCAAAATCGACGGCCCAGTTGAAGCCTTTCGTGGCCGACATGCCTATGACCGCCAGAATTATAACAAACCCAATGGATGAAACCATATTGCCGTACTTCATAAAGTCGAAACGGCGCTTAGAAGCATTGGCTGCTTTCTCGACGTTTGACCAACCCAGCCAGGCTTTTACCTGTTGATCGGATTTGCTGCGCGAGATCACCCAGCTGAAAAGCCAACGTGTCACAGAGAGGGCAGTGAAAAGGGAAACGATCAGACCGAGGATCAAGGAGATTGCAAAACCTTTAACCGGACCGGACGAACTGGTTTCGAGGAGAACGAAGGCGGCGATCAGGGTGGTTACGTTCGAGTCGATAATGGTCCAGAATACGCGTCCAAATCCGTTTTCGAGAGCTTTGAGTGGCGGACGGCCTTCGGCAAGTTCGTCAAGAATACGTTCGTTGATCAAAACGTTCGCATCGACAGCCATGCCGAGGGTGAGGATAAAGCCGGCGAATCCAGGAAGGGTGAGCGAGAAGCCAAAGCTTGCCATCAGGGCGAGCAGGAGTATGGCGTTCAAAATCAAAGCGACACAAGATAGAAGACCCGGGCGTTTGTAGTACCATAGGATAAAAAGCAGAACGAAGACCAAACCGACGAGGACCGAGAAGACCCCTTGATTGGCTAGCTCCGGCCCAAGCGATGCACCGACCTGGCGTTCTTCAAGAACGGTGATCGGAGCCGGAAGGGCTCCTGACCGGAGAATCAAAGCCAGGGAGTTCGCTTCGGTGTCGATTTCTCCACGGGGCTTGGAACCGCCCATGGAAATCTGAGCGCTGCCGCCGGCGATACGGGCTTGAATGACAGGATCGGAAACGATAACTTCATCGAGCACGATGGCCATGCGCTTGCCGATGTTGCCACCGGTGATATCGGCAAAACGTTTGCCGCCCATTGCCGTAAATTTCATCGAAACGACAGGTTTATTGTCGAGGGAATTGGGATCATAGGAAACGTTGGCATCCAAAACATCTTCGCCGGCCAGTTCGGTCGAAGCCTTGACGACCATACCGGTGAAACGGGTCTTGGCACCGCCGGCGATCTTGGTCTCTTCGAAGAGGAGTTCCCGTCCTTCTGGAACCAAGGCTTTGGTCGCTGCAATGATAGCGGCTTTATCCTCCCCTGAAATGCTGCTTGCTCCGGAATTCCCACGTGTTTCTAAAACGACGCCCGGTGGGAGTTTGCCTGTCAAAGCGCTGAAGCCCTTAAACTCTTCATCGAGCAGTTTGAATTTGAGCTGAGCCGTACGGCCTAGCAATTCACGAGCGCGTTCCGGATCTTTAAAACCAGGCAATTGAACCATGATAGAACGGTCGGCGCGACGGTTGATCGAAGGCTCGGACACCCCCCATTTATCGATACGACTTCGAACGACTCGTTCCGCCTGCTCAAGCGAGGCATCCCGAATTCGTTTGACCTGACCTTCAGCAAATTTAAAGTCCAGGGTTTTGGCGGAACCAGCCACTCTTTCAAGTTCGGGATGGTCCTTACGGACGGCTTCGCGAAAAGCTGCCTCATCCACGCCATCTTCCAAAACTATCCGTAAAAGCTGCTGACCTTTAATGGCGTAAGCTTCCGTGATCTGTTTTTTCGGCTCGTTCAGGGCCCGGGAGATTTCTGTGCCCAGACGACTTAGCTTGTTATCGATGGCCACTTCGGTATCAACGCCCAGGACAAGCTGAACACCGCCCTGCAAATCGAGTCCCAATTTAATGTGCTTTTTCGGCAGCCAAGATGGGATCGCTTTGTCGAGAACCGCCTGATCGTTGCGCTGGTCCTTAGGCAAAGAAAAATAAATAAAAGTGGGAGAAATGTAGTAAAGCGCTCCCAAAGTTAACAGGAGAACCATTACTAGTCGGACGCGCAGGGACTTCATGAGGTCTCGCTCCTTGACAACAAAATGACATTGCACACCGCAATAGGTGATCGATACAGATACCTTGCTGCTTCACAGGTGTCAGCTCTTTTTTGGAAGAACGACCTGGACAAAGAAAAACATTATCTCCCGGCGTTTGAAAATTACGAAACACTTTTTTTCAAAATTCAAAGACTCCCTGAAAATTCCCGATTAGCACCGGGAAAGGTCAGAGGCGCCGGCGACCGCTGCCATAGTCAGCAGCTTTCTCTCGTTCCCTGGCGCGCTGCAAAGGCTCACGATCTGTTTTTGGGTGATGACAATATCCGCAGTATGGCTCAAGATCAGACCCGGCGGGATCATAATTTATTCATCATTAAAGGAGTCCTTCCCCAATGAATATCGCGTTTAAACCCTTGCTTCAGCTAAGATCGGCCGGCCTGACCCTGGCTTTTGGAGTTCTGTTCACGAATGCCTGCGCAGTGTCATTAAAGGATCCGAATACCGAGAGTGAACGTGAAAAGATCCAACTGGAGACTTGGAATGCCTCGCCAGGCTCATCGACCTATGCCTTCTCAAAATGCACTGAGAGTGGGTCGACAGCAGAGCTTCTCAATATCTGTGGGTCCAGAATCGGTGACACCGCCGCACTGACCAATTATAATTGGCACTCAAACTGCTCTGGGTCGGCCTGTGCCTCGCTATCAGTCTTTGCTCATTACATGCTGACGGATAATTTAGGCACTCAGCAAACGATGCATATTGAAGCTTTTGACAACCCGCAGTTCAATCGTGCTCCGGTTGCCAGTCTGGAAATTTCTGGATTTGATGCCAGCAAACCCACATCGACAGCCCGGGAGGAAATCTTTCTGGCTCCGGGCGAATACTATTTCAGAGCTTATCTGACGCATGATGGGGCAAGTGCTATCCCCTATTCTCTCCAGGGCATGGAGCTGGTGACCGACAGCCCGCTAGGGGTTTTAGGCGCGCTTTCCGGAGCTCAGCGCGTCCTGGTAAAAAATACGAGCCAATCGGTGGAGCCGGTTCATATCTATATCGATCAGCTCCTCAAAAAAACGCAGCCCGCCGAAGATACCCAGGCCAGGATTCGACTGCAGATTGCTCTGCCTCCAGTCACTCCTGTGGAAAAGTTCCGGGACGTTCATGTTCTTTTATTAAAGGCCGCTGATCTCGAAATGCTTCCCGCTTATAATTTTACCCTGAGTAGCAATCTGCTGACTGCCGATGGTCTGGCTACGGATTTCGTATCGCCGAGTCTGGAAGCAGGGGCTTATTTTGTATTTGCCTACATCGATAGCAACAGCAATGGCTTTGTCGATAGCGGTGAACTAGGGGCCTTTGTTGAGACCGAAGGCCAACCCACGGCGGTTCTGGTTGATAAGAACCGCACGAAAGTCCTCATGACAACTCTCGCTCCCTTTAGACCCTGATTGCTGCGCAGCCGCAGCAATAAAAGAGCCCCAAGCATGAGCTTTGGGGCTTTTTTAAGAATCGATGGACAGGTTCGGAACGGATCCAAGCCTTAGTGAATGGCATGCCCGTCAGCACTTGGATAGCTTTCGTCCGGGACGGGCAGACTGGCCTTGCTTCGTGTTGAGAAGAGTTGGCTCAAAGCCATACCAATCTTAAGAGCACCCAATAGTCCGCGATAGGGATTTTCCTTCAATTCATCTTTCAAGCCTGATACCTGGCCCGTTGCCGCAGTCGTGAGCTGCTTCCAATTGGTGGTCAAAAGTTTTGAACCGTGAATCATCAGCTGCTCAAGCTCTTCCTGCTCCGGACTCGCGAGATTTTCCCGCAACTTTTGCACCAGCATCTGGATCGCCTGGATACTGGTCTGGATATCCACGAACTCTTGAGGCAGGTCACCCAGATCCGTGATCGGTGCCGACTCGCCCGCCTTCGCATTCGAGCTGGAACCTTGAGCCTGCTCCTCGTTCCCATTCATATGCTTTTCACTCATATCGGGACCTGGCATTTGGAATTTTGAACCAAAACCTTCGGCCTTGTCGGCGTTAGGCATACCCTGCACGCGGGACGAGGGTCGGAATCCTTCATAGGTTTCGTCGATTTTAGACGCTTTGTTCGATTGACCTCCATATACAGGATCCTGCGGCAATCCACTCGAAGGGTTGGGCTTGATAATCGGATCCGATCCACTATCATTTCGAGTCTTGATCTTATCGTTTTGATTGCCTGTCAGATTTGATTCCATGCTGATTCTCCAAAGGTCAATGTTGGTAGGGCCTATTCCTAAGTAAGCAAGCCTTAAGTAAAATTAACACGTAGCTGGAATCAAACCCAAGCACCTCGACCAAGAAATACTAGCTTAATCCCCTAAAATTAGGAGCTTATACAATTTCATCGAAAGCGAATGCTCATTTTCGTGTTTCGCGAGGAAAACCCGGCAGTAGGCGGCTTCCTCCATAAGGTGAAGGTTTTAACCAACAGTTGGTTCGATTCTGAAAATCGATCAAATATATTCGGTCGCTCGTCGGAAACACATTAAGTGCTTATTTTAGCCTTAAAATGTAGCCGTATTGGAGAGGGCCGATGGGTGGCATACTTTATTTGATCGACTGATTCAATTCGTGTGGCTTATCTTCGGAACTATCTTTGCTCAACTTTGGAGCCCGCACTCCCAGTTAAGAGAGTGGAATGCAAAAAAAGTTGAGCACTAGGTCATGACGCTCTGAAGGCTTATCGATTTTGGAGTCACGCGGCATGCAGTGTGCTCCATTCCGATACGGGATCCGCCTCCGCCCTATCTGCCCCGACTTATTTCCGCAGGATGCGGGAAGGTACGGCCTTAGTGTGAAATGTCCCTTAACAATCCGAGGGTTTAAAGTGCTCCTTTAAGCTCTCGGATTACCTTTCCAAAATTTTTTGTTGGCAAATCCCGACTGCTGTTAAAGAATGCAAACGTCGGCAAGCCGGCCTTGTCCCTTGCGTACCCATCCGCTATAGTCGAACGCCTGATGACCCAAATAAAGGACGTCCAAAGTGACTTCTCCTGCACCTGCACCACGCCGAAAAAAAGGCTGGATGACCCTTAAAGTGACACACATTGAAGATGAAACCTGGGATACGAAAACCTTTTATCTAGAGGATGCTGTCGATAACGGTTGTCCCTTCGATTATATCGCCGGTCAGTATCTTACTCTTCGCTTTGATAAAATATCCGAGCGCCCGGTGGCTCGCTCCTACACCATGTCAAGCTCTCCGGTACAGACTGGTTTTTCCGCTTTGACGATTAAGCGAGTGGAACAGGGTCTGGTGAGTAACTGGATGTGTGACCAACTTAAGATAGGCGACGAGATTAAGGCTCTTGGCCCAATAGGAAAATTTTGTTATGACCCGGACAAATTTCGCTCCCATCTCGTCATGCTTGCTGCGGGAAGTGGCGTAACACCCTTCGTCAGTATGATCAGGCAGTATGCGCGAACTTTGGGTCAAGTAGGCTCACCGCAAAAAATGACTCTGTTGGTGGCCTATCGGTCCAAACTGGATTTGATTAGTTGGAACGAATTAGTCGAATTCAATAAAATACCCGGCATCGCTATCATTACAACGCTGACCCGTGAGGATGCGCGCGACGAAGGCTTCTTGCATGGCCGTCCTGATTCAGACATGTTCACCGAGGTGCTTGCCGGAACTTATGCCGACAGCAGCTACATGACCTGTGGACCGGAAGCCATGATGAAACAATTTGTTGAATTTTTGAAAGCCAAGGACGTGGCTCCCGAGGATATCCATCTAGAATCTTTCGGAAATTAGCCCGTACACCAAGGTTCTCCGCGACCTGATCCGGCCCGGGACAGGTCACTTTTTCTTGGGAAAAAGACTTCGGCCTCTTGACTGCCGGAGACCCTCACGCTAGTAAGGTCAAGTTTCCGGGCCTGTGAATGTTGCCTCTCTGTCTGCGCATGCCGCTTAGCGGCTTTGAGAATGGTTTGTTCCAAAAATAATTTCGACGAATTTCCCCCAAATCCTTATCCACTATGCCTTCCCCTTTAATCAATTCCCATGATGTCACTTGCGTTGACCCACTTTTTTCCTTACAAGGCAGACAGTCGATCACGTCCAAGAGGTAGATAGAATGAAATTAGTAAGTCTTACTTTGTTTATCGGTGGCCTGATGTTAGGTGGTATTGCCAACGCGCAATCCGAAGCCCAGACAAAAGCGGAAGCCGTCGTATCGAAGTCCTGCGCACCTTGCCATGATTCAAGCATGACTCCTTCTTTTGCCGATGACAACGGTGTCATCAATAGCGAGGCTATCAAAGCCAATGCCGCTAAAATCTCGGCCCGCGTTCAAAGTAGCACACGGCCTATGCCGCCCAAATCCGCTCCTGCCTTTATGCAGCCGACAGCTCAGGATAAAGCCGATCTTCTCGCTTATACAGAAAGCCTGGTCGTGGTCACACCTCCGACCGGCGCCAATGATATAGTTCCCTTGTCAAAACTCACAGTTGAACCTGGTTTTAAAATTGAAGTCTTCGCTCAGGCGAAAGGTGCCCGGTCGCTTGCCGTTCATCCGAGCGGTATCGTTTTTGCCGGGACCGGTGGTTTTTCGGATGTTGATCCCGAGGGTCGCGTCCATGCCATCGTTCCCGGCGCTAATGGCAACAAAACCGTGACTCTAGCCAGCGGTCTCAATAACCCCAATGGCGTCGTCCTGCACGGCGATGATCTCTTCGTTGCTGAAAGCAGCCGCATAATCCTCTTTAAAAACGCAGTCGCGACAGCCCGCAGCCTGGCCGCCGGTAGCGTGGTTAAAGCAAAATTCACAGTCATCAAGTCTGATATCCGCAAGCAGGGCAACCACCACTGGAAATATCTGGCAATTGGTCCTGACGAAAAGCTTTATATGCCCATCGGTGCCGATTGTAATGTTTGTGATGAAGATCGTGACAATGCAGCCGGTATCTTTCGTATGAACCTGGACGGTACCAATTTCGAGCAGGTCGCCAAGGGAGTTCGCAATACAGTTGGTATGGCTTTCCACCCTCTTACGGGAGAACTTTGGTTCACCGACAACGGCCGTGATGAGCTTGGTGATACCAAGCCTGGTGATGAACTCAATGTGCTGACCAGTCCGATCCAGGATTATGGATTTCCCTACTGCTTCGCGGCAGACGTAATCGACCCAACTTTCGGCAATGGCTTTAGCTGCAATGAAACTCAATTTACTAAGCCCGCTGTTGTCTTGGGCGCTCATGTCGCGGCCCTCGGCATGACTTTCTACACCGGCAAGACCTTTCCCGTCTCTTACCGCAACAGTGCCTTCATTGCCGAGCACGGATCATGGAACAGCTCTAAAAAAGTGGGCTACCGCTTGATGATAGTCCAGGAGACTACGACGTCAACCGGCACCAAAAAATTGGGCTACCGTCCCTTCGTTTCAGGCTTTGTTGATGCGGCCGGCAAGACCAACTGGGGTCGTCCCGTCGATGTTAAGAACTATATTGATGGGTCTTTGCTCCTGTCCGACGACAATGCTGGTATCGTCTATAAAATCAGTCCTAAGTAAGGTTATTTGACAGTTTTGAATGGGCGCCTCCTTATGGGAGGTGCTTTTTTTTTACTGTCAGCCAGGACCACATTTGGACTGAACACAGGCCACGACAGGTGGCACTTCCAAACTGCATTTATCTGATCTAGCGATCTGAGAATTTGCCGCCGCCGAGAGAGCGCTATAAGTCAAAACCAATGCGGTCGATATCCCGCTCGTATTCAAGGCATTCTTTTTGGACCCGATGAAATAACCATCTGGGCCCCCACAGTTTTTGATTCCATAAGGCATAATAAGGCAATCGTTGCTGGTCTCACAGCTTAGGCTGGCAAGCACAGATTTTTTCATAATTTCAAAGGCAATTGTAAGCTCCTTTATGGTCTCCTCGCTGAGCCCTTCCGTCTCCTTGAATTTACCGACCACGATCGCACCGCCGCTCGTCTGATCCGAGCCGGCTGCAGGTGGAGGCAGACCGGAAGGGGCAGAGCCATCACCCGTGTCACTGGAATGGGGAGGGCTCTCGATCGGTGGGGAGCGCTCTTTCGCAGAATTATAGTTAGGGTCGGCTTCAATGGTTGTCGTTTCTGAGACGGATCGAGCTGTCACCGGGGCCTGACCTTTATGCGACTCCAAGTCAGATGTATTGGTCTTCGATCCTACAGCAGCTTTTGCCCCTGGGAAGTCCTGCTTCGTCTGGTTGCATGCCGTCAGGACTAATAAAATCGACAAGATGAAAAAGCGCATGGCATGTTTCCTCTAGACATTCTTCGCAGGACCGTATCGGCAAAGAGCCGGATAAAATCACGACTTTCTTGCAAACTATTGAAATTATGATTATTTTATGAGGTCAAATGGAGTTGACACGAATCCGAATCAGGTGGGAATTCTGGTTTATTACGAGCCGTATGAAAAGATTAGCAGAGAAAGCAAGTGAAGCCCTTAAAATTACCTAAAGACCAGCCTTGGCTCAAAGGATTGAGCCAAGGCTCAGTCGATTATTGTACGGTGCCGACGAGGACGGATTTACCTAAACTATTTGATTCTAACTGGGCCTTGTTTAATGCTGAATCCTCGCCCAAGCTAATGATGGCGTTGGCTCGTATCGCATAAATTGTAATCTCATAGTTATGAAGGGAAGGAGGATTAGGGCCTCTGTAATCGACGGCCTGATTCGCACCAATCGCTTCGCGCGGTGAGACCAAATCATTGCCAGCATCGATTCCAGCCGGCAGATCCGTGCTGGTGGCTGGGATATCAGAAATAGCCCAATGAACAAAGGGAGGGCTGCGGAAATTCAGATCCACCATCTGTATGGCAAAGGATCCCGTTCCAGGCGGAACGTTGCTCCAGCTCAAGGGAATTGAGATATTACCGCCGCTATTTTTCGCTATAAAATCGTTGGGGATCTCGCCCGAATTTTGGAAAGCTTCGCTCGTTAAAGTAAAATCCTGGGATCCTGCTGGCAAGGGATCGCCTGAGTCCTGAACGACCGACTGCCCGGCAGAAGCGGAATTGGCATCAGCAGGATTCGAAGAGGCCGGTCCCGTGGCTGGGGACACTGCTTGGGATTGGATCACGTTCGTAACCGGCTGCGCACAATCGGCAAGCAGCAGAAGGCATAAGGCTAAGTTTAGAATTGGAAAAAGCTTAGAAAATTTCATGTATTTCCCTCCAAAAGCCTTATCGGTCGAAGGGCTTGACAGGTCAAGGAGGGCCATATTTCCATTGTATTCGAGGAGCTTAGCCGGTTTATTGTTTTTGAAATGGGGCGCTTCTGTCATGAGTTGGGGACTCTGTCGGCATAACACAGAAACGTAAATCGATTTTATAGGATTTCAGAAA
>CAXSGP010000035.1:0-43682 GCA_964236955.1 uncultured Oligoflexus sp. | reverse complement strand
CGAGCAATCGGCAAGGGTTCCTGTCATGCCGCCGACGGACACCGTGCTATGAATTTTTGATAAGTTAGGGCTTAGGTTACTAAGCTTATCGACAGCAGGGAAGTCGCTGACGGCGACGCAGCCGGTCGCGCCATCGACCGCGCAGTCCGCAGGAGCCCCAATCACGGTCCCTGCAATACCGGCGAGGGTCTGGCCACTCAGAATTTTTCCAGCGGCTCCTGCGGCAAGTGCTGAGGGATAAGCGGCAACTGTAAGACAGCCCGCTGCCCCATCACTTGCGCAAGTCGCAAGAGTGCCCGCGACGCCGCCAACGGTAACCGAAGAATGGATCTTCGCTAAATTTCCGACCGCAAGGTTTACCGCCTTATTAACTGCCGGGAAAGTCGAAATCGCCAAGCAGTTCGTACCACCATCGCTTGAGCAATCCGTCATTGTCCCGGTCACGCCACCCACTGTTACCGAACTATGAATTTTAGCCAGATTTGCTGTCGCCAGGCTGACAGCCTTATTAACAGCGGGAAAGGCAGCGATCGCAACGCAGCCTGTTGCACCGTCAGCCGCGCAGTTGGCTGGCGCGGCGACGACCGTGCCGGCGACGCCGGCAAGGGTTTGGCCGGTCAGGATTTTTGCGGCTGCAGCTGCTGTATTTGCGGCCGGAAAAGTTGATGTGGTATAGCAGGCTGTAGCGCCGTCACTCGCACAATCCGCCAAAGTACCCGAAACACCAGCTACGGTAACGGATGCATGAAGCTTAGAGAGCATCCCGGCGCTAAGATTCACCGCTTTATTTACCGCAGGGAAAGTCGAGACCGCAACGCAATTGGTCCCCCCATCGACGCTGCAATCGGACGGTCGGACGCCGGCAGTTCCACCGATACCGGCCACGGTTTGACCGCTAACAATCCTTCCCGCCGCCGTGCTTGTATCGGCAGCAGCATAAACCGGACCTACCACGACACAGCCAGCCGCTCCATCCGTGGCGCAATCCGAAAGGGTGCCGGTGACACCGGCGATGGTCAAGGAAGACCGGATCTTTGAAGCATTGCCGCTGAGTTTGGTCACTTTATCAACGCTGGGAAAGTTAGCCACCGTCACGCATCCCGTAATGCCATCGGCACCACAGTCGGAAGGACGAACGCCCGCAGTCCCAGAAATACCGGCCAAAACATCACCGGCGGCAATCTTTGCAGCGGCGCCTGTAAGATTAGCGGCGGGAAAGCCAGCCGTTGCCACGCAGGCTATGGCCCCATCCACGCCACAGTCCGACGGCCGAACCCCGGCTGTACCCGTGACGCCGGCTAGAACATCGCCGGCCGCAATTTTTGCAGCAGCACCCGTAGTATTTGCGGCAGGAAATCCTGCCACGGCCATACAAGCGGTTCCGCCATCCGCAGCGCAGCTTATCATCGTACCGGCCAGGCCAGCGATAGCAACTGAATTGTGAATCTTGGCTAAGTTGGTCGCCGAAAGACTAACCGCGCGATTCACTGCCGGGAAGCTGGTAATCGCAACGCAGTTGGTGGCCCCATCCGAGCCGCAGTCCGAAGGGCGGACGCCGGCTGTTCCATTAATTCCTGCCAGAGTTTGACCTGTGACAATCTTAGGGCCGGCACCGGTCGTGATCGCAGCGGCATAGGTTGGCCCGATCACCACACAGCCGGCATCGCCATCGCTGCTGCAATCGCCTAGAGTTCCCGAGACTCCAGCAATCGTGAGAGACGAATGGATCTTCGCGGCATTGGCTGCAGAAAGTTTCGTGAGCTTATCAATAGCCGGAAAGGTGGGGACAGCGAGGCAAGCGGTGGCACCATCCGAACCGCAGTCATTCATCGTACCGCTAACACCGGCGATGCTGAGGGAGGAATGTATCTTTGCTTTGTTCGGTACGGATAACTTAGTCAGCTTATCGACGGCCGGGAAATTGGCTCCTGCCACGCAATCCGTATCCCCATCAGCCGCACAGTCGGTGAGGGTTCCGGAAACTCCGGAAATAGTGAGAGAAGACGATATCTTAGCTGCATTCGATGCAGAGAGTTTGGTAAGTTTGTCGACTGCGGGAAAGTTGGTGACGGCCACACAGTTGATGGCCCCGTCGGCCGCACAGTTGGCAGGACTTTCAGTAGCGTTTCCCGTCACACCGGCCACAACTTGTCCGGAAACTACCTTAGATGAAAGACCTGCGGTTATGGCCGCCGCATAAGTCGGGCCAAGGACCACACACCCCGCAGCACCATCGGCCGAGCAATCGGCAAGAGTTCCGGAAACTCCGGCAATCGTGAGGGATGAGCGAATCTTCCCCGCGTTGACCAGCGAAAGTTTCACGATCTTGTCGACCGCCGGGAAGTTTGCAATTGCAACACAATTCGTTGCCCCATCGGCGTTACAGTTGGCAGGTTTGACGGCAGCCGTTCCCGAAATGCCGCCGAGGGTCTGGCCGCTTAAAATTTTTACAGCGGCTCCGCTTGCCTGGGCTGCAGGGAAAGCCGTTACCGTTCTGCAATCAAAATCACCGTCCGCCGCGCAATCGGCCATCGTCCCCGTGACGCCGGCAATGGTAAGGCTCGAATGAATCTTGGCGACGTTGGCGGTAGTCAGTTTATTAAGCTTATCAATAGCCGGAAAATCGCTCGCCGCCATGCATGCCACGGCCCCGTCACTGGAACAGTCGCCCATCGTGCCGACGACGCCGGCAATTGTTAGAGAAGAATGAATTTTTGCGAGCTTGGCGGAGGAAAGCGCCGTTACCTTATCAACGGCTGGAAAGTTTGAAATAGCGACGCAATTTGTTCCACCATCAATCGAACAATCAGCGGGACGACTGTTTACCACCGCCGTGCCTGTAACACCCGCCAGGGTCTGTCCGGAAACTATTTTTGCGGCGGCACCACTTACATTGGCCGCTTGGAAGGCTGCACTGGTCACGCAGGCTGTTTCGCCGTCTCCCGAACAATCCACAGGCCGTAGCGGAGCCGTACCCGAGATGCCCGCCACGACCTGGCCATTGGCAATCTTAGGCGCTGCGGTGCTGGCATTTACCGCTGGAAAGGCAGCGACAGCCGTGCAACCCGTGCTGCCGTCACTGCTGCAGTCGGCCGCTCGGACCGCCGCCGTACCCGTAACACCAGCCACCACGAGCCCGTTGGCAATTTTGGGGGCTACACCCAAGGTTACCGCAGCCGCAAAGGTAGGACCTATCACGACACAGCTCGCTTCCCCATCATTTGCGCAGTTATTAAGCGTACCAGTCTGACCAGCAAGACTTAGCGACGAACGAATCTTGTTAAGGTTCGCAGCCGAGAGTTTTACGACTTTATCGATGGCCGGAAAATTTGTTGTTGATACGCAACCTATTGCGCCATCAGTCGCGCAATCAGCCGGCTTCGGGAGTGCGGTGCCGGAAATTCCTGCAATGCTTTGACCTGAAATAATCTTTGCTGCCGCGCCGCTGGTCACCGCCGCAGCAAAACTTGGCCCGACAACTACGCAGGCCGCCTGGCCTTCCACCGTGCAATCATTCATCGTGCCCGAAACCCCAGCAATCGTCACAGAGCTTCGGATCTTAGCCATGTTCGAGGAGGAAAGAGTCACGGCCTTATTAACCGTAGGAAAGTTCACACCCGCGTAGCAAGCCGTGGCACCCTCGGCAGCACAATCACTCATCGTGCCTGAGACGCCCGCGACTGTAAAAGAACTGCGGATGTTCGCAGCACCGATCGTCAGGATATTTTGTTTATCGACGGCTGGGAATTGAACGGAACTTATACAAGACGTTTGGCCATCAGCAAGGCAGGGGACGGCAGAATTCGCGAGGGTACCGACAATGCTGCCGATAGTGATTCCAAGAGGGATTTCCGCAGGATTCACAGTCGAAACTTCCAACGCTTCATAGACTTTGCCATCGATCAGACAGGGAGCGGCCTGAGCCGCACTGCAGGGAATGGCTGCATCGGCAGTGCCCGTAATCCCGGCGACGTTTTGATTCTTAACTACTTTTTCCGCAAGCCCCGCTTTCACCACCGCTGGTACATCAACAGTCGAAAGACAGCCAATCTGCCCATCATCCTGACAGAGCGATTGCTCACCACAAAGGCGTTCGCCGCGTTTGAGTTTGCCGCCTGCATCTTTGAAAATGATGTCGGTGCACACCAGTTTGCCATCGATAGTAAGGACGGGAATGCTATCCACCGAAGAACCAACAACCAAAGGAATCGAGGCGATCAATTTCTCGACGTTTTTAAATTTTACTTCAGTTATCCCTTCAGGAGCATCCATAGGCACAATAAATGTACCGTGGGTTTTTGAATCGAGCTTGAAATCAACGGCTTCTCCGTCGAATTCAATTGCGATACCATCGCTAAGGTTTTTACCCGTGACCTCAACTTTTTCACCGTTTTTCGCCGCCACTTTATCAAATGAGCTGACGGTAATCTGACGGTCAAGTGCATTGTTATAGACGCTTAGGTCTGAGTTGCATCCGTATAATATACTGAGCAGGAAGAAAATGCCAAGATTGATGCACAGGTTGATAAAACCGGCGCTTTGACTCTGCCGTTGCGTATAATTTAATAGGCTCATCATAGACCTCTTCCATGCAAACATTAAATCTAAAGCAAGTTGTACTTAATTCTTCAAAGTATCGGTGAATAGTTGGGATTTCTGAGAGGGAGTATGAGATTTTCAAAATAAAATATTTTTCATTGTTAAATCAATTACTTGATTGGCAGGACAGAGAGGGTTAACAGGAACGATGGTGGGCTTTGGCCGAAGCGGTGAAGAATTTATTTGAGAACTTCGGAACGAAACTACGGCCAGAGCAGACTCCATTCGAGTCCTCCTGTAACAGTAACTTATTGGGACCCTATCGACCCGTCTCGATAAAAAATTGCTTGCAATGACGGCTTCTCTTTCGCTATTCCCTCACTAGGACCCGCACTGCTGACCAAACTTTCAATCTGTCCCTAAGGACTAATGCTATGAACCTTTTCGATTTTTTACCTCGTACCAGGCGATTCGCCCCCTTCCTGCCTTTAGGTCTTATGATGGCCTCTTGCTCCTATCCAAGTCCTGAGAAAGCGAACGATTCCAAGGTTAAAAATGACCGAGATTCATGGAATCTGGTGTGGTCCGATGAATTTGATGGTCCCAATCTCGATGATGGCAAATGGGTAAGGGAGGTGAGAGATGCCAGATGGATCAATAATGAAAGGCAGGCCTATACCGATCGACCTGAGAATGTCCGAACGGAAAACGGCAATCTCGTGCTTGAAGGGAGGCGCGACTATTTTAAGGGTGAAGAATATTCGTCAGGCCGCGTCCGTACCGAATTCAAGGCTAGCTGGGTGGAAGGGCGCATTGAAGCACGAATGCAGTTGCCGGGAGGAATTGGCACCTGGCCAGGGTTCTTCCTCCTGCCCGATGACCAATCGCTGGGTTGGCCCGGTATGGGAGAACTCGATATAATGGAAGAGGTTGGTTACGACTCTGATGTGATACTTGCTGCCCATCATTCCAACAGTGTTCATGATACGGCGACGCGCCGAGTCCCTGCCGCTACCACAGAATTTCATACTTACGCCGCGGAATGGGGTCCGGAGCGCATCGATATTTTTATCGATGATGTGAGATTCTTTACAACTATGAACCAACACACTGGCACTGATCAGTGGCCCTTTAACAAAAATTTTCATATAGTCCTGGCTCTGGCGATTGGTGGCAACTGGGGTGGAATCCATGGCGTGGACAACAGTATCTGGCCGCGGCAATTGCTCGTCGATTATGTACGCGTGTACAAACGCTAGAGGCCTTTACATCTTTTTTAAAAGGAACCATGTCCGATCCTTTATCCCCTTTCCCCCTGCAGTTAAGTCATATTTTTGATGGTGATTTTTTGTGAAAAAATATTTCTTTTAGTATTGATCATGAGGAACCGATAAAGAGACTAGCCATTAAACGCAGTCGAGGTATTTATGAAGATTCAGCTCGCGCATAATCGGGCGAATATTGCTGCAATCTTTTGCTTCGTAATTCTGTCGGTCGCAAACTGCAAGGTCCAGGATGATATTGCTATACCGGACGTGCTCCCCTCGGTGCAAACGGCCGGAGAAGGAGGGGTCGAGGAAGCAGCAAATGGTGAAGCTTCGGCGGACGCCGGTCGAATTGCCGATAAAACACAAGCCGCTTCGGAAATAGACTATGCCAGTGCCAATAACGGAGCAGTCATAGCCCCTAACTCTCGAGAGCCAGAGGACTCCATTATACCTGCCGTGCCTACTCCAATATCGGCCGGACCCTTGCCCGTTAATCCTGAATCTTCTGGGTCCGTCGCCATTGAAAGCGCTCCTGGTTCGGCTCCTGTCCCTCTCACACCAGCCGTTCCCGCCCCACCAGCCGTTCCTGCTCCACCAGCCGTTCCTGCTCCACCACCGGTCAATTTCATACAATCGATACCGAATGGTAATTACCTGATAAAAGGCGCCTTCAGCGGCAGTTGCCTCGATATCCCCAATAACGTCACCAATCTTGGTCTCCAGGTTCAGATTTTTACTTGTAATAACAGTACAGCCCAGCTTTGGACTGTCACCCATATCGCTGACGATTTCTTTAAAATAACCAATACAAACGGTAATTCTCTTGAGATCCGCGAAGGAACGCTAGTCACCGGGACTCCCGTTCAGACAGCAAGTTTTTCATCAAAGGCCTTTCAGCTTTTTAGGTTTGTTAAGTCCGGCGAGAATTTCGTGATTACCGTCAAAGGTAGTGATTTGGCTTTTGATACTGTTAACGCCGGCATAATCGACCGAACTAGGATAATCATTACGCAACGAATTGATTCCGATAGCCAAACCTGGGTGCTCATTGCCAAGCCCTAAAGGTTTCTTTTCCATCAAATGTGGAAAAGGGCTGGCTTTTCGAAGCCTCGGTCGCTTGCCATTAGCTAGTGCATGTCCGGAAAAGGCGATGGCTGCGTTTCATCGGCAGAAAAAATGTGCATTTATAGGTAATAAACTCCGCTTTTTTTCTGCCTCGCGCCTTGCCATCCCCATTTCCGGACAGACATTAGCTAGCATCGTAATAATAAGCCAGCCGCTCGACCGCAGCGCTGAATCTGATCTTTCCTTTGCGCTCAATTGCTCTCCTGAACAGTCCAGCCGCAAGCGCCTTGATTGCTTTCGCCATCCCACGGCACGCGTGTTACGGAGCAGTCTTCCAGTTTCCAACTATTGGTTTTGCCTTTTTCAACTTTGGTGTTGGCGCGACGGGCTAGAAAACGAAGTCTCTCACCTTCATAAATTTCCACGACTAAAGTATCGGATTTGATCGTGCTCAGGGACGGAACTTTGAAGGCTGCGATTCCACCTGAAGATACGAACTTCAATCGAGGGCTGGTGGCACCGGCAAACTTTACCAAGGCCTCTAATTTACCCACTTCTCCTGTAAATTTGGTGCTTACGACTTGAATTTCACTCAGGACAATTGGTGCCGGAGGGGGAGGCGCTTTGGTCCCGGCAGCAGGTTGGCTGTTGCTCGAAACCTTGGCCGAAGATGGGGTTTTACCGCCAATGGATGGGGTTACGCCACTGCCTGAACTCGGCACTGGATCCGCGCTGACTTCGGCCTCGATACCGTCTTCACTTTGCGCACTTGCCTTGTTGGAGTTTGCTTGGGAGTCCTTAAGTTTTTCAAAGCTCGGTTTGGCAACCGGCGGGGTACAGCCCGCGCCTGTCGTGACCATGAGCAGGAAGGAAAGCAGGTGGCGGCTACACATAAGTTGTCTCCAGAAAGCTTGCCCAATATAGACTTGTCCACTGTCCCGTATCGGAAGGCGGAAAGAAAAACTTAAAGCTTTTTTTTAGGCACCGGGATTTCAAAATTATATTGTTAAAATACAATAGGTTAGACGCTAAAATCGGCTCTTTGAGAGCCTGGGGGAGCGGCTGATTTATCGAAGTGTCGGGACGAGGCGCTACCGAAGTCTATAATCGCTCTGACCGGGCCCGCTAGGAGTGACGCTGGAAGAACGTGTTTGAAGGGTTAATCTTATGAAGCCCATAAGTTTGCGGCTCTTTGGAGAGAGCCGCACAGTCCTTATGAAGACCGCTGGAATTCGATTTAGAATTGTTCCTCGCCGGTCGGTCCTTGGAACGATTCAACCGGCGCTTTATTTCCAGTGCGACGGAATTCAGAAATCGCCTTGTATACTGTGAAGCGAATGCGGTTTGTTGTACCGAGTGGTTTATGCTCTACGCGGGCATGCCAGGGCGAGAAGGATAGATTTTCGCAGAACGTGTCCTGAGCTTCTGCAGTGAAAGCTTGCCTGGGGATTCGAATGTCGGCAACTTCAGTAAATCGTGCATTCAAATCCCAATTGACAGAAGAGTCTTCGACGGGGGTTTTCTGGGGGTCGACGAACGACTGAACTGCGAGCGTGAAACATACGTCTTCGCTTGCAAGCGTTTTTACCATCGCCGCGCGCAGGTAGCGACCGTCTTGAAACTCAGGAGAATTCAAATCGGCAATGGCATTGGCTTCACGAACTTTGGCAAATTCGCGTTGTTGATCTGCCAGATCACTGGGGAGCGACATTGAGTAACAGCTGCGAGGAATGGCGGCGAACTTTGTGGCTCGCGCTGGGGCACCGACACCAAGGCGATAAGGGACCTCCGACCAATAAATCTCTTTCAAGGGATTTTTGGCAGTACGCGCTATCATCGCACCTGCCACGACTCGACCCGATGGGGGGAGGGCGGCTGGACCCTTGATAAAGAAATCGAGATACGTGGCCGGGTCATCAACGAAGAACGTTGGGTTATTGATCATGACGAAGTCTTGAGTCGATTGCTCAGGAAGTTCAGGGTCCAACTTACTGCCTCCAACTCTGGTCAGTTTGATCGCCATACCGCGTGCGTCCTTCCCGTTGTCCGAGCGGACTGCTGCATTCGCGTTCGAGTAGCGAATCCAAGCCTTGTACTCTTTGTCGGAGTCAGCAAAGACTCCAAAGCGAAGCTCAGGCGGGATATCGCTTCTGACCTTCACCTCGGCCTTTACGCAGCCATGGGCCTTGGGATGAGCATCGCGCATAAGTACGTGCTTGCCGTTGGCATCGGTTGCACCTTTATCATAGGCGCTTTGAATCGCACCGTGGATGGTGCCACTGATCGTTTTAGTCAGGGCAAGCTCATTGGGCGCTAACTTCTCGCCAAGTGCCTCATCCAGGTTTTTGTACACGTCAAAGGAAGCTTCCGATTTTTCCGGCAGGTCTTGATCCTTAAGCCGGGATCCTGAACTGGTTTTGCATGAAAGAGTCACAGCCGCGAAACTAGCGCAAATAAAGAAGGCTTTGTTCTGCATTTTTCTACACCTATAGATTCGTGTTTCTATCATGGTAAGTTATGTCCTGGAGCTTGTCCAATGATCCGCTTCGTTGGGAGCGAAAGCTTCGATTGGCGATTTTGCCAAATTTGATTGCTTGTTGGTGCGGCATAAGGCGCACATTTGTCAGCTGGAGGTAAAGGCACTCTTAAAAAACTCGACCAACCGGAGCATCCTGAGACCTTAGAAATCGGCAACCCAACCTTTTCAAAGGGCAAATACGCTCCTAAATGTTTTGAAAGCAGGCAGGTGCTTGGCATCGCTATCGCGAACCCGATCATCGACTCGAATCGTTACTCAATTTTTAAATTTCGGCTCACTCCGATCAATTTACGGACGGCGATCAGTAAGGCTGCCGTAATCAGTGGCTCCCATCTTAACTCTCCTGTCAGGCGAAGGAGTCCTGCAGCTGTCCAAAGGTCGAGACCAATGCCAAAACCTATTTTTAGTCTTCCCGTTGCGCCTCCTATGAGGCCGCACAAGATTCCGGCCGCTAACAGCAAAGTTGAAGCGGCCCCTATCATTGCAGTGAATCCATTTCCTGCCGTTCCCTATCGATTTCCTTCGAGAGAAAATAATTAAGTGCCGTTCTGATGGTCGCCACCGCTGCAAGTTTTCCAATCTCAGCAAAACTCGGTGTGATCGCTGTACTCAACAGATCGGAGGCGAGCTGGAATTCCAGTCCCAGTGCAAGGAATTTGCCCATTTCTAAACGTAAATGGTTAAAAAGTTTGGGGCGACGCAAAAGTGAAGCGTATAGAAATCGCAGGAATCCGAGGGCGGCGCCACTAAAGATAACGATCGCACCAGCAGCCTCTACAAGTCTGACCAGAAAAAAAACCGCGTCTCGCAACAACTCTTCGCTCATATTATCCCCATCTCGTCATACCCATTAGCATATTTTTGCAAAATTTAATTTTTCTTGATGAGGTCTTCGCTCCGAAGGCCTGAGATCTTTCCACATTTATCGCATTTTTCACCATAGACTCCGGGTTAGGTTAGGCATTGTCGTCCTAATCCTGCTTATGCTTGCTCAAATGGCTTCGACGGTTATCCCCTTTTAATATGGTCTTTTGGAATAAGCTTATATCAATTTCTTAAGCTTACACTTCTCACATTTCAAAGCCTGCTTTCGCCTTCCAAAACTCTCTTTATCTCGATAAATCAAATGAACTCATCTCCATAAGTGAAAATCTCTATAGCCTAAAGCTATGGAATTGCTATTGATTATGGGTATTGATAAATATTCTCCTACCAGAGCGTTAGATTTTTAAATTGACCTGCCCTGGAGTGAATGTTTTTGCATTGACTTTGGAAGGGTCATGCAGCAGGTTTATATCGATATCCCTTACTGGAGATAACGTTATGTCAGACCAACATCAATCGCCCTTATCAGGTTTTACAAAAGGCTCCCGTCCTAATGTTGCGACGCTTTGCAAATCACTCAGTCCTTTGTCTTTAGCTTCCATTATTGCCTCGCCTTGCCTCTCCCAGCTAGGTCTACGTCTCTGTTGTAGTTGATACCTACATTTTCCCTGGTTTTCATAGCTTTTAACATCTGAAACGCTGCGTGGCGGGTAGCCGCACGTGATTGCATTCTTTCGCGCATTAAAATGTCGAGGATTGTCAAAGGAGTCTTCCATGCGTCTAGGTTCTGTTGCCCTCGTCGGGGCTGGGCCAGGTCGTGCCGAATTTTTGACTTTAGCCGCTCTGCGCGCTATCCAAGGGGCCGAAGTGATTCTCTATGATGCGTTGCTTGCCGCGGACGTGCTTGAGTTATTTCCGGCCATGGCGAAAGCTGTCTATGTTGGCAAAAGGTGTGGTCGTCACGCTTTAAAACAGTCAGAAATCAATGAATTGATCGCATCGTATGCTCGAGCCGGGTACCGAGTGGTTCGGCTTAAAGGCGGTGATCCCTTTATTTTTGGGCGCGGAGCCGAAGAGGTTGAAGTGCTGCGCCTCCAGGGAATACCTTACCGCATCATTCCAGGATTAAGTGCCCTTAATGGAATTGCAGGTCAATTGGCCCTGCCTTTGACCTTGCGCACGGGGAGCAACGAGTTTCGCGTCATTCAAGGGCATAGCCTTCCTCACTCCGACGCGTACTGGCAAGGCCTTGCCGTTTATGAGGGGACACTGGTTATTTTCATGGGCATCGATCACATTCAGGAAATTGTTGCTAGGATACTGGCCCATGGCGGCAACAAGGCCAGGCCGGTGGCGGTGATCGAGAGTGAAGATAATGAGGCGTTAAAAGTCTCAAAAAGTGACTTGGGTCAGATCTTGGTGTCCGGGTTTTCACGCAAATCGTGCGGCCCTGGAATTATCTATATCGGTGAAAACGTGGCCTTCATGGAACAAGGACTAGCCACTGCAAAGGAGGTGGTCGATGCCCCGGCTGTTGCCCATTTTTCTTGATCTGGAAGATAAACCTGTTCTGCTTATCGGCGGAGGCTCCGTTGCGCGCGAGAAATTAATCAAGCTCATCCCAACCGGGGCTTTGATAAAAGTAGTTGCAAGCGAAATTCATCCCGAGACGAAACGACTGATTGAAGCCCACGGCCTGCCGTATGAAGAGAGGCCCTTTGCAGTTGAGGATGCAGTTGACAGCCGCCTTATCATCTCGGCAGTCAATGACCCAGAGGCAAGTCGCGCCATTGCGGCAATGGCTAGAGCTTGTTCGGTCTTAATTAATGCCGTGGATTTGCCGCTTGATTCTGACTTTTATTTCGCAGCTCAGATCGAGAGGGGACCGCTGCAGATCGCGATTTCGACTCGTGGCGTTTTTCCCGGAGTGGCCCGGGCCATTCGCCTTTGGTTAGAAGAATTTTTTCCAACTGAAATTGCAACTCAGCTGGAGGATCTAGGGAAGCTTCGCTTGGCCATTCGCAGCAATATACCCAACACTTTGGAGCGCATGTTTGCCTTACGGCAGCAGTTGGAGATTTGGCAATTCGGACTCAGCAAACCAAGATCCGTCTCCGTCTCACCCATAGCCACTAATCAGGAGATATGATATGAACGAAGTGATAAGCCAGAAAACAAAGGCTGAACTGCTAAAAGAAGAGTCCCATGGTCTACGAGGCACGCTGGTAAATGACGTGACAAGCGATGCTCCAAAGTTCGGCATTGACTCGGACCTGCTGCTCAAATTTCATGGAATCTATCAACAAAAGGATCGCGATCGCAAAAAATCGCCAGAAGATCCGCCCAAGCCTTTTTCTCTTATGGTGAGAGGACGAATTCCGGGAGGCCGTCTGAACAGTCAGCAGTATCTGGCCTGGGATAAAATCGCCGATCAGTATTCGAATAATGGTTTACGGCTTACGACGCGTCAGAGCATCCAGATCCATGGCGTGCTGAAGCACGAGCTAAAGGCGGCGATTCAGGACATTCATGCCGCTCTTAGTAGCACGACCGGAGCCTGCGGCGACGTGGTGCGAAACGTAACTCAGCCGGTCAACCCCTGGGGTGACCCCAAGCTCAATCAGCTCGATCCGATCGCCGATGAACTTTCGAAGCATTTTGAAGTGACCTCACAGGCGTATTTCGAAATATTTCTCGACGGGGAACCTGTGATCGAGGAAAAAATTGATCCCATCTATGGCGCGAGTTACCTGCCCCGGAAGTTCAAGATCGGCGTCACCGCCGTTGGCAATAATGCAATCGATATCTACACTCAGGATCTGGGCATCGCTGCGACCTATAATTCCTCTGACGAGATTGAAGGCTTTTTCATACTGGTAGCCGGCGGTATGGGCATGTCCCACACCGATAAGGAAACTCATCCGCGATTGGCCGATGAGTTAGGCTGGATTCCAAAGGCCGGACTCATTGCGGTGGCGGAAGCCATCGTCACGACTCAGCGTGATTATGGTAATCGCGAAGACCGGGCCTTTGCCCGATTGAAATACCTTTTGGATAGGAAAGGACTTGCCTGGTTTAAAGCAGAGGTGGAGCGTCGGTCGGGATATCAGTTTATCGATAAGGGCTTGCCTCCCTGGGAAACACCGCATTACCTTGGTTGGTCTAAACATCGTGATGGCAGCCTGAGCCTAGGTTTTCATACACTCTCGGGGCGTATTGTCGATACTTCCCAAAGGCCGCTAAAGACTGCCTTGCGCGAGCTTATCGAGACCTACCAACTCGATATACAGGTAAGCGCTGACCAGGATCTGATTCTCTATGGGATCAGGCCGCAAGACCAAAAAGCTATCGAGACTTTTCTCGATGCCCAAGGATTGAGCCCCCATAGTCCACGCAAACTCTATGACCGGGCGCTGACCTGTGTAGCCTTGCCCACCTGTATCAAGGCATTGGCTGAAGCGGAACGTGTTGGTCCCGAAATTTTTGCCTGGCTCCAGGAGAGCTTGGATCGCTTTGAGCTTAATGCGAAAGCTCCGATTATTCGAATCACCGGTTGTCCTAATGGCTGTGCCCGACCTTTTACGGCCGAAATTGGTCTCGTCGGTCAACAGCCCGGCCTCTACGCGGTATTTATGGGGGGCGATCGGGAGGGACAGCGCCTGGCAGAAAAGGTTAAAGATAAAGTCAAGTTCGCTGAGCTACCGCAGCTATTCGATAAGCTCAGTTCGCTCTGGTCCAAGGAAGGGGAAAGCCGGGAACGGCTTGGAGATTTTGTTGTGCGCTATGGTCATGCCCGTCTTGGGGAGGCCTTATGAATATACCAAATGATGACGACCCGGCAATTGAGGAGTTTGTGGCCAGTCTAAACGAACGCTATTGGTGTGCGGATCCAAGTGAAATCTTGGATATAGCATTGGCGTGGGCTCCCGGGGCCATTGCCTTCGCCAATAGCTTTGGACTCGAAGACGTTGTGCTTCAGCATATGCTTCTGAACGATTCTGACAAAGTCGAGACGTTTGTTCTCGATACGGGGCGCCTGCCTGCGGAAACTTATGATCTCATTGATCGTTGGCGCCTCCGATACGGCTTGCAATTTAAACTGCTGAGCCCGCAGTCTGAGTTGCTGGAGCCTTTTGTCGAGCGGCATGGTCCGAATGCTTTTTACGAGAGCACCGAACTCAGAAAGAGCTGCTGTGCAATTCGTAAGCTTGAACCCCTCCGGCGTGCTTTGGCAGGCAAGGGCGCATGGATTACGGGCCTGCGGAAGCAGCAGTCCTCAACGCGCGCGGTGCTTGATGTCTTTGAGCTCGATCAGCCCAGACGCCTTAAAGTCAGTCCTTTAGCAAATTGGAGTTTGGATCAGGTTTGGGATTACATTCGCACCCACGATCTTCCCTACAATAAGCTTCACGATCAAGGCTATCCAAGCCTCGGCTGTGCCCCGTGCACTCGGGCAATCGCACCCGGCGAGGACATCCGGGCCGGACGTTGGTGGTGGGAAGTCAATGAACATCGCGAGTGTGGTTTGCACTTTGCACCGAAAGAGCCTCGTCCTTCTTTCGATTCCGAATTGCAAGGGGGAGCCCCAAATGCCAGTTAACGAGCACCAGGGTTCTTATCTCAACGAGCTGGAGGCGGAGAGTATAGAGATTTTTCGTGAGGTGGCCGCCAGTTACGAGCAGCCCGCCATACTTTATTCGGTTGGCAAAGATTCATCGGTGCTTTTAAAGCTTGCCGAGAAGGCGTTTAGACCTGGGAAGATCCCTTTTCCTCTGATTCATGTCGATACCGGTTTCAAGTTTAAGGAAATGTATAGCTTTCGCGATAGGGTGGTTGCTGAACTTGGGCTTAAGCTCATAGTTCACCGCAACGAAGCCGCAATCGCCCGTGATGCCAATCCCTATTCATTAGGCACGAAGGCCTGCTGCGGTCTTCTAAAGACCGAGGCCTTGCTGGATGTGCTTAAGACCCATGGGATCGATGCGGCTATCGGAGGCGCGCGGCGTGACGAAGAACGTTCGCGAGCCAAGGAAAGGATCTTTTCCTTTCGCGATCGCCATGGACAATGGGATCCCAAGAACCAAAGGCCGGAATTGTGGCAACTCTATAATACCCGCGTGCATCCGGGCGAAAATATGCGGGTCTTTCCCTTATCGAATTGGACGGAATTTGACGTATGGCAGTACATCCGTCGTGAAGAGATTCCCATTGTGCCTCTTTATTTTGCTCGGGAGCGTTGGGTTTTAAAGCGCGGCAAGGGTTTGGTTCCCTTGGAAGAAGGGGACACTCGCATCGGCGACCCCGAGGCCCTCCGACTTTTCACGCGGTTTCGCACCTTGGGATGTAGTCCCTGCACGGGTGCGGTGGCTTCGGAGGCCCAAACTATCGATGCCATCATTACCGAATTGTTCGAGGCTCGAACTTCGGAAAGGGCAACGAGGGTCATCGATCATGACCAGGATGCTTCCATGGAACTCAAAAAAAGAGAGGGATATTTTTGATGGGCCGCAACGAAGGATCGGTGTTACGAATCACCACAGCGGGTTCGGTCGATGATGGTAAATCCACGCTCATCGGCCGCCTTCTCTATGAATCCAATGCTATTTTGGACGACCAGCTCGAAGCTTTGCAAAGTCGCAAAAGCCGGGACGGCGTATTGGATCTTTCCCTCGTCACCGATGGTTTAAAATCGGAACGTGAACAAGGCATCACGATAGATGTTGCCTATAAGTACTTTTCCAGTCCCAAACGAAAATTTATTTTAGCGGATGCTCCCGGTCATGTTCAATACACGCGCAATATGGTGACGGCGGCCTCCCGCGCGGATGCAGCCATTATTCTTGTTGATGCGCGCTATGGAATTTTAGAGCAGACCAGGCGGCATGCCTATCTCGTGCATCTACTTGGCGTTTCGCATATCATCCTCGCGATAAATAAAATCGATTTAATCGAATATAATGCAGCCCGTATCACTGCAATTGAGGCAGACTTTCGGCGCCTGGCCTGGAATTCAAAGCCAGCCTCACTGCATGTCATCCCGCTTAGTGCCTTAACCGGCCTCAATATCAGCGAGCGAAGCCCACTGACCCCTTGGTACGATGGGCCCTCACTCTTAGAAGTGCTGGAGTCGCTCGAACCCATAAAAGCTTTAGACCGCCCCGCCGAGCTTTCTGTGCAACTGGTGGTGAGGAATGATAGAGGGCAGCGCTTCGCTTCGGGAACATTGAGCCAGGGTCGGCTGGCAGTAGGGCAGAGGGTCAAAATTTTACCGGCTCGCGTAAGCAGCAGAATCTCAGAACTTTGGGTAGGTGGGCGGCAAGAGGCTAAAGCCTCCAGCGGTGACGCCATAAGCATCGGTCTGGAAGATCAGCGCGATCTTGAGCGGGGACAACTGATTGTAGGTTTGGATAAATCCGACCGGGCCTCGCGCAGCCTAAGGAGCAAATTGGTATGGTTCGATGAAGAGCCCTATCGCGATGATGAGCGCTATATCTTAAAACTTGCCACTCAAAGCTGCCGTGCAAGTATTCAGGTGATACGGCATCGCTTTGACCTACAAAGCCTGAGTGAAGTCGAGGCCACAACGATAGTCATGAATGATATCGTCGAAGTCATCTTGGAGAGCTCGAAAACGCTCTTCGCAGAAGTTTTTAGCGACAATAAACGCGCCGGCGCCTTTATCCTGATCGATCCGCGTAACTTTCGCACAGTAGCAGCTGGCATGATCGAGGAGGTCTACAGTCTGGCGAGTGATAAAACAGGCAGCGGACGACTCCGACTGGTGGATAATTTTACTGATTTATCAGGGCTTGAGGCAGGTTCTGACAGCGTAAGGCTCACTCAGGATTTTCTGCATGCCAATCCCCTTGAGATCCAATTGAAAGCGGTCGAAACCTTCTTGGAGCTAGGGTGGACTGTGTGGGTCGAAGACAGCCCTTCGGGCCAACAGATTTGCCAATCGATGCAAGCCAAGGGCTATGACGCCTTTGAGCATGGCTTAGGTATATAGGCATGATCCTCACTGCGGCCAAGTCGCAAACAGCAAGGCCACGCATTGGTAAGGTATTTGGTTTTTACAAAAAAAATACCTTGGCAAAACCGTTGCGACTCACATACGATGAGATCGTCAAGGATTTGCGGCCGATTGCAGCTTTCTCTGCTAAAGAGCCCATCACTAGGTTATCAACGATAGTGATGAAATTAAGAAGAGCCACCCTTGCGCGGTGGCTTTTTTTGTCTGCAAATCCCGAAGAATTTAAACCTGCACGCTTGCTTAACGAAGGTGATGAAGCTCGGCAACGGGCTTTTGTATCCCATTAACAGCAGAGCCTGCCTACTTCGGAGAAGCGAATTATGCTAGAGGATTCAAAGCTTTTGACTCGGGCCGTACACGCTGGGGAGTCTCGACTCAAGGAAGGTTATGGGATCGTTGATGCCATTCAGTGTGCCTCAACCTTTACTTTTGAGAATTCAGCCGCGATCGTATCCATGCAGGAAGGGGAGCTTATCCGCGACGAGTATGCACGCTACGGCTGTCCTAACGTCCGAGTCGTTGAACAAAAGCTATCGGCCTTGGATGCCTCCGAAGATGCTTTGCTTTGCTCAACGGGAATGTCAGCCCTTAGCCTTTTGTTTCTAACTGTGCTGAGACCTGGGGATCAGCTGCTGTTCTTTGATCGCTGCTACCATCGCACGAGACAGCTTTGTTACGAATACCTGCAAAGCTTTGGAATTCGTTGCACGGCAATCGCGAGCAATGATTTTGAGGCGCTCGAAGCGGCTTGTGATTCCAGGACGCGCTTGATCTTTACCGAGCTTCCTACCAATCCCCATCTGATCGTGATCGACCTTGCTAAGCTGGCCGCAATCGGTAAAAAGCATGGCATTGCCACCTGTGTCGACAGTACGGTGGCAAGTCCGGTGAATATTCAGCCGCTCAACTACGGCATAGATTATGTTGTGCATTCGGCTACCAAATATCTCGGCGGACACAATGATCTCCTCGCCGGGGTGATATGCGGACGGCGGGAGCAGATCGGCTCGATCCGTCGGCTCAATGGAGTGGTGGGGGCTGTCGCTGCCCCTCACACGGCCTATCTGTTGCAACGCGGCTTAAAAACCCTGCCCTTGAGAATCGCTCAACAAAATGCCACGGGTTTAGCTGTGGCGGAATTTTTAGCGCAGCACCCTAAGGTTAAAAAAGTCTATTATCCCGGGCTTGAAACTCACGCGACCTACCGTGAAGCCAGAACCTACCTGAAGGGCTTTGGCGGTCTAGTGAGTTTTGAACTCGCCAGCGATCGCTACGGCTGCAGCCGGTTTATCGATGCGGTAAAGATCCCACGCATCGGCCCAAGTCTTGGTGGCGTTGAATCCTTGATCGAACAGCCATACCTCATGAGTTTTTATCATACGGAAAAGGAAGAAAGAGAGCGACTGGAAATCGACGATGCGCTCGTGCGTCTCGCCTTAGGCATCGAAGACCGTGAGGATCTCATAGCCGATCTCAAACAGGCCTTGGAACACGTATGAAACAAGATCAAAGGAGTAGGGCGATGCATCTTTCCACGCTTTCGATTCATATTGGAAATGAAAAAGATCCCTTGACAGGTGCGGTGGTTCCGCCTCTCTATCTCTCGTCGACCTTTGCTCCCGAGGGGGATTTCAGTAAAGCAAGCTTTGACTATTCACGCAGTGGAAATCCCACCCGGGCAGCCCTCGAGAGGACTTTGGCCGCGTTGGAACGCGGCTGTGGAGCCCTGGCCTTTTCTTCTGGAATGGCTGCTATTCACTGTGCGACCCAGCTCTTGAGTTGTGGCGATCATATCATAGTAGGCACCGATATCTATGGCGGCACCTATCGCCTTTTGCATAAGATTTTGAATCGCAGTGGCATCACCGTCAGCCTCTGTGATTTGCAGGATCTTGCCAGTGTTGAAAACGCGTTAATGCCTTGTACCAAAATGATTTGGGTTGAAAATCCTGGTAATCCCCTGCTTACTCTCGTCGACATCAAAAGCTTGGCCGACATAGCTCGCCGACATGATGTCCTGCTTGCTGTCGATAACACCTTTGCCACTCCCGTAGCGACCCAGCCCTTGAGTCTAGGGGCTGATATCGTCATGCATTCAGCAACCAAATTTCTTGGGGGGCACAGCGATCTACTGGGTGGGGCGTTGATCGTCAAAGATCCCGCCTTGCTCAAAGAACTCTATTTCATTCAAAATGCAACAGGTGCTGTGATGGCGCCGTTTGATGCATTTCTATGTGCCCGGGGCATTAAAACCCTATGTCTGCGCTTTACAGAGCAATGCAAAAGCGCTTTGGCACTGGCCCATTATCTGGCGCAACATCCCCATATTGCCCGGGTCTTCTACCCAGGCCTCAAAGAGCATCCGAGACATGATCTAGGCATCAGTCAGCTTAATTCCTTCTTTGGGGCCATCATCAGCTTTGAATTGGCAGCTGATTTTCATGCCACGGCACGATTTGTGGCTGCAACCCATTTATTTCAACGGGCCGTGAGCGTCGGTGCTGTCGAATCATTGATCGAACAACCGGCATCGATGTCCCATGCGAGTTACTGTGCCAAGGATCGTGAGGCTGCAGGGATTCATGATGGTTTGATTCGCATCTCTGTCGGATTAGAACAACTCGATGATCTTATGGCGGATTTACAGCTTGGGTTTGACGCTGCGTTTGCTCGACCCGAGTTTGATTATACCAACCGCTCGGACTATCAAGAAAAATATTCCCTGCGCCCGATCCCGACCCCTGTTTTGCAAGCCGAGCCGGCGGGGCTTTTCGACGATTTCACCCAGGAATTTAAGGCTGTGGATCCTTATTCCGATTCGCTATAAGGAAACGCGATTAAAGTTGTTGGGGATCCCAGGATGAGAAATTAGACTCGCGTTGGTGAAACTTCAGCTAGGGATAATAGTGATGAATAAAATCTGCTTATTGAGTTTCCTTCTGGCGAGTCTGATCCCAGCAAGATTATCGGCAAAAGTGTTATTGAATGTCTCGTACGACCCGACCCGTGAACTCTTTCAGGACATCAATTCGGCTTTTGTTCAGGATTGGAAAAAAACGCATAAAGAAGACCTGACAATCAAGCAATCACACGGGGGATCGGGGAAACAGGCACGCGCCGTAATCGATGGTCTGGAAGCTGACGTGGTGACTTTAGCCTTAGCGTATGACATCGATGCGATAGCCAAGAAGGGTGTTATCAGTGCCGATTGGCAGAAAAAACTGCCAAATAGCGCAGCCCCCTATACATCGACGATAGTTTTTCTCGTTCGCAAGGGGAATCCCAAGCAGATTAAGGATTGGAATGATCTGGTAAAAAAAGATGTGGCAGTCATCACCCCAAACCCCAAGACTTCGGGTGGCGCCCGTTGGAATTATCTTGCAGCATGGGGTTATGCCGAGCGATTGCCCGGGGGCGACGGGACCAAAGCCAAAGAATTTGTGAGGCAGCTTTATAAGAATGTGAAAGTCTTGGATTCTGGGGCCCGCGGGTCGACGACGACTTTTGCGGAACGAGGGATAGGGGATGTCCTCATAACCTGGGAGAACGAGGCTTACCTCGCCCTGAGGGAATTTGGTTCCGATAAATTTGAAGTGATTGTGCCTCAGCGCTCTATCCTAGCCGAACCCGTCGTGGCACTGGTTGACAAAGTCGTAGCGAAAAAAGGCAGCCAGGTCGAGGCACAGGCTTACCTTGATTTTCTTTACAGCGAACCCGCTCAGATCATTATAGCCGATCATAATTTCCGCCCCCGTTCGGAAACAGCATTGGCAAAATCCAAAACTAAATTCGCAAAACTGGATCTTTTTACCATTGAAAGTGCCTTTGGTGGATGGACGAAGGCGCAAAAGGTGCATTTTGATGACGGCGGCATCTTTGACCAAATCTTTAGCCCGGGCACGTGATATGAACTTTCGTGCCCAACGCCGCGACCAAAGCCGCAGAGTTTCAGCGCTAGGCGGCTTTCGGCTGACCGGTGGCTTTACCCTTCTCTACCTGAGTCTTCTGGTGCTGCTTCCCTTGAGCGCGCTCATGCTGAAGACCCTGACGGCAAGCTGGACTGACATTTGGAAAGTCATAAGTTCAGCTCGCGTCATCGCATCCTATAAACTCAGTCTTGGAGCTGCCTTTCTCGCGGCATCGATCAATGCGGTCTTTGGCCTTTTGCTGGCCTGGATATTGGTACGCTATAAGTTTTTTGGTTCCAAGCTGGTCGATGCTCTTATCGATCTGCCTTTTGCTCTTCCGACGGCGGTAGCGGGACTGGCCCTGACGGCACTCTATTCGGAGAATGGCTGGCTTGGTAGATATCTGGTGCCGCTGGGAATCAAAGTTGCCTTTACCCCATTGGGTGTTTTGGTGGCTCTGACCTTTATCGGCCTGCCCTTTTTAGTACGCACGGTGCAGCCCGTGCTAATCGATCTTGACCGCAGCTACGAAGAGGTCGGCGAAACTTTAGGAGCCAATGCCTGGCAGCGATTTCGATACATAATCCTACCCACACTTATTCCGGCCTTACTTACAGGATTTGCCTTGGCCTTTGCACGGGCGCTTGGTGAGTATGGCTCCGTAATCTTTATTGCCGGCAATATTCCGATGGTTTCGGAAATCACGCCTCTCATGATTATTACTCAGCTCGAGCAGTACGATTATTCCGGAGCCACCGCCATAGCCGTGGTGCTGCTTGCCACCTCGTTTGTCCTGCTGCTTTTGATCAATAGTCTGGGAGCTTGGTCGCAACGTTATCGCAGTCAGGAGGGCAAGGCATGAATTCTAATGCCCAAAGTCAAATATCCAAGAGCGAGGTTTTGCCGTCGAGTCATGCCTGGGTTGTCCACCTACCCACCAAAGCCAAGGCTTTGCCCTTGGGCACAAGGTTCACCCGTTGGCTGCTTATCGGCTTAGGCCTTGGTTTTTTCACTCTATTTTTGCTCATGCCTTTATTGGCGATATTTGCGGAAGCCCTTCGCAAAGGCTGGCAGGCCTACGGTACGGCCTTGCTGGACCCGGACTTTCTTTCTGCGGCGAAACTCTCGTTTGCAGTGCTTGCCGTTGTGGTGCCGATCAACACAGTTTTTGGGGTCGCTGCCGCCTGGTGGATCACCAAATTTGAATTTGCGGGTAAAGGCTTGCTGGTTACCCTTATCGATTTGCCCTTTGCCGTTTCGCCGGTGGTGGCAGGACTGATTTTTGTTCTGCTCTTCGGGGCGCAAGGCTGGTGGGGGGAATGGTTGAGTGATCATAATTTAAAAATAATTTTTGCCTTTCCTGGTATTGTCCTGTCCACTTTGTTTATAACATTTCCATTTGTAGTGCGGCAGCTGCTGCCGCTGATGGAGGTCCAAGGCACGGCAGATGAAGAGGCTGCGGCTACGCTTGGTGCGAGTGCTTGGCAAAGCTTTTGGAATGTGACGCTTCCCAACATTAAATGGGCACTTTTGCATGGGGTTGTGCTTTGCGCCGCCCGGGCCATGGGGGAATTTGGCGCCGTATCCGTTGTATCAGGACATATCCGCGGCATGACCAACACTTTACCGCTTCATGTGGAAATTCTTTATAACGAATACCAGTTTGTGGCGGCGTATGCGGTGGCGTCGATGCTGGCGCTATTTTCTTTGCTCACTCTTCTGCTTAAGATCTATTTTGAGCGCCAGAACCAGGCCCATGCATAAGGAGTCTTTAAAATGGCGATAAGTGTGAGGAATGTTAGCAAAAGTTTTGCTGGCAATAAAATCTTGGATCAGCTGTCGCTTGAAGTCCTGCCTGGCCAACTGCTAACTTTGCTGGGTCCATCTGGCTGTGGCAAGACCACGCTTCTTAGGATTATTGCAGGTTTGGATCGCGCCGATCGAGGACAGGTCCTGTTTCACGGGCAGGACTCGTCAAGCTGGGATTTCCGCCGGCGAAAAGTTGGCTTCGTCTTTCAAAATTATGCTTTGTTCAGACATATGACGATCGCTGACAATATCAGTTTCGGATTGCGTATGTTAAAGAGGAAAGAACGCCCCAGCAAGGAGCAGCAGATTGGGAAGGTCGATGAACTTTTGAACCTCGTGCAACTCACGGGATTGGCTCGGCGCTACCCTCATCAACTGTCCGGGGGGCAATTGCAGCGTGTTGCTCTCGCCAGAGCAATGGCTATAGAACCTGAGATCCTGCTTCTGGATGAACCCTTCGGTGCCCTCGATGCCAAAGTCCGTAAAGATTTGCGCACATGGTTACGGGAATTGCAGCAGTCTTTGGGTTTGACCTGCATCCTCGTGACTCACGATCAGGAGGAAGCTATGGAAATTTCTGATCACGTCGTTTTGTTAAATCGCGGCCGGATTGAGCAGCAGGGGAGTCCTGAAGCCCTATTCGAGCATCCATCGACTTACTTTGCTATGAGTTTTCTAGGGCAAACCCAAGCCTTGCCCTGGTCACTGAATCCAAAGGATGACGGACGGCAAGCCTATATCCGGCCTCATGAAATTGATGTATTAGGAATTCTTCCGCTTGCCGACCCCGCGGGTAAATCCCAGTCTCCTGAATTATTGGGACGGCATGCGGCCGAGATCAGAAAGATCTCTTTGCGGGGAGCGACAGTGCAGCTGCAGCTGTCAGACGGCTCGGATTGTCGACAGCCGTATCTCATGGCGGAGATAGGTCGTGATGCCTTGGAACGATCGCAATTAAAAGTAGGCGATAGGGTCTGCTGGAAGGCGCGTCGTTACCATGTGTTTTGAGGTATTGATTGAGTGGGATGATGGATTATGAATTTTCAGCAATTAAAGATTATCAAAGAAACGGTTCGGCGTGACTTCAATCTTACCGAGGTGGCCGCCGTTCTTTACACCTCGCAGCCCGGCGTAAGCAAGCACATCAAAGATCTCGAGGACGAGCTCGGTCTTGAAATCTTCATCCGCAAAGGAAAGCGCTTTTTAGGTCTTACGGCGGCCGGCAAAGAGCTTTTGCTGGTGGCTGACAGGATATTGGTGGATGCAGGCAATATGGGCCGAATTGCCGATCAGTTTTCAAGCCGCGAACATGGACGTTTGGTGGTGGCGACGACCCACACTCAGGCTCGTTATGCGCTCCCTTTAGCCGTAAAAAGTTTTCGCAAGCAATTTCCCAAGGTGAGTCTCGCCCTGCACCAGGGCAGTCCCCGGGAGATCTCAGCGATGGTTTTAGCCGGCGAGGCGGATTTTGCGATTGCTACCGAGGGTCTCGAATTATCAGGGATCGTGTCTTTCCCCTGTTATTCATGGCATCACGCTTTGATAGTACCCGTTGATCATCCCCTGCGGTCCCTTCCCCATCTCAGTCTCGAAGACATTGCTGAATACCCTTTGATAACCTATCAGGAAGGATTTACGGGGCGCTATAAGATTGATGCAGCATTCCAAAGCGCTGGCCTGAGTCCTGACATCGTTCTTTCGGCTATTGATGCAGACGTCATCAAAACTTACGTGGATATTGGACTGGGAGTGGGCATTATTGCCTCCGTTGCCTTTCATCCTGAGCACGATCGCACGCTTGCTTTAGTCAATGCCGATCATCTTTTTGAAGTTAACACCACGCGTCTCGGCATTCGTCGCGGTCATTACTTACGGGATTATGCGTATTCGTTCATTGAAGGCTTTGTTCCAGAGCTGCAGGAGGCTAAAGTTCGTGCCGCCCTTAACTCCCACCATGGATAGGTCGAGGATTGAGTTGGAAAGGCCAAGCGAATACCGAAGCAGGCTGGTTCCATGGGTTTAAGGTCTCAAGCCTTGGGGCTGTTGCCGCAGGACTTTTAAATTCATTTTGATGAGCCTAAGTGAAATTGCTATTATGACAGACATGGATTCCTATGAATCGTCTCATGGATTGTTTGCTGTTGACGGGTCCTGTTTGATTCCAATTGCCTGCAAAAGGCCAGCAGCAATCATTCTGAGTCCTATGGACTGTATCATTTTTCCAGCACAAACTGTATTGATGTCCATTCATCAATCCTCAGTTCTTTCCTCGCCATTTTTTCCATTCCTGAAATCAATGACCTTTTTCTAATCCGCAATGCCTTCAAAATCCGCTCTTAATAGCTACATTCTTGGCAAACCTATTGCACAAGCCCTTCAATCCGTAGCTAGGTGGAGGAAAAAGTGATTGAGGCGTCCAAGACTGGTTCATTGATTATCATCGGTGGAGCCGAAGATAAAAAGCGTGATCCGATCATATTAAAAGAATTTATCCGGATGGCGGGTTCGGATCGGGCCAAAATTGTAATAATGACCGTTGCTACTGAGTTGCCGCAGGAAGTGGGAAGCGAGTATGTCCGGATTTTCAAGGACTTAGCGGGACCAAATTCCGAGGTGACCACTGTTGATGTAGAGACTCGCGATCAAGCTAACTGTCCGGAAGCGATAGCGCGTATTGAGGCAGCTACCGCTGTCTTCTTTACAGGCGGGGATCAGTTTCGCATCACCAGGCTATTGGGTGGCACCAAGCTCGATATGACCCTTCACGACCGTTATGAAAAGGGTCTGGTCCTAGCTGGAACCAGCGCGGGTGCCTCCATGATGTCGAGCATCATGATCATTCATGGACCGGCAGAAACGACCGCTCGGGTCGGTATGACTCGCCTTGGGGCCGGAATGGAATTTCTTCCCGGGGTCATTATCGACCAGCATTTTGCTCAGCGGGGCCGCATCAATCGACTGCTCACTGCTATTGCCCAATATCCCCATCATCTCGGAATTGGTATCGACGAAAACACCGCAATCATAGTCGAAGGCAATATCTGTCGGGTAGTGGGTGCCGGGTCCATAACCGTGCTCGATGCCGGCAATGTGAGCAACGGCATTCCGTCGAGAGAGGAAAGCGATGAAAACCTTGCCATCGGCGATGTCAGGTTACATCTTTTGCCAGCTGGTCATGGCTTTGATTTACGCAACAGAAACCCCATTTTCAATATAAAATATTAAAAGGCATATCATGAAATTGCTGCGAATGAATCCTATTCCCGGACCTAATATTTTCAATCATAAACCTGTTATGATTATGACTATCGATCTTGAGGAATACATAGCAACCGAAAGTTCTATGTTGCCAGCCTTTGTCGAGAAAATTCTGAGCGACCTTCCTGGTCTCCACCTCCATCGCTGCAGCCGGGGACATCACGGGGGCTTCGTCGAACGCCTCAACGAAGGAACTTATCTTGGCCACATCATAGAGCATATCGCGTTGGAACTTTCTGAGCCTGCCGGGATATCGGCTTCTTACGGAAAGACTGTCTATGGCGGCGCGCCTGGAATTTATAAAGTTGTGATTGAGTGCATAGAACCGGCCCTTTCTGAACATTTACTCCGCACGGCCTTTGAATACGCCCTAGGTATTTTGAAGAACGAATCCTATGATCTGGAAGAAAAGTTAGCTGAAGGTCGACGGATCACGGCACGTCGGGCGCTTGGTCCCAGTACCAAAGCCATCGTCGACGCAGCAATTGCCCGAAATATTCCCTGGCAAAGATTGAACGAACAAAGTCTCATTCAGCTGGGTATTGGCAAAAACCTTAAGATTATTCAGGCAACCCAAAGTTGGAGCACCCGATCAATCGCTGTCGAGATATCCTGCGATAAAGCTTTGACCAAGGAGTTTTTAGAACGGGCCTGCATTCCCGTACCCTATGGAAAAGTTGTACGAACGGAAGAAGGCGCGCGCGAGGCGTGGCGAGCCATCGGCGGAAGGGCTGCGATAAAACCGCTCGACGGGAATCAGGGTAAGGGCGTCTCGCTGCATATCGCGAGTGAAGACGAAGCGGCTGCTGCCTTTAGAATAGCAAAAGAATACTCGGCAAGGGTTATTGTCGAGGAAATGTATCAAGGGTTTGATTATCGTGTGGTCGTTGTCGGCGGTAAACTTATTGCCGCTTCCAAACGGCTCGCTCCAAGTGTTATCGGTGACGGATTTACATCAATATCGGCCCTTGTTGCGACAGAAAACAGCGACGTCCGCCGCGGGGATGGCCATGAAAAACCGATGACCAAGATTCCGCTCGATGAAATTGCCTTAATTTGCCTGCAAAAACAGGGGCTCAGTTTAGACTCAGTTCCGGCAATGGGAGTGGCGGTAGCATTGCGTGATAACACCAATCTTTCTACTGGTGGTAAAGCGATAGACGTTACTGACGACGTTCATCCCTCGGTGGCCCATATCTGTGAAAGGGCGGCCCTCGCGATAGGTTTGGATATCTGCGGCATCGATCTGTTGGCCGAGGATATTTCAAAACCCCTGAATAAAAATAACGGCATTGTCGAATTGAATACGGCACCTGGAATCCGCATGCACCATTTTCCTAGCGAGGGAAAATCACGCGATGTTGGTGCCGCTATTGTTAAAATGTTATTCCCGAAGGATCAGGATGCCCGTATTCCCATTATTTCAATCACCGGAACCAACGGCAAAACAACCACAACGCGTTTGATTTCACATCTGATGCAGGCCACAGGAAAAACTGTGGGAACGACGACGACGGGTGGTATATGGATCAATCAAAACTGTATTTCCCGAGGCGATACCACCGGGCCTCGTTCGGCTAGGACTCTGCTGTCGGATCCAACGATCGAAATAGCCGTTCTTGAAACAGCCCGGGGCGGTCTGATGCGTAACGGTTTGGGTTATGACTGGTCGGATGTCGGTGTGATCACTAACATCCAAGCCGATCACATCGGTCAGGATGGAATTGAGGATGAAGACGATATACTCCATGCAAAATCGCTGGTCGCGGAACGTGTGCGTGAAGGCGGAACGGTGGTATTAAATGCAGCTGACAAAAGGTTGGCTGCCTTGCCTGAAATGCGCTGCATGCAAAGGCAAAATCTTAAGCGTGATATCTGCTATTTCGCTCTGGATTCTGAAAACGAAATCATGCAAAAGCATATCGCTAACGGTGGAACCGGTTATTATGTGATGAATAATTGGGTGTTTGAGGCGAAAGGCCTTTTTCAAATCACGCCCCTCGTTGATCTCGGCAAGGTTCCATGCACCCTATCCGGCTTTGCATCCTATCAGGTTGAAAATGTGCTGGCAGCGATTGCAGCCGTTCGGGCTCAGGGTTTGGAAAAGACCAAAATCATGGCAGCTCTGCAGACCTTTGATAGCGGAAAAGACAATCCAGGGCGCCTCAATATTTATAAGGTTGGACAAGGTTTAGTGCTGCTCGATTATGGTCATAATCCATCCGCATTTTTCGCGATTAGCGAAACAGCTCGGCGCTTTAGCCGCAGAACGACTGGTATTATCGGTTTGCCGGGTGATCGAAGCATAGACATGCTCGAAAAGGGCGCTCACGCCGCCGGCTCCGGCTTCGATAGAATTTTTATAAAAGAGGATATCGATTTGCGTGGTCGTGAGTTGGGAGAGACGGCCGCAATTACGCTGCAGGCTATAAACAAAGCCTTTCCTCATAAAGAATGTCGGATTATATCGAATGAGCGAGAGGCGCTGGAAACGGCTATCGACAGTATGGAAGCAGGCGAGACCATTGTTCACTTTTATGATGATTATGAATCGGTCATAGACTGTCTTAAATCGAGGCATGCAATACCTGCCGACTTGGCGATACTGGCAACGTTGCCAAACGTAAAAGGGCTGGAAACGGACAAAACCTGGATCCAGGCGAGGTCCTAATCAAAGGGGTAGGAATAAATTATGAATATTATAGACGGAAGAAGCACACTGCCCTTTTTTATGCTGCATGGCGGAGCCGGTCCCATGGATCCTAGCCCTGCAGGACTGAAGAAGGCGACCGCGAGCTTAAAGACAATTGCCAATGATGCTCTTTCGGTTTGGGATAAAGACGACCCCTTGAAACTTTCCGCGCTCGTCTTGGCTGGACTGGAAGATGATGAAGGTTTTAATGCAGGCTTTGGCTCG
Organism: uncultured Oligoflexus sp.; assembly: GCA_964236955.1. Classification (GTDB taxonomy): domain Bacteria; phylum Bdellovibrionota_B; class Oligoflexia; order Oligoflexales; family Oligoflexaceae; genus Oligoflexus. The sequence continues at coordinate 14,521 of CAXSGP010000035.1, read as the reverse complement.
GCATTACAGGCTGACGGTAGACCCCGACTGTCGGCTGCTCTTATGGATGGAAGAAGCCAGTGCTTTTCAGGTGTTATCTCAATCAGTGATGTTAAGAACCCTTCGCGTCTGGCGTTAGAGCTACAAAATAAATCGTCTCGGGTTTTAACCGGCCCCGGACATGATTTGCTGGCGCGAACTCTCGGTCTTCCGGTCGCAGATTTAGTAAGCAAGGCTCGATTGAAAGCCTGGCTTTCCAAGCGGGAAAAGGCAGCGACGGAGGCCGATGGTTGCGACACGGTCGGTGTGGTTGTTTCATCCCAAGGAAAAGCTCTGACTGCCGGTACGAGCACAGGCGGTCGAGGTAACGAGGAACCAGGTCGTGTCAGTGATTCCGCGACTGTCGCTGGAAACTATGCAAGCGCGTTTGCCGCGATTTCGGTGACGGGGATTGGAGAACAAATAGTTGATGCGGGTGTCGCTGTTCGTATCGAGACACGGGTACGTGATGGTTTGTCCCTGAAAGCAGCCTGCCAAAGGACCTTTGACGAGGCACTAGCCGCGAAGCATGAATTTGGTTGGATTGCCTGTGATGCAGGAGGAAACTGGGTCGTCGCCCATACTTCGCCAGCCATGACTTATCTTGTTCAATGTTTATCTGGGGAGATCCTGGCTTCGTCATAAGTATCGCTCTGCTTTGCAACGCTTGATGACAATAGACAGAGATGAATTTTAGTGAGCCGCCATTTAAAATGCAGCGGCTCATTTCCTGGATCAAGGGGTCATCACAACCTTAACGCAATTGTCCTCTTTTTTATTGAATATTTCGTAAGCTCGAGCTGCCTCTTTCATTGGGATCCGATGGCTAATAATGTCATCGGCTTGAATTTTCCCACTACGGATGAACCCCAGCAATTCGTCATTGAAGTTTTGGACCCAGGCCTGGCCCATTTTTATAGTCAGATTTTTGTCGAAGAACTGGGCGAGATTAAAACTATCATACTTGCTTCCATAAACCCCAACGACCGAAACCCTACCGCTCCTGCGTACCGCGCTCATCGCTGTTTCCAGGACCTTAGAAGTTCCCCCTTGTCCGTGCAGCACATTGGAGGCTTTTTCCAGAACATTTCGCTTGGCTTCCATACCGACCGCATCGATGCAGACATCGGCACCACGACCGCTGGTTAATTCACGAATAGTATCGACGGTATTCACCCGGTCTGGATTGATCACATGAGTCGCATGCCCTGCGCTCGAGGCAACGGCGAGTCGATAATCCTGGGGATCGACGGCAATAATCTTGCTAGCACCCATAAGGCGCGCAAGTTTCTGTGCCATCAGACCAACGGGACCTGAGCCAAATATGGCCACCGTTTCGCCTTCCTTGACTTCCGCCCATTGGAGCGCAGTGTAAGCAGTCGGAAGAATATCGCTAAGAAATAGCACCTGCTCATCACTGAGATCCTCTGGAACTAATTGCGCGCCGACGTCGGCGAAGGGGACCCGCACCCGCTCCGCCTGGCCTCCCGAATAGCCGCCGTAAAGGTTAGTGAAGCCAAAGAGACCGCCGCCCTTTTCTTTAAGTATCCCGCCTTCCGGGCCATAATTGGCAGGATTTGTCGTTTCGCAGGCCGTAGGAAACTCATGGCTGCAGAACCAGCAGGAACCACAAGCGATCACGAAGGGAATGACCACCCGATCGCCCTGTTTAAGTTTTTTGACGGCAGATCCCGTTTCTTCCACAATGCCCATAAATTCATGGCCCATCACCATATTTTGAACCTGTGGAAAATAGCCATTGTAGATGTGTAGGTCCGAACCACATATCGCTGTTGATGTGACCCGCAGGATGACATCGGTGGGAGCCATAATTTTTGGATCAGGAACTGTTTCGTAACGCATATCACCGGGTTTATGAAAAACGATCGCCTTCATGACAACAACTCCCTGAATGTTTGTCTGGTGTTCAACACCTCATCAGAGTAGTTTTCGTGAGAATGATAAGGCTAGCATTTATATAGGATTGCAACGAGGCAAGAGTAAATAACATATTGTTATTATTGATTAAGTATATGCCTTTCGTTTTATTTATGAAGCATCGTTCGCATGAGTTATAGCCCCTCCACCTTGGCAGCAATCGCTCAAGGGCAGAGCAAAAAATTAGAATAGTGAGCTTGATTCCGGTTCCTTCCCTACGGGATATTCCGATCTTGATCGCATCACAACAAAGAGTGGCCTCCACTCGAAGCAAAGCTTAAGCAGGGCAGGTTGCAAGCACTCAAACCCCGGGATAGCGCTCCATGGATCGGGTGGGGTGGCTCAGGCCGTCATTGATAATCCCATCGAGCCGGATCGTTCTCCTTTCTCATCGCTCCATCATAAAGATAAGGCTAGCCTCAAGCTCGAGTGTGAAATCAGATTTATTCTCTAGGAGTGGTGTGATGAATGAATTCAACGATGACAAACCCAATCCTTTTCCCGATGGACCGATGCGACAAAGAGATCCCGAACCCGATCGCATACCAAGGCAGGACACTAATCCTGTTCCCAATGGATCTCCGGTAAACCCCAGTTCGCCCCTGCCTATGCCGGCTGCGAGTCCGCCAACGCCTTAATGTTGAATGGAAAGGGGGTTTGGTTCGCTCTGCCGCGAGTATACTACGAAAGGATCGCGCTGCTCAGGCAGTGGTGGTCCTTCCAGACCCAATAGAGCCAAGTGCTTTATGAAGAGTGGTAGGGGTTTGGCCACGACCCATGTGGTATTAAAGGCCCTGCTTCGCAGGAAGCACAGCTCTTGCCTTGCTGCCCATTCAGGCGTTTTCAAACTTTCGTTTAGCTTTCTTTAGGCGCCCAAAGGAAGGGCTTCGTCAAACTTATCATCACCCCACGCAACGCCTGGACACTAAGATTTGATTCTCAGTGATGCTTCCTGAGTATTTTCAACGCCTTAAAATTGTGCATGATTATTGCATAAATTTCATTACAAAGCTTTCGAATCGACCTTCCTTACTCAGGGTCCAAAATAAAGGCGAACGCATGCGCACATTGCTTGTAATGGGATTGGTCGGTTCCTTGGGCCTGCATACAAGTTGCAGCAACCGAAAGCATGCTGCAGACTCATCCCGTACACCCGAGCCGGGAGCATCCAGTGGTGAATATATAGAAAATGTTTCGCTAGCTCAAATCGATATTTCGCGCGAGCTGTCGCCTGAACTGACTGACAACCTGACCGCTTCACAGAGTTCGCTCGATTTTGCTGAAATCGGCAGCAATGTAGGTGCGAGTTTTAAATTTGGCTCAACGGCTGTTTTTGATATAGGCGCCGGAATGAAATTTGATGACGTTTTCCAGCGCAATATCCTACACGAAATAGTTGTTGGTCGCGCCAAAGATGTTAATGGAACCGGGGACACCAACGGTGTGTTCGTGGACAAAGACACGGTTGCCGCCAATCGCTTTATCAAGTGCAAATCTCAGAAGGTCATATCCGACAGCAATAGCTTTGGTGCCTCGGCATCGGCTGGCATTTCCTTTCTTGGGCTTGAACTCGGCACGCGTGTCGGAACTGGGCGAAAACTCACTTCGTCAACCGATTACACGATGAATCGCGGCTTTTATAAGACGAATGTACCCGTAGCGCTCAATAGCATTTTTGAACTCTGCAGAAAGCTTGCGAAGTCGGATATTGCCCTTCAGAATATCAAGCACATTAGCGAAGTTATTAAGCTTAACTTTAGTGATGAGGAAGGCTTGGAGGAAGTTGCAAAGAAAGTTGCGCGAGGAGAAAAAGTCAACAACTTCCGCTTTCACAATATGCAAATGGATTTTCAAATTCTGAAACGTGGTCCGGATTCCATTACCTATACAGTTTATCCCGACACGCATTTTGCCGATCCTCGCCTTGAAATTGAAGTGAAGTATCAGATGGAAAACGCGCGGGCTGTCATCGCTGAAGTTATTCAAATGTGTAAGGATGACTGTCAGAATTACCATGATTCGCAAGCTGGTCATGGTCTGAAGAGCCTTGGCGAGACCCTTAGCAAAGACCAAGCAGAGAAATACCTCAAATTGATCGCCACGGTTTTTACTGCCGTAGCTATGGATAGTAAATAACGTTTTGCCGGTTCAAGCTCGGGCCCCATCTATTTTTAAAGCGCCCCCACGGCCTCCCTTCGGCATTTCCGTCTAGAATCACTTTTCGCCGAATCCGGTGACCCTTTCGTAGTTCGAATGCATCCCGAGATGTTTCCTTGCCCCTGGTGCTGCTTTCCCAACACAGTTGCTTGGTTTTTGGTAGAATGGCCCGAGTCGTCCGGGTCTGTCCTGCGAAGGCTTTTAGGAATTATATGGCGAAGGTAGGACGACGCGATGAAAATTGTTGCTCACGCTATTCGAATCTTGACCAGCATCATGCTGATATCGAGCCTGTTCAGTCTTCAATCCTGTGTGAGTATTCCCGAAAGTAATATGGCACTTAGCCCGATTTTTGCAAATAAAGACGGCTGTTTTCTTCTTTACGATATGGATACCAAGATTTATGTCGATTCTTTTAACCCTGAGTTTTGCAAGCGAGCAAAGCCCGCTTGCTCAACGTTTAAGATTCCATTGGCGGTGATGGCCTATGATTCTGACGTTCTTAAGAATGAGAACACAACCTTTAAGTGGAATGGAAAGAAAGAGATAATTCCGGACTGGAATCAGGATCAAAACGCTACGACCTGGATGGCGAACTCGGTCATCTGGTTCTCCCAGCGCATCACCAAAACGCTGGGTAGAAAGAAGATTCAGGCTTATCTCGAGGCCTTCCATTACGGCAATAGGAATTTTTCGGGAAAAATTGCCAATGCCTGGCTGACTCCTGCGCCTTTCGTTGAGGGCACCCCTAAGCCGACGCTCCTTATTTCACCTGTCGAACAAGTCGAGTTTCTCGAAAAATTTTGGACCTTTCGTTTGCCAGCCAAGCGTTCAGCAATCGAAACCGCTCAAAACATCAGCTATCTGGAGGAGACGCTCAAAGGCTATCAGTGGTCAGGCAAAACGGGTTCGGGTTTTGTTGATATAGCCTTTACGAAGCGACTCGGTTGGTTCGTGGCGCATATCAAGGGGCACAACAAGAACTATATTGCTGTGTTGGACTTTGAAGATACGGTTGCCCAGGAGAAGGGCGGTTTCGGTGGCACTGAAGCGAAGGCAATGATGATGAAGATATTGTCGAGTAAGGGACTTTATTAAGGTCGACTTTTTTGGTCCCGCTCGCTCCCATGTTGGTATCTTTATTATCAGATGCGAAGCTGCCTTAGCTTTGTCTCATCGAATCCTGTTCATATTGTGCCTCAATGATCAGGACTAATTGGAGGTTTTCATGACGCAGGACTACAGAGATGGCGGCCGGAGAGCACTGGAAGAGGAGTTTTTTGCCCGCCAAAGTTTGGAACTCATGGCTAAACTCAAAGCGGAGCGTACCCGCGCCGAAAATAGTCTTGAGCTTTCCAAGGTATCGGGCATCAAGGACGAAAAAATCCTTGCCTATCTCCTTGATAATAAGGTCACGCCGCTGACTGCCGTCGCGATGTCTTCGGTACCGCTGGTCCTGACAGCCTGGGCCGATGGTAGCATTGCAGTGAAGGAGCGAAGTGCTATTCTTAAGGCTTTGACCGAGGAGGGCCTGCATACGTCCGACCCGGCCTATCAATTGATTGAAAGCTGGCTGGGTACACCGCCAGATTCAAAACTTTTTGAAACCTGGAAGGTTTATATCCAGGGACTCAGGAAAAGTATGGAGCCCGCAGCTTTTGCCAATCTCAAGCAGCACATTATGGAACGCACCCAAAGTGTTGCAAAGGCAGCTGGGGGATACCTCGGTCTGGGTGCAAAAATTTCGCCTGCCGAGCGGGCTCAAATTGAGCAGTTGGAAACCGCTTTTTTAGCTTGATTCCTGGGTTTTTTCCCGTGCCCTTTTAAGGGTAAGCCGGGTTGTCATTCAGCTCCTTGCCGAACTGTGAAAAGGTGGATCCCTCGGGTATCCACCTTTGGCATTTAATGGGATGGCCTATCAAATTTTCAATAACTCAGTTGAGAGCCTGTCCGGGTTATAACTGTGGCAAATATAGAATGCATCATTCGATTGATGGCTAATCCATTAATTATTTTCGAATTCTTAAACCATATTAGAGCTATACAGATCGCACTTTGGGATATCCCATAAAGGTCCGATACGGATTTGCTCGGTCGCGGCAGGGAGCTTAGAGATTATTTCCTACTGGCCGTTAAACTATAAAGCATTTTCAAAAGAACAACATTTCTACAACCTTTTTTTGCTTGGAAAAATGATTCCTAATATTTCCAGTGACTGCTTTGCATCAGAACGGATTCGAACCCAAGCAATCAGGTGAAAATCATGAGAATAAGTCATCAGCTAATTTTTATTTTTGCATTGACCGCGGCCTGCAAATCTATGATTGCTTCCAAAAAGCAGGTGCAACATGTTAAAATTGATGATCTAATCGAAAATAATCGGTCCACTTCCGAAGCGCCCTCAAGCCCTGATAAAGCCAAAATCAGTCCAGCAAGTCCCATCGACACGACACCCGTTTTGATTCCGGAGCCCAAACTCAACGATAAAAATATTCCGTCTAATTTACCGCAAGCGACGCCCAAGCAAGAAACAATGAGTATTCGCTTCGTCTTGCCTCTTCCCGAAAATTCTGAGGCAATTCCCAGGCCCCAGATTACTTTCACCATAGCCGATAAGACCGGCGCTAAAGCGTGGAACAATGAAACGAAGACGTTTTTTGCAGAACTCGGCCAGGATCTTAAAATAGTTAATAGTGATTCGGTGAATCATCGGCTTCACACCCCAAACAATAAGCCATGCGGATCTATCCCCCTGATCGAAGCAGGAAAATCGGTTATCTGTCGCCTTGAGAAAATCTATGACCCGAGCATCGATGAGCCTTTGTATGATGACAACTTTGGAATGGACGCGCAGTTTAGGATTCGGGTTTTACCAAGCGTAAAAAAGACCCTTGATGAACGCTGCATAGCTTGTCATTCCGGCTCCCGTTCGGAGGCCGGGCTGGATCTTCTCAGCTGGCCGCCTAGGAATCTGTCCCCTTCTTTAATCAATGCCTTCGAACAAAGACTGCAGCTAACGGCCCCTACCCAAAAGCAGATGCCGCCTGGAGGCATTCTCTCGGAAGCGGAAAGGACAGCGCTTCTGCAATGGGCTGTAAATGGCTTTTCCAAACCCCCGCAGGTGTTGACAGTTAATGAGTTCAATCGATCCCTAAGGTGGATGGTGATAAGGGACGGCCAGAAGATAAAGGAAGGTATGCTTGATGCCGTTGACAATACCATCAGCTACCCCAAAGATCAGACTAAAGTCATCATTCGCCTGGAAGAATCGATAAAAGGCAAATGGTTGCTCCTAAAGGAGCAGGAAATTAGGACCACGGGCAACGTCGAAGTTTCAGTGCCCGTTCGCAAGGCGGTCGCGCCGTTGCCGGTCAACATCGGTATTGACGACATCGTTCAATTTGTAAAGGATTCACAGATCAAAAACGTGGAAGGTCTTATTCTGGCCTTACCCGAAGTCTTCAAGAGAAATTATGTTCTTATAAGAGACACTAGGAGTCGCCACCTATCGGACGCCAGTCATCCACGGCTGATTATGTTCAGCGATAGCGCGCGCTTACTCCTGGGATTTAGCAGTCATCCCAATGATCCCCTACGGGAGAATATAGAGATGCAGGAGGCAATGGACGACGGCAGCTGGAAATTCCGTGAGATAGACTTTCGTGCTTCCGAGGTGCTTTATTCGCAGGACGACACGGCCTGCAAAATTTGCCATGGCAAGCGTCCGAGACCGATCTGGGGCTCTTATCCTAACTGGCCAGGTGCACTCGGTGACGATGGAGGAAGGGTAAGTGCCGAAGAATTCAAGGCCATCGAGGACCTGCCGGGAGGCGCTTCGACGAAAGATCGATTTGCCTCTCTTAGTTTTTCATTGCGAAAAGATCTGAATTCCTTCACTTTGCCGAAAAGATACTATAACTTTTCCAATACCATCTTGAATATTCTGCTGGGCCGGCGCGTCGCCTATCAGCTCTACCGGCGGGAAATTATCAATCCAGCCGCTAAAAAAGCCTTATTCCAGCAAATTCTCGTTGATGAATGCGCGGCGGCTGCGGACGCAGATGCGTCGGGCTTAAAATGGTCGGCAGTCGTAAGTACGGAGGATCTAGCCCTGCATCGCAGCTCTAAAGACATTCTCACTGAGGACGACCGGTATTGGAATGAGTCGGGAGTTAATCTCGGGGAGTTGGTTCTGTACTTTGGTCTGCTGGATCTGATCAACCGAAATGCCGATCTGAAAGCCATGTTTACACCTGTTCTGCCACAAATGAATAGCTATGCAATGCTGATGATAGGGAGCGAGGAACAGACCTTGGATTTGCCCAAGCTCCAGGTTCGGCCGAGCCAATACATCTATCCAAGGTTACTCGGGGATGAAAACGGCAAGAGTCTAAGTACGGAAGACGGGCCCTCCCTATCGCACAAGCGGAGTGAATTTTGCAAAATAGTGAGGGCCTACTTTAACTCGCTGTAAAATTTAACGTATGGACAGCGGATAGACAGCGGATGGATTAGTGGAATCTCTGGATCTTTGATCGGAGAGATCTTTTAAATGGATCTAGGGACTGTTGTCGACAGGAAGATTGATTGAATGGTGAAGCCTCTGGCGAAGCCTTCTGATTCGCCAGAAAGGGCAATATGAGAATATCCTGTCTTCGCGCAATGCCTAAGGCCGATACTTTCATTATAAGGAAATCAGTATCTCATGCACATTATCAAAAATAAGATCCGCATCCTTTAGGCTTTCGTCGCTCCATCCGCCGGATCGAACGGCGATGGTCTTCACTCCCGCACCTTTGCTCGCTTCGATATCGTAGGGTGTGTCGCCAACCATGATTGCATAAGCGGCAGAAACTTTGCATTTCGCTAAGGCCGATGTGAGGATGTCAGGATCCGGTTTCGAGTGTTCCGCATCGTCCGAACTTGTAATTTGATCTACTGTGCCTACCAGACCCGCGACCTTTAATACGGCATTCAGCTCATCTAATTTTGCCGAAGAGGCAAGTGCAACTGTATAGCCACTGACCCTTAGGCAATGGAGGAGATCAGCGGCTTTGGCGAAGGCCTGAATACGCGGTGCGTAGATTTCCTTAAACAAAGTACTTCGCATGGAAAGTATTTGTTCGCCTTCTTTACTCTTGTCATCGATTCCCACGAGTTCCTTGAGTATCTTGTCCCCTCCCTTACCTATCCACGGTCGAATCGTAGCCTGGGAGAAGGAATGACCATTTTTCGTAAGAACCTTTGACCAGGCCTCCGCATGAAAGTCATTGCTGTCAACCAGGGTGCCGTCTAAATCAAAAAGAATGGCTTTTTTGGCCTGCAGAAGGGTTTTAAGTTTTTCTGATTTATTCATGATCACCTCGCAAGTGACAGGGTCCTGCTGTCCTTTATTTGCCATAAACAGATTGTGTGGGAGCAGCTTTCAACGCAGAGAATATCGTATATGCTGCAAAAGCGATATTGACAAGGATAGTTCATAAGAAAAAAAGTGTCGAGAAGTCCGTTTCTAAACTCGATTTAGACCAGCCCTGGGGGTAGCCACTTGCCGCCAACCTTTACGGCGGCCTCATTCAGCACCTAGTTTGAATCGAGCCTGATTCGAGAACAAATGCCGAGCGATTCCGAAGGCGGAAAATTCCTGACACTCTCTAAAACATTTACATACAATCGCCTATTTCTGTTAAAGTCGTTGCACAACGATTTATCAAGCGAGACCAGGATGAAATTCAACAACGCAAAGAACGTGGGCGTGGGCCTGTTCAGTTTAGTTTCATTGTCAATCCTTTTAAACATCGCCTGCGCCCCCAGTAAAACCTCTAAACCAACCCCCGGTTCCGGAAGCAACCCAACGGGCGAAGGGCAAAAGCAAGCCCCGTCGGGCCATGATACCGAGCAGGGAGTGGGGGAGGGAACCGTAACGGGCAACGGTACAGGAACGGGCAATGACAAGCCGGGCAGTGAATTGCCATCGGATCTGCTGACCACTCCCGCCAACTTTAAGGTTGCTTTTGTCGGCGATCAGGGAGTCTCGGAAGGCTCGCATGCTGTTCTTAAGTTGATTAAGTCCGAAAAAACCGATCTGCTTATCATTCCCGGCGACTTCGATTACGAAGACAGTCCCGACCAGTGGGACAAGATGCTGACCGACACCGTTGGCGATATGCCTATTTTGGCCTCAATAGGCAATCATGACGTTGACAAATGGTCGGGATATTCCGCTAAACTTAAAGCCCGACTCGATAAGATGCCGAAGGCGAAGTGCACGGGCGAATTGGGGATTAAGCACCGTTGCGAATATGAAGGTCTTGTCATTGCAATATCCGCCGTTGGCACCAAGGGTGACAGGCATGAAGAGTTTATCGAGCAGTCCCTAAGCGAGAAAAAAGCGGCCTTTAGTATTTGCGTGTGGCATAAAAACCAGACAATGATGCAAGTCGGCAGCAAAGAGGATGAGACGGGCTGGAAGGTCTATGAAACCTGCCGGGAACATGGAGCGATCGTTGCCACCGCGCACGAGCATTCCTATTCGCGCACCTTTCTCATGAGTAATTTTGAAAAGCAAACCGTCGCCAGTCGCGGAAGTGATCTGGTGCTTGACGCGGGTCACAGTTTCGCCTTTGTTTCCGGACTTGGCGGCAAATCGATTCGTGAGGAGGGCGAAGAGGAAATCTGGCAGAAGATTCTCAAAGCGCTCAAGGGCGATAAACGTGAGCCTGAGAAGGGTGATTGGTGGGCCAAGGTCTACACGGCTAATCAAAATGCCAATTATGGAGCCTTATTCTGCACCTTTCACGTCGATAACGATCCCCGCAAGGCGCGCTGTGAATTTAAGAATATCACCGGCGATGTCGTCGATACCTTTCAACTTATAAGCAAAAACTAAAAAGCCCCCGCACTGGGAAAACTCCCGATGTGAGCCTTGGTCATTCTGCAAGGTTTGAGCACTTTATCCTCCCACTTTAGCGAGGATTTTTGCTGGGCCAGCTGCAGTGATTCCATCCTGATTTTCACCTCAATAGCCCATGGGAGGCGCAGCGCCGGCCGCGGCTCCCTTCTTGGACGATCGGGAAACCGAATCCTTGCCGATAGGGTGAGAAATATTTTTCAGCGGGAGCATTACAAATTCTCGCCGAAGCGGATGTTAACACGGGAGCTGTTGGCCGAAGGCGTTCAACTAATTACTGAGCTTAGCGTCATTCGGTCTAAAAACCATTTCCACCATTTGGTTCTGACCGCCATGGATGGGCAGAGGACTTGGGAATAAGGCCTGGCGGATCTTTTTGTCTTTGCCGTATTGAAATTCGAGATGGGGAGCAAGCATGCGAATGAGAAAGTTTTGCGGCATCAGCGTGAAGACTTCGCGTTCTTCATTATCTACGGTAAGGGCTTCGCGACGAACGAGTTGAAAGGGAATGGTCTCCATGCGGGAGGCAATCACAAGATCAAATTTCACGGCTTTACCCGTCATGAGATTGTCCCAATTTTGCAGGATGAGATCACCCGCGATGCTGGGTAGATAAATTTGCTTTTCGCTCTTTACCGTGTTCGTTCCCGTCTTGCCGTCGTGGCTAGGGCGATATTGTATGTCAAGACCCTGGTCCTGGCCACTGACCTTGATCTCTTCCCCGGTTATGGCATTGGACGAAATAAAATCAATGGCACGCAAAGTCTTTGCGTCAAAAGCAAAAGAATCCTTTAAAACTTCTTTTTTATTGCTGTCAAAATAAAGAGTTTCCTTACGGATTGCTTCCCCGTCCTGACTGGTTTTTTCACGGCCTGTGAAATAGATCTCCTTGGTCTTGGGGTCCCTCAGCTCAAATTGAGTTTCAGGACTCGCGGTCCCGCCGTAGATCTGTGTCGTTGCTAGCAAAGCATAAAGTGCGAAAATTCGTATCATCGTCGTCTCCTCTGAGCTCTAATCTTAGGCGAAGTCTGAAACAATGGCGAACTTACTTCAAGGCCTAATCAGGTAGCCTGCAATTGGCGCCAGACCGTGGTCAGTCCATCGATAATATATTGTACAGCCATTGCTGTAAGGATAATGCCCATGATGCGAGTCAAAAGGTTAAGTCCGGTGCGGCGCAACAGGCGATAGAGGTAGGGGGCGCTGCGCAGCAGACTGTAGGTCAAGAGAAACACGCTGACGATAGAGAGCATGAAAACCAGTTCTTCTGGGAAACTTTTGATAGAGCTCGCTCGGATGACAACCGTCGAAATCGATCCCGGACCCGCAAGAAGCGGTGTCGCAATGGGAAAAATCGAGATATCGTTGCGCTCAAAGGATTCCCGTTCCTCTTCGCTCTTCACACGTACGCGATCCGCGCTGAGCTGCTCGATACCAAGTCTAAGAAGGAGAATGCCACCCGCGATCTGAAAGGCTGGTATTGAAATGCCGAAAAGGTGAAAGATGCGTTCTCCCGCCAGGGCAAAAGTGAGGAGTATGCATGTCGCCACCAGAGCCGCCTTCAGACAGACGTGGCGACGTTCGAGTTGGGAAAAACGGTCGGTCATAGCCAGAAAAATCGGGATAAGAGCAAAGGGGTCGACGATTGCAAAGAGAGCCGTGAAGGAAGAGAAAAAACTGATCATCCAAATCTTGAAATCCACGTGCCCTCCTTCAGGTGACGAATCATAAAGGACCGTGATAGGCCTTATTGAGCGGCCGGCTGTCCAGGATAGAGGCTGGACGGGCCTTGAATTTACTTGGCTTCGATCAGGATTTACCATCTTCGGTGTGACTGAATTTAGCTGGTAAAGGCCGGTTTTTCCTCGTTCCTTTGTGTTGCGCGACTGATAGTAATCTGCGCAGCCGTCAGCAGACCATGGTCAAATGCCGCTTCAGCATAAGCTAAGTAGTAGTCCCAGGTCCTGATAAACTGTTCGTCGAATTCAAGGGCTCTCACTTCCGCAGCATGACCTTTAAAGTTTTTGGTCCAAGCGGCAAGGGTTTTGCTATAAGAAAGGCCTATGTCTTTCAGACTTCTTATACAAAAACTACTCGTGCGACTCATCGCATCCAGAACTTGACTCAGTGAAGGCGTTAGAATCCCCGGTGCAATGTATTTTTGATTCCATTCATTGCCAGGGCTGGCGCTAGCCCGAAAAGCCTCAGGAGTGAGCAGCAGCTGATGCACCATGATGCCCTGCGGTTTGAGCCAGCGGTCACAAAGTTCGAAGAATTCCGGAAGGAGCCCCGGTTCAAGGGTATCGACAAGTTCAATCGAAACGATGCGGTCGTATAGCCCCTGGACCGCCCGATAGTCAGCGTGAAGGCAGTTTATTTTATCGTTTAATCCAAGCTCTAACACGCGTTTCTTCATAAAATTCGACTGCTCTTCGGACAGTGTCACGGCTGTGACATGACAGTCGTAGGTTTGAGCAAGATAGATCGCAAAGCTGCCCCAGCCACATCCCAACTCGAGGATGCGGGAGCCGGTTTTTACCCGGAGATCTTTAGCAATCTTACGCTGCTTTCTCTGCTGAGCGCTATCAAGGTCATCATTTTTCGCAAAAATCGCGCCGGAGTTATAGAGCAAGGGATCAAGCATTTTATTAAAGAAAGGACGCCCCAGTTCATAACGTGAGGCCCAGGTTCCCATAGGTGTCAGAGAACGGCTGTAATTGATTAGGGCGTGGATATGTCGTACTCCAACCATAAGCTGCATGAAGGACGTCTCAACCGCCTCGGGCCTTACAAATGCGTCCACGCGATCCACGTTGAGAAGAAACCATCGAATTACACTTGCGACGTCGGGACTGTTCCAATCCCCCTCAACATAAGATTCACCGAAGCCTAGTTCGCCATTGCTCCAGAAACGACTAAAGAATCTGTCGTCGTTGATCATAATTTGAGCTTTGACCTTTTTACCGTAACCGAAGGAATAGGTGACTGGGTCACCTTTGACATTAACGGATAGATGACCTTTGGTCATGTTCTGAAACTGAGAAAAAACCGCAGATTTAGCAAGGTTAGATTGATAGTGTTCCCAGCGCCTGAGGGTACGTGGAATGAGTTGTTCCATGGCAAGGTCCTCTAGCCGTTGAAGTCTTTCCGCAAACTATTTCAGCATATTTTGCCTGGCTTTGCCTATTCTAAAGTTTCTACTTTAGTTTTCTTTGAAAAGCGTCGATACTCCAAGGAATGCTCAAGGAGGGTCTTATGGCAATCACAGCAATTTTGGCCGGACTAGCTGCAATCGGTGCTATCCTGCTCGTTGATCAGGCCGAACGTCAGAAACAAGCCCTTCAACCAGTCCGCGTAAAAAGTAACGAACGAAAGCTGCCGAATACACGGCGATAAAATCATGATTATAGACAATTCCTAAATGGGGATGGCAAGGCGCGAGGCAGAAAAAAAGCGAAGTTTATTCCCATAAATGAGCATTTTGTTCTGCCGATGAAACGC
>CAXSGP010000034.1:41954-46028 GCA_964236955.1 uncultured Oligoflexus sp. | reverse complement strand
AATACGAGTTTGCCTGTACTTTTCAATCACTTATCTCAAACGTCAACAGCCCCTAGTGTCTCTATTGATCGGGCAATCCAAGAAATCGGACTTTGCGTATTAGAATGAAATCCTGGTATCTGGGCGTGGTAGCACTCCGTTTCATGGGGTGCCCCACTTTATCTTCATAATTATGGCGAGCTCGTCCTTCGGGGATGGACTTGTCATAATTATTTTGTTTCTTGTCACCTATGGTTTTGCGGCAAACTAAACGCCGTTTTCGCTCCTTCTCTGTACTGGCCGGTTGCGGCGGTCCATTGACAAGGGCTCGGTTCGATAGTGGTGATAAGAACCACTGAGTTGGTGAAAATGCGTTGCTCCGAAATTCTTGCAGCCGGATAACAGTTCAGTCCGCGCCTCATATTTGATCCATAGGCACTATGTTTATAGTGTATTGTTAAGTTATGGGCCATCTCATCTTCCCTTCAACCTGAATTTACTGAGTCTTTCCGACAGCAATTGGACTCTGGTAAGGGCTTTGGTTCCTAGGTAAACACCCCGCTAAGTCCTTTCCTTTCCAATATTGATGAGCGCAGGCGTTGTCAGCCGCCGGCCGATGATTCTCGTCTGGTCATTGCATATCCATCCTCCCTTCAATTGCCCTGGCATGCTCGTTCAAAGGGAAAATGTCATCCACGCAGTCTTGATAGACTCGACTGAAGCGCGGTCCTTGGAATGGATTTTGCTTCGCTTAGTCGTCCGCATCATGGTCAATGAAAGTAGAATCGAAGATGCTTGGCATTTCTATTCTATTGTTTTCCACCGTAGCTATATAGGGAGATATATATGTTAGGTAAAATTCTGCTGGCTCTGGTTACTGTCACTATGCTTGGCGCTCATCCTGCAAACGCAGAGCAGGTTGTCGAGTGGTCGAACGTCACGGCTGCAGGCAATGGCTGCCCTTCAAGTAGTGCCGTCTTAACCGCTACTCCTCAAGGCGATGAACTGGCTTGGAGTTCGGATAGCTTCGGATTTTCATTGCAGGGGCCTTCCTCGATTGCAAGATTCTGCCGGCTCAGCGCCACGGCCAAGCTAAAACCTGGTTTCTATCTGGACCGTGTTTTTCAGTTAGTGAGTTTTGGAGCTGCTAAATCGACGGAAGGCAGTAGTTTTTCCATCGGAGCCAAAGCTCGGTTTTTCGGCAATGATCTGGAAGAAATCAAGCGGAGCTATCCGAGTGGGACAGCATTCGATGTTCCCCGAATCACCTTCTATCGCGGACAGAGTTTTTCCGCGCTTGTTCCACCAAGTTTCTTTTGCCAGGAGAAAAACGATTCGGGACTTTTTCAGGGGACGGTTTCGGCCACCAGTCAGGTGACGGATAGTCTAGGTATTGCCACTGTAGGTATTCAAGGGCAAACAGTTTCCTACAGGGTCGTCTTTCGCTGGAAGCCTTGTTTGTAATAATTGATTGTTTAAACCCAAGGAGCTTCGATCACTTGAAGATCCAAGCTCTTTGAATCCTTGCGCTTATCTCAGGTATTCGGACACGCCATCCAGTCGGTGACCGCTCGGAATGTGACGTTTTGTCCCTGAACACTAATCGATGCCGTGCCTCGACCGCTGATCTTTCCCACCGCCGAAAGAGTGGATTGAAAGAGGCCTACTGGGCTAGGGGAGCGGCAGAAATAATCGGTCGAGACGTCCGGCAGATAATCGACTTCGGAACTTATGGATTCCAGTGGACTGTCAACCTCAACCCCGTCTGCATAGGTCTGGCCTAGAGCCGGCATATTACGGCTGAAAAACCGGCTTTGCGCACCGACCGTAAGGACGCTTCCTATTTTGGATTTAGTGGCTCCAAAGGTGAGTTCCTGTATCAGGTGGCCTAAGTATAGTCCTCTCTTTACCTTGGCCGAGGCAGTCAATCGACAGAACTGACTTGCCGTGGTTTTAGTCCCCTGCAATTGAAATCCAAAGGAGTCAAAGGTCCAGGCAATCTCGTCGCCTCCTGGAGTAATCGTAACGATAGAGGTCCCTATCGGGCAGCCGTCCCCGGCTGCGGAGGCATTGGACCATTCAACGCTCTGAGCTGCCGCTTTTAGGCTTGAAACAAAGGCTGCAGTAACTGCCATGGGCAAAAGTAGATTTCGGAACATGACTATCTCCATTTTTTGAAAGTGAACTCTCGAGCTGCTAAAACTAACAAGTCGTATTGAAGTTTGAAATCCGTGATGGTTGGGGCAGCAAGGAATATGCCAGTATATTTCGAGCCAGCTCAAGAACGGGAAGAGCTTTTAATATTTCCTCAGCCTTTCCCACAAAATTGGAGTGCACTGCAAAGGTGCTCCGATCTGTCGGTAAGTGTGTGCATGCTATTGATTTCAGGATTGTTTCGTGCATAACGCCTATTACCCTAATGCATTTGATGTCATGCGCATATCAATCTAAAAGCACTGGAGAGAACCTGAAGCGCTATAGACCCAAAGAGAGCGACGCATCATGAAACGACCCGGAATTTGAGGAGTCGCCTCAATCTTTCTCTAGCGCTAAGGTTCAAGATTTAAATTTCATTTAAAAGGATTTGGAAATGAAAAATTTTGTCTTTGGTCTCGCCGTGTTGGTCAGTGGATCCACCTTTGCAGCCTCGCCTTTACACACTCATCATGGCGAAAGCGAGGGTGGCCTTAACGTCCTTATCGTCGGTGAAACTCCCGAATCTGTTGATGTTTCCGATCCCTCACTGCCACCTGGATTGACTCCGGAAATCATTCAAAAGGGATTGGATGAAGCGGTTGCGGAAATAGAAGCAAGTGGAAACCACGCCGACCTGTGTCTGATTCTTCCCGATTCGACGGCTGAGGCAAATGTACTCAACTGCCTCCGGTCGGAGCGCTACCAAGGCGTCGTCATCGGTGCCGGCATTCGCCTTCCTCCTTCGCATCTTCTCTTTTTTGAAGATGTCATCAACGCCGTCCATCGCGGCGCTCGATGGGCCGGTATCGCTTTTAACGTAAACCCTAAAGATAGCGCGAATGCTGCGGGCCGCGCTCTGGCCAAGTATCAATCAAAAATCCACTGATACCCGGCTGGCCGGTGAATAAAGGGAAGACAAGGGCAAAGGGAAAGCCGATGGCGATCGCCTACGGATCCCGTGTTCATCCCAAACGTCCATCGACCAGCCTCCCGCCATCCTTGAGTCAATCATCTTTCCCCTATAAAAATGGCTAAGGAAAAAGTCCTTAGCCACCCTCATTTTTCTGTGAATACAGCAAGGAAACTTTAGCGGAAGACGGCATCCTGACGATTGACGCCGGTCCCCACCATCGACACCGGATAGCCGATAATCTCTTCAACACCGTCGACATAAGCGCGGGCGTTTTTGGCAAGCTCGCTGATCTTACCGCCACTGGGCAGGACTTCCGTCCAGCCTTTGAAGGTCTTATAGATTGGTTTACATTCATTTAGAATTTCATGATCCCAAGGGAACTCTTCGATG
Organism: uncultured Oligoflexus sp.; assembly: GCA_964236955.1. Classification (GTDB taxonomy): domain Bacteria; phylum Bdellovibrionota_B; class Oligoflexia; order Oligoflexales; family Oligoflexaceae; genus Oligoflexus. Next base: position 42,550 of record CAXSGP010000034.1, on the reverse strand, counting down.
CGGCCGTGAACCGGATGGTCATAGGCCACACAAACCTTGATTTCGTCAAGGCCAGTGAGAATGTCCATTTTGTTGAGAATCAAACCGTCATAGCCTGAAATCGCCCCACTGTATCGCAGAGCGACGGCATCGAGCCAACCGCAGCGACGGGGACGTCCTGTGGTTGCTCCAAACTCTTTACCGAGCGTCGCGAGATGCTCGCCAACCTTGTCTTTGAGTTCGGTGGGAAAGGCGCCTGAACCAACGCGCGTTACATAGGCCTTCGCCACGCCAAGTATCCTGTCGACTGTTTTCGGGGAGAAACCAAGACTGGCGAAAGCTCCGCCTGCAGCAGTCTCGCTTGAAGTCACGTAAGGGTAGGTTCCATGATTGATATCAAGAAGGGCCCCTTGAGCGCCTTCAAGCAGGGCCCGCTTGCCAGCTTTTATCTGTTCACGGACCCGATGTTCGGCATCGACGACGAAAGGCGCCAGGATCTCGGCAGCCTCATCAAATTCGCGCCACTGATCGGCGTGGGCTAGGCGATGCTCGGCAAAACGTGGCGTCGTACGGCACAAACTGTCGTACCAGGCCTGACGGCGTTTGCTATTGATATA
>CAXSGP010000034.1:0-41944 GCA_964236955.1 uncultured Oligoflexus sp. | reverse complement strand
GGCTTTTTCAGCATAGGTAGGTTCAATGTTTTGTTTCGTTGTTCCAATCGGCTTGGCTGCTTCGGTTTCGGTCTTGCTATCGAGGTGAATATGCCAAGGTGAAATGACATGAGCTCGCGCCGAAAGCCAAAGGCGTTCGGGAGTCAATTGAACAAATGCAGAGACCTTGCGGATTTCCAGAAGCAGCTGCGAAGGATTAACGACCACGCCTGCGGTCAGGGCCGAGATCTTGTTGGGATGAAAAATTCCACTTGGAATTTGGTGGAGAACAACTTTTTGGCCATCGACATAGAGAGTATGACCGGCGTTATTACCGCCTTGGAAGCGGGCAACTATTTCGACATCACTTGCCAGGATATCGATCCATTTCCCTTTACCTTCATCACCCCACTGGGCACCAACAAGGATGCTGACATTTCCCATGGATTCAGCCTTTCTGCAGGAGGATTTTTACGTGCGCTATGCAACGGTTATTTATCCGAACAAGTTGCAGCTGTCCACTGGAACTGCTGATAAGCCCATGATATAGGATCTTGACTGAAAATTCTTTCAGCTCGGCCAAATTTGGCGCCTTTTCTATGCCAAATATCCCATGGATTGCGGAAGGAGCCTTGTTTGAATCGTTCCGAAATTGAACAACTCTATTCTATATCGGCAGTTGACGGACGTTACCGCAGCAAACTGGAGAAACTTGCCCCACTGGTGAGCGAGGCTGCCCTGATCAGCTATCGGCTGCGGGTGGAAGCGGAATGGCTCCTCCACCTTGCCGATAGCCCAGACATAGACTTTGAACTGACTGCCCTCGCGACGCAAAGGCTCAAGGGCGTGATCAAAGCCGTGGATCCCATAGGTCTTCAGCGGGTCAAGGACCTTGAAAAGACCACAAATCACGATGTAAAGGCGATCGAATACTATCTTCGTGAACTCCTCGTCGGCGAAAACCATAGAACGATGGCCTTCGTTCATTTTGCGTGTACCTCCGAGGATATCAATAATCTATCCTATGCGCTTATGCTGCAGGACGTTCGCGAACAGGTGCTCCTTCCGGAAATCGACGCTGTCTTGTTAAAGCTTGACACGATGGCCGAAGACTATAAATCGATGGCCATGCTCTCGCGGACCCATGGCCAAACCGCTTCCCCAAGCACCCTTGGGAAAGAACTCGCGGTCTTTGCCCACCGCTTGCGCAAGCAGCGCGCAGAACTTGTCCGGGTCGAGCTTGAAGGCAAGATGAGCGGTGCGGTCGGCAATTATAATGCCCATCTCGCGGCTTATCCCAAACTCGATTGGATAGAGATTACGCGTGGTTTTATCGAGCAAAGGCTCGGTTTAAAGCAAAACCTACTTACGACTCAGATTGAGAACCATGATTCCATGATCGCGCTTACCGATGTGCAGCGTCGTTTCAATACGATAGCGATCGGTCTGTGCCGGGATATTTGGGCCTATATTGCCAATGATTATTTTAAGCAGGAAGTGAAGGCCGGAGAAATCGGTTCTTCCACCATGCCGCATAAAGTCAATCCCATCGATTTCGAAAATGCGGAAGGCAACTTCGGAGTGGCCAATTCTCTCGCCAATCATTTTGCCGATAAACTTCTCATCTCCCGCTGGCAGCGCGATCTTTCCGACTCCACGGTGCAAAGGGTGCTCGGTACTTTTTTTGCGCATACCCTGCTTGCCTCCCAAGCGCTGCGCAAAGGTCTCGACAAGATCAGCCCGCGTCCCGAGGTTATTCAAGCCGATCTAGAAGGCGCATGGGAAGTCCTTGGCGAAGCGATTCAAACGGCCATGCGTAGGTTCGGTGTCCTCGATGCCTACGAACGCCTTAAGTCGGCCACCCGAGGTCAGCGTGTTCAAAGGGATGATCTTCTGCGGGTTATCGACGCTTGTTCCGAACTCCCAGGCGATCTTAAAACCGAACTTAAAAACCTGATGCCAAGCTCTTACGTTGGAGATGCCAGGCGCTTGGTCGAACTCTACCTGGAAAGGCGGGATCATGCGAATCAATGAGATCGTCGACCGCTTTGCTTTGACGGTGCATGCCGCTCCTGATCACCAGCTTGATGCCGAAATCCATTCCGTCGCCGCGCTCGACAGGGCCGGTCCTGGCCAAATAAGTTTTTACAGCAACGTGGCTCTTGCCGGTTTATTGCCCGCATCAACGGCAGCGGCATTGCTCGTTCGCGAGCGACAACCTGACTTTCCTGGCATTCAACTCATCCACAAGGACCCCCAGTTCATCTTTGCGAAGATCGCCCTTGAATTTTATAAACCTGATCACGGCAGTCTAGGCATACACGAGCTGGCGATCGTCAATAAAACCGCCAGTATCGGCAAGGATGTTCGCATCCACGCCCGCGCTTATGTGGAAACAGATGCGGTGATCGGCGACCGGGTCGTTCTCTATCCGGGCGTCTATATCGGTCGTGGCGCGAAGATAGGGGCCGATTCGGTTTTGCATCCAAACGTCGTCGTGTATCATGGCTGCGAGATCGGGGCGCGGGTCTTGATTCATGCCGCTACCGTGATCGGCGCGGATGGCTTTGGTTTTACGGTCAGCGGCGGCGAAATCTGTAAGATACCCCAGGTGGGAATCGTGCGGGTGGGCAACGATGTGGAGTTCGGAGCGCTTTGTACTGTGGATCGGGCCGCCAATGGCGAAACCGTCATTGACGATTTCTGCAAGTTTGATGATAGGGTGCATATCGCGCACAACTGTGAAATCGGCTCGAACAGTATGTTTTCGGCCGGTGTCGGAATCGCTGGTTCGACCAAGATAGGCAAGTGGACTCTTATCGGCGGTCAATCGGGGGTTGCCGACCATTTGGTCTTGGCCGATGGCATACGCATCGCCTCCAAGGCAGCAGTCCTCACCCATTTATCCGAGCGCGGAAGCTACGGCGGGCACCCGGCCATTCCACTGACGGAATGGAAGCGCCAGATCGTTTATCTCAAACGACTCAAAAACTATGAAACATCGATAAAAAGCCTGGAAAAGCGTTTGAATGAAATTGAAAATCGTCACGAAGATTAATAAAATTTATGGTCGAAGGCAATTCAAACTATGAGGGGGTTCATCCCTCCCTTCTGAATCGAAAGATCATTCATTTCGATATGGACGCCTTTTATGCTTCGGTTGAGGTGCGGGACAAACCCGAGCTGGCGGGCAAACCACTGGTCGTTGGCGGTTCGCCAAATTCTCGGGGCGTCGTTTGCACGGCAAGTTATGAGGCGAGGAAATTTGGGGTGCGCTCAGCGATGGCCTGCAGTCAGGCCTATCGCCTCTGTCCCGAAGCTATCTTTATCCGCCCTGATTTTGAGCGGTATACGGCGGTCTCAAAGCAGATAAGGGCAATCTTTCGACGCTATACGGATTGCATCGAGCCCTTATCCCTCGATGAGGCCTATCTCGATGTCACGGGAAGTTCTCTCGGGCTTTATGCCACACAGATTGCGAAGAAAATTCAAGACGACATCTTACATGAACTTAACCTGAGTGGATCAGCCGGAGTCGCGCCCAATAAACTCGTAGCCAAGATCGCAAGTGATATCAACAAGCCCAAAGGCATCACTGTCGTCATGCCCGCTCAAGTCCTGAAGTTTATGGGTTCGCTGCCGTTGCGGAAGATCCACGGAATTGGTCCCGCTACGGAAAAAAGGCTGCAAAAACTCAATTTCCATTACTGCCGCGACCTATGGTCGTGGACCTCGGAGGCGCTGGAGGAGGAGCTGGGCAACATGGGGCCTTGGCTTTATGATAGGGTGCGCGGCATAGACGAACGAGCGGTGACGGTGCATCGCGAACGGAAGTCGTTAGGTAAGGAAGAGACTTTTGCCTCTGATACCCTCGACCTATCCCTGCTCGACAGGGAACTCGCCTCGATCTGCGAGGACCTTGAGCAATCTCTCGGGAAACGGTCCTTACAAGGCAAAACCATTGTTTTGAAGGTGAAGTATTCGGATTTTGTCCTGCTCACGCGCAGCCAGACCATAGGCGCACCGACCGCTTCGGCCCGCGCGATACTGGAGGTCGCGCGCGGGCTCATGCGGTTGACGGAGGCTGGTCGGAAGAAGATTCGTTTGCTTGGGGTAAGTCTCAGCGGCCTTTCCCCGTCGACCGAGATTGTCAGCCTGAGCGCTGGGACCGGGGAAGCACCTATGGCAGAGCCTGACGATAGTATTTAGTTGCTTCTTTTGCCCAATTCCCTCACCATCTTCATTCCTGCAATGTGAAATGGAACCTCGTTCATCAGGAAAACATTCCCTATGAGTCACGCTGTCAGTATCGAACACGTCTCGAAAGTCTACCCCCTCGGAAGTACCGAAGTTCAAGCTCTCCGTGACATTCATTTGAATTTTGAAATCGGTGAATTTACGAGCGTCGCCGGCCCCTCGGGCTGCGGTAAATCGACTCTACTCAATCTGATCGGCTGTATGGATACACCAAGTCGCGGCGAAGTCTATATCGAAGGCAAACCCATTTCAAAATTGAGCGATCAAGAGCTGACAAGTATGCGCCTTGAGAAGCTTGGCTTTATCTTTCAAAGCTTCAATCTTATTCCAGTGCTTTCGGTTTTTCAAAATATTGAATTTCCCCTGCTTATTCAGGGCGGCTTCACCACGAAGCAGCGTGCCGACCGGGTGACCGAACTCATGGACGAAGTGGGTTTGCGAGCGCAAGCCAAACAAAAATCCAACGAACTTTCGGGTGGCCAGCGCCAACGGGTGGCGATCGCCCGCGCGCTCGTCACCAAGCCGCGCATTGTCCTCGCCGATGAACCGACGGCCAATCTTGATTCAACGACCGGCGAACGCATCATTGATTTGATGAAGGCCGTGAACCGTACCCATAAAACGACATTCATCTTTTCCACACACGATCCTTTGGTCATGAAACACGCGACCCGTATAGTCCGATTGAAGGACGGTGAAGTCTTCGAATCCTGATCTTTAGATTAAAACTTCCCGCAAAGGGTCTGAGATGCGTGAATCCCTTGTTCTGATCATAAAAGTCGCGTTCCGAAATCTCTGGCTCTATAGGGTCAAGACGCTCGTGATCGCCGGCCTTCTCTGCATGGGCTCCTTTATCGGTATCGTGGGCCTATCGCTTTTACATGATGTCGAGCGGAGTATGCAGGACAGCATCATCAGCAGCGTCGCTGGGCATTTGCAAGTCTATAGCAGCAAAGCCAAAGACGACCTCGCACTTTTCGGTGGTGCCTTCATGGGGCGCGCGGATGTCGGGACCATGCCCGATATTGTGCCGTTTCGTGATTTAATCAAACAGCATCCCAACGTCGCGGACTTCATTCCGATGGGCAGCGACATGGCGATGCTGGGCCGGGGCAACGAGCTTGATGAAATATTGACCTCGCTTCGTAAAGCTCTGAAAAACGGTGAAATCGATATCATTGAGCAACGCAAGGAGGATCTTCGTTTCCTCCTCCTCCAGCTCGACAAGGAGCTTAGCGAAAGGGAAAAACTCAGCTCTGACAAAGAATTGATGCTCCGTTATCGAAGCGATCTCACAGCGGCGATGGCTCCCGGTTTCCTGGCCGGCCTCAAGACCCTTGATGAAGAAAAGCTGCTTTTCCTCGACACCCGAATTGCGCCGATTTCCGGAGAAAAACCCGCACTTTACCTTATGTATCTCGGGACCGATATCCAGCTCTTTAAAGAAAACTTTCCAAAATTCAAACTCGTCGAGGGCCAGCCTTTGGCACCCGGGCAGCGCGGCATTCTTCTGAGCTATAAGGTGCGCGAGACCCGACTCAAGGCAATCGTCGCTCGGCTGTTTGATCGTTTGAAGAAACGAATCGAAAGAGTTCAGACGACGATAAAGGGCGACCCCGACAATGAAACCACTGCGGCGGATATGCCCAAACAGTACCAACAGATTCTGACTTCCCTCGATCGCAAGAAATCCGAAGAGCTTTCGACCTACCTTAAAAGTATAGGCATCAATCCCGTCTCGACCGAACTGATTGCGGGGCTTAAAGAGCAGCTCATAATTTTCCTCAGCGTCGATGATGAGAATTTTCAGCAACGCTACACCCAGTTTTACGAGCACATCGCCCCTTCGATGCAACTCTATGAAATCTCTCCCGGCGAGACGATCGTCCTGAGGAGTTACACCAAGAGCGGTTATATCAAAAGCGTGCCGCTTAAAGTCTATGGTGTCTACACCTTCGAAGGGCTTGAGGACTCAGACCTCGCGGGGGTCATGAATATCACTGATCTCGTCACCTTCCGGGAACTCTATGGGGAGATGAACGAGGAATCCAAGAAAGAACTTTATGCCATGCGGGCAAGTTCCAATACTGTCGTCACCAATGCCGCCGCCGCCGAGGAAGCCCTCTTTGGAGCGTCGGCATCGGCTGCAGTGGAAAGCCGTGATATCGAGGGGCAGGGCAAGAGCCACGAAACGATTCGGGTAAAACCGGTGATCTCCGATTCCTTTCCTCTAGAGGAGATCCAGCATGGTTTAGCATTGAACGCAGCGATAAGACTTAAGGACGGCAGTAAGATTGCCTCGACCCGTGCCGAATTAAATCAGATGTTTAAGAAAGCCGGCCTCGACGCCAAACTTGTCGATTGGCAGGAAGCGACGGGTATCGTCGGCCAGTTTGCCAACATCGTCCGGCTGGTTTTGATCTTTGCCCTCGGCGTGATTTTTCTCGTCGCAATGGTAATCATCAATAACTCCATCATCACCGGTACTCTCAATCGAACCAAGGAGATTGGCACCATGCGGGCGATAGGGGCACAGAAGTCCTTCGTCTTAGGGCTGTTTCTCGCCGAGACGGCGATCACCGGCTTCATCGGTTCCATCGTCGGTGCCGGGCTGGCGACTCTATTCCTGCTCATTCTCAATCATCGGGGCATTCCAGCGCCAAATGATGTGGTGACCTTTCTTTTCTCGGGCCCGAGGCTATTTCCCTCACTGCAATGGAAACTTGTGATCATCTCACCCCTGGTGATCTCCCTGGTCGCCACCGTCGCTTCTATTTTTGCTGCCCGTCACGCAGCGCTTGTTAAACCTGCCGAAGCCATGCAGGAAAAGGAGTAGTACCCGGTGCGTATGTTGCTTGAAATCGCCTTTAGGAACCTCCTCCAGGCCCGTCGAAGGACTCTACTGCTCGGGCTCGCGATTGCGATCGTCGCGAGTTTGTTTCTGATCCTTCGCGCGGTTTCGTCGTCGGTCAGCGAGCGCATGATCGAATCGTCGACCACCTTATCCTCGGGTCATGTGAACGTCGGTGGGTTTTTTAAGGCCCGAAAAAGGGATGCGGCTCCCCTACTTGCCGATGGCGAGGCGATTAAAGCCGCAGTGAAAGAAATTGTCCCCGACTATAAAAGTATGATCGACCGCCATCGCGGTTGGGGCCGTGTGATCAGTCCCTCGGCTTCCATCAACGCCGGCATGCACGGAATCATCTTCGATCAGGAGGATCGCTTTTTCAATTCGCTACGGCTCGCTCCAGAAGAGGAATATGTAAAGGGTGGCAGTAAAGAAACCTTTGGAAAATTTGAGGATCTGCGCAATAAGGATAGCGTGATGATCTTTGCGGCGCAGGCCAAAAAGCTTGAGGTCAAGGTTGGCGACTCGCTGACTGTCGTGACGGAAGCCGCCGGCTTGTCCAATACCGTTGACCTGAAGATCGCCGCCATCGCTTCCGACGTTGGTTTTATGAGTAACTATAACATCTTCGTGCCAAGGCAAACCATACTCGACCTCTATCGATTGAGCGATAAATCCACGGGTGTGGTGATGATCTACCTTAATAATCCCGACGATTCACTGGCGGTGATGGAAAAACTCCGCAGCGGCCTCAAGGAGAGAGGTTTTCTTCTTCGCGATCACGAACCTCAGCCCTTCTTTCTTAAGTTCGAGAAAGTCATGGGCGAAGACTGGTTGGGACAAAAACTGGATCTGACGATCTGGAGCGATGAGATTTCCTTTGTGCTCTGGATTACATCCGCACTCGATCTTGTTTCGGTCTTTGTCATCAGTGTACTTGGCGTGATTATCATCGGCGGCATCATGAACTCGATGTGGATGAGCGTGCGGGAGCGGATCAAAGAGATAGGGACGATGCGGGCCATAGGCGCCAGGAAGCGATACGTCGGATCAATCTTTGTTCTGGAGGCCATGATGCTTGGCTTTCTGGCGGCGGCGGTCGGAATCTTCCTCGGCTGTGTCCTGGTCCTAACAGTCAATGCCTTTAAGATTCCTATCACCAATGATGGGGTGCGTCTTTTCTTGATGTCGAGCGTTCTGAACGTGAACCTTCACGCGAAAGACCTCTTTACAACCCTTTTACTCTTTTCAGGCCTTACCGGCGTTGCGGCACTCTACCCTGCTTTAAAAGCTGCGAAATTGCGTCCCGTCGAAGCTCTGATGCACGGCAAATAAGGAATCGAAACTATGCGAATTCATCGGTCTATACTCGTCTCCCTTCTCCTCGTCAGCACTACAAAAGCCTGGGCACTGAATGAAGACGAAACCAAAAAACTGGTGGCAGTCATCGATGAGCGACAGCGCAGTCAGGGCGATTACGCGTCAACCGTTATCATCGAACAGTGGGACAAGTCCAAAGATCCCAAGGCGAAAGAGCCATATGAACTTAAGAAAGCATTCGAGGCCAGAACTTATCGCCGCGATGCCGATGAGCAGATGATCATTCTGTTTACCAAACCCAAGGCTGAGGCCGGCAAGGGCTATTTCCGCAAGGAAAAAACCCTCCTTCTCTACGAGCCGGCGCTTGGGAAATGGGAGCGGCAGACGGAACGGGCAAGCATCGGCGGCACCGGCAGTCGACGGGATGATTTTGATCGATCACGGTTCGAAGAGGAATACACCTTCAAGTGGGTAGCCGATGAAAAACTTGGCAAATTCGACGTTCACCGTCTCAAGTTCAACGTCAAACCAGGCGCCGATGTTGCGGCTCCCATTATCGAACTTTGGATCGATGCCGCCAGTCAGAATATTCTCAAGCGGGAAGAAGCCGCTCTATCCGGTAAATTGATGCGGCGATCGCTTTATCCGGCTTGGGAAAAGATGTACAGTAAAAGTAAAGGTGCCGACGTTTTTGTGCCGAAGGAAATCTATGCCTATGATCTCCTGGAAGACGAAAAGTTGACCAAAGTGCGCCTGCAAAACGTCAATCTCGAAGCGTTGGAAAAGAATATGTTCACCAAGGCATGGATTGAATCACAGAGTCGATGAGGAAAGCCCGTGAAGAGATTTTTTACTCCTTTTGCCGTCGCATCTGTACTGGCAGGCCTGGTCGGCAATCCGAAAGCAGAGGCTCAGGTCCGTTCCGAGGCCGATCTTTTCGGAGCGCCCGAGAAGGACGAGAAGAAGTCTGCAGCCGATGATTCCTCTCCTGCCAAGGCAGCACCCAAGGACGAAACGCCCAGATCGAAGGAGCCGGCGAATGCCTTCGCTGATTCTGAGCTTATCGATAAACTGCAAATCGGGGGCCGCCTGGAATTGCGGGCCAGCGCCAGCAAAGTCGACGATCAAAGATTTCAGTTGAGCCCTTACGCACAGGATAAAACTGCGGATATTTATTTTGATACGCGTCCCAACAAAGATACGCGGGCTTTCTTCCGTCTTCGTTTCCAAGAAAATAATTCAAAATTTCCGACCGATGATAAAGTGGCGACGACGACCGAGAAATCAGGCGTGTCGTCGATCCAAAATTCGATCGATGAGCTCTGGTTCAAGTGGGATGTCGCCGACACTTTGTTTGTGACCGCCGGTAAGCAGCATGTGAAATGGGGTAGGGGGCGGTTCTGGAATCCCACCGATTTTACAGCGCGGGAGGCTAGAGATCCCTTTTCCCTCTTCGATCGCCGCCTGGGTCAGGAAATGATTAAATTGCATCTCCCCCTGGAGAAAGCCGGGCATAACCTTTATGCAATCGTGCAACTGGATGATACGGCCCGTAACGATGATGTGGCTTTGGCCCTTCGAGGGGAATTCGCGATAGGGAGATCCGGTGAGACTGCGATCTCACTGCAAACGAAACGGGGCAAACCGCTGCGCCTCGGCATCGATTTTGGAATAGGGCTTGGGAACTTTGATGTCAATCTTGAAGCAGCCTGGCTGACCCGTGATGCCGGTCCCCGCTTTGAGGGTGATCTGGATCTGCAGAAAGCTGTGTTTCCCTCCATCGTTTATGACGATAAGAAGATCTACAATCAATCCGTCGCCAATATTGAGTATGTATGGAAATATAACGACGACGATAATATGACCTTGGGACTCGAGGGATTTTCCAATGAAGCGGGTTATGACAGCCGTATCCTCGAATTTTATGCACTACTTCAGAATCGCGCGCAGGTTCTCTATTCCGGCAAGCAATACATCGCAACTTACGCCAGACTGACCGCGCCTGGCAATTGGGACGACAGTTCGTTCCTTATCAATGCCGTTCAAAATCTAAGTGATCGAACCGCTTTGCTTCGTTTTACCGCGACCTATACCTTCTATAAGCAAATTACAGTCGAGACTTACGTCAGTCATTGTCTGGGAGAATATGGTGAACTTTGCTTTAGGGTGCCCGATACTATCATTCAAGGTATGACGACTCTGTCCCCAGACCTTCAAAAAAGACTTGTGGCTCTTCCCAAGAAAACCACGCGCAGTATTCTCGGTGGCAGTCTGTCGATGAACTTTTAAACCTGTATTTTCTCTTTCATCCCATGAACCCTATCGGATTCATGGGATTTTTGCATGGTAGATTGCCCGGTTTTCCGATCTTTAGTCTTGGGGCCTAGTCTTTCGATCCTGGAATGGAGGGCAAAAGTCTGTTGTAATCCATTGAAATCATAGTGATATTTGCCGTCTATCAGCTTTGTTTCAAGTGTCTGTTAAGACTGCCGATAGCTGCTATGAGGGGAGGAACAAACTGTGAAACATCGCATCTTATTGATAGGGCTTGGATTCGTCTGGGCCTGTTCGGGGGACCCCAACCAACAGGGGAACCAAGATCGAAACCCCAGGAATGGCCAGGTTCCCGACACCGCAGACTCAATTAGAGACATAAATGTGGGTGGTGAAAGGGAACCGGCAAAGAATCAGGCGGAGCCGATCGTAGCAACGGTGAACGTGAGTGAGGGTGATGACGTCAACGGAGAGCAGCAGACCAGTGGGCAAGGAGGAAATGGGCAAGTCAATCCAGAGTTAGAGAATCAAGCTAAAGGGAATCAGCCAGGCAAAGGAAATGATCCTGAGAAAGCTGTGGTAACCGTACCAACTGAGCCTTTGGATACTGAGGAGGGTTCAGTAACAGCTCCTCATAAGATCACAGGCGCTTATTTGGTCGGTGTGATACTGCCGAGTGCAGAGCAAGGTCCTGTTCGTGTGGGGATGGTCCTCACGGTTGGTAGCAGTCGCCCCAGTCTCGAACCGGCGCGCTACCAAAGCACTTGGAATATCGCGAATCTCGCGGAAGGTGGGCCTGGTCTCAAATTAACCAAGTCGTATGATCAAAAATTCGATAAGGTTTTAGAATTCAAAGGCACGATGGAAGAATTTGCTCTTATCAGCGATTCGATTGCTGTGGAAGTTAATGTTGTCGAAACGTCTGAAGGCGGAAGCGACAGCAGTTTAAGTTCCCTTGTCGTGAACACTTTGACTGAACTTCTCACACCCTAAACACTCAAGCCCTTGCGGGAAAAGCCTTCGACCTTTGGTGGAAGGCTTTTTCGATTGTGCTGCTGCATTCATGACCCAAAGACCTTGCGAGTCAATGGGCTGCAGCCGTTCTTAGGTAATTTAAGGATACTGGATATCATTCAGCTGAAATAATGGGTGATCCGATGGGAGTCGGAGTCACGTCAAACTCATTGACAATGGTCTCGTTAACTTCGTGATCAGGAACTTCTTTGCGGGCTGCCTTGATCGCTTTAGCAATGCTAAGCGACGTCGATAATTCTGCGGCGCGCAAAGCGCGCTCTCGGTTGACGATGCCCGAGGATAAAACCTTGTTTTTGAGATCAGCTTTGATATCAACGGTGCCAATGAGAATAGCTTTCATGTCTTTAGGGGCCAATGCCGGGTTCGCATCCTTGATGCCGGCTGCGACACCCGCAACGAAGGGGGCTGCCTGGCTGGTTCCTGAAAGCGCCATGTGGCCATTGCCAGGAACAGAAGACACGATTCCAACGCCTGGGGCGAGGACATCAACAGTTTTCCTGCCAAAATTCGAGAAGCTCGCGATGCCTTTGTAGTCGATCGACGCGCCCACGGACATGGTGTTTTCAAGCCCCGAGTTGGCCGGTGATGTGGGGAACACATCGTTATCCGAAGCTTCATTACCAGAGGCATAAACAAACAGGGTCGCCTTCGAGGACGTGGCGAGAGATTGCTGAGCCTTGACCGCTTCCGTGACGAAGTAGACCGCCATCTCGTCTATAAGGGCCTTATCGGACTCTTCGCCCCCACCGAGTTTGATCAATGGCACCACAAGAATACGGGCCTGGGCGACCCCGACCCCGAGCGAAGCATTGGCAACATCCGCATGAACGGCATTGGCGTAAGTACCGATGAGTCCAAAGGCCGATCCTTGGGCTTTAGCGAGGAGAGAGAGGCCGCCTTTTATCAGCAGCTTCTTGAAAAAGCTCAGTTCGCGATTGTCGCGGTTGGCAGCGATCAGGTCTTTCTTCAGGTTTAAAAAAGGGTTATCAACGGGTACCAGTCGGATCGTCAGGATCTTCGCATCGGGGTTGCCTGAGCTGGCGATGCCGGCGACATGGGTACCATGGACAAAGGTTCCGTATTTCGATAGACCCTTTACGAATTCCGAGTCGGCCGTCTTCCCTTTGATCCAAGCGATCTCTTCGGCTGTTGCATCGCCGAGCAGATATTTTTCCTGAATATCAAAAAACCTGCCGATCTCTTCGTTGTACAGCGAGGAATACTTGAGATCGATGATCTCGTTGGAATTGGCAAAAAAATTCCAACCATTGATATCGTCGACGTAGCCATTGCTATCGTCATCTTTCATGTTCAAGGTCTCGCCAGGATTGATCCAGATCTTATTGGAAAGATCCGGGTGCCTGATGTCGACCCCGGAATCAATAATGGCAACCGTTGATGCTTGGGCGAACGGCGCAAAACACAGGAATGTGGCAACACTCAGATTTCTAAATTGAAACATTGAGACCTCCAGGCAAGACGATAATATTTAAAGACACTAGTTCAAGAACTTTCAGAGAGCAATGCCCTAGTTTTAGATCAGTGAATTTTATCCCGCATTCCGACCCTGGAACGCAGTCCAAAACAGTTTTCAATTTTTTTTCAAAGTGAATTGTGGTCGTGGTTTGCCTGCCTGAAAGAAAGGTGACAGTGCGGATTCATCTTCTGTTACACTGTAAGAAACAGGAGACAGAATAGTTTTCTCGTCGTTTTAAAGGGAGACAGTCATGGAAAATTTCTCCGATACCTTCAAATCAATACCGAATATCCTTGTCGTCGACGACGACACCGGGGTTAGGGAAGTCATCAGCTTGACTCTCGAACGCATGGGTGCAAATACTGTGGAGGCAGCATCGGCGGAAGACGCGATGGTGATTCTGCAGCAGACTCCGGTCGCAGTCGTGCTTTCCGATATTCGCATGCAGGGCCGTAGCGGACTCGATCTTCTCTCACGCTGCCACATTCAGGGAATCGACGTGCCTTTTATTTTCCTAACAGGTTTTGACGGCCCTGAATACATGATGAAAGCTGTGCGACTCGGCGCCATGGATTTCCTGATGAAGCCTCTCAGCCCTGATGAACTTCACCTCGTTCTCACGCGCGTGCTCGCTATTACCTATAGGCAAAATCAGATCAAGGAGATCATGATTGGTCTCGGTGATAAAATCGATTCGAAAAAAAGAAAGGAGATGGATGATCTGAAACGTCAGATTCTGATGATACGGTCGATGCATGCAAACAAGCGGGATGAGTACTGCATATAATAGCTATGCACTCTTTAGCGCGCCATAGGGTTAGAATTATTTTCGACAAGCAAATTGGGATTTTCTCATTGGTTAAGCCGTGCAGCTCGTTATAATGCCGAGTCAATAGCCCAAGCCCGAGTTTCTCCAAGGATGCCAATGGAAGCCAGTCGAAAAGCAACAGTGATAGCCTTCATCGCCAGCCTTGCGATATTAGGCCTAAAATTCTATGCCTTTCAACAAACCGGATCCACAGCCATACTTTCTGATGCTATGGAAAGTATCATCAATGTCGTCGCGGCCGGTGTTACTCTCATTATCATGAAGGTTATCGTTGCCCCCGCTGATGAGAATCATCCGTATGGCCATGGCAAACTTGAGTACTTTTCTGCCGCATTTGAAGGTGGTCTTATCGCCTTTGCCGGATTGGTCATTGCGAAGGAGGCGATTCAGGCTCTTTGGACCGGGGCCACTCTTCATAATCTTGACGAGGGCCTGCTCTTCTCCGGCATCGCCGCCTTAGCGAATCTGGTCCTCGGTCTTTACCTCGGGCGCATCGGGAAAAAGCAGCGTTCCGAAGCTCTCATAGCCAGTGCGCAGCACATCCTCTCCGATGTCTGGTCGACGCTAGGAGCCTTCGCTGGACTTGGTCTGGTGCGCATTTTTCAGGTGGCCGCCTTCGACTCTATAGCCGCCCTGCTCATCGCGATAAATCTTTCCTATTCCGGCTACCGGATTTTTCGACGTTCCACGGCGGCTCTTATCGACGAAACCGATCCCGAAACTCTCGAACACCTGGCCACGACTTTCAATAAAAACCGCCGGCCCGGTGTCATCGATATTCATATGACCAAGGTGATCCGCAGCGGGCGTTTTCATCATGTCGATTGTCATCTCGTCCTCCCTGAATTCTGGAGCGTGGGTGAAGCCCATCCTTTCACCACCCAATTTGAAAACGATGTGATCGCCGATTACGACGGCGATGGCGAAATCAATTTTCACGTCGATCCCTGTTACCGGGATTTTTGCAGTACCTGCGATGTCGAGGCCTGTCCGGTCCGGCAAAGGCCTTTGCTGGCTCTGAGACCGATGACGGCGATGACTCTAGCGGGCCATGCACCCCGCGAATCGCAATTCTAAGAGGGCTCTATGCAAAAACTAAATAAGGATTGCCAGCTGATCCTCATTTCTGGTGGAGCCCGGTCGGGAAAGAGCCGGACTGCGCTTGAAATGGCTCGAAACAAGGGTGAGCAGCGACTGTTTATTGCAACGGCCCAGGCTTTTGACGAGGAGATGAAGCTACGCATCGCCGCGCATCGAATCGAGCGGCCTGATTTTATCAGCCTGGAAAAACCTCTGGCCCTTGCCGATGGCTTTGATTCCTCCCGCGTTTGGGATGTCATCGTCATCGATTGCCTCACCCTTTGGTTGAGCAATCTTCTTTTGAGCGACCGGACCGATGCCGAGAGCGAAGCGAGTGTCGAAAAAGATCTCCTCCTCCTTTCCAGCTATGCGCGGCACCTCATCATAGTCAGCAATGAAGTTGGACTTGGCATCGTTCCCGAGCATGCCTTGGCAAGACGCTTTCGTGATGTCAACGGCCGGCTTCAGCAGCGCATTGCCGCGCTATCAGGCGAAGTCTATTTTACGGTCATGGGTTGTGTCCTTCCCCTCCATGCTCTCGCTCTTCGCCAGAGGGAGCTGTAAATGGCACTTGAACCCTTTATTCTGCTCCTCGCGGCCATAATCGTCGATACAATTTATGGGGAATATCCTGATCGCCTTCATCCCGTGGTTTGGATGGGAACGTGCATAGGCTGGGGTGAAAAGTGTTTTCTAGGCAAGTCAGCCAGACTAGAATATCTCGGCGGCTTTTTCCTGGCACTTTTGATACCCGGCGTTTTTTGGGCCGGTAGTTTTGCTTTGATCTATGGTGTGAATCAACCGTTATTGTCTGCGGTCGCCGCCGTTTACTGTCTCAAGGCAAGCTTTGCTCTCAAGGCTTTGCTTGGCGCGGCCAAGGGCATTGAAGTGAGTTTGCAACATGAAAGCATGGATGCTGCCCGTTTTGAACTGAGAAGTCTCTGCAGCCGCGACGCTTCAGAGCTGAATGAGGAACAGCTGGTGGAGGCCAGTGCAAGTTCGCTGGCCGAAAATTTGTGTGATAGCCTCATCGCTCCCCTGTTTTACTTCTGCATAGGCGGTGTGCCGCTGGCGCTCGCCTATCGCGCGGTCAATACCCTCGATGCCATGATCGCTTATAAAAATCATTATCTTCGTCTGGGATTTGCCTCGGCCCGTCTTGATGATATTCTCAATTGGATTCCGGCAAGGCTGACCGCTCTGGTCCTTCTGCTTACCGGTCTTTTTACGGGGAAGGATGCCCGCGAAGGACTGCGGATCGCTCTCCGCGATCACGGCAAGACGCCTAGCCCCAACGGGGGTTGGCCCATGGCATCTCTGGCCGGTTTATTGGGCGTCAGTTTTCGAAAGGCCGGTGTTTATACTCTTGGCGATGCGCAACGGATCTCTGATCTTAAGGTTTTGCAGGAAGCCAGGGCGCTCACCCATCAATCAGCCTGGGTCTTTCTCATTTACACACTGCTTGGACTCGGAGGGCGAGCGCTTTGAAGAGTAGTCACGGCGGCATCAATCAATATAACCTGGACCGGAGCGAAGATTATCTTGATCTCAGCGTCAACATCAATCCTTATGGCCCCAGTGGCACGCTCAATCTAAGGCCGGGCGATATCGCTTCCTATCCCGATCCTTACTCGCGGGCGCTCTGTAAAATCCTGGCCGATCAGCGCGCTGTCCCGATCGATTCGCTGCTTGTTGGAAATGGTGCAACGGAACTACTTTGGGCAAGCGCCAGGGCGTTTCTAGGGCCAGATGACCGGGCCCTGGTCATACAACCGGGCTTTAGTGAATTCTCCTCGGCTGTCAATCAGCTGGGCCGCGGCCTGGCTGAGTTCATGCTCAAAGAGCGCAATGACTTTCATCTTTCCCCGGAAGAATTGGATCACAGGCTTGCCCAGCATCGACCGCGAGTCCTCTATCTCTGCAATCCCAACAGTCCTACCGGCGGCTATCTGGAACCATCGGTTATAAATTGTCTGGCCTTACTGCATCCGGGCTGCTTGATTCTTTTGGACGAATCCTTTCTTTCCTTGAGCCTCCATCATCAGAAAGCGGATGCGGTTTATGAAAGGAACGTCGTGCGCATCGTATCGCTGACCAAGGATCATGCAATTGCCGGATTGCGTCTCGGTTATTGCTTTGGCGCGGAAGGACTCATCCAAAAAATTCGTGCGGAAATTCCCCCGTGGAACGTCAACGTCTTTGCACAGAAGTTGGGGGAGAGACTGTTCGACGACAAAAAATTTGTGGAGCGAAGCCGCGACTTCATCTTTCGTGACAAAGCTTGGCTGGAAGCCGAGCTCGATCTAAGGCGGATCCGTCGCCTGCCGAGTTCAACCGTGTTTCTTATGTTTCAAGATGATTGCCCTGGGCTGCAGCAGATCCTTTTGCGAGACCATCACGTTCTTATTCGCTGCTGTGAATCTTACGGCTTTCCGGACTGGTATCGCATTGCCGTGAGACCGCGAACCGATATGCAGCGCTTCCTTGCGGCCTATGACCACATCAAGTCGAAGGGCCTATTATGAATTCCGTGCCGACCTTGATGATACAGCCAATCGCATCGCCAGCCATGCGGCGGAAAATTACGGTAGGGCAGGTATGTAAACGATGACACAAAGCCAAAAGGAATCCATATGAGCATCAAAGCGGTATCCGAATATCTTCGGCAAGACATACAAACGGAACTCGACGAAAAGACCAAACCGCTTGGATCGCTCGGCCGGCTCGAGGAGCTCGCCATGCAGATTGCTTTAATCCAGGGGACCTTAAAGCCCGAAATAAAACGCCCCACCCTGATCGTCATGGCAGGCGACCATGGCATTGCCCGATCGGGGGTGAGTCCCTATCCGCAATCGGTAACGGGGGCTATGATACAAAACTTCGCAAGCGGCGGTGCTGCCGTAAATGTCTTTACGAAAAGGCTTGGCTGGCAACTTGAACTTATCGACTGCGGAACGATCCAAAATCAAGTCGTCCCCGGCGTTATCAGTTTAAAATTCGGACCGGGCACCGCCAATTTTCTGGAGCAGGCGGCGATGACGCGCGAGCAGCTTGATCTTTGCTTTCGTGCCGGTGAAGAACGTGTGGCCGCCCATGCCGCCCTTGCTTGCAATACGATAGGCTTTGGCGAGATGGGGATCGGCAATACCTCGGCCGCGGCGCTCATCATTCACTGTCTGAGTGCACAGCCATTGGAAACTACAGTCGGCCGCGGGGCTGGGTGCGATGACCAACAGCTGATTCTAAAACTGCGAATTTTGCAAAAAGCGCTGCAGATCCACGGACGTTTGAGCGATCCTCTGGCGGTCTTACAAACCTATGGCGGCTTTGAAATCGCTTGTATGGCGGGAGCTATGCTCGAGGCGGCTCGACTGGGAATGACCATTCTGGTCGATGGTCTGATCGCGACCAGTGCGGCACTGGCCGCGATGCGTATCGATCATGAAATTCGGCCTTATTTAATTTTTGCCCATCAGTCGGAAGTCTCGGGTCATAAGGAACTGCTCCAGGAGCTCAAGGTAAAGCCGGTGCTCGATCTATCGATGCGGCTGGGCGAAGGCACGGGCGTGGCACTGGCCTTGCCTGTTCTGCAGTGTGCGGTGGCTATGCTTGCTGAGATGGCCACGTTTGCCAGCGCTTCGGTTGAGAAGCGGGTCGATTCATGAAGAAGCTGCTGCAGGCGATTCTTGCCAGTCTCGTGACTTTCACCCGTATCCCGGTGCCGGGGTATTTGGCGGCCGAAAGTTTTGAGAATGCCACCTGGCATATTCCCCTTATCGCCTGGCTCAACGTCGGAATTTTGGCTTTGGTTTGGCGGTATCTCGAGGGACCGTTCGACCTGAAAATTTTTCTCGTCATCCTCCTGCCTATAGTGGTCAGTGGCGCCATGCATGAAGATGGGCTGGCTGATTGCATGGATGGGTTATACGGAGGAAGAGACCAGGAAACGAGGCTTCTCATTATGAAAGATCCCCGGGTCGGTTCCTTTGGAGTTGTCAGTCTCGGACTTTATGGGCTCGGCCATTACCTGGCATTGAAGAACCTGCCGCCGTTTGCAGTCGTTTCCACCTTCGCTCTAGTTATGCCTCTAAGTCGACTGGCAGGTCCTGTTCTGGCGGCAGTCCTTCCCTATGTCCGGAGTGGCAAGGACAGCAATAAGGCCGGCAGCTATTTAAGTGCGGGTGTCTGGAAACTCTGCTGGTCTATCCTTTGGGTCCTGCCCGTGATTTATTTTGTACCCAGTTTGAGTTTTGGTTTAGACCTCGTCGGGACTCTGCTTGTTTGCCTTTTCTGTTGCGGAATGATCTTTAGGGCCAAGCTATCGGGAATTACCGGCGACTGTCTGGGAGCTGCGATAAAGATATCAGAACTCGTTTTGTTATGGTTTGTGGTGCTGCATGTTCGTCCTTGAGTGAGGTCTTCAGCATGAGTTCCATACTGGTCATTCGTCATACCCGACCCGATATCCGAGCTGGGCTTTGTTATGGGCGTTTGGATGTTGCCTGCGAGTCCGGAGCGTTTGAAAACTGGACTTGCCGGGAGGCTTTAGCCCTCAATTCCATTGTCTATTCAAGTCCCTCACGGCGTTGCCATGATTTGGCACTTAAGGCTTGGCCCACTTTCGTTTGTCGGGATGAACGTTTGATGGAGTTCGATTTTGGAGACTGGGAAGGCCGACACTGGGACGATATTCCCCGGGAGGAATCCGCTCAATGGATGGCCGACTGTTTTAATCAGGCACCGCCCGGTGGAGAGCGTTTGACGACGATGATAGGGCGGGTGCGGAGTTTTATTAAGGACCTGCCGCAGAAGCCTGGTCCCTTCGTTTTGTTTACTCATGGGGGGGTTATCCGTCTGCTGCTGCTGGCAAGCCACCGCGAAAATTTGGATCAATATTTCGGCCGGACTGTGGATTATGGAGCTGCTATTTGGTTGCCGCGTCAACCCGAGGACGTGGATTTTGACCGTTTGCTGAATGGGCTTAAACTTAGCCCTTAAATCAGCAGCTTGAAGCCTTATAGCGGAATTCATTTAATCCCTAAGCAAAAAGGCAGGCCCCAATTTTTTGACTTTCTCCCGATTTAACAATGAACTTCATCACTATTTCATATGCGGGGCGCTATCAATAAATACTATAGTCTGCTTTTAGTGTTCTGCTATGCGGACTCTAAAGACAGGGTAAGTCAAAAAGTATTTACGTAGGCTGCACAAGGGAGTGAAAATGTTGAAAAATAAATTGTCCTGCTTGCTAAGAGCACTTTTGCTCATCGTCTTTGCCTCAATGGCAGTCGAGCTGTCTATGCCACTTGAGGCAGATGCCCGAGCGGGGGGAGGCCGTTCGATGGGACGCAGCAGCCCCAGTCGACAGTATTCGGCGCCCGCCCAGCAGTATCGTCCGGCTCCGTCTCAGCAGCCCTACTATAATCAACGTCAGGAGCCTCAGCCTCGCGGCGGTGGTTTCATGCGTGGCTTAGCGGGCGGCGTTGCCGGTGGTTTCTTAGGGAGTATGCTGTTCGGCTCGATGGGACATGCCGCAGGTGGTATGGGTGGAGTCGGCAATGGCGGCGGGGGAATCGGCCTGATCGAGATCATTTTGATTGCGGGACTAGGATTTCTTTTATTTCGTTGGTGGAAAATTCGCCAAATGAAATTGGATACTGTCGGTGGTGATAAAAACTTTGGCCAAGCTTATGCCAATCAAGGGGGGACAGCTTACGAATCAGCGTATGCAGCGCTTCCCAATACCGCCTTACCGATCGAGAGTGGTACGACTATTCAGTCTGACGAAGCGAGCGATATTTTCTTTAAAATTCAGGGAGCCTGGACCCGTCGGGACCTCTCAACAGTCAACGAAATCCTTGGTCCTGAGGTCTATCAGGATTTGTCCCGCGACATAGCTGATCTCAAGGCCAGAAAGCAGATCAATCGCCTGGAAAATATTTCAGTACGTAAAGTCGATGTCCTCGATCGTTGGAACGAGCAAAACAGCGAATACGCCAAAGTCCGTTTTACAGCTAATCTTCTCGACTATACCGTCGATGAGGCGAGCGGGGCTACGGTCGAAGGAAGTACGAGCAATCCCGTCAAGTTTGAAGAGGATTGGACCTTCTGCAGACAAACTGCTTATGCTGCTTGGCAACTTGTGGGCATTCAGCAGGTTTGATAATAGTCATTGTGTCTGACTTCTTGTACCTCAAAGCGTCTACGATAGGCTGCGTTCTTCGTGAACGCAGCCGTTTTTGTGAATTTTTACCAAAGGTGAGGCTATCGGCGGTTACCGCGGCCCGGCCCGCCTATTTCCTAATTTAAGTCCATGGCCAGATTCGAGCGAGCCCACGCGTTGCTGCGGCGGTTTTCAACCCTTAGGCTTAGTTAGTCAGGGCCTCTTGGCTCAATCATAAGCGGCGCCGGAAGACCTTGCCCATTCCTCGCGAATTATCGACTCACATCTTTTGTGGTCTTAAGATCCTTAGTGGAAACATCTTCTTTGGCTTTGGCTACCACCGTTTTCAGTTCGGCCGCATATTTTTTGCAAGGCCCATCCTTGCCAAGTCCAGGTTCCACCAGAGGCAACAGCGCAAGGGCGGGATTAATCGCGCCAAGGATCAAGGCAGCCCCACCTTTGAGAATCAAATCTTTTTTCTCAAGACCGACCTTGATACCGTTCAAAGGCCCCTTGATATAGATGGGGGTACGTACGCTGCCAATACTAAAGTCGCGCGGATGGATAGAAAGAAGAAAATCGGCATTATTGCTTGGCAAATCCAGTTGACCCTTGGCCGTAATATTACTGTCCGAAGTGGCGATAAGAAAAGCCTTGGTCGAATAAATTCCCTCTTTAGCCTCAAACCAAGTCAGGCCACATTCCATTTTTTTCATGGGATGACCAATGATCCAATCGCCTACAGTTTCCGTAATGTCCAGACCAAAAGCCTCGAGGACGGTGGCCGAAAGTTTACCGTCCTCCACCGCCAACTGGATGGGACCGCTCACAGTTTTCGCCAGATCCATAGGGGTCTTGCCATGCATGGACAAATCCATATGGCCACTCAGCATCCCCTTGGCCATATCGGAGGGCTTGAGTTTAAATACCGGTATTTCAGTGGCTATGGGACCCAAAAGAGTATCGAGATTGACCCGGCGTGCTCCAAGCTGAATCTTAACCTGAATATCAGGTTTTCTTGCGTCAAAGCTGAGATCTCCACCAATCGTGCCGTCCGCGACCCCAAAGTTAAGGGGATCAACGACGAGTTTGCCTCCGTTTAATTTTCCCCGGGCGATTAGGCTTTTAATCGCCGTACCGGCTTTTTCCCCTTCAAAATCCTTAATCTGAAGGCTGATATCGGCATCGATGATTTTCATGCCATCAGCATGGATGGGAATATTGGAGAAGTATTGACCTTCAGGCTTGGGAACCTCATCGGGCTCTTTATTATTTTTATCCGTTTGAAACAAGCCTTTGATATCGGCCGCAAAGAGCTTAGGTGAGACGAGATCAGCCTGAACCTGAGTACGGGGCTTAGAGAAATCTAGGCCAATTTTACCAGCTACGTGAGTCTTTCCAAGCAGCAATTTGATCTCTTCAAAGCGCATGATATTGGGCTTTTTGTCGAATGCAAAACTCAAGGTGTAGTTTGGAATGTCACCGATATTCAGTTTGAAAATCTGCTTGAGCCGTTTTAACCCAGGTCCCGCTAAATCAATGTCGAAATGGGATTCCCCTTGAGCGAGGCGCAGGGTGCCACGGGCTTCAAGATTATGATCGGCGATCTTGGCTGTTAGTCGGGCGGGATACGCGGCCTTTTCATCGCGGAAGGCATCGAAGGAACCGAAAGCGCCCAAAACTTCAAAAGGCAAATCAGCAGCTTTACCTTCGGCGCTTAGCATCGATGGCAAGTCGTTGCTGGGTGCGGTGATGCCAGCGTGAATGATGTTAAGATGGAAGGGGTCCTTGTTTTTGTTGGCGCCGAGGTAAGCGAGTTTAAAGTCCGTTATCGACGCCGAATTCACAAAGATCGAGGGTAGATCGGCGAGCTTGATAGCTGCCTCGGGCTTTTTCTCCTCATCAGGTTTGGATTTGGCCACGCGAAGATGGATATTGGCTCCATCAAGAACCAGACTTTGGACGATCAGGGTTTTGTGAAAGATTAGGGGAAAGACCTTTAGCTTTAGATAAGCCTGCGCGCTTTGCAAATCCCCGAGGCCCGAGCTCTCATTGGTCTGGCGAAGCTTGATGCGATCGACCCCCGCCTCTGCCGAAGTCAAAAGATGAACGCGTATGCCCTCGATATTCTCCACTTCAAAATCCGAGAAGCGCTCGATAAGACCCTTAACGAAGGGGCGGTGCTTATCCCAGTCCACCGCATTAATTACGATCAGGGCAAGGGCTGCGACGAGGATGGGAGTCAATAGGATGCCAGCAATGATGCCGACAATTTTTCTGCTTTTAGTCATGAGGGGCTCCAGGCAAAGGCACTGCGACTTAGGTCGGTCCTAAACTTTAGCATACACGGCGCGCCTGCCCAAACCTGCCAAAGTTCGCGCAAAGTGTATTGTAATTTATTGATAATATTAAAAAATTACGAATTTTACGAAATACTGGACTATTTGAAAATAAAGCTTGGCTTTGCCTTTTACGCCTAGCTTTTCGAAAGGCTCAAGCTGAGTCACGCTTCGGAAGGGTTAAGGATTCATAGGAAAAACTTCGCCTTCTGCAATGACGAACACTCCGTCCCGACGTAAAGGCCTGACGGCGAAACCTCCGGTGAACGTTCCAAAACTCGGCAGGACGCCAAGTGAATCCCCTAACCAAAAGCAAGGCATTCGCAAGCGTGGCCGACCGAGACTCAGCACGGGATGAATATGGCCACACCAGGTGTAAAAGCCGTGCATAATCCCGGGTTCATGGCGAAAGCAAAAAGGTGCTTCCACATAGGGTTCATTTACCCACGTGATATTCCAGTGTTCCGGAAAATGGTTATGCTTTGGATCATGATTGCCCCGGATCGCCACCATGGGAATGATGCAGCGCCGCCGCCAGTTCTCTATCGTGTCATGGACGGGAGCGGAGAGAGGCTTTGGACTATGCAGGAGGTCGCCAAGCACCAGAATACGGGTCGCGCCCGCCTCATCAGCGATGGCGCTCAGTTCATCTAAGTCACAGTCGAGGACACTGCTGGGTATCGGAATACCATGTTCCTGGAAAACCTCGGCCTTGCCCCAATGGGTATCGGCAAGAATCAGCGTTTTTTTCGCGTGCCAGTAGACTGCTTTGCGCCCGTATAGGGTAAGCTTCTGTCCCCATATCTCTGTTGAAATGCTTTTTGCCATTCGTCTCTTGCCCGCTCCAAACGATCCCCTGCAGTCTCAGATGATAGTTGAACGCTGCTTCTTTCGAGAACCAGCGGAAAGCCCAGGGGCGAAAACATATCTAACACTTTCACCAGCCTGCGTCCATCCCCGAGGCGTTTGAGAGTCCGCTCGAGACGCTCTCGATCAAAGTGACCTTCCATAACTTCGGCATGCGCCTGTTGCAGCAGAAGATTGCCGGGGTCAAAACGGGCAAAGACATCATAAAGCAGCGATGAACTCGTTTGAATTTGCCGCGTGGACTTGGCGGCTCCCGGTACATTCTGCAGGACAAGTCCGGCGATGCGGGCGATGGCCCGAAATTGCCGCTTCTCAAGCTCGATGGTATTAAGACCGTTGTCGACATCCTTTTGCCAGTCGGTGAGGCTTAGAACTGCATTCCAGTCAATCTCCTGCGGCTTCACAGTCCGGGAACAGACGATTTCAAGGCCATAATCATTGACCGCGACTATGCAGCTCATCGGTTTGATGCGATTGAGCCGGGTCGTGATGAGAAGGCCAAGCCCTTCATGGGTGGGTTTGCCTTCGAAAGGATAGATAAAAATATGGGTTCCCTCCCGGCTCTGCGCAAATTCGATGAGAATCTCGTCGGAACGGGGCCAGCTGGATATCGCTGACTGGGCCTGAATAATCGGTGAAAGTGCAGTCAACTCCTTCCGGTCCCGGATCCGAGGTTCATGGCCTTCGGCAATAGCACCGCAGATCTCCCGGAGCCGCATGCTAAGGACCGGCGACCAGGGCAGACTGGTACCCGACCACACCGAGACGTGACCATAGGTTTTCTTGGCAATGCGTACATAGGCAGTAAGATCCCTGATGGCGATGAGTTCAAGCCAGCGTCCGCCAAAGAGAAAACTCTCGCCCTGTTTCATCTTTGTCAGAAAGGATTCGTCGATAGTACCAAGCGTTTTCCCACGCCCTAATTTTATAAGCATGCTGGCGTCGGAGGTGATGGTGCCGAGATTTTGCCGGTGCCTTATCTCTATCCTCTTATCGCTCACGACGTAGCGATCGCCTTGCCAAAGGATTTTGCAATACTGGGGATAAGCCTTAAGTGTGCCGCTGCCATCTCTAACAAAACTCAGGACCCAATCAAACTCCTCGCGCGAAAGATCCCGATACGAGTAGGCACTATGAACCTCTTGATACAAAGCATCGGGCACAAATCCTCCTGATAAGGCCGACGTCACGAGGTGTTGGGCCAGGACGTCGAGCGGCTTTTTAAGCGGGGACCGTGCTTCGATTTCCGCGAGCTGCACCGCCTCACGTGCCGCAACGATCTCAAGGAGTTCCAGAGCGTGGGTGGGAACGAATATCATCTGACTGGTTTTGCCGGGCGCATGTGCGGATCGCCCGGCCCTTTGCAAAAGCCGGGCTATCTGCTTGGGAGAACCGATCTGATAGACCTTGTCAACCTCCGGGAAATCCACGCCGAGATCGAGCGATGCCGTGCAGACCACAAATCGAATCGTGCCCGTCTTAATCCCGTTTTCAACCCTTTCCCTTTCCTTGAGGTCGATAGAACCGTGATGAATCGCGAGAATGTCCTGCCATTCGGGCCTTGATAAAAGGATTGCTTCATACCAACGTTCAGCCTGAGACCGGGTGTTGGTAAAGAGCAGACTCGATTCCTTGGGATTGAGGTCTAAGAGCACCTTGGGCAGGAGCCTCAGGCCAAGATGACCCGCCCAGGGAAGCCTGTCATCCCCTTCGGGTACAAGGGTTCTTATCGAAAGGCTACGGTTTCTTTCGCCGACGATGAGCCTCGGAGTGACGGCGGTGCCGGCGATCGATCCTGCTGCTTCCAGAGAGTTTTGTAACGTCGCAGACAGCGCCCATGATTGGAGTTTGGGATTAAAGCGCCTCAGGCGCGCGATATTAAGTTCAAGTAAGGAGCCCCGTTTGCTACCCAGTAATTCATGCCACTCATCGACGATGATGGCCTTCAGATTTTTAAAGAGCTCCGGAGCATCGGGATAGCTGAGCAGGAGAGCGAGGCTTTCGGGTGTGGTAAGCAGGACGTGGGGGAGGCGCTGGCGTTGCTGGGCCCGCACGGATGCCTTGGTATCGCCAGTTCGCGTGGCAATCTGCAGCGGAAGTTCGAGAGCCTCGCAAGGCTGACGAATCGATTTTTCCAAATCGCGCGTCAAAGCCCGGAGTGGCGTGATATAGAGGAGCAAAAGACCGGATTCGCCCTGACCAAGATGGGGCAGGAGCCCAAAGAACGCAGCATAGGTTTTGCCCGCACCGGTAGGCATCTGGAGCAGCCCGCTTTCCCCCTGATCGATGGCGTCCCACATCGCAACTTGATGGGCTAAGGGCTTCCACCCTTTACCTTGCATCCACTGGCGAACGCGGGCCCGCATGGCGGCGGGAGTCCAGACCGGTAAAGCCTCAGGTTTTTTCCGGGGGGGCATTTAATAACTCCATGGCGGTCCCAAGGCTGTCCGCATCCTCGGGCTTCTTATCCGAACGCTCCCGCAGGATACGCGGAAAACGAACAGCAATGCCAGCCTTATGCCTTGGTGAGACCTGTATGCCTTCAAAGGCGATTTCAAAAACTTTCTGCGCCTCAACGGAACGCACCGGGCCAAATCGTTCTTTAGTGTTTTTCCTGATCCAGCCATCAAGTTTGACGATCTCATCATGAGTCAGGCCCGAGTAAGCTTTTGCAAAAGGCACCAGTTGCCCCTCTTTCCAGAGGCCGAAGGTGTAGTCGGTATAAAGGTTCGCGCGTTTGCCATGGCCCGCCTGAGCGTAAAGCATAACGGCATCGAGCGTCATGGGATCGATTTTCCATTTCCACCAATCGCCTTTTCTGCGGCCCATCTGATAGAGGCTCGACCAACGTTTGAGCATGAGCCCCTCGACACCGCGGATTCGCGACTCCATTCTTATCGCGGCCAATTCCTCCCAGCTGTGCCGATCGATAAGGCCTGATGATTGGAGAGTCGGTAAGTTCAACGCCCCAACTATTGCGTCAAGCTCCTGACGTCTTTTGGAAAGGGGTTGATCGCGCTGATCGATGCCGCCGACTTCCAGACAATCAAAGGCCAGGAATACCACGGGGTGCTCGCGCACCATTTTTTCCGAAACTTTTTTGCGTTGCAGTCTTTTTTGGAGATCGGCAAAGGCACGCACCTTTTCGTCTGCGAAGGGGAGAATTTCTCCATCGAGGACGGTTCCATCGCCGAGATATTCACCAAGGGCAAGGAGTTCCGGAAAACTCTGGGTCACCAGCTCTTCACCACGCGACCAGATTGCCAGCTGATTATGGCGTTTGACGATTTGAGCCCTTATTCCATCCCATTTCCATTCGACCGCGAAGTCCGAGATGGAGCCAAGTTCGGCGGGATCGGCATCGGTGGGCGAGGCCAGGCAGAAGGGGTAGGGATAGAGGGAAAGACCTTCACGTTCAGCCGATCCAAGACCTAG
This sequence comes from uncultured Oligoflexus sp., assembly GCA_964236955.1. Taxonomy (GTDB): domain Bacteria; phylum Bdellovibrionota_B; class Oligoflexia; order Oligoflexales; family Oligoflexaceae; genus Oligoflexus. The sequence continues at coordinate 14,041 of CAXSGP010000034.1, read as the reverse complement.
AAACCACGCTTCCGTGACCGGCCATTCCCCTATAAGTTTCTCGCTGATAATCGCTTCATCCCATTGAAAGGCCTGGGCCAGTCCACGCACCACCAGGCGGGCGGAAACGCCGGAGCGAAAGCCGCCCGTCAATAATTTATTGAGAATAAACACGTCGGTGGTTGGAAGTTCACGCCACCAGTTTTGCAAAATAATTTTCTGTTCGTCATCCTTTACCTTCGTCAGCAGAGGCAGACGTTCTTCTATCCATTGATGGAGGGGAAGTTCCACGAAAGCTTTGCCGGCTAAAGTTTCAGTAAGGAGGGCAATAGTTTCAGCCAGATCGCCAACGGCGCTATAACTTTCTTCAAACAACCAATCCGGGAGACCGCTGAGCTCTTGAATGGCAGTCTGAATGACCTTCCGTTTGACCAGTCGTTTTTGTTTGCGACCTAGAAAATAATAGAGGGTCCATATTGCATCGCGCGGCGGGGCAATCCGAAAATAATCGGCAAGTGCGGTGATCTTATTGTTGGTACTCGTCGTCGTGTCGATGGCTTCAAAGAGTGCGACTAATCTTTTCATCAGCCCTCCTCATCCCGCATGAAAAGCGTTTCCAGCGGTTCGGCAGCGTGTCCCTGCTGGCGAAGGAATCGCGAAAGTTCATCCGTATAGCCATGGGTGACAAATATTTTTTTCGCGCCGGTTTCTCTCACCGTCTGCAAAAGCGCGGGCCAGTCCGCATGATCGGAAATAACGAAACCCTGGTCATAACCCTTCCTTCGCCGATTACCCCGAATGCGCATCCAGCCGGAGGCAAAGCCTGTTTCGAAGCTTCCGAACTTTCGTGCCCAGGTACTTGCGATCGCTGCTGGCGGTGCGAGGATAAGTTGCCCGGTTTGGCCTTTTTGAAAGTCACTTGCCGGCAGGGTTTTTATCAAAGACACGCCCTGCTCCCGATAAAGATCGACAAGGGACTGCGTGGCGCCATGCAGGAGAACCGGTTGATCGCTAAAGGCGGCCAACGCGTGTAGCACCCTCTGCGATTTGCCGAGAGCGTAGCAGCCCAGGATGGAATTTCGCCCCTGAGACTGATTCTTTTGCCACCAGCGAAACACAGCGTGCGCCTCTTCCTCTATCGATCGCCAGACAAAGATCGGCAGACCAAAGGTAGACTCCGTGATGAACATATCACAAGGCACCACTTCAAAGGGTGTGCAGGTTGGATCGGGATCCCGTTTGTAATCGCCGGAGACCACCCAAACCTCGCCATCACACTCAAGGCGAATCTGGGCTGATCCGAGAATGTGCCCGGCCGAATGAAAGGACACCAGGACATCACCGAGCGTAAAGCCTTGGCCGTAGCGGTGAGTTCTGTATATACCTTCTATTCCAAGTCGCCGCTGAATGATGCCAAGACTGCCCTCGGTGATATGATAGAGTTTGGAGCCTTGGCGGGCATGATCGCTGTGGGCGTGAGTAATGAGGGCGACATCAACAGGCTCCCATGGATCGATGTAAAATTCCCCCCTTTGACAGTAAAGGCCTCGGGGACTCACACTGATCAGAGGAGGATGCGATTTCATCACACTCATTGTTTGCCTTTTGGGAGAGCACCGGCGCTCAGGGGTTTAAAATTTGATATTCTATGGGTTTGAATGAATAGTTATTGGATTGCTCGGCGGAACAGGCAGTCAAGCCGACGATAAGATCCATTTCGGCCTTGATAATGATAAAATCACCGGCTTTGCTTTTAGGTGCCTCGACTTTAAGTTCACCGGTTTTGCCATCGATGGCAACGTTCATGAACACATTGAAGCTGGTGGGAATATCATCCGCAGCGATTCCATATTGCTCTAAGGCCGCTTCGAGGTTACCGAAACAGCCCCGGTGCGGGTGTTCATGGCCGTAGATGATACGAAAGGTATCGGCGCTGCAGGGAGTAAGGAGGAAATCATGGCGACCGACCGTGTCTTCGATGATTTCAAACATCACCTGACTCCGGTTCGAATAAAAGCGATCCCCTGCGGAAAGAAAGATTTTGTTATTATAGTCAAGAGTTCGACCGGACGACAGGACTTCACGGCGATCCTGCTGATTGAAGCAGAGCAAATCGCAAACCTGTTCGCCAAGGGGATCGATAATCTTAAGCTGACTGCCTCGCGGGAGAAGAAAAGCGGTACCCGTTCTTGGAGGGATAACCTTTGGCATCAATGCATTCCTTTATTATGAAATGGGCACTTCCATTCCTCACCGACCTGGCGGCCGCTATACTGTAACGCCTCAGACTTTTCACCAAAATCCTCAAGCATGGGGTTGGTGCTGCCTGAATAGGATTTGTCGCGGCGCCTGATGAGCGAACGTATGTTTTGATACTGACCGCTTGCCCGCAGCTGCTCGAATTGTTCATGCAGGTTAAACACCAGGGCCGGCAAGGGAAATTGTCTCGCCTTTCTGCTGCTGCCTGGATGCATGCCAACGATATAAAAGGCTTTATTGCCGGCACTGAAGCTAAAGGTCTTATCGTCGGGATTTTGACTCACGGCCTCATCCCATGGATAAATATCCTTGTCGTGGAGACTTTGGAGCCTGGTCCATAAGGCCGATTCAAAATCTTCTTCGCCCATCGGGTCCTTATCATTAAAGACGACGATAAAACTTCGAAAGATCGCCTCATCCTTTTTATAGTCGGCGATAAACTGGTAAAGCCCCTGCAGGATTTTGTCATCGCTATGGTTGGCGAAAATTGAATCCGCGGCACAGATTTCAACCTGCTGCTTGGCTAAAGCAGTCTTCGCCCCGACACAGGGAAAACCCATATTTGATATATAATCGCGGAGCATCACCTGAAAGTCGCCGAGAGAATTTTGGGTTTGACTGGAAAGTGCAGTCTGGCTTTGCATGGGGTTTCTCCGTTAAGCGTTACCGTCCCAGCACGGGGAGCAAGATCTGTTCCTTTTATCTAAAAAAGATTATTGCGTGTCATTTTATGGGGTTGATTCCATTCCTGCCTGAGGGAAATTTCCTACAGGTTGCTGGCCTATGGCTACAGGACTTTTCTCCTGCATAGGCCAAAAATGCTAAAAGCAGCCTGGATACGGCCCCGCAAACAGACGCAAACGGTCGATCCGTTCCAGGTCAAAGCACGGCCAAGATTTTTTAAGGGGCATAGGCTAGCGATGATTTTCATTTCTCCATTGTCCCTTTAAGTTCAAACAGGAAATGCAGAACTTCCATCTCAAGACTTTCTTCAAAACTTCTGAGTTTAACGTTCCAGCGCAGGCTTTGGAAAATAAACCCAAGGCGCGCCTTATCCTTGGTGCTCATATGCGAGGAGATGCCCTGTCGCCCTTCAACGCCGCCGTGCATATCGCCCCGCTGGGCATGGGTTCTTTGCATCAGGGCCTTGACAAAGGCTATTTGCCGGTCGATCAGGATCCAGGGAAAATTGGGGTTTTTATAGGGCCCTATCGTCCGCTTTTTTCTGCCGAGTTTGAAGCCGGCAATTTCAGGATCGGAATAGGCAAGATAGGCCGAACTTAAACTTCCGATCAGGCTGCCTATGCCGGTGCCTACCATGAACGAGGCGCCGCCGACCATGGCATCGAGAGTGCCTCCGGCGATAGCGCCTGATGCGGCCCCGACCGCGAGGATCTCTTTGCGATTGAGTCCGAAGACCTCCCAGGTCTCCTTGCTGAATAAATCCTCATCGATGCCTGCCTGGACCAGTTGGGAATCCATATAGTTAAGATCATGAAAGCCAAAGAGGGCCGTGATGTCTTTACGGCTCTTGGCTTCAAGCTCACGAAGGGCATTGAAAAAGGCAATCACATACTCATCTTCGCGAGAATCGTGGGCCTCGGGAAGCTGCAGTTTAAAGCGAAGGCTTTCCAGTATCATATGACTGATTACCCGCGCCGCATCCCGCAGCCTGTTATCGAGCTGCCGCTTCATGGCTTTGACCGCTATCTTCAAGGGCTCCCGGGTCGTATCACTGAGAAAGGTAAGTTCTTCGATGAGCTGAATGCGATCATGAACCCAGGAGGTGTGAGCATTGAAGGTCAGGACTTTGCGGAAATACTGCTCCAAAGCTCTCTTCCAATCCGCTTCATAGTTGCCCTCACCGATTTGATTGAGCAGGGCCAGCGAAGGTTGACCAGTCCATTGCAGAATCTCAAACTCACTTTCAAAGTTGGGCCGATAGGGATGACTTGCGTCCGCTACATAAAGAATAGCAGCGCCGTCCAAAATTGGTTTTAAGAGTTCGCACTCGTAACGATACTGGCCGCTCTTGGCAAAGGTCCGATAAAATTCCTGGACTCTTTCGCGACGGGCATTTGCGGTGACAGGAACCGATTTTAACCATTCAAGGATAGCCGGGGCCTCTTCGAATCCCGGAGTGTCAAACACTTTAAACAAAGGCTTATCATCAACTTCCAAGGTAAATTCCTGGGAATAGGTCGTGGTCCGGGGCGTGGCCGCCACGGCGATACGATCATTTTCCGTCAGTGTCGCGACTATACTTGATTTACCTTTGTTGGAACGGCCGACGACGGCAAAACTCGGAATCATAAATTGTCCTTCGCTTCTAAAAGGCCCAGATAAGGATCCCGGAAGGCTTGAATTGCATGTTTCCAGGCGATCCTGTCGATTGATTTTGAAATTTCCAGATGCCCGGCAGCGGAATCGAGAGGGGCGAACAGGAGGAGAAGGTTTTTGCTGACACGGGTTCGCAAAGCCTGACGGATTCTATCGAGTGCCTCTCCCGGTAGCTCCCAGGGATCGGCGGCCACGACCAGCACGAGATCGCTTCGCGACTGGAGGGCTCTGGTGATCTCGTCAATCTCTCCAGGAAGGCCGTTGCCGTTGATTATAGACTGGGTTTGCAACGCGAAATTTCTTTCAAGAAATTCTTTGATTGGGGCATCCCCGGCGGGAAGATCGCGCCAGCGCAAGACGATGCAGTCGCGGGGCAGCAGCTTACTATGCTGGAAGAGAGCTTGATCGGACGGCGTCGGCTGTGATTCCAGGGGGCCTTTGCTGGTCCACGCTGCCTTCTCTTCACTTAGGCGCTGCCACAGAGCTTCGCTGCTAAAGTCATTCAGTTCCAGATGCTGAAGTTCGCGCCTGATCGAAAGGCTCAGGATCCACCAAAGTCCGATTCGGACCCATAGGCCATAGAAGCCAATCACGAGAGCGAGAAAGGGCCACCAGGCAGCTGTGGACCGCGCGCCGAAATCGATGTTTTCGTGTGGCGTAAAACCTTTTTGAAAACGACTGAATTGGCTATTTCGAAGCACTTCCATGCTCGGGCTTGTAAAATCTCCAAGCCAGGCGAAGGGCCAGGCGAGAACGTTTACGATGCGATGAAGCAGGACGGGATCGAGGTGAAGCGTCGTGCGCCAGCCAAAGGTATAGTCATTGAACAGGATGAGCCCGATGAAGGTAAGCAAGGAAGCGCCATGACAGGCGATCCCAAAAGACTGAAAAAGTTTCCAGCCGTGGTTTTGTAAGAGCGGGCGACGCAGTTGACTGAGGCGCTGCAGGAAAGCCCTGACCAGAGGCTGATCGGGTTTACCCAAGGCCAACAGAGTGCCCCGCTTTTCTATCCAGCGCCGGGCTGCTTCCTTAAGAAAGAACAGAAGAGCGCCACCCGGGAGTTTTTTGAAGAGCCGGTAGATGAAAGCCTTGAAAGCATAATTAATGAGAAGAAAGATCTGTAAAACCGCATAAAACGCCAGGATTGGAATCACGTTCACCGGCTGTGTGCCATCATAGTGGAGCAGAGCGTTGATCAAGCCCGATCCCGAAACGATACCCAGGATTATGGCCAAAAAAGCTGAGACGTCATAGCTACTTTGGACTGTCGTCCCCAGTTTGGATCCCTCCTGCATGGCAAGTTCACGTGTCCACAGTAGCAGAGTGCGCCGTTTATCATCGGCCTGGACAAGTCTTCGCAAGCCCCGGTCGCGTTTGATGAGAGTCTCGGGTTCAGCCAAAGAATCACGCGCCATCTGAGCATCAAACTCAAGGAGATCCATCATTGTAAATTTATCAGTCGCCATCTCTATGTCATTTCCTTGATTGGAGCAAACAGACCGGACCCCCCACAGTAACTGAAGTCCCGGAGGAGCACAGCTCGGTCATAACTGCGGCAGGGGATTTATCACTTTGATGTCTCGACTTTTCGCCAGGCATCCTTCATAGATAGCGGGGAATGGGGAGGGTGGGGATGAGACTTTCCAGTCAGGATTTTATTTTCCTGGATTTTCAAACCACGGGAACCGTGGCTTCAACCAGTGACGTTATCGAAGCGGGTTGGGGACTCTATAAGGCCGACGACCGTCCCGAGGGCAACCTGTGGACGACCCGTTTGATCGCGTTGTCCGGCGAAAGAACCCTATCGCGCACGATACAGCGTCTTACCGGTCTTTCGGCGGAATATTATAGTCAGGAACCCGCAATCAGCCCCGAAACCTTGCAAGATGAATTACGAGCGTTCTTGGCAGCCCATGCCCGAACGCCACTCGTTATTCACTTCGCTCAATTTAAATTGCCTTTCCTTTGGAAGGTCATCGGTGGCGAGGAAAGTGTGGATCGCGACGCTATTTTAGCCCGCGTGATCTGTGTCCATAAACTCTCTCGCCTTATGATTCCCGAATTGAAATCGTTTAGTCTCAGGGCAGTTGCGGGCTTTGCCGGCTACGCGACCGCTGAGAAGAAACGTTCGGTCGATCATTTGATGGCCACCGCCTATGTCTGGCGTTTTATAGCGAATAAATTCGCTGATGACGAAGTGCCTGATGACCTGGTGCCCTGGCTCAAGGCACTCGAGCGAAGAGAGGCTCAGGCTCTTCCCATTCATGGGGATGCGCTTCGAAAAAAGCGGCTTTCCCTCCCCAAAGCCCCTGGTGTTTATTTCTTTCTCGATGCTTTTCAAAATATTTTGTATGTCGGCAAGGCAGCCGACCTCAAGGCCCGCGTCAACTCTTATTTTCGGGGACAGAAAACCAAAGGCAGCCGTTTGAATGAGATGTTGACCCGGGCGGTTGATTTTCGATTTGTCGAAGTTGAAAGCGAGCTGGAGGCACTGCTCCTTGAAAATGATGAGATCAAGCGGCATGATCCACCCTACAACCGCCTCTTGCGGGTCGAGGGCCGCACGGTGCAGACGATTCGTTTCAATGATGTCCTGCCGCAGCCAGCGACCTGGGGATTTCGAAGGTGGGGGCCGCTGTCTTCATTATCGATGATAGAGGCACTAAGGCCGTTCATGGACGAAAGTTGGGCAATGATGCCCTTACCCGCCTTTATCACCGGAGTAACGGGCGGGATGCTGCAGGAGGCCATCCGGAATATTTTTCTGGGTTATGGGCTTGAGGAATTTGAATCGGGCCGTCCTTCACCATCGCCAGACGATTGGCATAGGCTTGCTGCCATCGTTTGGCCTTTGGAATATGCGCGGCTCCTCGAACTGCGAATGAAGGCTGATGAAGATAGGGCTGACCAGCCCGGCGGTGCAGAGGAGATAGAGGAGCCCCCAGAACAGGCGGAGCAAACGGAATGGACTACGGAAGACGTAGAAACCTACCTGAGGCAGGCCTTCAAACGCCTTTTGCGGCAGCTGTTTCGAAGTCGTTGGTACCTTCGGATCAGTCATTGCCGTTTGGAATGGGCGTTTGCCAGCAGTTTGGACAGGACGCATGGGTTTACCGTTCGGCTTGGGCAAATAAGGAAAGGGCAGGACGAGGATGGCAGCGAAATGGCTTCCTATCGGCAGCGTTTGGCTGCCTTTGACACGCAGGTCTACGATCGTGTCAGCATTCTCTACGCCGAGCTAAAAAAAGGCATCAGGCGTGGCGATAGAATCAAGATGTATATTGGCAAGACTATAGTGCTGGATGAGAGTGAATTGAAAGGCCATCTGCGGTTTTAGGCCATCGCTTGCGGGGGTTTTGGGAGGCCGTGGACCTGCTGACGATCGACGGATCGTGATGAGCAGGTCTCCGGTATCAGATCGAAACCTCGGCGAGGATGCGACGAAAATTCACTTCTCCGGAGCTCCGGCATCGATCCAGTCACTGAGGAGCTTTTTCATATCGGCTGGCATTGTGGAGCCCTTTGGCATCGACTTGCCGGTAACGGTCGTCTTCTTGATATCGTCAATTTGAGGTTTGATTCTCAAATAGCTCTCGAGATTGACCCCACCCGAAAGCTTGTTAACGTTGTGGCACATAACACAATAGGGAACCATGACCTTTTCGGAAATGAGCGCGAAGGTAATGGCAGCAGGCGCTGGGGCAGGGGCTGGAACTGGGGTGGCTCCTCCAGGTGCCGGAGCTGGGGTTGTTCCTGCTCCCGGTAACGGAGAGGCTCCTGGCGTGGGAGCCGGACTTGTTCCGGGCGCAGGACTTGTTCCGGGCGCAGGACTTGTGCCGGGCGCAGGACTTGTGCCGGGAGCAGGACTTGTGCCGGGCGCAGGACTGGAATTTGATCCTGGTGTGGGAGTGGCATTAGCGCCAGCATCATCGGCCTTGGGTACTTCCTCGCCCGTTTCGACAGCTTCCTCATCAGCCGGATCTTTTTCTTCGCCATCGCTGGTGCCGTTACTTTTCGCGCCGGATTCTTCAGTCGTGCCAGCAGCTTCGGAATCTGTACTTTTCGAAGCTTTCGATTGAGCTATATAGCGGGACGCGACTGATGGTTTGACGCAGGAGCTGCTTACTATTCCGCTCAGTAAAATCATCGATAAAGTGAATGCAAGAAAGTTCATGCTGGCTCCTCTAACCCGAAATGCTATTTTTAAATGTCCGGCAGGCAGTGTCTTATCGGTGAAGGTCCAAAAAAGTTAAATAAATTTTTGCCTATCGACGGCATTCCCGAAGAACCTTCGGATTCGGCCTTGGTTTCTACCATAGATAGCTCAAGTGATTGATTGTTTTAAATAAAATAACGTTCACGAAAAAATTCCACCACGCCGGCAACGGGGTGGAAGAGGAAATAATGGAAACAGACCCCTAGGTCGGACCAACATTTCACCAGGGAGGTCTCTCGGCGGTCAAATCCCCTCGATTCCTAGAAGAGCATCATATCCCCGGGCTGAGCGGCAGACTTTTCCACCACACTTTCTTCTGGCATGAAAAATTTCATGGCAAATTTTTCCTGATCCGTGACCATCCGCTTCTTGATAAGGTCCATCAGTTCCTTTCGGAATTCGGCAATCCCTTCAGGTTTAGCCTCTGGATTGCCTTTGATGGCTCCGTTGTAGAAGTTTTGAATGATCTGGGTTTCTTTGATACGATGCTCTACGATCTGACACACAAGGTCACAGCCCTGCGAGATCGTCGAGATCTTGGCAATTTCATTGTCGATTTCATGAAAGTAGGCGCCGATGGCTTCAAGCAGATATTCCTGATCATCAGCCATCGGATCCATGATGCAATAGATATCGATGACGTTTTGGATTTCATCTGCATCCATCACCCGTCCGGACAGGGCAGCTAAATAGGGCTTTTCGACCTTTTTAAGTTCATAGACCGCATAGAGTTGGCCAATGACCACTCCGAAATCTTCTGCCATTTTCTCTACCGGCAGAAGCGAGCGGATGACGTTAACAACCTTGTCGAGGATAGGCAAGGGCAGCGGCTTATTTTGCGCGAGGCAGGAGAGAGCCTCTATCGCTATTTCGTTGAGTACGGTCTGACAAGGCGCAATCGCATCCATGATCAGAACCGATTTGGTCGCGATGATCGGCTTAACTTCAGCGATTAATGCGTTTATATCACTAATGATCTTTTGACAATCAGCGCCTAGACTTACGGCGGTAACGGCCCGTTCGATACTTGAGGCCTGAGCTTCAAATTCCCGTATGGAACCACCAATGGAAGTCTCCACGCTTCTGGCGATGTCAAATACCAGGGCGAAGATAATTTCGCAGAACAAAACATAGTCAAGAATCACGTCAGAGAGCTCAGATGCGTCCCAGATTTTTTGGGATTCAGGCGATCCGAACAGTGCCTGGAAATGCTGAAGGCGCCCGAACAGGCGTTGGCTCTTGGGCGCCGTGCCCGACCGTATAGCCTTGGTCTCACTGCCGCCGCAGTTGAATTTTGCTAGGGTCAGCGTTCGGCTTGCCTCTTCATAGAGAGGAGCTTCAAGGGTATTCACCTGATAGAAGTCATCAAATTTATCGGTCATTCTTAGGAAGCGGTAGATCGAATAGGGAACGTTATCAAGAGCCACACACGGAGCGCCTGTGCCACGAACGGTTTCGTTGAAGCGCAAAAGGCTGTTCCAGCTTGCGGACTTGACCTTTCCTAAATCGATGCTTGCGAATACACCCTTTAAAGCTTCCTTAAGACCATAGGTACTCATCCCATCGTCCATGATTCCGCTTAGAAAAATAGTTTCATTTTCAGTCGTCACAACCAATTTTTTCGGAAGGCTCATTTGGTAACTCTCGGCATAGTGTCCTCTGATTCTACAGACTTCGAAGGTCCGGCCACAAGTAGGATTTGGAAAAGTCGTCATTTGCGACCATGCGCGCTGTACGCAGGCTCTTTGTTAGCAGTGGGCGCGAAAGCGGTCAAAGGCACAACTTGTATGAACTTGAATGGAACCTGGCGATTTCTTCTTGGAATGAGTTGAATCGCGTCCCCATCACTGAACGGCGCCTCGAAGAAGGGCGATTTATCGCTTTAGACAAGGCAAATGGCGTCCCTCCGATCAGAACGCCATATTTCATTAGGCGGCAGCTGGCGGAAATTTCTCAAATACTTTCGAAAGCGTCATGAGCAGGCGGTCCTTCTCGAAGGGTTTTACAACCCAGACGATGACACCAGCTTCTTTGCCCGCTTCCTTGAGTTCCTTTGAGGATTCCGTGGTAAGCATTGCCAAAGGTGTCTTTGCATAGTTCGGCAGTGCCTTGATCATCTTGAGCATCGACAATCCGTCAAGGCCCGGCATGTTATAGTCGGAGATGATCAAATCGAAATAGCTATCGCCCTTCGCTTTTTCAAAGCCGTCATTGCCGTCGACTCCAGAGACTACAGCATGACCGCCAGCTTCCAGAACCTCTTTTAATTCAACGCGAATAGTCTCAGAGTCATCAACTATCAAAATCTTTGCCATAAGTGCCCACTCCCTGTAAAAAATCCTGAACCTTAGTCTAACTTGCAGGTAAAGCTGAAGAGAGTCCCCCGTCCCAGGTTTGACTCCACGGCGATACCGCTCCCGTCCGAAGACAGGTACCTGGCGGCAGCGTCGGCAGAACTCATGCCTGTTCCTCTTCCCGACATTTCCTGAACACCTTCCTGCGAAGGATGACCGGGTTGAAAAATTAGACGCAATTTCTCATGCTGCGACATGGTTTGCGCCTGCGTCTCAGTAATAGTCCCACGTTTCAAGGCCGATGCCACGAGTTCAGCTGGATCAAGACCTCGGCCATCATCCTCTATTGCCACCGCTATCTGATCATCGGCCTTTCGAATTGTAATCGTAACCTTCGCCCGCTGCTTTTTTTGCTTTACGAGACGATCGGAAGGCGATTCCAAGTAATTGGTGAGTGTGTTGCCTAGCAGGAGAGCAAGTATCTCGCTGATTTTATTAAGTTTTTCTTTGGAAATTGGGATATCGGCTATCAGCATTTCCAAATTGACCTGTTTGTCCAGGCGAACTGCTGTCTTGGCAAACGAGGATCGTAGATTCTGTTCGATCTCCTGAACATTTCTGAGCTTTATGCCGGGATTGATAAGGCCGAGCAGTTGGGTCACAAGGGTGATTCCCTGGCTGACGTCTTTTGATTCCAGGAGCAATTGAAGTTTTGCCAGTTTGTCGCGGAGATCATTGACGGTGATCTCTTCCTGATCCACGAGGGTGGGGTGAACCATATAGAGAATGCTTTTCACTTTGGTCCATGCATCCACGATATCGCGCCGACTCGTTTCGAGTGCATAATAGAGCACAGCCAGCACCAGTCCGTTGCCCTCCAACGCGAGCATTTCATCCTCAATCCTCTGCACGAGATCGGTAACGTAATGAAGTCCCGCCTGACCCAGCGCATTCTTGATCGAGTTGATAGGATTGAGGTACTGCTGAGGATTGGTCAGATTATCGTGATCGATATCTTTGAGTAAAGTGATCTGATGCTCAACGTCGACGATGGTGCGACCGATGGTTTTCTCATCGGTAGCCTGAGCATCGGCAAAAATCACGGCATATTGAATCTCAGAAATTTCCCTAGTGTCTTTCTTGCTGCGCGCCATAACCCTTTCGGTTATGTCCTCAGCCACAACCAAAATCTCTTCAACCCTGGTATCACGGACGATAGGACTGTAGTTAAAGCCTATCCAAAGGCTGTTTTCCTTGGTTCCAAAGTTCATCTCCTTGGGGAACTGAGCTTTGTAGATATCATACCAAAACTCCTCTTCCCCGATTGACTCGAGCAGCTGCTCTATACCATATCGTTGAGATGGCGTCATGTTCGACTTGGCTTTTGCGATGGTATCGGTAAAGGGGCGGCCTTCAAGATTTTCGCTGCCGAAAATAATCTCAGCGTAGGCACTGTAAGGGCCTTTGAAGCATTTCTGGCGGTCGATCTGGAATATCGCCAGCGGAACGGATCCGAAGATCATGCTAAGGCGTTTTTGGAATCGTCTGATTTCCGTCATGTCCCGACCGATAACCGAATAAACCTGGCCACGGCGATTGGTGATGGAATCAAAGCGAGTGACAGTCCAGACGAAGTCCTGAAGCTCTTCGCCGCGGCACTGTTCGCTATCGACCGCCAGTTCGAACGAAACGTTTTTTCGTTCGCGGTGTTTTTTTATGATCTCAACCTTGTTACCGAACATCTGCCAGGAATGGGACGAAAATAAGGACTTTAGGTTGTAGCGGAAGAGCACATCAGATGGCTGCTTTATGAAATTGGCAAGGGCGGCGTTTCCTTTGAGGATCTGGCCTCCATCCGTAAAAAGAGCGAAAATATCGTTCTGATTTTCCAGAATGAGTTCCAACGCCCGCTTCGACCCCGACATCGCCAGAAGAATGTCATGGGTGGCTCTCAAGTTGTGGCTGGCAACTATTTCTTGACTCATATCAGGATCTCCAGTGAGGAGTTGAGAAGATTCTTATAGGAAATCATCAGATTCTTTTTCATCGGGAGCTTCCGGTTTAAAGGCTTTTAGACCTTCACCATGATCGTCGATCGCGAGCGAAATGACAAAGCGCGAGTGAGTGGATAGCTTGATCCCGGTGAAAGAATAGGCCCGGTTCGCGACAAGTTTGTCTGAGGAAACCAGCTCGTCATAGCAGGAAGCACGAATAGGGAGTGAGATACCGACGACGTAATTCATATCCATAAAGCTGGCCTTCAGGCGACCGGCGATGAGATTGGCCATTTCGGCAAAGAAAGATTCGATCGCGAAGTCCGGGCTCTCACTAGATTCGATGAGCTTTTGCGGCATGAGCTTGATGACTTCAGAGGGGCTATAGTGAATCTTCAGAGTCGCCTGTATTTCTTTTCCCGATACTAGTATCATGATAACACGGTCCCCATATACAAATTGGTCGGGAGCGATGCTATTGTCCAGCGCGAGATCGGCGGTATTGGCTTTAACAAAAGCCGAGACCTTGACCTGTAGGGTTTCATAATAGTGAAGGGCAAATTTTTCATATTTGCTGTCGATAAAATCTTTGAGGCCGATCGTTTCCATAGTGATTACCTGTCCTAGATCTTGAAATGAGTACTAAAAAGAAGAAGGAAAAGCATCGGTCTAGGGCAACGGACTCAATGCAGTCGAGCGGCGGCAGCGAGTCTATTTTTTACTCAGCTCAATGGCAATTCCGAATGGGAAACCGCTATTGATGACATCCACCGACGAGATAGTCTATTTTACCTTGATTGACCGAGCTATGCAAAGGACTGGTCAGCGGTCAGTCAACTGTCTTATCGAAATCGCTATTCAGCTGGTGTCAGTCCGGAACAGGCGATGGCCGCGTTCCATCGGCAGAAATAAATGCTCATTTATGGGAATAAACTCCGCTTTTTTTCTGCCTCGCGCCT
>CAXSGP010000033.1:0-46162 GCA_964236955.1 uncultured Oligoflexus sp. | reverse complement strand
AAGGCTTGGGATTGCCCTTTGGTGACCAGGGTTTTCTCTTTTCCCGCCGGTCCTGGCAGAGATTGGGGGAATTTCCGGAAGGCGCAGCTTATGGTGAGGACCATCTCTTCGTCTGGAAGTGGCGCCAGAGTGGGCGTGGTCTTGCCGTTCTGCCCTTTGATTTATGGACCAGCGCACGAAAATATCAAGAGCATGGCTGGCGGCAAATCACCCTTCGGCATCTCAGACTCACCATGGTCCAGGCTCTACCGCAGTGGGTGGCGCATGGGCTCAAATCTTTTTGAGGGGTAGCTTTGAAACATTGACCTAAACTTCCTACAATCCCTTTCATGGCAAGGGCGAATGGGCTTGAGGCAATGTCCTGTCCTGAACCAAGAGGTCCTCGAAAACGAATCGAATGCCAGGGTGCTTTAGGGTAGAATCGATGCGTGGCTGACCGGAAGGCCAGCGGGCATCCGGCTAGCGAGTTTAAAGGCTTCAATATTGCGAGGTCATGATGAAACGAAGGCCAGCCATCGCGGTATTTGTAAAAACGCCCGACTTGAGCCCGGTGAAAACGCGCCTGGCCGCAAGCCTTGGCCCGATCGCGGCTAGCGCATTCTATCGGCTCTCGTGCTCAGCTATTGAGCAGACCCTTAAGGAGATTTCTGGTGAATGGGACTGCTATTGGGCCATTGCCGAACCCAGGAGCGCTTTGCATAAAAACGTCTGGCCGACGTTTGCCCTTATCGATCAGGGTGAGGGCGGGCTCGGCGACCGGCTGGGCAAGGTCTACAATGAATTATTGGATCAGCATTCCGCCGTTTTACTGATTGGCGCTGATGCGCCCCAGATAAAATCCAAGCACTTTGAAGAAGCGGGTGATTTATTAAAGGAGAACTGTTTTGTCATGGGTTCTGCCCAGGACGGAGGTTTTTACCTCTTTGGGGGCCATCTCCCCATTCCCTGTGAAGTCTGGACCTCGGTCCACTACAGCACCGAACACACAGCTCTCGAGTTGAAGGAGAGGCTCCGTCCCCTGGCAGCTGTCGTCACTCTTTCCGAGCAGCTAAGAGATGTCGATGATGAAGCGGCTTTAAATGCTCTTGCGGAGCATTTGCAAAGATCCTTCCCCCATGAAGGGCAGCGCGCAATTGTGGAATGGTTTAGGACTTTAAAGGAGCCACTGCCGAGCTAAATCAGTTAGCCAAGACTGAGGCATTTTGTTATACGAAGAGACAATTAAGGGAAGAATCGATGTGGGACTTTGATGAAGAATGGATGACACGGGAAAGGCAAAAAGCCAAAAACCTTAAAAAGTCGCGCTGGTGGCAAAATCTTATTCAAAAGACGCAATGCTATTACTGTCGGACTCCTATCAGCCGCAGTGAAGTCACCATGGACCACGTCGTAGCGATCAGTCGAGGCGGACGGAGCACCGCTGGAAATCTGGTGCCAGCCTGCAAAAACTGCAACGAGCAGAAGCGCAGTCTAACCCCAATGGAATGGCTAGACTATAGGCAGGATTTTAAAAAGAGCCCGACTGACAGCGCTGCATCATCCAAGCCAGAAATGCCAGAAATACGATAAGCTGAACATAGTGATACCAGCGCGGACCCGGAGCTGCTTTCACCGCTTTCTTCTTGGTAATCTGACCTGCACCCGGAAACTTCTTGGAGCTAGTTGGATTGGGACGATTTTGAAATTTACGACGTTCTGAAGCAAGATCGATCAGATTATCCCTGTCGGGCTGTTTATTATCTGCCATATAGACGCTTCGTCCTAGGTTTCTACTGTTATAATAACAGCCTTATGTTAGTCCAATTCGCCCTCGAGGTACAGTTGATCCCAAGCCTGCCAGAGCAAGGAGCCGGTTTTGTCCGAAAAATCAAAAAGCAAAGCGATCGTTGTCATCCCCACCTATAACGAAGCGCTTAACATTGAAGGTATTATCAAAAGCGCTTGGGAAGCGATGCCCCACCTTCATGTGCTGGTCGTGGACGATAACTCCAAAGACGGCACGGGAGACATTATCCGGCGTATGCAGAGTCAAGCTTCGGAAAAACTCTTCATACTTTCGCGGGCCGGCAAACTGGGACTCGGAACGGCCTATATTGCCGGTTTCGAGTGGGCGCTTGCCAAAGGTTATCAGGCCTTGGTCGAGATGGATGCTGATTTTTCTCATGACCCCAAAGAACTTCCAAACCTTTTGAAATTATTGCAAAACGCCGATGTCGTTATCGGCAGTCGCTATGTTCGAGGGGGTTCGACTGAAAATTGGAATTTCTTCAGAAAGCTGATCTCCCGGGCGGGTAGTTTTTACGCCCGTAGGATTTTAGGCATGAGAATCAATGACCTGACGGGCGGATATAATGCCTGGACTGCCGAAGCCTTGGCGAGGATCGGCCTGAAATCGATCCGCAGTGAAGGTTATTCCTTTCAGATCGAGCTTAAGTATCGGGCCTATCGGGCGGGCTGTAAGCTCATTGAACATCCGATAACCTTTAGCGAACGGCGCGAGGGCCAATCGAAGATGTCGAGCCGTATCGTGTTTGAAGCTTTGCTCAGAGTTTGGGCGCTCAGATTTCGAAAGAATAGGTGATCGCTCTTTTCAGTGGTGCTGCTCTTCCTCCCCTCTGTCATGACTTTCGCCCTTGAACTGATCGGCGGAAATTTCATGTTCGCCGTCTTCTACAGGGCCGGTCGCATGGGAGTGGGTCTGCTTTCTTTCATGACTGATCTCCTTGACTTCGGCATTTTCGTGGCCTTCAGGCGCAGCTTTTCCATTTCCATTTCCATTTCCATTTCCATTTTCATGTCTGTCTTTTTCCCCTTTCAAGGCTCCGGCCTCGTCAGAAACTTCAGAATGGTGACCCGTTACGGCTCCATGGCCATTCGATTCCAAATCCTCGCCATGATCGGCTCCACCATGGGAAGATTTCTCCTCACCTTCCGTGCTTGAATTCAATGACCCTCGGGTGGCAGCGGATTTGGCGAGATAGGAAAATACGCCATAACCCGCTGCAAAAACCATGAGACTAAAAAACACGGAGGATATCCAAGCAATAGTCTGATTTACAGCACGAGGCATAAAAGTAGTTCCTTAAGCGAAATGGGTTGGGCCAATTTCAGCCCGCTCAGGCGATGATATCTCTTCTTTGAAAGCTCAGACAGGCCATGGACAAGAAAAAGCCCCCAAGCACAAAACCAAAGCCGATGCGATAGGCAATATCCTCAGGCAATTCCGGAATATGATATTTGCTGACCGATTGAGAAATATTAAAGGTGTTAAGGTTCCAAAGACCGGCGATTATCGAGACGATCTGGCGGGTGGATTCTGGAGTTTCCGGGGATAGAGTTTGCATGACGGGTGCTGAAATCATTCCGCAGATGAACATCCAGATCGTACAAAACAAAGCCACTGACTGACTTGCAAAAGACGCAAACATAATAGACAAGGCAGCCAGGATAAGCCAGGCGATAGTAAGCATTCCAAACAGCTGGAGATCAAAAAGCTTCATCCAACTCAGGCCGTAGCTGAAATAAATGCCCTGCCAGGCGACCAGAAAACCGAGGGCAAGGAGAATGAGCGCCGCTGCGAGACCCAGAAATTTGCCGAGCAGCCAGGTCGATCGGCTGATCGGCGAAGCAAGCTGTACTTCGAGCGAACCTTCGACGCGGGAATCGGAGACGACTTTGTTGCCCCAAAATATGGCCACGGCCGCACCCGTAAAAAAATACGCCGCAGTTCCTAAATCGTAGAGGATTTTAAAGAACTCTTCGACGCCCCAATAACTCGCTACACCGCTCAGACCTAGGAGGCCGGCGCCGATCATAAGGGCCGGCAGAAAAATCTTATCCCGCCGCAGTCGAATAAAGGTTTCCGCAGTAACCGCGATTAGGGTGTTCATGCTGATTTTTCCTCTCCAAAGTAACGGATTAATCGGTCTTCACTCAGGATCGAAAGCTTTTCAAAGCCGACGATAAGCAGTCCATACTGGAGACTGGCCTGCATCCATTTCGTGCCGTCCGCATAATTTCGAAACGAGATTTCGACGCGATGATTTTGTGCTTTGATGTTGAGCCAAAGTGGAAGCTGCTGCGCCCGCTGCAGGTCCTGAATGGATTCGAGGCCACCTCCTGAAAGCGTGAGAATATGCGAAGCTTCATTCGTCTCAGATTTGGGGGAAAGGGTCGAATAGACAACGCGACCATGGTTTATGATGTGCACCTGATCGCAAAGCTGCTCGATCGACCATAGCTCATGCGTACAGAGAATGATCGTGACCTTTTCCTTTCTGAGCTTGTTGATGAGGTCGACCATCAGGCGATAGCCCATTGGATCGAGGCCCGACATCGGCTCGTCGAGAATGATCAAGTCCGGTTTGTGAATGGTGGCCTGTGCCCAGGAAAGGCGACGACCCATGCCTTTGGATAACTTGCCGACGCGCTTATGGCGATGCTCCCAAAGCTCAATCTCTTTGAGTTTGGCCTCTATCGCTGCCTGGTAGTCCATGGGCTTTAAGAACTTTGGTCGAAAGACTTTGAGGTGATGGCGTAGGATCTCCTCACAGGTGAGGTTGACCGGCAGCTTGTTCGTCTCGGGCATATAGCCGATGTTGCGCTTGTCTTCTATCGTTAAAGGGCGGCCCTTAAAGTGGATCGCGCCCGAATCCGGACTAATGAGGCCGAATATCATGCGAATCGTCGTGGTTTTGCCAGCTCCGTTATGGCCCATCAAAGCGGTGCACTGACCCTGCAAAAACGAGCAGCTCAGGTCGTCGACGACGATCTGCTTCTTTTTAAAAAGATCCTTATCGTAGATTTTCCTAAGATTTTTGATCTCGAGAATCGCCGGCGTCGTGTCCATGCATTCACCTCAATTATGGGGCTATAGGCGCTGTCTTCTTATTTTTGTCGATCGATTGCAAAAGTTCCAGGAACTGCGATTTGCCTTCGGCCTTAGAGATGAGTTCCATACTCTTCTGAACGTCATCGTCGGTAAGGGTTTTGGTTTCCAGGAGTTTTCTTGCCGCTTTTTTTACGTAGGGCGGCGCATTTTCCCTTTGGGCGGCCATCATGAAGAAGCTCGCAGCCTGAGCCGGGTGATTCAGGGCTGAGTACTCAATAAAGGCCTGGGTCATCAAAAGACGCCAACTCATGGGAAAGGCTTTGAGACCCTCGAGGTTTATCTCCTGGCAGTACTCGGGATGCTTATTGTAGAACATGGTGAAGCAAGCCATCATATAGGTCGTCTCGAGTCTGGGATGATGCTGGATGACCGAACGAATCTGCTCGATCAGTTTTTCGTGGTCGAAGTCGTGATCTTTTTCCATCAAAGTCTGGAGCAGCCATATCGAGATAAAATCGTCGTAGATCGCTTTCTGGCCTAATAAAAGGACCGTGAGAAATCTTGAGTTGACCTGCGAGAGGGGGGGGAAGGCATAGAGGTCATAGGACTTTTTAAGATGATTGAGCCGCAGGGGGACAGTGGCAACGATGGCTCCTCCAAAGAGCAGGGTACCAAGCAATGGAAAAATCAAGGGAGCCGTTTTTTTCCACATCAAGATGAGCCTTAAGTAGGGCTGATTCAGTTGCTTATCCCTGAATCAGCATCGTTATTGGCGATATCAAGGGGTGATAGGGGCTTGGATTTCAACATTCATCATGCGATCGCCGTAAGCCATGAGCGGCTTGACGATGGCAATCTGAGCAAAGATGACCAAGGCGAGAACTATCATCGGCGCCCAATCAAAGGGACCAGGAATATTGCGCGTCAGACGACGCAGAGGCCGATAGATGGGTTCGGTTATGTTGATGATCATAATCACGATCTGATTGCTGCGGTCGCCGACCCAGCTCACAATTATAGAAGCAAAAACCAGCAGTTGGACCGCGCTCAGAAAGAAATTGATAACGGCGGCAAGACCTTGAATGATTCCTGCTGTCATGAATTAAACTCCTAATTTTCATAGACATATTCTAAAGTTTGTTGTGTCAAGTTGCAAGCACTCCCTTATCGACAGTTCGACCAGGGGGCAGATTTAGCGAAGGTCGTTATGTTTTAATAGGGCGCTGGGATCGGGCGCCCGGCCCCGAAACTTGATAAACACTTCCATCGGATGCTGACTGCCGCCCAAGGCCAGTACCGTGTCGCGGAAGTCGGCGCCGACGCGGGCGATGTTTTTATCGTCAAGACCTTCCTCTTCAAATCGTTCGAAGGCATCGGCACTCAGTACTTCCGCCCATTTGTAGCTGTAATAACCCGCCGAATAACCGCCCGAGAAAATATGCTCGAAAGAACAGAGGAAGCGATCTTCCTCGATGGGCTGCAGGGCGGCGACCTGCGCGGAGATGCGGCGGTTCAAGGCTTCAACTTTTTCGCCGCTGGCAGCTTCAAAGCGATGATGCAGTTCGAGGTCGGTCATCGCAAAGTGCAACTGCCGAACCATGAAGTTTGCCGCATTAAAGGTCTTGGCCCTGGAGATCTTTTCAAAAAGATCGTCAGGCAGACTCGCTCCGGTTTTGATATGTTTTGTCAGGCTTTTGATCACATTTTTTTGGTAGCACCAATTTTCCATAAATTGACTTGGCAACTCGACAGCATCCCATTCGATGCCGTTGATGCCGGAAGCTTCCAATACATCGACCTTGGTGAGCATATGCTGAAGACCATGGCCAAATTCATGGAAAAGCGTTTCGACTTCATCAAAGCTGAGGAGCGAAGGCGTATCGCCGACGGGAGGTGTGCCGTTGCAGACGAGGTAGGCAATGGGATAGACCTTTTTGCCGAGAAAAGTGCCGCGATCGAGACAGGTATCCATCCAGGCCCCGCTGCGCTTTTCACCTGGCCTGGCGTAGGGGTCGAGGTAAAATCCGGCGATTTTTGTGGATTGTTCATCGAGAACATCGAAATAGAGCACATCGGCATTCCACGTTTCAATAGGCGTGGGGCTTTTTACGACGGTGATGCTAAAGAGCTGGTTTAAAAGCTTAAAGAGTCCCTCCAGTACGCGTGGTAGAGGAAAATAGGGACGCAGTTCGTCATCGCTGAAGTTAAACTTCTCTTCCCGCATTTTTTCCAAATAGTATTGAGTATCCCAATTTCGAATGAGGCCCTCCAGTCCGGAACGAGCGGCAAAGGCATTGAGTTCCTTGATTTCTTCATGGGCTTTTGCTGTCGATGCCTGGGCGAGATCGCCGAGGAGTTTATCGACCGCAGCGACGTTTGCAGCCATCTTTGTTGCCAGGCTTAGCTCGGCAAAACTCGCGTAACCCAGGAGTCTGGCCTGCTCGCTGCGCAGCTCAAGAATTTTATAGATGTTGGGATTATTGTCAAACGCACCGCTTGAGGCACGGGTAACGTAGGCTCTATAGAGTTTCTCCCGCAAAGATCGATCGGCACAGTACTTCATAAAAGGAATATAGTTCGGACCATCAAGCGTTACACTCCAAGGGCCCGCTTCAGTGCTCGTGGTCGTTTCCGGATGACGGGTAAGATGGTTTGTTGACCACATCCCAAGATAGTTCTGAGGGATATCGGCCAAAGATTTGGCATCGCTGATAACGAGTTCAAATTCCTTTGACGAATCCAGAACGTTGTTAGAATAAGTCGTCTGGAGTTTTGATAAATCCTGAGAGATCTCGTTGAAACCTTCCTGCGCTTTACCTTCGAGTTCGATACCGGAGAGCTTGGCCTGCAGGATCGAGTTTGTAATCACCCGTTTTTTAGCGGAGCTTAGACTTTCAAAATCCTTGGCATCGCGTAGCGCTTTGAGCGCATTGAAAATGGGTTTACTCTGAGACAGGCGTAACGAAAAGGCTATCATCTTTGGCATTGAGGCCTGATAGGCCTCGCGTAACGCCGGCGAGTTCTTGACACCGATCAAATGCTGGATAGGACCCCAGGTGCTGTGAATTTTGCGGCGAATTTCCTCGAGGGGAGCCAATAAAAGATCCCAGGTCTTGCCGGGATTCGCTTCGATTTTTGCAAGTATCCCTTCGCATTCGGCCAGGACTGCATCCACGGCAGCCTGGGCGTCTGTGGCTTTAATGCGGTCAAAATGAGGTAAATCGTAGTTGCCCAGTAGGGGATTGAAGACTGTAGTCATAGGGTTTCCTCGTTTCTTGCGAGTCGGACTCTTTAAAACGTGAGCATAGCAAAGCAGGAGGGCAGGTGCGAGTGTCGCCTCAGCGAAATCTTTTATGAAAAATGGTTAAGAGCCACCTTAAAGCTTGGCATGAGTTCGCTGTTTTAAAACATTGCAGTGCTCATTTGCCTTAATCGAATGCTACCCCCGTATATCCTGCCGCCTCGCTGAGCGAGCCTCTTGCGGAAGTCCACGGAAGGCCTAGCTTCGGGCTCCGAAAAGTGCCGTTCCTACCCTTACAAAATTGCTGCCAGCCTCAAGGGCAATTCGCAGGTCATTCGACATGCCAAGGGACAATTGTCCGTCACCGATTGTATCGGCGAGCGCGCGGAGTTCTTTGTATAGGGCTGGGACGGAGGCGAACGCGGCATCGGAGTAACGGTCGGGAGGAATGGCCATCAGGCCTTTGATGCGGAGTTCAGGGCACTCCGACCCGATTTGAGCGGCAAGCCCCTTGACCTGATTGAGTGCAATGCCGCTTTTTGTCGCTTCATCGCCAACGTTGACTTCGAGCATGATAGGAAAGGGGGATTTGCCGACTTCCTTTGCATGGCGCGCAATCTGTTTGGCATGCGAAAGACTTGCCACAGTCTGAATTTCCTGAGCATATGAGACAATTTTGCGTATTTTATTCGATTGAATATGGCCGATAAAAACCCAATAGATATCGAGTTCTTTCAATTCTTCGGCCTTTTCCGCCAGTTCCTGGGCATAGTTCTCTCCAAAACGGCGTTGCCCAAGGCGATAGGCCTCAACTATCTTGGCACTCGGCTGCAGCTTACTTACCGCAATCAATGCCACGGCAGTCTCGGGGTTAGCGTGGGCTTGGATCTTTTGGAGGATTCTGCTGTGCCTCTGCACCAGACTCGTTTCTTGGGATATTTCCATCGCTTGGAATTCTCACTCCTTCCTTAGGCTTCAGTTCATCCACACCTCCCCCTGTATCGCGTGATTCGGCGCCCGGCGCAAGCTCAGCTTGAGCGGCGGGGAACTGAGCGGTGGGAAGCGGGCCGGGAGCACGATGCTGGGGAATGCGTGCGGCATTGATTCCCTGCCGACCTAAGGGCACGAAGGTGGTCTCCTGCTGAGCCTCGTACTGGGGGCCCTCAATATAGATGTTGCCCTGACTGTCAATGCTGACGTTAACTTGTTGCATTGATTGGTTTTTCGTGGAAGATATGTCGATACCATTCAAAAATACCGAACGGGTTTGGGCCGCGGATACCGTGCCGGTGGCAATGAGGCTGATTGCGATCACAAACAGTGTTGGCGCTTTCATGAGAATTCCTTACTAAAAAACTAAATTCTTTTTGAATCTCCATTAGATGTGGGACTTGCCGTCTCTAAGGAGCGTGGCGTACCATACAAGGATGGAATACGCACGATGCATGGACTGTTTTAATTCTACCATGTCGTGTCGCTTGCGAAGAGTCCCCACGCTGCTAGGAGAAGCTATGCGTAGCCACGTCTCGAAAATTCAGTTCTGGAAAGTTTTTGCCTCGGTTGCCCTCGGTTTGAATCTGTTCGCCTGTGCGCCTGGCTTCGAAGGGACCTATAGTGATCCCAAAGCAGCTGAAATCGTCGACGACAAATGGAGCGAGACCGACGCCCATAAAGTTGCCGGTTCCCTGATCAGCCAGGTGACGACCAAACCTTGGCTCGCTGGATTCGAAGCGGTCAAAAAGAAAAAACCGATCGTGATCGTCGACGAAATAGCGAATCGGACCGATGAGCACATCGATACCAAAGCACTCACCGAAGCGATGACCGATGAATTGATCAATTCCGGAAAGGTTCGCTTTGTAAATGGCGAGAAGCGCAAGCAGATACTCGACGAGATTAAATATCAAAACTCCGGCACCACAGAAGCCAAGACCAAAAAATCCCTGGGTAAGCAAATCGGTGCCGACTTTATGCTGAGCGGAGCGATCTCGAGCTCCGTCCATACTCAAGAGGGTCTCAAGACTGTGACGTATCAAACCGCCCTGACTCTTACCGATCTTGAGACGGCTGAAATCGTCTGGAGTGGCAAAGAAGAAATCAAAAAACGCTTCAAAAGATCCTCTGCAGGATGGTGATACGTGCTTAGACGAACCCTCACTTTAGCCTGGATCACCCCCCTGAGCCTTTGGCTCGGAGGCTGTGCGTCTTATGGCGATCAAGTAAAGCAGATGACTTCGGCCTATCGCGTCGGCGATTATTCCACGGCTCTTTCGGCCTTTGAAAAATCGGACATAAAGACAGCCGATCGCAATCGCCTGCTTTATTATCTGGAAAAGGGCACGATAGAGGATCGGCTGGGCGAGAGAAAGGAGGCGCGAGGGCTCTGGATGAAGGCCGATAAACTCGCCGATGATCTCTATACAACCAGCGTCAGCAGCTCCGCCGCCTCGTTCCTTTATAACGATGGGGCCCAGCCTTACGCCGGTGAAGACTATGAAAAAGTCGCGATCCATACCATGCTTGCCCACTCCTTCCTAAGCGACGGCCAGTTGGATGAAGCACGCGTGGAGGCGGCGCGTATCAACACTAAGCTCAACGAGATCAACAACTCCTATAAAGACAACAAAAATAAATACAAAGATGATGCCTACGCCCGCTATCTGTCAGGCCTGATCTGGGAGTCCAATGGGGAATGGGATTCCGCGATCATCGACTATCGGTCGGCCTTAAAAATCTATGAGGGCGATTACAGTTCGGTCTTTCAGGTCAGTCCTCCTCGTGACTTGGTGCGGGCCCTTTATCGCCTCTATCTGCTTCGGAATCGAAAGGATGAAGGCAGGCAGCTGGCCGAGCATTACCGGGAGCTGAACCTCACGCAGCTCAATCCCGATGATGCCTCTTTAGTCGTCCTACATGAAGTAGGGGTTATCAATGACAAGAAAGCCGAGGGCTTTGTGGTTCCCATAGGCAAGCAGATTACTCGATTTTCCTTTCCCGTGATCCGAAAGCAAGGTGTCGCCGTGCGGCAGACCGGAGTTCGCCTGAACGATGGGCTGTTTGAAGTCGGCGAGCTGGCCCAGAATTTTAACGCGATCGCCTATGAAAGTCTCGAGGATAGAAGGCTGCGCATGATGGTTAAATCGGCTGCCCGGCTGATACTCAAAAGTCAAATGACCCAGAAGGCCGAAAAAGAACTGGGCCCTCTTGGGTATATCGCGGGAAGCATCTATGGAGCGGTTACCGAAACCGCCGATACCAGAGGGTGGGTAACACTCCCTGCCGCGATTTATGTGACAAGAGTCTTTGTGAAGGCGGGAAGCTATAGACTGGAAATTTCCAATAATGGACGGGTGGGCTCGATGCAGGAAATTAGTCTGAAGAAATCGGCGGTGCTCATCCTGAGAGATGCGGCAACGGGCAGGATTCGAGATTGATCCGGATCGTCCCGGGGCGCCTATACTGGGGCGAGCATAAAATTATGAACCCGCGATAAAGATGGGATGAAAAAAAGCGGAAGTAGAGGCTGAGGGCCTTACTTCTGCCTGGTTTTTTGGCTCAAAAGCTGTTCTCTAGGCTAAGGGGCTTGCGTTTAATCGCCAACCCCTAACTCTGCTTGAGAAGGTTGTGATGGGTCCAGTTCTGATTGCCGATCGTATTGCGAATGGGGCTCATGCCGCGCACCCCCTTGATACGTTCTTCAGCAATGAAGCCAGACGCCTGATTGGTGGTAATGCCCTTGGCGTCCGCTTCCTGATAGACGCTGATCAAGGTGTCATAGATGTTGGCCGCACGCTGCTTGGCGATCTTTGCATCGTAGCCAGCCAGCTCCTGATAAACGTTGATCACGCCACCGGCATTGATCACATAGTCGGGAGCATAGAGAATACCGCGTTCGCGAATCATTCTGCCATGAACCTCCTCATCCAGCAGCTGATTGTTGGCCGCGCCTGCAACGATTGAGGCCTTCAATTCGGGGATGACGCGATCGTCAAGGAAGCCGCCCAGGGCACAGGGCGCAAACACATCGACGTTGAGACGATGAATATCGGCCAGCGTTGTGGCCTCAGCCCCGTAGCGACTTACAGCGTCTTTCACTTTTTCTGGGTCGATATCCGCGACGAAAACTTTGGCGCCTTCGTTAGTCAAATGCTCAACCAAATGTGAGCCTACCGCTCCACAACCCTGGACAGCAACGCTAACGCCCTTGAGACTGCTTTTGCCAAGCTTGTATTGGACTGAAGCCCGAATCCCGTGATAGACGCCCCAAGCGGTAACCGGCGATGGATCGCCTGATCCACCGGCGCGGGAATTGATCCCCGCAACGAAATCTGTTTCCAGGCCAACGAGTTCAATATCGTTGACGCGAATATTGACGTCCTCAGCGGTGATATAACGTCCACCGAGACTGTTTACAAAGCGACCAAAGGTTCGGAAGAAAGCTTCGCTTTTCAACTTTTTTGGGTCGCCGATGATCACCGACTTGCCGCCGCCCAGGTTGAGCCCACTGACGGCGTTTTTATAAGTCATGCCGCGAGACAGACGGAGTACGTCGCGAAGCGCTTCTTCTTCGGATTTATAGTCCCACATCCGACAACCCCCCAAGGCAGGTCCCAAGGTCGTATCGTGGATAGCAATAATAGCCTTAAGGCCAGTTGCTTTATCGTGGCAGAAGACCACCTGTTCGTGCCCCATGGTGGTCAGTTCTTCAAAAAGAGCCATCCTATTCTTCCTTATTTGTCCCGGGTAGAAGCTGATTTTGCGCATCAGCCTTGCTAAGGATTAACGGTGATCCAAGAATTACTGTATAGGTTCGAAAATAGCAAGCGTAGGGAAATTTGCTGAAAGGCCCTTAAAAACAAAGCTTTGGAGACTAGCTGAAACGATAGTTCGCTGATTGAATTTTGCATCTTCACTTGTCTTATTTGACCTATTAAGTTAGTAGGATATTCCGGCCGCGAGCTTCTTTTAAACCTCCCTATCCTATGCGGCATTGACGAGGTCTGTATGAATCGATTTGAAGTCATTGTGATTGGTGGGGGCCATGCTGGCTGTGAAGCAGCCCTAGCCTCAGCTCGCATGGGAACCAAAACTCTTCTCATAACCCAATCTGTCGACCGCATAGCGGCGATGTCTTGCAATCCGGCCGTCGGTGGGACTGCCAAGGGCCATCTCGTTAAAGAAATCGATGCCTTAGGTGGCCAGATGGCCAAAGCGATCGATGGAAACGGAATTCAATTTCGGGTCTTAAATCGAACCAAAGGCCCAGCTATTTGGTCCTCTCGTGCTCAAGCAGACATGGGTCTCTATGCCCGCTACATGAAGCACATCCTCGAGAATACGGCAAATCTACATATTCGCCAGGATACGGTCGAAGGGCTCTTGCTAGGAGACAAGCAAGGGGATGCTGCAGGGCCTTTTGTTGAGGGTGTAGAGACGCGTTTATTTGGAAAATTTTTCGCCTCGTCGGTTGTGATTACGACGGGAACGTTTCTCAACGGCCTGATTCATGTGGGGTCCGAAAAAATAAGTGCGGGGCGTGCCGGTGATGCACCATCCATAGGCCTTGCTGAATGCATTCGACGCTTCGGATTTCGTGTGGGGCGGATGAAAACTGGGACAACCCCAAGGCTGGACGCAAAAACTATCGATTGGAATCGCTGCGAAGTCCAGCATTCCGACGATGATATCGTGCCATTTAGCTTTGAAAATAAGACTATTACCCAAAAGCTCATTCCTATGTATATCACTCATACCAATGAGAAAACGCACGACGTCATCCGCAAATACCTTAAGGAATCTCCCCTCTATAGTGGTGAGATTGTTGGCATCGGACCACGTTATTGTCCATCGATCGAAGATAAAGTCGTGAAGTTTCCCGATCGCATCGGCCATCAGATTTTTCTCGAACCGCAGGGTTACGACACCTGCGAGGTTTATCCTAATGGCCTGTCGACCTCCTTGCCTTTGCATGCGCAAATCGAATTTATTCGCACGATATCTGGATTGGAAAAGGCTGAGATCATTCGTCCCGGCTATGCGATTGAATACGACTTCGTGGATCCTACCGAACTTCATGCAAGTCTTGAAACGAAGAAACTCGCTCATCTGTTCCTGGCCGGACAAATCAACGGGACCACGGGTTATGAGGAAGCTGCCGCGCAAGGGCTTATGGCCGGTATCAATGCCTCCCTCAAGGCTCAGAACAAAGAGGCCTTTATACTGAGCCGCTCCGAAGCCTACATTGGGGTCTTGATCGATGACCTCGTGACGAAGGGCACCCTTGAGCCTTATCGCATGTTTACATCGCGGGCCGAGCATCGATTATTTCTCAGAGAAGACAATGCCGATCTTCGCTTGACAGCTCGCGGCCATGCGATCGGTCTCGTTACGGAGGAGGCTCATCAAGCTTTTCTATCACGATTCGCGGCTCTGAATGAACTCCTCGTCTATACCAAAGAAAACGGCATTGGACCCTTTTCGCTGCCCGAGGATCTGCTCGACGCCAAGGATAATAGCGGCACGAAAATCGATGCGATTTTGCGCAAGCCGCGGGCGACAGCTCTCGACCTGGCACAGCACATTCCCTTCTACCAGAGCTATGATCGTTCGCTCTTAAGGCGTCTTGAGATTGAAATCAAATATGAAGGCTATATTGTTCGTGAAAAACGAGCGATAAGGAGCGCCGATCAGCTTGATCGAGTCAGCATACCCGAGCATGTAAAGTATGAGAATCTGATGGGTCTGAGTCGCGAGGTCGTTGAAAAGCTCAAGCGTCATCAACCGATGAACCTGGGTCAGGCGTCCCGCATCAGCGGTATTACGCCGGCCGCGATTCAAATCCTTCATGTTCATATTGCAATGGCCCATTAGGTTGACGAGGAGAGAAACGACCTTCTCTCCTCGCCTTTGTCTTGGTTCTGAGCGCTTTGTCTTCGCCTTACTTGATAATTCCCTTGGCAACCAAATATTCAGCGACAAAAATAGCTCCCTTTGCGGCCCCAGCCTTGGTGTTGTGGGAGAGTAGCACGTACTTGATCCCGCCCAACACTTTCTCGGCTCGTACACGGCCCACATGGGTGCTCATGCCGCCATCGGTATCGCGGTCGATACGAGGCTGCGGATGAAAGGGATCGTCATGAACTTGAAAGAAGTTTTTGGGTGCCGAGGGTAGATCCGAACAATCACTTTGATATTCGCGAAAGGCGGCCAGAGCCTGTTCGACAGTCACCGTTTTGTGAGTGCCGACAAAAACGGTCTCGGTATGACCGTCGGTAACGGGAACTCGTGTGCAGGTGCAGCTCACGCCGATTTCAGCATTTTTAATGCTGTCACCCGCAAGAGTGCCCAGGATTTTAAGTGTTTCGACTTCGACCTTTTCCTCTTCTTTGGGAATATAGGGAACGAGATTATCAATGACATCGAGGGCCAGCACCCCACCGTTGCGACCAGCGCCCGAGGTGGCCTGCATCGACGTCATGAGAACTGATTTCACGCCAAAGGCTTTGTGCAGCGGAGCCAGAGTGCAGGCGAGACCATAGGTGGTGCAATTCGGGATGGGTACGATAAAGCCCTTCCAGCCGCGATTTTTCTGTTGTTTTTCGATCAAGGCCGCATGATCCGAATTAACCCCTGGCATGAGCAGTGGCACATCGGCTTCCATGCGGAAGGCACTGGCCGTGGAAATGGTTGGTTTTTCTGCAGCATACAGGGGTTCGAGTTTTTTGGCAGCATCCGTATCGACTGCTGTGAAGACAATTTCGATCTCTTTAAGATTCAATTCCTCACTGTTCTGCACGACCATATGGCGATAAGCCGCTGGAATTGGCTCATATTGCCACCAATGAACCTGACCATTGGGCGATCGTAAAGCGTCCTCGTAGCGTTTACCCGCCGAGCGTGGTGAGGCAGCTAGGACAGTGATCTCAAACCATGGGTGGTTCTGCAAGGCGATCAAGAATTGTTGACCAGCAATACCGGTTGCCCCAACGACCGCGACTCTTTTCTTTGTTTGCATCACGTAACCTTTTTATGCTGGCGAAACTGCGGAAGCCCAATCTTCGCAAAAAATACCACGGAACTTTGTCAAAAGTCGATGTCTGCGCCTGGCTGGTGGTTAATATTTTTTGGCCTTTCCCGGAAGGCGGCTCCACAAGGTCCAGAAAAAGCCAATCAATATGGCAGCGAAATACGGTTCCTCTGTCCCCTTCGTTTAAGCCTTTATGCTTTGCAGTAATCTCTGCAGGTCCTCCTCATTGTAACGAACGAAGACGGTTTCGGAATGATCAATCTTCCAAAGACCGGCAGCCATTCCCTTTTGCTTTTTCAGGGCCGCGCGACGCGTGACATAGCACTCACCAGCAAGGTCATCCTTCAGCCTGGAGCTATGCAGGGCCAGAATCGCCGCTTCTTTCATAATCGGGGTCGGCAGTGCGGATCTAATATCCGGCGTGCAAGGGATGATGACATGCGAACCTGTCACGCCCACCGCATGAAGCCAATAGTCATTTGTGCGCGCAGCCTTCGTCAGGATATCGTTTTCGCGGGCACCCTTGCCAACCAGTATGAGATGACCCGTGCTACTGAGATAGGTTTTGTAGGGTTTGGCGATGGGTGTGGCCGCAGCTGCTCCGCTTCCCTTCCATTCAAGATTGGGAAGTTTGTACTTGGCGACAAGTTTTAACCAGTACGACTCGGGCTGGGCCTCAGTGCTTAAGGATTCCAAGTCGCCTAAAAGTTCTTTTTCATAGGTTTGAAATTGTTCAATCTGCTGACGACCCATTGTAAATTTGCGTTCTATTTTACGGGAACGCTCAAAAGCCGCTTCAATATTGCGGCCGACGCTGAGATCGGGATCCAGCTCAATGCGGAGATCGACACCGCTAGCGGTTTGTGAGGAATCAAGAGCCAGTTCGAAGGCATCGGGCGCCACAAGGTAGGCATAACGCTGGAGATGGTTGGCTTCGAATTTGACACGTTCCACGTCGGCCTTGAGAGGAAGTTCCCCACGAAGCTTGTCGAGGTTTTTTCGGGTGGTCTTGAGCTTACGTTTAAGGCGAGCGGCGAGTTCCCTCTGATCCTCTGGGATGGGATTACCATCGGCGCCTGGCGTATCCCCTTCATCATCGGAAGGGTCAGCATCGCTTTCCAAGTCAGCAGCTTTGGGAACCAGTTGGGCTGCCAGTTCGGGAAAAATGTTTTCAAATGCTGCCCAATGAGGCCTGGCTTCCAGGGTATGTTTCTTGGTGAAAGTTCCTTTTTGCCCATAGCTCACCTGCACCGTCGATGAGGGATCGATCAACGAGGCCAGGGGGGGCTTGGAGTGGGCTATCTTTATATACCAAAAGCCTTCCTCAACCGCGCCTGCCAGGAGTGGGATATAGAGATCACCATTGAGGTTGTCCCTGAGAATTTCTTTGATGGTAAACTGCGAAACATGCTTTCTCATGATTTGAATAAACGCATGATTTGCGGTCGCTTGCCCAGGCTTCTCGCCACCGATACGCAGCCCAAAAGTCTGCTGACGCAAATCGATGAGCAGATGAGTTTTTTTAGGAAGGTCCTGCTCTTTTGGGGCAATGATATTGGTTTGGAAAATGATCGTATAGTCTTTGTTTATCCATGTCTTGAGAATCTTGAGTTTGATTGCCATGTCGGTTCCCTATCAGGGATGGAGAAGTTTTTTAAGATGGGATGGGGGTTTTAAAAGCCTGGGCAAAGGTTTTCGTTCGATCGGCAAATCCGGATAGCTGTCGGTCTTTTCATCAAGATCCGATTCTTTTGGTTGGTAGCCATTCACCGGGCGCCCAAAGTCACCGGTAGCCAAAGCCGATTTGCGTAAGACTGGCGTGATATAGCCCAGATTGTACATCTCTTCAATTATCTTTGCATAGCGCTGATGACCAAACGGAGTCAGGCTTTTTTGCCTTAAGCCTTTGGACCAAGTGTTGGGGCTCGGAATCACAAGAGCCAGATGAGCCCCGTCCTGTATCGTCAAAAGTTCGGGGGTTGTTTGAAAAAAGTGTCGCGCAGCGGCTTGGATTCCGAACACGCCATCGCCGAATTCGACAAGATTGATATACCACTCCAGGATTTCATCCTTCGTCAGGAGCCATTCGAGAATGATGGCGCCCAGCGCTTCGCGAAACTTTCGAAACAGACTTTTTTGCGGGTTTAGAAAAGCCATTTTCACCACCTGTTGGGTGATGGTCGACGCCCCGCGGGCATAACGCTTTTGCTCCATATTAAATGCGACACTGAGCTGAATTTCCCGCCAATCCAATCCACCGTGTTCATAGAAGCGGGCGTCTTCTGAGACCATGATGGCATTGATTACGTGCTTGGAAACGGTGTGAATCGGTGTCCAGTGGGGAGTGTCCGGTCCGATCACAAACACCTGGGCGCCGGTTTTAGGCCAGCGTATCACTTCGATCGGCCCCTTTCGCAATTGCCAGACGGGAGGCGTCAGAAGCAGGAAGACGCTGCAAAGCACCACCAAAAAGGCAAAAGCGCAGACCGGGGCTAACTTTTTCCAATCGTGTCGTAGAACAGTCATTGAACCGAAGCCTCCCGCCTTTATTCTTAGTATTGCAACGAGAGTCCTTCGGCATGCAGAGCAAAAAGACTCTGGCACACGGGATCCGAAAGATCGAGACCTCCCGGTTTTGGCTTGATCCTTACCTGGGCCTTCTCAAAAGCCAATTCCAGCGAAACGATCGTAGTTCCCGGGTTCGCTTTGATCATTTCCGAAAGTTTACGCAGCAGTTTTTTTTGTTTTTCGAGGGTCACGCTATCGGGGGCCGTGGTGCTTTTAATCTGGAGAACCGCCTTTTTTACAACGCCCTTACGAGCCTGTTCGAGACTTTGAATAGTCTCGACGCGAACGTTGATACCTTGCCCATCAAAGCTTTGCTGGACCGACAGCTGGGCCACGACCATGGAGCCGGGTGCGGGCTTTTCGGCCGGGATATCATTCTCAAAGCCTACCGCCTCATAAGTTCCTGTCTCGTCTTCGAGACTAAAGTAAGTCATACGTTTGCCGGTCTTGGTCAGCCGCTCGCGATGGTCGCCGAGGAATGCCATGCAGAAAAGGCCTTTTTTGCCTATATTTTTAGCTATATCCTGAAGTTTCAATTGAGCAAAGCGTTTCGCATCAAGCGGATAGATTTCGGTCGGATGACCCGTAAGAAAGACGCCAAGTAGCTTTCTTTCTTTCAGTAACCAATCGATACGCGCGTAATGCACGACAAGTTTGCCGGCGTCTTTTTCCCAATCAGCGATCTCGGTTGTATCGCCCTCTTCCGCAAAATCGTCGAAGAGCAGGCGTTGACCCTGGTTCTTGGCGCTATGATGGCTTTCACTGAACTTGACCATTTCAGGCAGGATCTGAGTGAGCACGGCGCGATTAAGTTTGAAGCCGTCCAGAGCTCCGGCCTGAATCAGAAGTTCCAAAGTCTTCTTGCCAACCTTATGCAGGTCGATGCGCTTGGCAAATTCGGTGAGGGATTTAAAGGGTCCATTCTTCTCGCGATCGGCGATCATAGCTTCAATCGAAGTTCCGCCGATGCCTTTGATGGCGGCAAGACCGTAACCTATGGATTTGGCCTTTGGCACATCGAATTGCAGAAAGCTGCGATTGATATTGGGCGGATATATTTTAAAGCGCAGACGCCGGCATTCTTCGGTATAACGGACCAGCTTCTCTGTGTTATCCAAATCGCAGGTCATGATTGCAGCCATGAACTGCTCGGTAAAAAATGTTTTCAGGTAGGCCGTCTGATAGCTGACCAGACCGTAGGCTGCCGAGTGACTTTTGTTAAAACCGTAGGCCGCAAATTTTGCCATGAGTTCAAACAGATCATCGGCAACCTTGTCGTCGACGTTGTTGTCTTTTGAACCCGAGATAAAACGGGATTTCTGCTTGGCCATCTCTTCGGGCTTTTTCTTACCCATTGCCCGCCGCAACAGATCCGCTTCACCAAGCGAGTAGTTGGCAAGGGTCGCCGCTATTTTCTGCACCTGTTCCTGATAAAGAATAATCCCGTAGGTATCGGCTAGAATATCAGCCAGCGAGGGATGTTCATAAACAATGTCCTGACGGCCGTGCTTACGTTCAATAAAGTCGTCCACCATGCCTGAACCCAAGGGCCCAGGGCGAAAGAGCGCGACGACCGCGATGATATCTTCGAAGCGGCTGGGCTTGAGCTTTTTGAGCAGGGATTGCATCCCCGAACCTTCGAGCTGAAAGATGCCCACCGATTGCGCCGCCTGCAAAATGTCGTAGACCTCGCGCCTTTCGAGATCGATCATGGTGATGTCAAAGGACTTGTCCTTGCTGGCCCGAATGAGCTTGGCTGCTTTGTCGATCACGGTGAGGGTCTTTAAACCCAAAAAGTCAAATTTAACCAGGCCCACTTTCTCGGCGTTTTTCATTTCATATTGCGTGATGAGCTGGCCGCTCTCGTCTTTGTAGGTGGGCACGAGATTATGCATGCCGCCTTCCGCGATGACAACACCAGCAGCGTGAACCGAGGTGTGACGGCTCATGCCTTCGATCTTTAAGGCCAGATCAAGCATCTTTTGAATATTGTCGTCCTTGCGGGCTTCCTCAAGTATCCGTGGCTCTTTGTCGAGGGCATCCTGAAGTCTGATGTCGAGCTCGTTCGGGATCAGCTTGGCAATGCGATCGACCTTGGTATAGCCGATTTGCAAGACCCGACCGACGTCACGAAGGGCGGCCTTGGCCTTCATCTTCCCGAACGTGGTAATCTGGGCCACGTTTTCCGGGCTGTATTTGTCGGTCACATAGCGAATGACCTGATCCCTTTTCTCCTGGCAAAAGTCGACGTCAAAATCGGGCATGGAGATACGTTCGGGATTTAGAAAACGTTCAAAAATCAGATTGAAGCGTAAGGGATCGATGTCGGTGATCTTAAGCGCGTAGGCCACGACGGACCCTGCGCCTGAACCCCGGCCGGGACCCACGGGGATATCGTTGTCCTTGGCCCAGTTGATGAAGTCCTGGACGATCAGAAAGTATCCCGGGAACCCCATGGAGATAATGACTTCGACTTCATATTCGAGCCGGCGCCAGTAATCGGCTTCTTTTTCCGTATCATGAGATTTACCATAGAGCTTTCGAAGGTAAACGAGGCGGTCCTCCAAGCCTTCTTTCGAAAGGCGTCGGAGAGCGTCGGGCTCAGTCTCACCACTGGGCAAACTGAAGCGCGGGAGGAAATACTCACCAAATTTGAATTCAAGATGACAGGCATCGGCAATGACCTTCTGATTTGCCAACGCTTCCGGCCATGGGTTAAAACGGGCCTGAAACTCCTCGTCGTTCAGCATGTGAAATTCTGAAGTCTGAATGCGACCCCGGATATCACTCATCGTCAAATCATTTTTGATCGCGGTGAGGACGGCGTGGGCCTCCTGATCGTCAGGATTGAGATAGTGACTGTCGGCGGTCGCCACGATCGGTAGCCCGTAATGTTTTGCGGCGGCGACCAGCAGAGGAATCATGCGCTTCTGCTGGGCAAGATTATTGTCGATGATTTCTATAAAATAATTGTCCGCCCCAAAGATGGCAAGCATCTCAGCCACGTGGCGATTTAAGGCTTCGACAAGCGGTTTAATCTCGTCGACGGGGTCCATGAGATTCGTCAAAAAATCACCGGCGCTGACCGCTATGAGCTCGACAAGGCTTGCGAATTCGCCGCGTAGGCAACTGGAAAGGCCTATCAGTTCCTCAGCATTTTTTTTAAGCACCTCATGACGAACCACAGGCACCGGGGTGCGGGGATCGCTGTAGGGTGCACTGACGATTCGGCAAAGGCTGTAATAACCCGTCAGTGATTTCGCAAGGACGACGAGATGAAAGGCATCGGCAGGGCGAGTTGCCGGGAAACCGTCGCCCGCGAGCTGCGCCGCCGTCGTCACACCCTCATAGTATATTTCCGCGCCGACTATTGGTTTGAGGCCATAGTCTTTGCATTTCGAATAAAATTCAATCGCTCCGAACATATTGCCATGATCAGTCAGGGCAACTGCGGTATGGCCAAGTTTTTTGGCCTTTTTAACCAGATCGGCGATACGGATTGCGCCGTCGAGAAGCGAGTATTCGCTGTGAAGATGTAAATGTACAAAGGGCGATGCGTCGATAGTTGCTGTGACTTCCACGCTGTTTTCCTTAGTCAAGAATCCCAACTGGCCTTAAGGGCTTAACCATAAGCACCCCGCTTAAAGAGGCGGTGTCCATGCGAATTCGTGGATTGTGGGATGGGAGGAGATCATGCGTTCCGCTGCCTGCGAAAATAACAGATCCTGAGCGAAGCTTAAATGCTTCTTTAAAGCTTTATCCAGGAGACGGTAAAAGGTCTGCTTGAGCTTAGCATTTTATAGTCATTTTCTATGTAAAAAGAGCTAAGCGACGAGAAAGATTTGCAGTATAGCCTTAATGGCTGCGTCAATACAGAGGTAGTTGATGGAATAGGAAGGAAGCTGAGGATAAGGCTAGGAATTTATTCCGCCCTTTATTGCAGCCTGTGCCTTCCTGTAATGATTGGCCTTCTCCTCACACGCTTATGAACTTAGCCCGCTTCTTCCGAAAAGAAAGTTCTAAGCTTGCCTGGAGAATTTATGCGAAACCTTCTGAGGTTTATCACTCTTGTTCTGTTCGTAGGCAGCTGTTCGTCGTCCCAATTCGAAAGCAAAGCCCAGGTGGCGAAGACGCGTGACTACGCTCAGACCGAAGGCCTTGAGAATCCAGAAAACAGCAGTGGCAAGGAAGCCATTCCCGGAGCAGGCCAAGAGCCTTTGCCGGTTCCCCCTGACCCCTCGCCCGTTCCGGACTTAGGAGGAAACATCGGGTCAGCGGTTATGCCCGTGCCTATCAGTGGAGCGCCTCTCACCTGTATTCGGTCGGCTGAGGCCGCAGCTGAGGTGCGATGTACCTTCCAAGAGGAGGATGGTACGCCTTCGGATGTGAATCCCAGCTTTGGTTTCATAATCAGCGGGCAGGACCCGAGTAGGACTCCGGTAAAACTGAGCAGGGAAAGCGTCGGCATCTTCACTTTTAATATCCCGAGCGAACTCTCATCGCTCACCGCTTTTGGCGTTGGTTTAGCCGATACCGACGAAAATATTCAGATGGCCTTGGTTGGCGATGGGCGTCCTGATTTGACTAACCTTGTGAAGAATTCAAGTTTTGAAGACTACATAATACCCTTGGATACTGATGTTTTCATGGTCCCTCAGGGAGAATTCAAAAACTGGTTCGGCCGCTATAAAGATCAGACGGCCTGTCTCGATATCTCGCCGATAATGAAAATCCAAAAGACCGGGGTAGACCTGACCGCCTTCGAAGGTAAGCAATGGGCGGAACTCGAGACTGTCTGCGCGGAAGACCGGAGCAGGTTGGGGGGAAATGCCGCATTTTTTCAAGATCTGACCGTTCTCAAGGATCATGCCTATGCTATCGCCTTTGCCTATCGGCGCAGCGGTCCCAAGGCACTTCTGCAAAAATTTGCCTTGCGCTGGAATGCTGATCTGCTCCTCGAAAAGGAAGTTGCTGACGAGCGGTGGACGTGGAATTACCTGATTAAATCTGCCACGACCGATCGAATTCGCCTCGATTTTGAAGAGATCGGTATTGCGGATGGCTTTGGGACTTTGATCGATGATGTTCGTGTTTACGATCTTGGACTTTCCATTCTGCCATGAACAAGAAACTTTATATGAAGAATGCATGCCGATGGGGATTTCTACTTTTCCAACATGAAATTTGGTTAGAAATGTGGGTCTTAGCGCCAAATAAAGTGATCGTACTCAATAGCAAGATCATTACTCCTTCACTTTCTGGGCCTTGATAGAAAACTTTGCTATTAGCGACATGATGGTTTCAATTAATTCAGCTTGGTTAATCGGTTTGGTCAGATGTCCATTGCAGCCAGCAGCTGCCGACCTGGCTCTTTCTTCAGCCATCGCATGTGCAGTCAGCGCTATGATTGGAGTTTTAACACCTGCCTCACGTAACGCTTTTGTAGCTTCGTAGCCATCCATTTTAGGCATTTGAATATCCATCAAAATGAAGTCGAAGATCTCCTCAATAGCAGTGCGAAAGGCTTCCAGTCCATCGCTCGCAAGAGTAGAAGATGCACCGTGCTTTTTCAAAATCTTTTGAATTAATATTTGATTGTCGGGCGAATCATCGGCTACTAAAACTGAATAGCCCTCTAGAATTTGCTTGTTTGGGCCCGGTTTATCGTTAGGGCTGGCAGGTTTTGGTGACCTTTTAATCGCTAGCTGGACGACGATTGTTATTGCAAACGTCGACCCGGATCCTTGAACCTGATTTTCGACAGAAATTCGTCCGCCCATTGCTTCGGCAAGCCTCTTAGAAATGACGAGTCCCAGTCCCGTACCTCCAAATTTCCTTGTGGTGCTGTTGTCAGCCTGAACGAAAGGCTGAAATAAGCGAAGTTTTTCTTCATCACTGATCCCGATCCCCGTATCTCCGACGCTAAACTTAATTTCGGATCGATCATTAGGTAAAAGGGCGGAGGTAATCACAATCGTGACCCCACCTTCTTCAGTGAATTTAATAGCATTGCCAATTATATTTATTAGGATCTGCCTTATTCGGGTCGGATCTGAAATAATGCGAGAGGGGATCTCCGTATCAAAGTGTGTGCGAAGATAGATCTGTTTTGCACGGACCCGTTCCCGAAATAAATCCAGGACGTCATTTATGAGCTGAAGAAGAGAAAACTCAACGTTTTCGATGTCTAGTTTATTCATCTCAACTTTAGCTAAGTCGAGAATATCGTCGATAATCTTGGTGAGCCCTTTGCCATTCCTAATCACTGTGTCTAGGTAATCTTGCCTCTCGTGCTCCGACAGGTCTGCATCCCTAAGGAGCTCAGCGAAGCCGATTATAGCGCCTAGAGGAGTGCGGATCTCGTGCGACATATTGGCTAAAAATGAAGACTTCGTCTGGTTTGCAAGATCAGCTTCGTCGCGGGATTTAATGAGTTCTTCGGTTAGGGATTTCTGCTCATGGATGTCAGTGATTGTGCCGTACCATTTTTTGACTACACCCATTTCTAATTTGGGAAGAGCCCTTATGATAAACCAGCGATAGGTTCCATCAATCCCGCTTTTAAATCTATGCTGTATTTCCATTGGCTTCATAGTTGCAATGGCTTCCCCATAGGAGCGCAGAGTCTGCTCAAGGTCGTCAGGATGAATGATGGCCGTAAATCCTGACCCCATAGTTTGCTCTGGGCTTAATCCAGTGAATTCGTACCAACGAGAATTTGCATAATCAACTGAACCATCTCCATCTGCAGTCCATATTATTTGAGGAGCTGCATTTGCTAAATCGCGAAAGTGTTCTTCGCTTTCGATCAGGCGTAGTTGATATCTTTTGGCTTCAGTAATATCGGTGAAGAATACAGCAAGCCCTCCATTAGCCTTAGGATAAGCGCGCACACGAAGCCAGATATTAAATGGCGCATAAAATTCTTCGAATGTGATAGCGATATTTTCGTGCAAGGCCCTACGGTACTCCTTGACGAATTTGATCTCCTGCAACTCCTGACTATTAAAAAATGTCGTAATTAGATTTTTGCCAAGCATCTCGTCAAGTGGTTTGCCGAGCATGCGCACCATATGCTTGTTTATACCAACCATTGTCCAATCTTTGTCTAATGTGAAAAATGCGTCGCTCATACTTTCAAGTGTATCGATTAGGTCGGCCTGCGTGCTTGCCACGAGTTTTTCAATCGCATGTTTTTCAGTTACGTCGCGAAAAACCACGACGACTCCATGCATAGTTCCATCAGCTCGTCTGATTGGCGAGGCACTATCTTCAATAAAGTACTCTTCACCAGAGGACGATATGAGGACGGTGTGATTCGCTAAAGTTGCCTCCTGTCCTGAATTCAATACCTGCTTGATGGGATCTTTTGCGGGTAGGCGCGTCGTCTCATGAACTATGTTGAAAACTTCGTAGACCGAAACGCCATTGGCATCGTCAGTGGTCCAGCCGGTCAATTTTTCGGCTATTGGGTTCAGATATACAATTTTGGGGATAGCGGCCGAGTCGGTTGCTATCACTGCATCGCCTATACCGCGTAGAGTCGCGGCAAGCCACTCCTGATTAAGTAAGGATCGCTCACTCTCTATTCGCCTCTCTTCAACAGCGGCCGCAGCATTTTTATTTGCGATAAATCGATCTGTCGTTTCGTTGCAGAAACACTGAAGACCCATGTTATAGCCCTCTGAATCACAAACGGGGCTAAGTGAAAAATCAAAATATGTATCTTCCTCATAGCCCTTTCTTTCCAGTTTAAAAAAGTGGTCGCGAAAGACCAAATTTTTACCTTCAGCAACGGCGCTAAAAAGTGGCGAAAATTCCGACCCGAGTTCGGGCCAGACTTCGGCAAATCGCTGCCCAAAAGCGGCCTCCGCCCTATCGCCAAGAAGCGGTTGGTATGCTTTATTGAAGATTAGATTCTTGCTTTCTCCCCAGCAAATATAAGCGGGAGTGGGAGCTAAGAGCATTGTGCCAACGAGAGCTTTCAGAGAAACTGGCCATTTATTTGGACATCCCAGTTCATGTTCCTCCCAAACAGGTGGATTCAGATTAAGCAACTCGATTTGACTTCGAAGTGAGTCTATTACTTTGCGCATGTGTTATTCCCGCAAAAATCAGCCTAGGTTGGCTAGTAGTCAATTTTTATTGTGCTCTTTTGATCGCTTATTGTAACGCTGAGTGGTTGCGTAATCCTGCAATTTCCGACCACTGATTCTCGTCAAGGCGACCCACCGATTCCTGCGACTCCGACCAAGTCGAATTTCAATTTCCTGGAGCCTCTGAAACGCAAGCCGCGCCTGTACTTGGCGGGCGAAGCCTGATCGATAGCTTGGGAAGAAGAATTCCTTAAGATGGAAATTGGCATACTAAGGCTGCTTGGCCAGGGATGAAGGGGGCGGCATAGCGAGATTGAGTCGTCTTTTTCACAGGAATACAAAGACTTGTGACCGACGTCATTGGCTATGTGCCTAAAAAATTCAGTGGCTACCGCTCGGTCCTCCCAAGCAGTCAAGGGCGAGCAAGCGTTGAGGAAAAAAAACGCGAAGATGAATTTTTCATCCACCCATCGGACCAAAGGTACTTTCTCGCGAGGGGCTAAGATTGCATCCATGTCATCTCCGCGTAGAAAAAGGCTGTAAGCATTGTAATGAAGGTAGCGCGCGACGCACTTGGAAGAAAGCAGCTTCTTCCAAGTTAATCGAATGACCGCGATAAATAAGTTAGAATGGCATGAATTTCTTATCCGCGGTCGGGTTTCGCTACTGCCGCCACTTTTCATCTGCCAAACCCTTAACATTTTCGCTAAGAAAGCTGCATTGTCCCTGCAGACCGGAAAAATTTGTAATATTTAATATATAATAATGATATAATTATACGATAATATACTATGTTAGGTCGACGTGGTTTGGCCGCCATGGCTTCCTCAAGAGAAATCAATGGGGAGACGACTTATGAAGACCGCTGATCGGGCCAACATCTTTCAAATCTGTGATGACATGAACGAAAGAGGACAAAAGCCAACTCTTGACCGAGTTCGTCAAGCGCTCGGCGGCGGATCCTTCACCACGATCCAGCCCATTCTTCGAGAATGGAAAGATAGACGCTCCGACGTACCCGCTTCGGCAGCGGTAGCCGTGCCAGAGCATATCAGGGGGATGCTCGATGGACTTGCGGCGCAAATCTGGGCGAAGGCTTCAACAAAAGCTGGGGAGGATCTGAAGACTCTAAGGGAAGCCATGCAAGGCCGCCTCGATGAGGCTGAAGCAGAACGAGCGGACGCGGCAGCAGAGGTCGAGCGGCTTGAAGCAGAAACGAAAGGGCAAAAAGAAAATATCGACGTAAAAGATGATGAGATAAAAAGTCTTCGGACAGCGCTTCAGGCGGCAAACGTCGATATTCAAATACAATCAAAGCGGATTGTCGAAACAGAAGGGCTAAGCGCACGGCATGAAAAACTTCTGCTTGAAGTTGGTGAACTCCGCGGGCGTCTCGCCGCCGCTGTGGAAAAGAAAAAATCTTAAGGAAATTGAGGACTGCGGCCTTCTTCGAAATTATATCGTGAGCGTCGCTATAGGACCCTCTGTGGTACCGAGGCTGGACACTCGCTTCAATGCAAACAGTTCCGCAGAAGGCCGTTGGCCCCTTGCGGAACCAAAGCTTAATCACAATGGATTATAATTAAATTTTAGAATACTCAATACCGTCTATAAAAAAAGGACCGAGAATTTCTTCTCAGTCCTTTTAGTTAAGCTTCTTAAGCGAATGCCATTACCATTTAGGGCTCTTTGTCATTCTCAATAAAGAAAACACAAAACTACTCCCACTCAATCGTTGCCGGCGGTTTGGTCGTCACATCATAAACCACTCGGTTGATGCCATTTACTTTTCGTACGATCTCGCTGCCAACATTGACAAGGAAACTGATCGGCAGATCACCAACCCCAGCGGTCATGCCATCGCTTGCCGTCACTGCACGCAAAGCACAAACGTCCTGATAGGTTCGATTATCACCCATCACTCCTACCGATTTTACCGGCAAGAGGACAGCAAAGGCCTGCCAGACCTGATGATAATATCCCTGCTCATGCAGGTGACGGATAAAGATAGCGTCGGCTTCCTGGAGAATTCGCACCTTCTCTGAATCGATCGCACCGATGATACGCACCGCTAAGCCAGGTCCTGGGAAGGGGTGGCGATCGACGAGTAAGGGCGGGATCCCCAGAGCGCGGCCGATGATGCGAACTTCATCTTTAAAGAGATAACGGAAAGGTTCAACCAATTCCAGTGCCAGTTTTTCCGGCAATCCACCCACATTATGATGGCTCTTGATAACCTTGGCGCCGGCCCCGTGACCGGCCGATTCAATAACGTCGGGATAGAGAGTGCCTTGACCCAAATGAGTAAACTCTTTATGGCCCTTGGCAAAAGCCTCAAACGCTTCAATAAATTTGCGACCGATGACCTTGCGCTTCTGCTCGGGATCGGTGACGCCTTTGAGTTCCGAATAGAATTGATTTTTTTGATCAAGAGTCGTGAGCTTTACGCCCATCGAGGCAAACTGTTCCTGCACCCAGATCGCTTCATCTTTGCGCAGAAGGCCATGATCGACAAAGATCGCATGCACCTGCTCCGCGCCCAATGCCCGGGTCAAAAGCAAAGCGGCAACCGTCGAATCCACACCACCCGAAACGGCCATAAGCACTTTGCCTTTGCCGACGTTCTTCTGAATCCTGTCGATTGAGGCCTTGAGCATTTGACTGGAATCCCAGTTATGGGGCGCCTTACAGATATCAAAGACAAAGGCCTTTAGGAGCGCTTCGCCATGGTCCGTATGCTGAACCTCGGGGTGATACTGAAGGCCTATCCAGGGCTTTTCCCGGTGCGCGATCACGCCAACGACCCTGTCGTCGGTATACGCGAGTGTTACAAAGGAATCATGGGGGGCCTCGACATCATCGCCGTGGCTCATCCATACAATTTGATCCTTCGGCATTGCCCTGAGGCTTTCCGCGTATTTCGGCAGATTCGTCCAGTCGAAGGTGAGATGAGATTTGCCATATTCGCGCTGCTGACCGCTACGCAGCTTGCCGCCGGAGGCTTCTGCCATGAGCTGCATGCCGTAGCAAATGCCAAGGATAGGTTTATCACTGGCTGCCACCCAGGCGGGAAGCGAGCGTGCGCCTTCCTCACCGACAGTGTCCGGACCGCCCGAAAGTATGATTCCGTAAAAATGAAAATCCTCGTTGGGTTCGCTTTGGCGAGTCCCATCGATAATCTCAGCGTAGACACCGATTTCCCGCAGACGGCGGGCGATCAGGAGCGTGTACTGAGAGCCGTAGTCGAGAATGAGGAAGCCTTCGTTGACCGGACGTTGCAAATGCATGGGGACTCCTCAATCGAGTTTGTAGTTCGGAGCTTCACGCGTGATGTAGACATCGTGGACATGACTTTCCTTGAGGCCGGAGGCGGTGATCTGGACGAATTCGGCCCGCTCATAGAGTTGATCGATGCTGGCTGCTCCGATATAACCCATCGCTGAACGAAGGCCGCCCATCAATTGGAAAATATTATCGGCGAGTGTGCCACGATAAGGAATACGGCCTTCGATTCCTTCGGGAACCAATTTGCCGGGATCTTCAACATCGGCCTGAAAATACCGATCGCGGCTGCCCTTGCGCATAGCGCCGAGGCTGC
The DNA here is from genome assembly GCA_964236955.1 of uncultured Oligoflexus sp. GTDB lineage: Bacteria > Bdellovibrionota_B > Oligoflexia > Oligoflexales > Oligoflexaceae > Oligoflexus. The sequence continues at coordinate 15,802 of CAXSGP010000033.1, read as the reverse complement.
CCATTCCACGATATTGCTTATAGCTCTTGCCTTGATAGATAATGAGTTCGCCGGGGGCTTCGTCGGTTCCGGCAAAGAGGGAGCCGATCATGACAGTGCTGGCTCCCGCCGCCAGAGCCTTGACGATGTCGCCGCTGTACTTGATGCCTCCATCGGCGATCGTTGGAATGCCGAGGCGCCTCGCGGCATCGGAACAATTCATAACGGCTGTGAATTGGGGAACGCCGATACCGGCAATGATACGGGTCGTACATATGCTGCCAGGGCCTATGCCCACCTTCACGGCATCCACGCCAGCTTCAGCCAAAGCTTCCACTGCACCAGCCGTTGCAATATTGCCGGCGATCAAATCGAACTTATGTTTCTTAAAATTCGATCGGACCTTACGCACGGCATTGATTACGCCTTGCGAATGCCCGTGCGCGGTATCGATGACGAGGACATCGACTCCTGCATGAATCAAGGCTTCGGCACGTTCCAGATAATCGCCGCCGGCACCGATCGCGGCACCGACCAGGAGGCGCCCTGCGCTGTCTTTCGATGCATTGGGGAAGACCTTGGCTTTGCTGATATCTTTAAAGGTATACATACCGATGAGCGTGCGGCCATCGGCATCGAGAACGGGAAGTTTTTCGATGCGGTGCCGATGCAATAGCTCTTCGGCCTGGTCGGGGCTCGTATCACGGGTGCAGGTAATGACGTTTTTGGTCATCACTTCGCGCACCGGGCGCCGTGGATCCTTTTCAAAGCGCAGATCCCGACCGGTGATGATACCGACTAAACGGCCTTGATCAACGACGGGAAATCCCGAGAACTTTTCACGTTTCATAATAGCGAGGACATCAGCAACGGTTTGCTCGGGGCTTACTGTCACCGGATCTTTGACAATACCAGATTCGCTTTTCTTGACCTGGCGAATCTCCTCGGCATGATCTTCGACAGTAAAATTCTTATGAATGATACCGATGCCGCCGGACTGTGCCATGATAATGGCCGATTTTGCTTCTGTAACCGTATCCATCGCGGCCGAGAGCAAGGGGATCTTCAGCTTGATATTGCGCGAGAGTTGGGTTTCGAGTTTGGCTTCGTGGGGAAGGACTTCGGAATGTTGGGGCAAGATTAGAATGTCATCATAAGCTAGGCCGAGATTAAAAACTCTTTGCTTTATACCTGTCACAGTGACCTTCCTCAGATTGTAGGGGGCCCATCGTCATTTACTACGTCTCTTGGATGCTGGCCGGGGATCTGATTTAAGGCGGGATAGTAGCAGAATCTGTACCCTGACGCTAGCAATAGATGCGAAAATCCGTGTGCAGGCAAGGCTCGAAGCTAGGCGTCAGAATCTTGCAAAGACCCAACTTTTTGGTTGGGATAAAGCTGGCTTTGCATCGGCAACTGCGTAGAGGGTGCGATCTTGGTGCCGGGGCCTATGTCAGATCCCGCGCCGATAAAACTGCTGCTGCCAATCTCAATTGATTTAACAAAGAGAATAAGTTCACCTTTTTTGTTTATCGAAATAATATGCGACGAAAAGGAGCATCGATGACCCACTATAATTCTATCGCCAAAATTAAGTAGGCTTCGATCGAGAATGAGGGTGTGTGGCGTCCAAAAGACTCCTTTTCCTATCGTGCTCCCCCAGGCGCGAAGCCATAGACTGAATAAGCCGGGAACGACATGAAGGATGCGTTCCAAACCGGGCAGGATGAGAAAAAGATACTGTGTCTGGTAGCTGCCCCACCAGGGGGAATAGGCGGGCCTTGCCAGGTAACTCAGGCCCGTCTTAAGGGGCCAAAACCAGTGGTGCATCCGCCAGCAAAGAAGGGGAAACAGCCATATGGAAAAGACCAGGCAACCAAGCCATCCCGGATCATAAAAAGCCGCAACGCCGTTGACGAGGATTAAAGCTGCATGAACAGCTGGAAAAAACGCCATGATTCGTCCTCTTACACTCATGTGGCCAAGCCTCGAAGGTAACGGATTTCGGTCTCAGAAAAAATTCTCTTCTGCAAAAAAGCATGCTTGACATTGCCAAGTTGCTGACCTCTTTCTGCGGCCAGGGTCAGGTAACGCAGAGTCCAGTTTGGCGAGTATACGATCGTCACGGCTGCGAGCTGCCCGAGATTTCTAGCCAATCGATAGTGATGCGACGCTGCGAGAAATTCGTCAAGCACGGGTGAATAGTCGGCCTCCTGAAAGGAATCGATCAGCATGATGTAGCCGCTCTGCTTGATATGTTGCATGGGAAAGAGGGCCCAATTGCCTGTGAGTTTTGGAGTCAGAGAATCAACCGCCTTTTGAACAAAGAGCTCCGAAAGTTTTTCACCGACCAGATCCATGACAGGCGTGTCTCTCCCCATAAATTCAAAGATTGGGGTTTTGTGATAAAAGCCGGTGACAGCCACGATATCCCCTAAGTAGTACCGCAGGATGCCATTGGGTAAGCTAACGATGAGTTTATAACTGTGCCCCCCCTGCCACTGCCACAGAGGATAAATGTTTTGATCGGCGAGATCTTCACCCTCAAGGAATAGCTCTGTCAGATAAGGTACGGAAACCTTGGCTGACAGCAGGGGAAGACTGACCGGCGCCTCGGTGGCAAGGAGTCCCTTGCCCTGCAAAAAAGCCTTGGGAAAGATTTGGGATAGCTGCTCCGCTCCAGCCTTGGCGTGGCCTTGGTTCCAACAGGAAATAAAAACGAGGCTTGGCCAAAGCTCCTGCCAGACGATGTCCTGTGCCTGAAGCAAGTGGGCCCGGGCCTGACTGAGGCGTTTGAACCTCCAGCGTCGTGAGGAGGAGGAATAGGAACCTTGCCGCAAATGGGTTGAGAGGCGCTGGCGATGGGCCAGAAAATGCTCCTGCATGGCAAACCAAAGGCTTGGGCTCCAGAGCGAAATGATTTCCAAATCGTCAGCGGCGATCAAATAGAGGCAGAGCAAATCCCGGTAGACTAAAGGGTCATGCTCGGTATGGAGCGCGAGGGGGACGGCGAGAAAGCGCTTGAGCAAGGGCCGCAACCAGGGTGCAATATAATCGACATCGGTATTGCTACCGATTTGGCTTTGACCATCCGGAACAGGTCCATGCAAAGGTGGACTCACACAAACAAAGGTCTTCGCGCTTCGAAACACCAAGGCGCTATTAAGTAGATCGTCCACCCACAGCAAAAAGAGGGTGTTAAGGATTTTCAAATAACTTTTTGTATAGGGAATGAATTTCGCGGCGCCGCTGCTGCCCGAGGTTCTTTCATAAAATTTCACGGGCTCCGCTGACAAGATATTTTTGGCATTATTCATCTGGGAATGAATCATAGGCTCCAGATCTTCATAGTACGAGCAGGGAATTTTCCTAGCAAAATCCGCATAATTGGATCCGTCTGACCAGTTCATCGGCGCGATGCGTTCGGTCCCCTTTAATCGCTGCTGAAGGTGGCCTAATACTTTCAGTTGTGCTATTTCAGGGAGCCGCAGGCTGTGGTCAAGCTTTCGGCGTTGACTGTGACTTGCCATGCGGCTTATCCAGCGAACGAAGAGTATAAAGATTTGATTAAACATGTCCGGATGGACCAAGCCTTTCTGGTGCCTGAGGGCCTCGATCAGTGAAAACACGTCGAGCCAGACGGTAGCCGCTAAGGCGCACAAAGGCAAGAGCAGTCCCAGGGGGCGGGTCGCATGACTCGGTTGGAATCTGCCGCTACGGACTGAGCAATAAACCTAGAACATTCGGAGAATTTTGATGCTTTCGCAGGCTCCCCATACCGTTTTTGGCTCAAAAGACAAAATCATCGAAGGTTGGTATTGGGCCATACCAGCATCGGAGGTGCCGGTAAAAGGAGTTCGGCCGCTTAAGTTTCTTGACCATGACCTGGTGATCTTTCGTGGTGTGAGCGGCAAACTCAATGTTCTCGATGCTTATTGCCCGCATATGGGGGCGCATCTGGCGGAAGGCCGCGTGGAAGGGGAGGAGATTCGTTGCCTGTTTCATTACTGGAAATTTAACGGCGAAGGCCAATGCACCGATATTCCCTGTTTGCCAAAGCCACTTAAGGTGGCCGTGAAGCACTGGGCCAATGAAGAAAAATACGGATTAGTCTGGCTTTGGGTTGGTGACGGTCAACCGAATCAACCCGTGCCTTTTGTTCCTGAGCTTAAAGACGTCGAAACAGATGCGCTTGTAGCCAATAGCTTTGTAAAGAATTGTCATCCCCATGTGGTAATGATCAACGCCATCGATGTACAGCATTTTGCGTCGGTTCATAACTTACCAGTCAAACTCGAACTGATTCCAAATGACATTGAGGGCGGCAAAGCCATCGTCTTTGCCAATAGTACCCCTATTCCAAAAGAAAAATGGTGGCTGCGTACTTTAGGACGATTTTATGACAATGCATTGACTTACAATTTGTCCTATTGGAATGGCAGCAACGGCACCGTTACCATTGGCCCGGACTTTCTGCACTTTCATATTATGTTTGCTCTAAGGCCTACCGTTGATGGAAAAGCTGAAGGCCATACCTTGGTGATCACCAAGCGGCGACCCGCCTTAATGGGTAAAATTGTAAACCGTCTCCTTTTGAGTGTGACGTATATCTTGGGCAGATACTTTGCCAGGGGTGATACTAAGATTTTCCAAACCATCAGGTTTGAATTGAAACATCCCATTGCTCAGGATGCAGCGATTATGCGATTTGTTCAGCATGTCGATCGTCTGCCTCATGTGGCATGGGGATTCCGTCAGCCCAAACTTGGCGAAGGGATCTAAGATGTTTAAAAGCAAGCTCTACTGGAAAGTCCAAGCGACCTCGGCCCTTAGCGAGACAACTGTGCGGTCAATGTTCGAGCTTTATGAAAGCTATTACGAGCAGATCAGTCTCAAGGTTTTTGCGGACGACCTGAGCGCTAAGACCGAGGTCATCCTGCTCTTTGACCGCGAAGAAAGAAAGCTCCAGGGCTTTTCGACGCTGATGACCTTCCATTTGATGCAGGGAAATAAAAAGGTACCTTGCGTATTCAGTGGCGACACCATTATTCACCAAAAATTTTGGGGTCAAAGGAGTCTTGGTATCGCCTTTCTTATCTACCTGTTTAAAAAGAAGCTGGCGCGTCCTTGGGTGCCCTTGTATTGGTTTCTAATATCAAAGGGTTACAAAACTTACCTGCTTATGGCGAATAATTTCAAAAATCATTATCCCCGCTTTGAAACAACGACTCCCCTGCCCATGGCCGCCCTGATCGCCCAGGCGTCCGAACATCTGTTCCCGGGTTGTCATAGGCCCGACGGTATTCTGGTATTTCCGGAAGAAAAGGCCGCACGGCTGAAAATAGGGATTGCCGATATCGATGACCGTCTCCTCAATCATCCGCGCATAAAGTTTTTCAATGAGAAAAATCCGGGATGGCGCGAAGGTGAGGAGCTGGCCTGTATCGCCGAAATGTCTTTGAAAATGCCCTTTCACTACTATCACAAATCGATGAAAAAGCTCTGTTCGCTCCCAGGTTTTAAGCGACCCTTACCGGTGGCTGCGAAGAGCATCAACGAAGCTGTGCGCTAAGGAATGATGATGCAAAAAACGGTTTTGATAACGGGCGCTTCGTCGGGTTTTGGCAAGGCGGCTTGTAAGGAATTTCTCCAAGGCGGCTGGAATGTGCTTGCCGCCGTGCGTGGTGGATCCGAGCGGGCGCCTTTATTTGGTGATCTTATCGCCGCCTATCCTAAGCGTATCGAGCTTCTCGACCTGGACCTTTTAGATCCCTCCTCCATCGACCGCCTGGTGCTCACGATCACATCGCGGCCCCCCCTTGATGCACTGATTAATAATGCTGGCTACGGATTGTTTGGGTCCACCGAAGATCTGAGCGACGACGATTTGCGAAAGCAGATGGAAGTCAATTTTTTTGGAACGTTTAGCCTTACGCAAAAACTCCTAGCAACTTTGCGGCAAAGCCGTGGGGTCCTGCTTACGGTAAGTTCCATCCTGGGTCGCCATGCGTTGCCGTTGACCGGCGCCTACTGTGCGAGTAAGTTTGCGGTGGAAGGCTGGATGGAATCCCTATCCGCTGAACTTAAGCCTTTTCAGGTTGCCTCCTACCTGCTCGAGCCCGGTGGCTATCCTACCGGTTTTGGCAGCTCGATCCAGTGGGCTGTGACGCATGAGAGTTCGGCTTATTTCAAGGTGAGTCAAGGCTATCAGGGGCTTCGCAAAAAAATCTCGACGAGAAATCAGGGCAAGAGCGTGGAACCCGTCGCCCGCGCGATGTATAGACTGGTGACGAAGCGCCCCCTGGCCTTGCGGCATGTCGTGGGTGTCGATGCCCTGATGACGGCTCTGTTGGCCAAGCTGCTTCCAGCCAACCTTTGGCATCGGCTGATGGGGGCCACTTTAAATCGCCTGCAACGGAGGAATGCTCCGTGAAACAGATTGAGACCACAGTCTGGATGAACTTTCCGAAGAGCCGACCAAATAAAGTCGTGGAAGGAATCCTGAAGCGCAGCAATAGCAACTATGGCAAGGCCTTTCAAACGGGATCGCAAAGCATCTACTGGAGCGCGGCCAGTCTCGGTCTCGATAGGGTCCAGGCCTATCGCGGAGCTTCACCCGCGACCCAGGCCAGGATACTGGAAGACTGCTCTTATGCCTTGCTGCGTGAGGCCTTCGCCATCGAAAGGGCCGGCATGGCCTTTGCGGCAAAAATGGTTTTGCTGGCCGATGATCTGGAGTCGCGTCTACTCTATAGTCAATTTGCAGCACAGGAGGCGGCTCATTATCAAGCAATAGCAGCCTATATTCCCCATGAGCCGGAGGATTTGGCCAGCGATCCTTTTTTGGCTGTTTTAAAGACTGCGATCGAAACGGGGTCGCGCATGAGCCTGACGCTCATCATCCAGGTATTTTTGGAAGGCTGGGGTTTGCTTCACTATAAAAAGCTGCAAAAAGATTGCCTGGATCCGGGCCTGGCGGAGGAATTGCACGCGATCCTGCAAGACGAGGCGCATCATCACGGCAGTGGCATCGCACTGCTCGATATCAGCAATTGGTCGGCGGCAGAGCAGGAGCCGACGCTTGCGATCCTTAAACAGCTTATCGGAATGGTGGCCTCCGGCCCGTGGACACTTGCCACAATCCTTCGCAATGCCCTCGCTCCCGAGCTTGAGCCCAGGGCCTTTTTTAAGGAACTGGGTCATGAAAGGGAAACGGACCTCAAACTCGCGCAGCTGCGGCGTATTCTCCAGGTCGGTGGCGCGGCAACACTTGTCGATATTTTGGATCAAGAACATGTTTTCATTCGGATCGATTGAGTAAAGGATACAGTATGCATGCTTTTTTAGCTCAAAATACCGCTCTCTCGCTTTTAGACGATGTGCCAACGACCAAAAAAATCGCTTTAAACAGCAAACGCAACAAGTCTCAGGATAATTCGGCCGAGATGGATGAACTCGCCGCCCGTTTTCAATATGCCGAATGCAAGGACAGTTACTGGCAGCAGGAGCAGTTTTCGCTTCTCTACGGCACCAGACTTTGGGATGAAGCGTCAGAGGCTCAGAAAAAGCTCTTGAACCATCTGTATTGGGTTGCGTATTACTGCCAGATTATCTCCGCTGAAATTGCGACGATCTATCTCAACCAGGCAGCGGGCGCCGGCCTCTATTCGGTCGAGGATTTTCGCGTCGTCTGTGATGGTCTCGATTTGGAATCGGCACAGGAAAGGGCCCATATCGCCGCCTTTAAAAAGATCAGCGAGGATATTGAATATGAAGTCTTTGGTGCACGCATGTTTACATATCCTATGCGGGCCTACCATGTCGATACCATGATTTTTCATAATTCCAATCGGGTGAAGGAATTCTGGCGCCGCCTGCAGATTCAAGCCTATAGTGTTTTGTCCACGGGTAACGCTTTCCTGGGTTGTCAGTATTTTACCGTGCGTGGGCTGCGCACTTTAAATGGCAAGCTCGTTCAGCATCAACTGTCGCAGCATGTGATCGATGCTTCGGATCGCCTTGCGATGCCTATCCCGAGTCAGGTGAGTTTTCATCATTTTCTGGATGAGAGCTTTCACTTCAACACCTCAAAGCTCATTTCCCACGATGTCGTGCGAAGCATCAAAGCGCCGACGGCATTTGAACGCCGGATCACCAATACTTTGATGCTTGGCGTGCAAAAGGATCACTTTCATTTCTCGACGGCGATCAATGGAATTTTTTGGTATGACCCGGCCATGTATCAAACCATCTATCGGATATTGCGCTCGCCATCGTTCGCCCTTGATCACCATGGGGCCCTGCAGATGGTGAAGGACTGTTTCACCAAGGAATCGGAGGGCATGCATAACTCAAGAAAAACCCACGAGACTGCCCGTGAACACTACCGGACCTATCTCGATAAGCTGGATTTTGTGAGCCCCGACATCAAGGCTATGAAGCATATGGGCAAAAATTCTATCGCCTATCAGCTTGGACTCAATCAAAAGGCATTCCGAGGATTTGCGAATGGCTTTTGAGTTTCGCGTTCACTTTCCAGACACGGCCTTTCCCGAGCTTAAGGTTCCGGCGGGGCTGTCGCTAAGCCGAACCCTGGACGTGCAAAATTCGCCCATTCTGTTCGGGTGCCGAACAGGGATCTGCGCGACCTGCATCTGTCTTGTGGAAGGTTCGGTAAGCGGGGCTGGTGAGGACGAACAGGAGATCCTCGAGCTGTTTGCTCCCGGGCAAGCCTTAGCCCGACTTGCCTGCCAGGTAAATGTGGATGCTGACCTTTTCATCAAAGCCTGGGAAGGAGCTTGACTCGGCATGAGTTTTAAAAATTATTGGTACGTCGTCGGCCGCTCCCAGGATATTCAGGGCAAGCCCTATCCAACCGAGCTCCTTGGTGAGTGGCTGGTTCTCTACCGCAATGAAATGGGCGCGGTCACAGCGCTGCGGGATCGCTGTCTGCATCGTTCGGTGCGATTGTCGGAGGGCCGGGTGGAAAAGGGCAGACTCCGCTGCCTTTACCACGGCTGGCTCTACGATGGCCAGGGCCGGGTCGTGGAGATTCCCTCCGAGGGGCCTCAGAGTCCTCAGGGCCCTTGTCGGCAGGCGCCCCGCTATTCCGTGCGCGAACTGGATGAGCTTGTCTTCGTCTGTCTCGGGGATGCTGCGGCCCACAGCGTGCCTTTCCGCAGCCCTCATTACGGTGAGAAAGGATGGGCTACGGTTCGCCTCGTCAACCGTTTTGCCAACAATGTAACGAATTGTGTCGAGAATTTTGTTGATGTGCCCCACACGACCTTTGTTCATCCCAAGATATTTCGGGATCCCGAAGGCCATATCGTTCGTTTAGACATGGAGCGCAAAGACGGGACGGTCCGTGTCGTCTATCATAACGAAAAGCATAAATTGGGTCTTTTTTCCTGGTTCTTAAATCCAGGTAACGAGGCCTATGGCCATATCGATTCCTTTCATCAGCCGAATGTCACTCAGGTCGAATACCATTTTAGTGTCAAAAAACACTTTTACATCACCTCGCAGTCGGTTCCCGTTTCCGAGACCGTGACTCTGGTGTATACCGATCTCACCTATCAATTTGGTATTTTTACGCCTTTTGCCAGATTCTTCGTTAAGAAATTGGGCCAGGCTGTGATTGATCAGGACCTGGTCATTCTCAAAAATCAAATGGAAACGATAACTAAGTATCCGGAATCATTTCAGAATTCAGCTGTTGATCTGATGCATGTCTGGATCGAAGGCATTCGCGACGCGATTGCTGCAGGCAAGAATCCGGCCGATCTCCCCTATAAAAAACATTCCGTTGATATCAAGATATGAGGGAATCATGCTGACCCTTGTCCTACCTCTGCTAACGTTCTGGATTTTGTTTTTAGTCTCGAGTCTGCGCCTGGACTATAGGCAAAGTCTTAGAAATAAGCCACGCGCGGCCTGGGTGATGGATGCGCTGGGCCTGCTCCTGCAGGGCTGGGTCATCCCTCTTATGCAGGCCTATCTCTTATTGCCTTTGTATCGCTTGCTTGCCCCGCAATGGGAAGGTGCCCTCCGGTTGCCCGCAGCCCTGGGCTTCGGCCTGAGTTTTGTGGTGGTGGATTATCTTTACTACTGGAATCATCGGCTCCTGCACTCCAAGGCCTTATGGCCCTGGCATCGGGCCCATCATAGCGCGAAGGCCATGGATATCTTCGTCACCTCGCGCAATAGCCTAGGGACCCATCTGTTGGTCTGCTATGTTTGGGTCCATAGTGCAACGCTTTTTCTGCTGCATGATGATCGTGGCTATCTGCTCGGAGTGGCGCTGAGCTCCGCCCTTGATTTATGGCGGCATAGCAATATGCGGCTACCCGCAGTGTTGAGCCGCGTGTTGGGGAGGGTCTTAATCCTGCCGAGGCATCACGGGTGGCATCACGCGATGACGAGTCAAGGCGAAAATTTTGGTGCTAACTTTAATATGTGGGATCGGCTCCATGGCACCTGGCAAGGAGCGCCTGTCGAGGACTTTCGGGTGGGGGATGGCGCGGATTACGAGCTTCAATATTGGGATTTAGTGAAGCCGATTCGATTCTAATGGTGCGAGTTCTATTCTGGGGGCCGCTAGCATGATATTATGAATTGTCTAAAAGTTTCTCGGATCCCATCCCCGGCCTTGCCAAGTATTGTCGAGAATCAGCAAGGGATTTCGGAAGAATTGAAGAGATAATTTCAATACGGCTTAAACCCCGATGGAGCATCCTAGGCTAAAGTAGCTTAAGCCATAATTTCGAGGGCTTATGTTAGTTGTTATCAGTGATCTCCATCTCCAGGAAATTGCCGTTGACCGCATGGGTTTAAATGCGATGGATGGCCATTCCCGTAATGTGTCGGCCGAAGCGTTGAATCTACTTTTCGAAGAGATTCACAACAAGGTGATCGAGCAGGATATTGAAGAAATTGTTTTGTGCCTGGCGGGCGATATCTTTGAAATCAACCGCAGCAATATATGGCTCGAAGGCGAACATAGACCCTATCACAGGGGTCTTCCCCCGGCGCGGCTTGAACCCTTTGTGCTGCGCATTCTTGATAGAATCGCTCAGGACAATGCCGAGTTCCTGGCAACGCTCAGGGGGTTTATTTTAAATAAGACCTATCTCTATCAGGGTCAAGCCCGAACAATCGAAGGCGATGTTCGGGTAGAGGTTCGGTACCTAACAGGAAATCATGATCGTTTGGTCGATGCCTGGCCAAGCACCCGAAGGCGCGTGCGTGACATCCTCTGTCTCGGCGGAACGGATCATCCTTTCGAGCATGAATTTTTATTTGCCAATACTACGGAACAGCCAGGTTATGGTGTATTGATCCGGCATGGGCACGAATATGATGAAACCAATTTCGCACAAACTGCTCCAAAAAATGCCAAGGATTCGCGCTATCTTTATGCCTGTCTGGGCGATGTCATCACCCTCGAATTCGTCACTTATTTCCCCTATCGCTTTCGGCAGCTCTATGAGATTTTTCTGGCGGGTTCCACCAAGAAAAGCCAATTCTATCAGCACCTCTATGCTGCGCTTTTGGATTTCGATGATGTACGGCCCGCCTCCTCGCTCTTCGCTTATCTTATGTCCTGTCTGCAAAGTTCGACGACCAAGGCCCGCGAATTGCAGAGTCAGGAGCGAGCGATCGATCTGCTGCGACCGATCCTTCTGGAAGCCTTCAATGTCGTGGCGCGGCTTAAATTTGTACGCAAAGAAGCGAAGAGCGTGATGCTGCGCCTGGTGTTTTTGCCGCCTGGACGTTACCTTATTTTAGCCGGGCTTCGCTGGTTGCCCGCACGATTTTTGGGCTGGGGCTTGAATAAAGTCGGGGTCTTACGCAGTCGGGTCGAAGCCGTTCGACCGGCGCTTTTCGCGGCCAAAGAAAAGGAACTCATTGCCGGGCGTGTTCATACCGTGGTGGCCGGGCATACCCATCATCCCGATCAAATTCCACTGCTCGGGGGAGAGCAGTTTTTTCTTGATAGCGGAACCTGGCGAACCCTGATCTATCAAGGCGAACAAGATAAAGTCTTTGGTCGCTTGCGGGCGATGACTTTTATCTTTTGCTATCGGTCCGATGAAGGCCAGACCCATAGACGCTTTGAGACCTGGACAGGACATCTGGCATCGGCCCGGCACAAGAGCTTTGCTGCGCCGGTCGCTGAGGTTTTTGATGAAGTTTCATAAGCTCGGCTGGCGATCGGGAGGAAGTCTCCTGAGGCGGACTCTCCGTGCCACGGCCACGGCTCTCAATCAAGATGTTGATATATAAAGATTTAGATACTTATCCAGCCTTTCTACCCAAGACTGAGAAGACCCGCCCTCAACAGGCTTAGATTGGAAGAAAGACGAAGCTGCGTAAGTCGGGAGGCGTGCCCCCCTCCCGCTATTCCCAGCCAAATAAAGCATCCCCGGCTTGCTCTTCCGGTCATTCTCAGCTAAAAATCCCTTCTCTAAGCTCTAGAATCTTCTCTACAAGTAGGTAGGCCTGTGAATCAGAAGCAACTCGACGCTGAAATTGCGAAACGCCGGACCTTTGCCATCATTTCTCACCCGGATGCGGGAAAGACTACAATGACAGAGAAACTGCTTCTCTACGGTGGAGCGATCAATTTGGCTGGTTCCGTAAAGGCCAAGCGCTCGAAAAAGTTCGCAACCTCAGACTGGATGGAACTCGAGAAGCAGCGGGGGATTTCGGTGTCGAGCTCGGTGATGAAGTTCACCTACGAAGGCTGTGAAATGAACCTGATCGACACACCGGGTCACCAGGACTTTTCCGAAGATACCTACCGGACTCTGACAGCTGTCGACAGCGCACTCATGCTTATGGATGCTGCGAACGGGGTCGAAGACCAAACCAAAAAACTCTTTGAAGTCTGTGCGCGTCGCAAGACGCCTATCATGGGCTTTGTGAATAAGATGGATAGGGAAGGTCGCGATCCCTGGGAATTGATGGAAGAAGTCGAGACCGTACTCGGCATCCGGGTCTCCCCTGTGACCTGGCCTATCGGAATGGGTCCACGCTTTCGTGGTGTTTACCATCGTCATAATCGGGAACTTCTTCTCTATGAACGCGGCGCTGAGCGCTCGCGCCCGGTGCCTTTGAAGGGAATGGCGCTGGATTCTCCCCTGGTGCGCGAAGAGATTGGTGATGAGCTGACCGATCAACTGATCCTCGACATCGAACTGCTCGATGGTGCTGGTGATACCTTCAGTCTAGAAAAATATCGCGCCGGTGAGCTTGCGCCCATGTTCTTTGGTTCGGCTCTCAATAACTTCGGCATCGAGCCTTTGCTGGCCGCTCTCATCAATATCGCGCCAGCTCCGACGTCGCGCCAGGCGGAAGAGCGCATAGTTCTTCCTAACGAAGAAAAATTCACGGCCTTCGTCTTTAAAATACAAGCGAACATGGACCCTCAGCACCGCGACCGCGTCGCCTTTATCCGTATCTGCTCGGGTTACTTCCAAAGGGGCATGAAGGCCCATATTGTGCGGCTCGAAAAAGATCACCGCCTGGGTCGACCGACCCAATTCATGGCTCAGGATAGAAGTTTGGTCGATGAGGCCTTTGCGGGTGATATCGTTGGTATCCACGACCCCGGGACGTTTAAGATCGGCGATACTCTGACCGAAGGTGAGTCGATTCATTATACCGGCGTACCCGTGTTTGCTCCCGAGCACTTCTGTCGCGTGACTCTCGCGGAGCCTTTGAAATCGAAGCAGCTCAACAAAGCGCTGGATCAACTTTCTGAGGAAGGTGCGGTGCAGGTCTTCCGCCCGGTCTATGGCACCGAGCAGATCCTTGGAGTGGTTGGGGTGCTGCAGTTTGAAGTTGTACAATTCAGGATTGAGCATGAATATAATGTGAAGGTACGCTTTACGCGCTTGCCCTACGGCGCCGCCCGCTGGGTCTTTTCCGAAGATGCCAAAGCCATGGAAGATTTTGTTAGGGCTCAGGCGCAGGTCATCTGTTACGATCAGCATGAGCAGAAGGCCATTCTTCTCGAAGATTTATGGCGTCTCAAGTTTTTGAACGAGAGGTTCCCCAAAATCACTTATTCGGCCACTTCTGAGAAAGTTTAAAAGTATGACGAGCCCGAATGCTGCGGCTTTAGTTCGGGGGCATCTTATGCAGGTGACCCCGGTTCAGAACCGATATAGAGCCGAAGAGATTCGCGATGGAGCACTTTTACTCGATAAATCCGGGATGATTCTACGAAAAGGGTCATTTGCAGAACTCCATGCGGCCTATCCTGTTTTACCCGTTCGAGACTATTCGGGATCGTTGATTCTGCCTTCTTTTATCGATACGCACATTCATTTTCCACAACTCGATATGATAGGCAGCTGTGCCGATGAGCTCCTGCTCTGGCTGCAGCGCTATACCTTTCCCCGCGAAGCCGCTTTTCGTGGGCGCGGCCGATTCGTTGAAGAGGCGGCGAAAAACTTCATCGATGAATTGGCATCGAACGGCACTGGATTTGCGGTCGTCTATTCTTCCTCGTGTGGGGATGCCACCGAGGTACTTTTTGAAGAATTTGAGCGTCGGGGTTTGCGGACCATTTTGGGCAAGACCAGTATGGACCGGCATTGTCCCCCGGAAATAAGCGTTTCTGTGGAGCAAGATGAGCGATGGACTGAGGCGCTCATAAAAAAGTGGCATGGCAAACACGATAGGCTTTTCTATGCTCTCACGCCCCGCTTTGCGCCGAGCTGTTCCCCTGCGCTTATGGCGATGCTTGCCAGGGTTGCAGCAGCCGATTCCAGCCTTTATTTGCAGACCCATTACGCCGAAAATAAAAACGAGATCGAATGGGTGATGGAGCTTTTTCCCGATGCCAAGAGCTATCTTGATGTCTACGATGTCAGGGGCCTGCTTGGACCTAAGACGATCCTTGCCCATTCCATCCATACCAATGCCGATGATGAGGCCCTGCTGGTAAAGCGGGATGTCATCATCAGTCATTGCCCCACCTCCAATCTGTTCTTGGGCAGTGGGCTTTTTAAAGGCCAGAATTACCTTCGGCAGGGTCAACGGGTAACCCTTGGTACTGATGTTGGTGCCGGAACGTCCTTCTCTCTCTGGCAGACCATGAATGAAGCCTATAAGGTTGCCCAGCTGCTCCAAGACCGTCTCAGCCCGGGCGATCTCTTTGCAATGGCTACGGTGTCGGCAGCGAAGCATCTTGGCTTTCCCCACCTGGGCCGACTCGACACAAATTATGCGGCGGATTTTCAAGTTATCGATCCCAAGGCTCGTGCAATCCTGGATCGGCATCTGCGAATGGCAGCGAATGCTGACGAAAGACTGGCAGCCCTCATGCACTTTGCCGATGATCGCTGTCTGGTCGAACTGTGTATACAGGGGCAGTCTGTTTATAATAGGCGCTAAGGGGGTAAATTTTCCTTTCGCCCGCTTCCTACTTAGCTACTGATTGTCCACCCGAGGAAAAGCCAAGCTATGCAAAATGAATTATCAGACCTGCTGGAACTTTTGGTGGAGATCGGTCGCGTCGTCGATCAGTTCGACGATCCTGACCGCGGCCTGGTCCTGCGCTTACGCAAACAGGTTGCCAACCTTTCCCGTCAGGAACGAGACGCTCTGAGAACTGCGGCAAGCGTGAGTTCCGAAGGCTACCTCGGATGGCTGGAAGTTGGTGTTGCTAAAGACTGATGCCCTGAATCGAAAAAATGACGCATCAGAGAATCTGTGTCGGCAAGCTAATGCCCTGTTCTGAATTTTTTGGCCCCCTATTAGGGGCTGTTGACGTTTGGCTACGCCAACGTCGAACATCCCCAGTAACGCA
>CAXSGP010000032.1:0-46376 GCA_964236955.1 uncultured Oligoflexus sp. | reverse complement strand
TGCGTTACTGGGGATGTTCGACGTTGGCGTAGCCAAACGTCAACAGCCCCTAAGCTTTCTAAGGCCCCTGCCCTTTTCATTCGGGATGAATATTCAAATTTGAAAAAGTGCACTCATCGTTTCCGTTGAGACCCGGGCCAATAAAATAGGCCCGTAGGGCAGGTATAAAATCTCCAGAGTCATGGCATGCCAGGCAAAATTGGCGTTGATGTTAGATTTTCACAAACTTAGTATTCTTTTAAAAAAAATATGGACAAGAAATGATGGAACCCCTATAACTGGGCTCTCAGCGGGGGTGTAGTTAAGTTGGTTATAACGCCAGCCTGTCACGCTGGAGGCCGCGGGTTCGAGTCCCGTCGCTCCCGCCATTCTTTTTAAGATTATAAAATCCTTGATCTCCGGATCTGGGATTTTTTTATTGTATGGCTTTGGTAAGCTCCTGGCCTTGGCCGCTCGCTCGAGAGAGAATGGGATCGGCTCTTTCAAGCTCAGCAGAAAATCTAATTTAGGCCCTTAATGATTTCGATCCATCAAACGCTCTCGCGTCCATCATCAGATCGATGACCTTCAAATGGGCGTCTACGGGATTCCATTCAACAATAAAAAAAATCCCAGATCCGGAGATCAAGGATTTTTCAATCTTAAAAAGAATGGCGGGAGCGACGGGACTCGAACCCGCGGCCTCCAGCGTGACAGGCTGGCGTTATAACCAACTTAACTACACCCCCGCTCGATTTCCAATTTGTAAGGTACCCAGCGATTTCTGTCAATAACTCATAAGAAACTCTGAAGAAAAACTTTACAGAAACGACATCGCAAGATCTTAATACAGCACAAGACCACCGGTAATATCGTCGATTTTCTCGCTAAAATCAGGTCCAATCGCACAGGCAGTAAAAGTCGGAACACCACCAAACTCAGTGCGTCCACTATCTCTTATCAAATGACTCTTTAATCCTTCGCTAAGGGCCTTCTGATAAAAGTGCAACAGCTCCTCTTCTCCCCCTACCTGCAAACAAATCTTCGCCATGCCGACAACAATCCAGGCCTTCTCAAGCTCAGAAATCTCCAGCGTGCACGGATGATCCGTCGACTCCTTCAGCTGCTGGCGTAAAGGCGCTACCAAAAATTCCATAGAGGCGTGTGAGCCCTGCGCTATTTCCTTGCCGCGTCGCATCTTCAAATCTTTTCGAATTAATATAACCTGCTTGATGGCGGCCATCTTTAATCCCACATTCAATGGAGAGAAAGTATTAGGGAGCCGTCTCGAAAATACTGCTCATCTCAAAAAGCTGCGCACCCAAATCCTTGGAATCAACAGAACTCAGCATCAAGATAAAGAAGTCATTGCCGTAGTTGGTTGCGACGAGATTAAGCCCCCTCGCCTCCAGCTTCATAACTTCATCTAAATGACTTGCCACCTGTTTCTCTGGAAAAGCAGCATCGGCCTGTGTCTTGGTGTAGTCCTTGCCAAAGGTCATAAACCAGGCATCCTTGTGACTAAACCCACCCGAACGGGGAAAGTTGCGCTTCGAGATTGGGATGATTCCAAGCAGGAGTTTATGATTCTCAGCATCGTGATAATGCGCAAGCAATAACGGACGGTCATGGATCGAGCTATCCGCCCAGGCATCAAGTTGCCAGGTTTTGGAAGCTCTTAAGGACCAGGGGCTTTCCCGAAACTTTTGTTTTAAAGCCGCATTGACGACCGCATAATCAGCGGTTGGAAGCAATCCCGCGCCCTTCTCGTTAATTTCGAGAAGTTGATCAACCAACTCAGCAAAAATACCTGCCTTGGAGTTGCTGACAGTCTTGGGGACGTTGCGGATAATAACCAGCATATAGACAGCAGTCGCCGTCATAGTGATAACAAGAGCGCAGGCAATGGATTTAAGGGAGTATGTCTTAGGCTTGATCGCCACTGAGGATGGAGTCACGGAAAACCTCTCATAATAGGCTAGACCGGCCTTAAAAATGAACTCAATGCGCCTTGGAACTCTTAAGCGAATCGAGATAATTTTCTATCGCCGTATAGTCATAGGGCTGGAGCGGGCCCATAAATTTTTGAACGATAAATCCCTCGGTATCCACGAGAAAACTGCTAGGCAATGCCGATACTTTATAAGCATTGGCCACGTCGCCCTCCTGATCGAGAACGACGGTATAAGTCGGAATTTTGATTAATTCCGAGTCACCCATAGCCTTTTTCGTATCAAAACTGGCCACTCCAATCACAACGATATCGGAGTCTTTGTGTGTGCTCCAAAACGCATCCAAAGAAGGCTTTTCCTCACGACAGACCGTGCACCAGCTAGCCCAAAAATGCAGCAGAACAGGCTTGCGCCGTAAACTGTCAAAGTCCATGACATCTGCCGTCGGCAAATACTGACTCTTACCTATAACCGCCAAATCAAAGTCTTTGGCAGCCTCACGCCGCTGATAATGGGCACCGAGTCGAGCATCATGAGTCTTTGAATAACTGTTGATAAGCGCGAACGCCGCAGTTAAAAAAGCCAAAAGCCCCACTATGAGAAAGAGCGTCCCTTTATTCTTCATCAGCGCGCTTCACATATCGGTAAACTGTGTAAACCACGCCGCCCATAGCAACCAGGGGCACAACCGACAGAAAAGCTGTCGAACCCGTATAGGCATCGCGCGTCGGATCATTGATACCTGCCCCGCAAGCGGCACAGGCCCATAAACGATGGGACATAAACATTAAGAGAAAGCCTAGAGCGGCCCGCAGTCTGTTCATAATATCTCCCAATAGGTCTCAAAAATAAATAAGACTATAAAGAACCGGCCAGACAAGAACGACAAAACTCCAGTAGATCTGCAGCGCCAGCATTCCATCCTTGCCGAATTGATTCTTTAAGTAGAGGCGATAGAACCACATCATCGTCAAAACCGCTGCAGTCACATGTAAAGCATGAAAGCCGATCAAAAGATAAAACGTAGCGCCAAAGACACCGGACGTCATGGTCATCCCATACGAGATGAGATTGAGCCATTCATAGCCCTGGACGCCAAGAAAGAAAACACCCGTTGCAATGGCAAGGGCAAAGAGCGATTTGCTGCGTTCGCTTCCCTGTTTCCAACCCGCTGCAATCATTAAAATTCCGCTGAGCAACAGGACTGCGGTATTGAAACCTGTGGTGAGCACAGGCAAGCTGACGTCTTTGGGGGGAGCAAAAATCCCAGCACTCGCCTTAATGACGATACGGGTGCTCACCAGAGCAGAGAAAAACATCAATTCACCAACAACAAAAATAAGTATACCCAGCACAGGGCTGGGTATTCCTTTCTTGCTGTGACGAAGCGTTCCTACTGAAGCAGCTTCCATCATAGCCATAGCATGTAACTCCTTTTAGACTCACATCGTGGAGTCTTTTCAGTGCTCCATGTGATGTTCGAAATCTTTATTGTCTTCAATGATTTGCTTGGCAGAAGTGTTTTGCCAGTTGGTTCCTGAGGTTTTTTCCACATCAGTTCCAACCGCCATGTAAAACAGAAACACCATCCCAAGCATCGCAAACATGATGTACGGTATATACTTTTTTTCGTGCTTAATGTGCATAAAATTTACAGCCACCATGTAAGCCTTCACAATAGCGATACCGAAGGCCGTAACCAAGGTCACCGTACGATGCCCAAACTCAGGTCCAAGCACGCTGATGACAAAAAGCACCAGCAAAATAGCCCAGATCTTTATATAGAACTTCGGTCCATGACCATCACTGTCTTTGTGTTCATCATGCGCATGATCGACATGTTCTGCCATTTTAACTTATCCTCCTAAGGCTCAGCTTTGGTATCACTTGGCGATGTAAAGCAATGGAAAAAGAAAAATCCACACGATGTCAACAAAGTGCCAGTAGATCCCTATGAGCTCCACCCGGTGCATGTTCTTCTTCTGAAGGACATCGATAGAAATCCAGCCCATTAAGATCATACCAGCTATAACGTGCAGAGCGTGAAGGCCCGCCGCGGTATAGTAGAAGGACCAGAACAGCGATGAAGTAATCGTGAAACCGTTAGTGATTTCTGTTGTCCATTCAATTGCTTTGATGACAAGAAAAGTAAGTCCACCAAAAATAGTGGCCCAGATCAGACCGAAGGCCTTCAGCTCTTCTTTTCTCTCAGCATAATAATGGGCCAAGACGATAAACAAACTTGAGGTCAGCAGCACAAAAGTGTTCAAGCCGCCGGCAAAGGTATTGGTGTGCGACGAGTTCAAAGCCCAGTGCGGGAATTTAAGTCGAAGCATCAGGTAACACATCAGCAAGCCGCCAAAGATGACGATCTCTGAGCCGATGACCCACCACACTGCCAGGCGACCGGTCGGCATTCCTGTTACGCTACGAGTCGTTGCGATCGGAGTTGTTGTTCCCACGGACATCTTCCTTGATTAAACTTTTTCGTTTTGTGGCCAATAATCCAGTTCACGACCAGGTACACTATATTCATAAGGTCCGCGGTAAACTTCAGGCATAACGGGGAAGTTTCCATGCGGCGGAGGACAGGCGGCAACCCATTCCAGGGTGTTGGCTTTCCAGGGATTGTTCTCGGTGCATTTGCGTCCACGGAACATCGAATAGATGAAGTTCCAGAAGAAAATGAATTGGAACAGGATCGTGATGACAACGCTCACCGTCGCCATGATACGCAGATGCTGGAGCGAACTCACCGCAAGCTCAGGGAAATTCGAATAGTCGAAGATCCGCCTATGGTCCCCAGCGGCACCCGTAAAGAACAATGGCATAAAGACACCATTGAAGCCGACCATGGTTCCCCAAAAGTGAATTTTTCCCCAGGTTTCGTTCATGAAGCGACCGAACATTTTTGGGAACCAATAGTAAAGCCCCGCAAACACCGCGATCACGGCAATCGGCACAAAGGTGTAGTGGAAGTGAGCAAGCACGAAATATGTATCGTGGAAATAGATATCAGCGCCTGAGGCACCCAGGAACACACCCGTAACACCACCGATAAGGAAGGTCGCGAGGAAGCCAAGGGCAAAGAGCATCGCCGTCGTCAGTTCAATCGCACCACCATAGAGGGTGGCGATATAAACGAAGAGCATCTCCGCGATAGGAATGGAGATGAGCAGCGTGGTGACGGTGAAGATGTTAGCCAGCCGAGGATCGATACCAGCGATGAACTGATGGTGAGCCCAGACGAAGAAGCTCAATATCCCGGTTGCGAAAGTCGTGAAGAGCACAACCTTGTAAGCGAAGAGTTTCTTGCGCGAAAACACCGTGATGACTTCTGCCACGATGCCCATAGCCGGGAGGAAAACGACATAAACTTCCGGGTGACCAAAAAACCAGAACAAATGTTGCCAGAGGATGGGGTCGCCACCACGGGCCGGATCAAAAAAACCTGTACCAATCGTCTGATCGAAAAGAAGCATCGCCGCGCCCGCGATCAGCGGACCCGCCGAAGCCATGAAAAGGATACTGGCCAGCACGATCATCCAGCAGACCATCGGGATATCCATCATTTTCATGCCCTTGGCACGAGAGTTCATCAAGGTCGTGATGAAGTTGATACCGCCGAGAAGGAAAGCGACGAATTCAAGGACAACAGCGACCAACCAAAGGATGGAACCCCATGGAGTCAAGTTATACTCGGCCTTGGCAGAAAGAGGGGGATAAGCTGTCCAGGCACCACCGAAGCCACCGTTATGGACGAAGAAGCTGGCGATCAGAACCACCACAGAGAGAAGAAAAATCTGATAGGAGAGACGGTTGACCTTGGGAAAAACCATATCGTCCGCGCCAATCATGAGCGGAATGAGAAAGTTTCCAAATGCGGCGACCAGGATGGGCATCGCAAACCAAAAGATCATAATCGTACCATAGTTGGTGATCAGCGCGTTGTACTGCGCTGAGGTCACCAGCCCGAAAAGAGGAACATCTATGCCGGGAAAGGCAAGCTGCATACGGAAAACATAGGAGAAAAACGCACCGAGGACGCCCATGAGGATACCTGTGAACAGGTACTGCATCCCGATAACTTTGTGATCGAGTGGGAAAATATACTTTTCCCAAAAGCTCATCTCGTGATGATCATGATGATCGTGATGTTATGCGTGTGTCGTGGCCATATATACACCTAATTAATCGTGGCTACTTACTGACTGGTCCTCGTGCTTCGAGCGGCGCCGATTAGTGACTGGCGGCGGCAGCCGGAGTATGGCTGGCAACCCATTTGTCATAATCCTCGGCCGACTCCACGAAAAGCTTGCTCATCATTATTCCATGTCCGATACCACACATCTCTGCACATTGGATATCGAAGGCGCCGACCTTGGTCGGTTTAAACCAACCGGTCACAATGCGTCCGGGCAGAGCATCTTGTTTCAGACGGAATTGTGGAACCGAGAAATCGTGGAGAACGTCGACGCTTTCGAGCTTAAAGTGATAGACGGTATCCACCTTAACGTGAAGTTCGTCGACCGTTTCTATATCGTCTTTGGTACCAAGAATATTATCGGCACCAGGCATTACGTAACGCCAGGCCCATTGCTGACCAATCACGCGTATCGTCGACTGGGCAGGCGGCAGATCCTGCTTGACCTTATACCAAACTTTAATGGCGAAAACGATAATGAGGAGGTCACAGACCAGAATGATGTTGTGAGGCCAGTGGATCCACTTCATCTCCTCCTTGCGTTCACCCGTAATATATTGAGCCTTGACGCCCGATTTCTTCCGGAATTTCCAAACTAACCAAAACAATACAACTTCAGCAACAATCAACCAAAAACCTGAAAGTACTGTGATCAGTAAAATGAGGTTATTGATATCACTTGCAAAACTGGAGCCGCTTTGCCGTAATAATTCGATCATAAGATTTTCCCGTCTCCCCGTTTAGCGAGCCAAAATTAACACTGCCGCCGCGTATGCGAGCACGCCGGCCAGGATAACAAAAATTGCTTTCTTCGCGAGCTGATCCGCTTCATCCGGCTTTTTCACAAATACCTCGCCCCTATTGCGCTATTACAGCTTTGAACGTGTTGATGTAGCTGACGACATTGAGCATGTCTTCATCACTTAATCCAGCTGCCATCGGGGCCATGCTGGCTCCGGTCGGATCCCGGGCAGGATCGAAGGCACGGACTTTGTGCTTGAAGTTCTGCAACTGTTTGAGAAGGTACCAGTCACTTGCTCCCACCAGGGGCGGAGCATTGAGCGTGGCATTCCCTTCGCCCTTCACACCATGACAGGTTGCACAGACCTTAAAGGTGTTTTGACCTTTAATCACGTGACCCTTAACAGTGTCGTCAGGACTAACATGAGGCATTGCTGCAACGACTTTTACCACAGCATCGACATCCGCTTCACCATTGAGAGTTCTCGCCATAGGGTACATCCGCATTCCTGCAGCGTCCTTTGGATGAGCACCCCGGGCACCCGATCGGAAATTCAAGAGTTGGCGCTTTATATACCATTCCGGCAAACCCGCAATGTGAGGGGCTCCGAGAGTCGGGCTCCCTTCACCATGGTCACCGTGACAGTAACTACAAAGTTTGAACACCTGAGTCCCCCGATCGGCTGCTTTCAGGGAGAAGCTGCCGACTAGAGAGGAAAGACCAAGAACCAAGAGAGACGACTTCAAACTGATGTACATTCGACACCTACTGCGGCCGATTAACGGACAAATATCGAAAAAATTACGGCCTTATTACACCACGGTTTGGCAATACGAAGCAACTAAAAGCTCAGTTTTTTACCAATGACTTTCGTGCCCTAGAAAGCTCAGCTTCCAAGCCTTTGCTGGCTTATGACAATGACCGGTCAGCATTAATGGAAATGGATAAGGCGAGGCATACGAATGCAACGCCTTGCCCTGCAAGTATTTCACCCCAAATGAAAAAAGCAGACTTCGTGTCGAAACGAAGGCTGCTTTTGATAGAAGGAAAAGTGTAAATTAAGCGATGGTCTGGCCTGAGGCCTTGGCAAAACGGACTTTTTTGCCGTTTTCAACTTTAAGTCCAACGCGAGTCGCTTTACCCGATTTTGGATCAGCTAGAGAAACGTTGCTGATATGGATCGAAGCAACTTTGTCGAGGATACCACCGGCTTCGCCGTTAGCACCAGGACGGGTATGTTTCTTTTGAATGTTGAGGTTGGCAACAAAAACGGCATTGCGTTTGAAATCGACTCTGTCGATCTTGCCTTTTTTGCCTCGGTCAGCACCAGTAAGGATTACGACTTCATCACCTTTTTTAAGGCGGAATTTTGCTTGGTATTTGGTCTTCTGTGTTTGCTGCGCCATTTTTAAGAATCCACATTTTTTGGATTAACGATCCGAAACGAACCCAATTTCTTGGCACTTCCGGCGTGAAGGAACTTCTCTACTACGGGAAAGCCCGCTATGAGTCAAGCAAACTTTAGCTAATCTCAGGCTTTTATGCGTATTTTTGGCATTCTATACGCTGAGCCTTTCCCAAGGCGTCTGGCTTCGCTATAAAGGTTAAGTACTGTAGCCGAAGGAGATATCGTGCTGAAGCCACTCTTAGCGTTCCTGTTCTTTTCAAGCTTTGCCTCTTTCATTACGTCCGAAGTATTCGGCCAGGAGCTTGCCTTACAAGGCAAAGCCGACCTCGATATTCAACCTACCGACGTCATCCAATGGACTCCGGTTCAGGCTCTGAGCGATGGCACCGGCCACCTTCTGGTCGCCTTGCGCCTCGGCACCAAGGATCAATTTACTATATACAAAGATAAACTTGAGATAAGGGGGCCTGCCGGCTATGCGGTGACGATGAAATCGGCGCCCGAGAGTCGCAGGCAAAAGGACCCCATGGGCGAAGGGGAGACCGATGTCTATGACGGCGGGGACTTTGAAATCGAACTGCTAGGCGGCAAACCTATCAATTCCGGAACCGTTTCGGTCTTCGTCACCTTTCTCGGCTGCACCCATAAAATATGTTTATTTCCCTTTACCCAGGAACTTAAGATCCCCGTTTATCTGAGCGCCGAACAATCGATGTCAGGCGAGGCGACATCAGCCGCCGAGAGCGCCGCCGCGGCCCCCGCGCTAAGCCCTGCTCAAGGCCAGTCGGCTGCTGCGATGATCAAAGGCCTCAGTCTGGAGGAAGAATATGCCGAAAAACTAAAGGCCGGTGCCTTACCCTTTGCTGTTCTTTTGCTAGTCGTTTTCATCGGCGGTCTTGCCACCAATCTCACCCCCTGTGTCTTTCCCATGATCCCCATCACCCTTCGACTTCTCGCCCGCGACGGGCACAAGCCTAAGGAGGGGACGCTGCTCTATGCTGCCGGGATTATCCTGACTTATACCGCCCTTGGAGTTTTGGCCTCGCTTTCAGGCGAGGTCTTTGGTTCGATCTTGGCCAACCCATGGGTCAATCTGGGCTTTGCTGTGGTCTTCGCCGTACTTGCCATCACCATGCTTGGCTTTGGCAATCTCTCGCGCTTGCAGAATCTAGGCGCTTCCCTGGGATCGGGTCGGGCCTCCTCACTCAACTCGCTTGGCATGGGAGCCGGAGCCGGCCTCGTTGCCGCGCCGTGTACGGGACCGATCATGGGCGCTCTTATCGCTTCGAGCGCCCACTTTGCCAATCCCTGGCAACCGACCCTGCTCTTTTTCCTTTACAGTCTTGGCTTCGCCCTACCCTACGTCTTCATCGGCATGGCTGCCGATCACGTAAAAAGCTTTAAGCTTAGCCCCAAAATTCAAGTCGCCACCAAAATGCTCTTCGCGGCGGGTATGTTTGGGCTCGCCGCCTACTATCTTAAAAACGTGGCCTATGCCTCACTGCATGCGGTTCAAGGCTACTGGCAATGGCTCGCGCTCGGCCTTCTGGCCGTCGGCTCCCTTGGAATGCTGTGGATACTGAGCAAAGCCTCGCTTATGCATCATAAGGCGACCCAACTTCTGCCGACGATAGTATTTGGCCTCGGCATCTTTGCGGCGGTGCAATGGGCCACCGGCACCGACCTGGTCTCGGAATTGCATTGGATCAAATCCGAAACGGAAGGTTTCGCTTTGGCGAAAGAACAAAATCGTCCTGTCGTCATTGACGGCTGGGCCGATTGGTGCATTGCCTGCAAGAAGATGGATCAATCGACTTTTCACGAGCCCGAAGTCATTTCCTTGCTGAAACAGAATTGGGTGTTCGTTAAGCTAGACTTAACCGAAATCAACGACGAAAATGCAGCATTGGCACATAAATACGATATGCCAGGGCTTCCAACCTTGGTCATGATTCCGGCGAATGGTGATCTCAGTAAAGCCAAGAAGCTTACCGGATATGTTTCCAGTGAGCGCCTCATCCAAGAGCTCAAGTCGTTCCAAGGACAATAAGATGCGTCAGCACCTATTATACGTAATGTCTCCGTCACGCCTCGAGGGAATCGCCAGCGCCATCGAAAGGCTGGGAGCGAAAGCCATCGATGACAACGCGATAACGCAGACCTACGAACTTGAGCACCGTCTGCTCAAGGGTATCATTTTACGCATTTACCTGCTCAGCGATATCGATGGCGTGACTCCTTTCCTTCGCCATCATCCGGTTGATCTCCTCGTTTACGATGAACGCGGCAATGACGGCAAAGAAGCGCTGCAAGGTATTTATCAGATTGCGCGGGACGTTCATTCCCTGGCGCAGCTATGGGGTCCGGACTTTCATTTCCCCATGTCGCGCATCGTCACCGTTCTCAGGTCAAGTTCCGATGTCGACCACCGGATCTTTTCGCTCGGTCGCTTGAATGTTCGTGATGTCCTTGTGGAACCGAAAAAAACCGCTTTGGTTTTGCGTTGGCTGCATGCCCTCCTCTATGCGGGTGTCGTCAAACACAATAAGATCGGCATGGCTTTGAGCGGTGGCGCGATGGAAGGTCTTCTGTATCAGGCGGGCACAGTTTTAGCTCTCAAACATGCCTTTACCGGGCGCGATATCTACTCCTGTGATTCGATTTCCGGCATCAGTTCCGGCAGCTTGATCGGTTCAATGGTAGCGAACGGTATCGAAGTCGAAGAACTGATCCTCGGTGTGTTGGATATGAAATCCAAATATCCGCCGTTAAAGGTCTCGACTCTTTTCGATCTGGCCGGCTTTGATATCATCAAACGTGTGTTCAATACGTCCCTGCGCATGCGCAAGGTCAAGCCGAGTCAATGGCTGGAATCGACGCTGGAATCGATTCCCACCGGATTTTTTAAAGGGGAACGGCTGGAAGCCTATCTGCATGGACTATTTGCCGACCATGGAATCGGCGACCGCTTCGATGAACTCGGTACCAACCTCTACATCGGCGCTACCGATCACGATACCTTTGACCATGTGATCCTTGGTAAAGCGCCCTATGACAACGTTGCCATCTCGGCGGCCGTACGAGCATCCTGTTCGATTCCCCCACTGTTTACCCCCAAAGCGATTGGTGATCGTTACTATATCGATGGCCAGGTAACCAAAAGCTGCGATCTCGAGTCGGTCGTCGAGGATGGGGCCTCGCTGGTTTTTGTGATCGACCCGATGAAGCCCCTGCGCTCCAATACCGCGGGCAACTCCGATATCAAAGGCGGCTACTTCTCCCTCCTGCAGATGATCAAAGGGCTGGTGTCAACGCGATTTGAAACCAATTTTCGAGCCGTCTCGGAACAATATCCAGATGTCGATTTCATTGTTTTTCAACCGGATGAGGAATGTGCGCGCATGATGGCGGGCTCACCCTTAAAACCTAAAATTAGACCTCAAATGATTGAAGTAGCCTTTCAAAATACCCTTAGACGCCTGCGCGAACGGCATAAAGTGTATTCGGCTAAGACAGTTCGCTATGGCTTTGCTTTAAAAACCGTGGAAGAACTACGAAAGCTGGAATCCAGTTATCACAAAATCATCAAATCCAAAGAGTAGGTATCTTCATCAATATGAACGAATCACAAATAGAGCTTTATCACTACTGGCGTTCCTCCAGTTCCTGGCGGGTGCGTTGGGCCTTGCATCTTAAAGGCGTTGCTTATAAATCACATCCCATCAATCTCCTTAAAAACGAACAGAGCGAGCTTTCCTTTCTCAAGGTCAACCCCGCCGGCCAGGTGCCCTGTCTGCTCGTCGGCGACCGGGTACTTTCCGAATCGACAGCCATTATTGAATGGCTTGAAGAAGTTTATCCGATGCCGGCTCTCCTTCCCAAGGATCCCTGGCGCCGCGCTGAAATTCGCAGCGTCTGCGCGATGGTGAGTTCAGGGATACAGCCGATCGGCAACCTGCGGGTCACCGGCTATTACTCGAAGGAAATGGAAAAGAAAAACGAGTGGAGTCGTCATTTCATTGATGAGGGTATGATACCGGTGGAGACGATGCTGCGGAAAAATTCTGGCAGCCATTGTTTTGGCGACACCCTGACTATGGCCGATCTTTTTGTGGTGCCCCAGGTCTACAATGCACATCGGGTCAATGTCGATATGAGCCGATTTCCACTTGCCCTGGCCCTCTACGAAAGAGCTCTGAAAACAAGCTCCTGTGATCAAGCGGCGCCGCATAATCAACCCGGGGCTGTGGTTTGAAATCGGGAGAGAACGCTATCAATGTCCGATCGGCATGCTCTGGGCCTCAGCCGGACTTTCATCCTCGTCACTTTTACCCGAAAAATCCCCAGGCGTGATAGCCAGCGCCCAGGGAAAGTCGTCTTCAAAAAGACCGAAGGACCAGATGTCGAAGGTCTTTTTGCCAAGACAAAAGCAAGTCAACGCATCGAAGTCTGCATTTCGGGGTTTTTTTTCGACTCACTGATCAAACGGGTCGGAAGCAGGGCCTCCATCAAAGCCATATTGGATTGGGGGCCTTCATACCATCTTTTATAGTAGAAATAATTCCTCATCACGAGCTTGACGTAAGAACGGGTTTCCTTATAAGGAATTCGCTCGATAAACAAGATAAGATCGGTACTGTCGATTGAACCCAGCCATCGCTCGGTCGCCCGAGGATTAGCATTATAACTCGTCAACACAAACACCGGGTGCTTATACTTTTGCAGCAGGCGACTGACATGATGAACGCCCAACATGACATTTGTTTCGGGATCTGAAAGGTTTTTCTCGTCAGCAAGGGCCCCTGAAACGAGCGACGACTTGTCGGCATCCACATAATGCGGCTCCAGGCCCCGTGCTTCCATGCGAGCCGTTCCCGGCATCATCTGCATTAGGCCACGAGCACCCACCGGCGACTGCGCCTTAGGGTTAAACACACTTTCCTGACGAATGATGGCGTTCACATAATGGGGATCGACACCAAGTTTTTTTGCATAGTGATCGATCAGCGGGACAAAACTTCGTGGAAAGAGAATTCGCTCCATACCTTTCGGCAAAGTCACGCGATAGGCCTTCGAGAGGTTTTGATAGCTCTTCACCGCCGCGAGAAAATCACCGGAAGCATACTGAAAAATAGCTTTTGCCAAGAGCCTATGATCATTATTGGCGCCGAGTGGAATCTCATTGATTTCGCAACTCGCTTCCGACTTGAGACCGCCGGCTAAAAGGTTTTCGGTTCGGTCCAGAATCGCCCGGTCGCTCTTTTGAAAATCCTTGAGCATTTCGCTGCGACTGAAGACGGGCACCTGCATGGGTGGAAGGAAATAAGTACGGTTATTCATTTTTTCAAGTGCCAGTTGCCCAAGCGCCCCGTAAAAGGTTGAATAGAACTCCTGGGCCAGACGTTGCCAGAAGAACTCCGCGCGTTTTTTCTGATCCTTTTCATAATAAATTTTGCCTGCCCAATAGAGGGCCATTGGCAAGGTCGAGCCATCACGGTCGTTAGTAGGTTTTCTTGTCTCGTTATCGATCAGATTGATGGCAGCTGCGAGGGCGTCGTCGGTTTGTTTTTGAATGGTGGCAATGATCACAGTCTCGCTCAATGCCTCGTTAACCTTCTCGTCTTTCGGATAAAGTTCAACAAAATTCTTGAATTTCAGTTCAGCTTCTTCAAACTTTCCTTCGTTTTCCACGATACGGGCATAGGTGAATAACGCGTCGGCATGAACATCGGGAAAGTCTTTTGCCGAGTGGGCGAGGAGATCTTCAAGAATAGCGCGCGATTGTTCGAATTCGTTTCGGCCCCAGAGAATAAGAGCCCTTTTGCGTTTGGCAAGAGCCTCCCCTAAAAAGCCATAACGGGCTTTGAGGGCCGGCTCCATCTCTTCCCAGTAAACAAGCCGATGCTTGTCACCTTTGCCGCGCCAGCAGGATTCGAGCTTAGATCCGCTCAAATCGATTAGATTTAGAAATTTTTTCTCTTTGTCTTCCTGTATGCCGAGGAGCAATTCCCGCTGAGCTTTGTCGCACAACTCGTCTTTTGAAGCTCTATCCGCGAGATCCGTATGGGTTTTTACCGCACTTGGCTGCATCAGCTCTATTTTTTCTTCAAATAAGTCGGGATAGCTGCTGACCAGGCGAGGAAAGGGCGCAATCGCCTGTACCAGGAGCTTGCGCATATCCTTTACCGTCGATTCGTCCAAGCGATAGATAAGGGTTCGCAACGCTTCCTCTTGAAATTGGGGCGAACGAAATTCCTCTATCATTGATAGGAAACGGGTAGCGGTATCCTTTTTCAATTGAGCTTTTTCACTGCCACGCATTTCTTTCAGCAGAACTCTTTTGCGGGGGCAACTTACCCCACCATTCTCAAGAACAAGACTCTCAACATCCTGCTGCTGCGACCGATTGAGTTCACCACTTTCGAGTAGAGACTGAGCAAGATAGGGAAACATCGGAGCATCTTTAAGCTCCTTTTCATTGGCCTCTATGAACTTGAGGGCCTTTTCCCCACCGCCCCTGTGCCCCGCTCCCCGTCGCACGTCCCACATCAAACGTGTGTAGTCATCCATGGATTTCGCGCTCTTCTGATACTCAGCATCCGAAAGGAGCAGAGGTGACGAACCATTCTGCATGGCGCCTATCCATTTATCAAATGCTTCGTCCGCCTGACGAACGCCCGCACGAATCTCGCGTAGCGACTGATTCTCAGGAGGCGTTGGAGCGTAGAGGCGCTGACTTAATCCAGTGACGGCGAGAAATCCCAGAGTACTGAGATGCAGTCGATTCATGTGTGTACCAGGTGCTAGGGGAAAGTGATCTTCATTCCAGTTAGAATAGCATGGCGGGTTTCTGGCGAGGAAGCCAAAAAATTGAACTATGAGAACTATGGAAACCCAGGTACGCGTGTGAATTCAGGATTTTGAACTCAGTGGCGGAGGCAAGATCATGTGTTCACTGCCAAAGCTTGCAATTCCATCGGTACGTACCCAACCGCGTTTTTGGTCGGAGAGTTCGATTTTCACCCATTCGCCACTCGTTTCCAAAATTTGAAAAGGCGCTCCGGCATGTAACTCGAAAATAACGACTGATTGAGTGGGGCCCGAATAAGCCTCAAGTTTAGAAACGACCACCGCGCCCTGATCGGGGGTGAAACGCAATTTATAGACAAAACTCACAGCTAAATAGATCGTCAACAGCAGAAACACCCCGCCCGCACTGAATGCACTGCTCTGGAAATTCTTGCGCAGAAGCGCATAACTGAAACTACCTGCCGTAAGCAGAAAAAACCCCAGAGTCAAATAATAAAGCTCACGTTCGCTCGTCCAGTTTCCCATCAGCACTCTCGCTGCCGCTGGCCTTGGAAAATTACCATCAAGTTTATCCTGGGCCTGACCCAGGAGAAAATGCAGGTTGTATTGAAAGTCACCTTGTCGCGGCTGCAGCTGTAGCGCCCGAAGATAGGACGCTACAGCCGGACCTAATTCCTGTTGCCGACCAAAGGCTAACCCAAGGTTATGAAAAACACTGGCAGTCGGCGTTGCCGAAGCTTCGACAAGTTGGAGATAAAGATCCGCAGCTTTTTTATATTGACCCGATTGATAGGCTGCCTGAGCCTTTTCCAAGGTATTCGCCTGTAACGGACCTGCCCCGGTCAAGATCACAATGGCAGCCCCGAGGTAAAATTTCAAAATCCTTAACATTGGCGCTCCATCTGCTCTAAGACTTTTCGGGTTTTTACCAGAAGTTCCTCGCCGCGGATCGGGTTTTGCCCCAAAGGCGGTGCATAAATCATTTGGTCCAGGGCGCTCCAAACCTCTCGAAGTTCCAAAAGAGTATCGCGATCCACTTCTTTGCTGCGCAGGTAAGTTTCAATATCACGCAGGGTCACGGCTGCTCCGATGACCCCAAACTTGGCTCCCGTATAATCTTTAAAACAAACCTGGGCCATGCGCAGAGCGCCCGCGAGATCCTGTTTCTGTAGATATTGAGCGGCGAGCTCCAGCTGCTTCTTCGAAGCTTTAAATGCTGAATTCGCGCGCTGCATCCTCAAGACGTCTTCCGAAGGGCTTCGATTATTCGCAATAAATCCCGAGGCACCAAGGCCACCCAGACCTAAGGCGAGGACGATGCCCCCCATAATCCATTCGCCTTGCGTAAGCCGGTCCGAACCGGTCAGGAATTTTTGCGAATGCGGTTCAACGAGATCTTTACCCAGCAAGGGCACGGTTTTTGGCTCAGCTTTAGCGGCGGCCGGAGGAGCATTGGGGGACGTGGCCAGAGCCGAAGGATTGGCTTGGCCCGTTGCTTGGGCTGTGGGGATAGCCTGGCCCCCGATATCAATCGATCCCAAATCAGCCTCGAGATCCTGATAAACGGCCTTTTCGGGATTGAAGGTCTGAACGATCAGGCGGCCTAGCGAATACTGTCCGGGATTTTTCGGAACGATTGCGTATTTAAAGGTTTTTTCTGAGCTAATCCCTTTTTCGCCATCGAGCGTTTCGCGGCCCTCGGGCTTGTCTTTGTAGACCTTCGCCACATTGCTGTCAAAAGGCAGACTTAAATCCGACATGCCACTGCTGGCGCCTTGACCCTGGACGTTGACCGTGAGGTTCAGGGTGTCTCCAGCATTGCCCGTACGGGGACTGAGGGCAGCCGACATCTCAAAAGCACCAACCAGACCTGAAAAATCCTTTCGCCGGCCCTCCAATGGCAAAGGCAAGATCTTAAGATTGGCCGGCTCACTGCGCAGTTTTTTTTCCTGAAGTTCGGTCGGTCCCATCAAATCTTCGAAAAAAGATCGAGACCTTTGGCGACGGCTGACCGCCACCCGCGCAACCAGAATTGCGGGATCGATGGCAAAGTCGCCTTCGCGAGTCGGGATGACCACCGAATCAAGTTCGGTGACATTATATTCAACCCCTTCACGCACCTGACTATAGGATTTTTGGCCATCGATATTTTTGACTTGAAAGGCTGAGGGATACTTGATTTCAGGTTGAGCGCCGACGACCTTAATGCGATTAAAAACCCTGAATTTTATCGCTATCGCCTCACCGACATAAGCCGTCGATTTGGAGAAGGTACGCTCAACGAAAATACCATCGTCACCTCTCACTGCCCCGCCAGCAGCTGCTCCCGAGCCCTTGGCAACGCTGCCTGATCCAGCTCCGCTTCCGCTTCCGCCCGCGGTGACCTTTAATTCCAGAGGCAGCGTTTGAAGGTCCTTGGAATCAACCTTAAGATGCAGGGGTGGAATATTATAAGTTCCGGCTTTGTCCGGAATTAAGACAAACTGCACCTGAACTTCCCGCGAGTATCGGCCGTTGACGATAGAAATATTCTGACTTTTGCCCGCAGCACGGGCTTCGAGCCCAGCCACAGCGGGAAACTCGGGGTCACCCTCAAAATCACCCTGAATAACCAGGGTGTAAACGAATTGGTCTTCAAGCGTGCCTTCGGATCGATCGAGTTCGCCGGTTAGAACGCCCGCTAAAGCAGTGGCGGTGGACAGGATCCACAGCATACCTGCAATGAGGCCTATGCTACCAATTTTTACCATCTTTCCCTCTTGTGCCTGTCGCCTCGGTATCCGTTAATGGATAGAGCCCGATTTTATCATCGATGGAACGCAACAGTCGCTCTGCCTCCTGTTGCTTCAACTCAGCTGGGGTCAAGACTGTTTGAGACCTGCCGTTCGTTTGGACCTGACCCGGGGTGGCAGTCTTGTCCTCTTGGCCTGGATCTTTATCTTTATCGTTCCCTTTCTGCATCGCCTTCGCAGCATCCTGGTCCTTGGGCTTGTTCGGGTCTTTATCCTTCTGCGCCTGATCATAAGCATTGCTCTTATCGTCTTTCGCGGCGGTTTGATCGTTTTGACCCTTATCCTGCCCTTGTTTTGCTAGACCCTTGTCCTTATCCGCAGGCGAGCCCGACGGCTCCTTGCCATCTTTATCGTGGCTTTTAGCGTTCCCGCCTTCTTTATCCTTCTCCTGCTTTTGTTTCTCTTCAGCAGACATTTGATCCTGGGCATTCTTTTGATCTTTAGGCTCGCCGGATTTACTGGCGTCCTGCTGATCTTTTGCCTTCTTGGGGTCTTGCTCCTGCCCGTCCTTTTGCTGGCCCTGGTCTTTTTCCTGCTTTTGCTTATCGTTTTGCGCCTGGTTTTGCGGATCGTCTGCCGATTTTTTCTGATCTTTATCCTTGGGCTGCGGCGGATGCTCTTTCAGCTGCTGCTCGACCCACTCCAGATTGTCCTGAATCGCTTTATTTTCATTATCAAACGCCAAGGCTTCCTTTAGAACATTGCGCGCGCTTTCCAGGTCGTTCTTATCAATGTGGATAACCCCAGTATTAAAGAGGGCCTTGGCTTTTAAATCTCGATCGGAACCAGCCGCCGCCTTCTGGAAATACTTCACAGCATCTTCAGCTTTACCAGCTTTGTAGGCCGCTACGCCCGCATTGTAGGAGAGCTGCGGCGATCCTTGCGAATGATCGGCAGCAGCCTGCAAGGCCTTGGAGGCTTCATCAAATTTGCCGGCATCATAGGCTTCGTAAGCAGAGTTCAAATCATTCTTATGGCCGAATAATTTTTGATCCAACTGTTCCATGAACGAGCGAGCTTCAGCGATAGCGCTTTGCAGAGCAATCACCGCACCAACCACAGCAATAGAGAAGGGCTTCATAAAGTTACACCGTTTTGCATACTATTCAGCCATTGCCCGATCTGCCTTTCCCACCGCCTCCGTTCGTCATCATGACAAGCCTGATAGGCAAACAGGACTCTATCGGCAGTCTTGAGAAATTCTGCACATTCTGCCTGAAAATCCGATGAGAAATCGGAATTCTTTTGAAGATGCGCCAGTATTTCTGCAGAGGTAAAAGCCGTATAGGGAGCTTTTAATCTCAGTTCAAGTCCCTGTCGTAGGGCATGATTAAGGATTCGTACAGCCTCCAAAGAAGAAAGAGTAGCGGCGCTGGTCTTTATTTCCCCTGAAAGGCTCTCCCAAGGGGAAAGCCTCAGGATGGGCGAGGAGGAGGCTGTTTTCTTCTTGCGCCAATAAAGGTAAGCGCCAACTGCGACCAGCACCAGTATCAGGACAAGTCCCGAATAAAACAGGGAGCTGGTGAGCCCCAGGCTGGCGGAAGGCGCGAGTTCAAAAATCCCATGCGGTGCTTTGGAAGGCATTTTATTTCCTTATGGCACTGGGATCTGAGCGAGGATTTTCGTTATCATTTCTTCAGTCGATATATTTTCAGCTTCGGCTTCGAAACTGGGAATAATACGATGGCGCAAAACGTCTTCAGCGATATCTTTGACATCCTGGGGAATGACGTAGGCGCGTCCTTGGAACAGAGCGTTGAGGCGTGCGGCACGCTCAAGATTGATCGAAGCCCGAGGGCTGGCCCCGACCCGAATCAAGCCTGCCAGTCGGGGTAGACTGTAAGTCGCGGGCCTTCGGGTGGCAAAGACGATATCGACGATATATTTTCTGATATTTTCAGCGACGTGAATCTCGCCGACCAGAGATTGGAAATAAGCAAGTTGCCGCGCATTGACGACCTTGCTCAGAGGGCTTGGATTACCCGAAGACATGCGTTTGACGACCAGCATTTCTTCTTCAGGCGTGCCGTAATCGACTTTAAGCTTAAAGAAAAACCGATCCAACTGAGCTTCAGGAAGAGGATAAGTACCCTCCTGTTCGATAGGGTTTTGGGTAGCCAGAACAAGGAAGGGCTTGGGTAGGAAATAGGTCTGATCGGCAATCGTCACCTGCCGTTCCTGCATCGCCTCAAGCAGGGCCGATTGCACCTTGGCGGGAGCCCGGTTGATCTCATCCGCAATCAGGAGATTCGTGAAGATCGGGCCTTTTTTAACTTTGAAATCGGCAAGTCGGGGATCAAATATTTGAGTTCCAACGACATCGGCCGGGAGCAGGTCCGGCGTGAACTGAACGCGGTTGACCTGCAGCTCCGAACATTCGCCCAAAGCTTTTACCGCTGTGGTTTTTGCCAGACCAGGCAGGCCTTCGAGAAGAATGTGACCCTCACCGATGAGACCCATGAGCAGGCGCTCGATCACTGTTTTTTGCCCAACGACGCGTTCGCCTATCGTGGCGAGAATGATTTGGGTCGACTCAGCCGCGGCTTCAACTTTGGATTGGATATCATCTTGCATAACGATTGCATTACTCCCTATCTGACTTTACGCCCACGATTCACACTGCGTAGAGCATTCATACTCCAGAACAAAGCCGGGATCAAAAATAAGAAGGCGGTTCCCGAGGCCCGCCCGCCCACCACGCCGCAGCCCGAACGTACCGCATCAGGCCGATGAGCGACCAGAACCGGATTGGTGTCAAGACTGGGATCAATCGCGGTCAGGGCATTGACAACCCCACTGCCCAGTAAGGGCACGTTACCGGCATCCTTAAGATTCGGGCGGTAGGAATTATTGATGCCCTCGTAATAAAGTTTACTGGGATTCGCCGTTTCAACAAGCCGATTTTCAAGTTGCAGGGCCGTTAGATCGGGTTCCATCGAGAGCACCAGGCCCGCAATTCCCGAAACCACGGGTGAAGCCATCGACGTTCCGGCGCGGCATTCGGCCCCTCCTCCGGGAACCGAGGACAAAATTCCGTTGCTCGTGCTGCAAAAGCCGTCGCCGGGCGCTGCGATATCGACCCACATGCCAAAGTTTGAAGAAACGCTTTTGAAGGGTCTTTCCGAGGAGCTTTCGACATTGGCCACCGCCAGAACATCGTCAAAACCAGCAGGATACTGTCTCTTCATGGTATCTTCATTGCCGGCGGCGGCGATCATCAGCGTCCCTCGACCAAAGTTCTTCAGAGCCTTGATGAAGAGTTCGACAGAGCGCGAATTTTCAAACTTGCCAAAGGAGGCATTGATCACTCGGACCAAGGGCTGACCCCCACTTTTGAATCCGGAAATGTAGGCGAGCCCAGCCAGGATGGAGGAATCTTTGATAGGAAAACTTTCTTCGCCACCTTTCGTTTCGACTTCGACGACCTTGACGACCAGAATTTTGCAGTAGGGACACATGCCGCTAAATTCCGTAGAATTACGGCCGCCTATTATTCCTGCGACGTGCGTTCCGTGCTCACATTGCCCACTCTGGGAAGCGCAGCGTTCGCCGAAGCCCGAAGTGCTGGTTGGATAAACATTACCGTCTCCCAGATCATCTTTATGGGCCACGGTCGTATTGCAGCCATAAATATCACCGGTGCACTGCTTATTCTGGCCTTCTTCGTTAAGGTAGATTGAGTCCCGCAGATTGGGGTGAAACACATCCACGCCTGAATCCATGACGGCGATGAGCGGCTCGGACTTGACCCCAATGGTCGAAATTTTTTCTATCGCGTCGACAAAGGACACCTGCTCCAGCCAAGGGGTTTCATTATTGTTTTTAAAAGACGCAACAATTTTATCTTCAACCTCGCCTTGGGTAGCGCGCTTAAAATTGGGTTCGGCAAAGACTATCTTTTTATGCTCATACCAACTGCTGATCTGCCGTCGCGCCGACGCCTCGTCTTCAAAGCTGACTTCGGTGAGATGGGTGTACTCTTCAGGCGTATTTAAGCCGCTATTGAGAAAGGGATGGGAATCCAAATGGAATTCCTGCGCAAACGAGCGTCCGGGATAGGTGAGGTTGAGCCGGGCAATGGCACGGTGAGCATTCACGACCGAGGTATTCTGCAGCATACTCTGCAAACCCAGATCAATCTGTAAGAGAGAACCTGCTGAACTGGGTGCGCCGGCTGTATCGCGGAAGGCAATGAGATAGCTATTTGGAACGACGTCGCCTTGGGCCCGTTCATGATCCGTTGCAAATCGGAGGTCCTGCGTCGGGGCTTTAACCTGAGCTTCGTCGCGACCGCAGGCGCTGAGAAGGATCATAATAATAGTTAAAAAGCTAAGTTTTTCAAATGATCGCAACACTTATCCTCCGAGTCTGATTTTTTATAATACGTGGCGGAGGTGCCTACGCTCAACTTTAATCCAATGATTTCCAATTCTCTCGCAACAGCTTATTAAACGGGCAGGTCTTAAACCCATCAACCGACAAAAAGACAGATATAGGTTATCCACAGGTCCAGTGGATAAGCCTGAAAAGGAAAAGAATTATACCAATCTTTTAAGCATGTTAATAATTTTGCTTAAATTTTGTGCATAGTGTGAGGGAATCGATTAAACCACTATATGTGGTAGATCAAAGTTACCTCACGCCAAAATTCTTTTACGTAACTGTCGCTGTTTCATTTGGAAAAGGAACAACCTCAATCCCTACCCTTGCAAAAAGTTCTATTGAGGAAAGGGAACGATAAGGCTGTGCGTAGTATATTTTCCTGACGTTACCTAAATTAATAAGTCTCTTCGCGCAGGCGACACAAGGCAGGTGAGTAACGAACGCATATTTTTCTATAGTGCGGGGGCTATCGCAGTTGATCACGGCGTTTTCCTCCGAATGCAGACACCCACAATTGCCCGCTTCCTCACGATCACAGCCGTTAGGGAGGCCGGTGGCATTGCCGTTATAGCCTACGGCCAAGACCTTGCGGAAATCCGTACTAGTGATAACGGTTCCAACGTTGAGTCGCGCGCATGTTGACCTACGCGCCAGGCTGAAGGCCAGATCCATATAGATGTCTTCAAAACGAGGTCGCATGAGGCACCGCCCTATTCGATTCACTCAGTTTGAGTACGCATCGAATAAGGAATTTACAAGAAATTTCGGGCGGCGCGAGCATGATTTTAATGGAAGAGTTGAGTAGCGTAGAATGAATTGCCAAGTCGAACGATGCCAACGCCCAGGTACTGATAGCGGCCCTGTATGTTCTTCATATGGCCCGGACTGCCTTTCCACATCGTAACAAACTGTTTGGCGATCTTATTTGCATCGGGATCGCTCGCCTGAGTCATCGCCACATTTTCCGCGAAGAAGGGCCAGGAGTTTTTTGGAAAGGCTTCCTCCAGGGCCTCCTGCCTTTTTTCTGGAAATCCATCGTGACTTAATTGACCGGTTTGGGCTTGAGCTTCCGACCACCCGCGCGCAACATAGGAGGACTCAAAACTTTGGATAAGGGGCTTGCTTCGGAGCAGGTTGGTTTCCCTGACGACGGCAGCTTCCACGGCACAGGTCCAGGTATCGCCTTTATAGCAGGTATTTAGCAGCGGAGAGCTGCCTTCAGCCACGGGATCAGTGGCGATCGAAGGGGAATGAGCTGTCGCATCGGCTCCGCCCAGAACGGGTTCGCTGACGACCGCATCATCTTTATCGGAGCGGCAAGCGGTCAGGTTCCAGCTTATAAGAGATAGACCTAATATCAAAGATCCCAACTTCATCGTTTATTCCTCTAGGTAAAGGCCTCTTGTCACACATTGAGGCTTGACTGTGGCACCGCCGGGAGCCCATCCGCGAGGTTTTTGACCGGCTCCTCAGGTGACGGCCTTCAACGTTGCCAAAGCTCGGGTTCACAAAATGCTGAAAACGCTTCGCTTGGCGCTCCCGTCCTGGTTCCTTCCTCGCTAAAATGAAGGACAGCTGCCCCAGGGTTCTTCCCAAAAATAGGCATCCCAAAGATTGAAGTCCTCATTGCAAAGCTTATATAGTGTCACGAACGGTAAATCGATACGTTTCCGCCCTTAAAAAGGCGATGCCATTGAGCAATATTCAATGAGCAAATTTTCAGCAGCGGATTTTGCCTTGTGACCCTCGCTGCTGTCGCCGGGCACCAACAGACTTTAACTTCCACGGCTCGCCCTCGACGGCTCCCAAGGCTTGGTTCCTGCTTAGCCGATCCCGGGCCGCCGATCATGGAGCATTCAAGATGAACGACTGGAATCCCCCTGCAACAATCTGCGTGGATCCCATATAGGTAAAGTTCCGAACGGAATCGTAGATAAACAGGTAATCCACGTGCCAGTTGCCGAGGACACTGCCTATGGGCAATTCGGAAGTCATCTGCAGAGTGCGATCGCTTAAATAGGTCTGGTCACCAGCTGTCGCATAGTGGACAAAACTAAGCGTCTGAGTTCCCGTTGCATCTTTAAGATAGACTTCATAAGCAAGTCCACCAACAGGCGGCAGCGCATAGTCGTCAGTGATTCTTATCGTCATGGTCAGGGGTGCTGCCGCCGTTGCCGTGTGAACTGTCGAAGCCGAAAAGCTCAAGCTTACCAATGCCGGTGAGGTTGAATCGCCGAAAGTAGCCTGATTGGTGACGAAGGTCTGATAGCTTGTCAGATCCGCCTGGTACAAAGTTGAAATATTGCCCGCTCCATCATAAATTTTGAGAGATTGCAGGGTCCAGTCGCCGTTTGCGCTCAATCGGGGAAGGTCATTGCTGATGTGGAAGGTCCTTGATGTATCCGTGGCACCGGCTAACGCCTGGGAAGTGTAGCCGGTGAAAAAAAGCGCCTGACTTCCATTCGCCATATAGAGTTCGAAGTTCTGCATCGAGGCACCGG
Source organism: uncultured Oligoflexus sp. (assembly GCA_964236955.1). Classification (GTDB taxonomy): domain Bacteria; phylum Bdellovibrionota_B; class Oligoflexia; order Oligoflexales; family Oligoflexaceae; genus Oligoflexus. Next base: position 21,605 of record CAXSGP010000032.1, on the reverse strand, counting down.
GCAAAGCAAAATTATCGGCGATCGTTATATTAAGGCCTACGGTTGCCGGTCCATACTCGGTATCGAAGTAGGGTGAATCGAAGGACATGGCCGTAACCGTTGGAGGAACGGGATCGATGGGCGTAGGAAGGGTGTAGGAGGCGTAGGTTTCACTGGAAGTGGCATAGCCTGACTTCGCGGCGATGGCCCGCACGGATTGGGATTGATTGATCGGAAAGCTACCTGTGTAGATCGTACTCGTAAGACTTGGGGTTGAGCCGTTCGTTGTATAATGGATCTCGGCGCCGGGGGTCGTCGATGTGAGGATCACGGATTGCGCGGTAGCATAGGATCCCCCTGCAGGAGAGAAAGTAACGGCTGCAACTGGAGTCTGACTGATCGAATAGGAGGCGGTGGCTTCGGCAGAAGAAAGGCCATTTTTAATCGTTACTGCCCTTAAATAAGTAGTCGCTAAAAGATGCAAAGGCCCCATATAAACGTTGCTGGCTAGGGTTGGTTGCGTTCCATCGACCGTATAGTAGGTTATGCTGCCAAGCTCGGAACTGAGATAAACGTCAGCAAAGCCATTGTAATATCCTGATGCTAAAGAGACATTGGGTTGGGCAGGAGCGGTTGTCACCGCCGGCGCCGTAGTGGTAGTGACAGTGGTTGAGGCTGTGAATGAGAATGTGTACGTGCCCGAAACTATGCTCGACGTCAGCATACCAGGCCTCATGGCGACTGCCTTGATATTTGCATTTGAGCTTAAATAGATATTTGTTGAATAGACCGAACTCGTCGCAGTCGGATCGCTCCCATCGGTCGTGTAGCGGATCACTGCCCCAGGACTGCTGGTTGTGATCGACAGCGTCAGAGGCGAGGCATAAGCCCCCGATGCATAGTTAAAGATGGGCGCTTCCGTGACCAAAGGTTTCAGCAGCTCGGGGACCGCTGGAATTATCTGCCAATCCGTCCAGAGTGAGACAGTTGAGCGAGCCTCTTGATCGATGCATCGAAAGCGTCCTTTGACCCTATGTTCGGCCCGATCCGCGGCCTTATAGTAATAAATAGGCTCACCCACGACATCGACCAAAACAAGCGGTCGGCCGTCAGAATTTTCCGTGATTTCAGCCAGACATCCGGATACTTTATGATCGTTATCAACAGCTCCGGAGAGCTTGACGCTGCGGGACGCGGCATCCAGAGTCAAAGCCAGGCTTGTCCATTTTGCCTCTGGAATATTAGCCTTTGCGGCCACGATCGTTTCCGGAACATAACCGCCATTTTCAATAACCGTAACGTGACTCACGTTCACCAGCGGTTCCTGGGTTTTAACCTCGTGCTTGGCATCCAGAGGAAAGTTGGTTTCGCAAAGCCAATAGGCACCGAAATAACCTTCGAAAAGGATTTGATTCCTGTCATTAAGGGTCAGTTCTGTAGGCGGAATCACGCCGGCTTTTAATTCACCGCTTTGATAGAATTTGTAGAAAACCGCATAGTTCTTGCCACTGGCCAGAGCAAGGCTTGCGCCCACGCCAAGCGGCATCGCAATTTGCAAAGGTTTGCTCAGATCCACATCGCTGGTTGGGCGAATAATTAAACCTGCACCCACTGGCGTTACAGTGAGGTCGGGACGAAGGGTGAGGGATGAAGTGACCGATGTCTCGGACAGGGGAACGGATTCCTCTATAACAAGATCCACCGATAGGGACAGCGAACCAGGAGCCATGGTAATCGACGAACCGGAAAGAGATCCCGATGGTCCATCAACCTGCATGGGAGCTGTGGAGTTGGCATCATAGGCTGAAACGCTCTTGATCGGCGTTACAGTGGTCGGCTGAGTGATACGAAGCTCGGTATTTGGAGTTTCCACCTGCCCCAGGGAATGAACGGGTGTGACAAAGCAAGCACTTATTAGGGCCGCAAACCCAAGGATAGCAATTCTTGCTCGGAGTAACATTCGAACCTCCCTCTGATCTTTTCACTCATAAAAAAGAGATCGGAAGGCTTTAGATCATTCTCGGATTAAAAATGATATCTTATATAACTGCTTGATATTATTAATAATAAATTACCATAATTACGGGTATAAACCCATCAATTGTAAAGTGAATGTTGAAATTTTTGCAAAAGCACCGCTGAGCTGGGCAGTGAATGCTTCGGTTCCCAGCTCCCCAGGACGGCTTTGAAACCACGAAAAGGGATAGGGATAGGGCTGGCAAGGCTCAAGAGATGAGCCTTAGGCTGGATCAGGGACTCCGTTTCTGTAAGACTTCCGCGGAGACGAGCCGATCATCAAAAGGGAATTTGGTGTTGCCAATGATCTGATAGTTTTCATGACCCTTTCCCGCGATCAGTATACTGTCCCCAGCCTTGGCTTTGAGGCAGGCGAATTCGATGGCACTGAGTCTATCCTCGATAACATGGACCTTTTTCTTCCGCGGCATGCCTTTCAGAATCTGATTGATGATTTCACCAGGCATTTCAGTCCGGGGGTTATCCGAGCTGACGATAATCTGATCCGCAAACTTCTCGGCAATCGCTCCCATAAGGGGGCGCTTGCCCGGATCTCGATCGCCACCGCAGCCAAAGACCACCCATAGTTGACCCGTCGTCATTTCCTTAAGCTTGGTCAATGTTTTTTCCAAAGCATCAGGGGTATGAGCATAATCGACGATGACGGCGAAATTAAAGGGTACAGCTGCCGGCACCGGCTCAAATCGGCCCGGTACAGGCTTGATTTTTGAGCCGTCGAGGCTTTGCATTGGCAAGAGGCTGTTGACCAATGCGAAGGCGGCTGTGAAGTTATCCAACGCAAAATCCCCGCCAAAATCAAAACTGATGGCGAGCGAAAGGTCTTTGCTTGTAAGATTCAGGAAGCTGTGATTGAGCCGGCTTTCGGAAATTTGATAGGCATAACCCTCAGCTTTCGCAGCCTCCATTTCCGACTTCGGACCATAATAACTAAACGGCACCAGCTTCGCCGAGGGAGGAAGGTGCTTTCGAACCGTGGTTGAGACGAATCGTTTTACCGATGGTTTGCAGTAGTCTGTGAAAAGCTCCCACTTCGCCGCAAAGTACTCTTTCATCGTGGGATGAAAATCGAGATGATCCCTGGAAAAGGAAGTGAACGCGACCGCATCAAATTTCAAGGGTCCCAGACGCTTTTGGACGATGGCATGCGATGAAATTTCCATCGCGATCCATTCGATACCGCGCGCCTTGGCTAAAGCGAGGCTTTTGAATAGCTCCTCGGGATCGGGCGTGGTATGGCTCGCCGGCAGCATCTCATCGCCACAGTAAACGCCGAGCGTGCCAAGGGTCATGCAGGGGATAGCAAGCGTCCCCAGGATCTCTCTGAAAAACCAGACGGTGGAGGTCTTGCCATTGGTTCCGGTAACGCCGAGCAGCTTTAATTGTTCCTGAGGGTTTCCATAGCGCAAAGCAGCTATATGGGACCAGGCCTCCCGGCTGTCTTTAACGAGGAGAACCACGTGATCCGCAGACATCACGTCAAAGCATTTCGGTTCTTCAATAATAAAAACTGTTGCCGGAAATTGAAGAGCTAATGCCGGCACGCGGGAATGAGCATCAAATTGCACACCCTTATAGGCAATAAATAGATCGCCGTTTTGCAGCTTTCGTGTATCCGTCGTGGAGTGGACCATCTCACGGCGTGGGATGGCTCCTTTTTGATTGAGAAGGAGACCCGCTTGTTCCAGACAGGTCACGACGTCAGAGAAAGTTATTGTTGCCAAGGCCATGGTTTCTCCTTTTTTCCAGCCTCTTAAGATAAGCGGCTGTTCCAAAAGAGTCTAGTGTTGGGGCTCGGCCTAAGGGACAAAACCTTGATAAAAGGTTCATACCCATCCCTTAGACATAGCCACTTTGCAGCCAAAGCCCCTGGCGCGTCCTCAGGCGACCTCGGCCGCCTGCTTAATTTCCAAGGCGAAATCACGCACCATGACCTCCACGGCCGCTTTCATGATTTCCCGATCCAGCTCGGCACTCGCCGTTTTCCAGTTGAGGATTGTTTCGAGAAACGCCCCCGATGTCCCATCAGTCGCTCGCAAAACGAAGCGACGTTCCCCTTGCAGATTCTGACCGTCGAGCAAGCGCACGACGATTTCACTGCGCGCCGCATCGATGATGATCTCCTCCCGCAAAGGCTGGGCGTTGGGCAGATTCAACAGCGCTTTGGCCTGAGCGAATGATGGCCTTGAAGCTAAGGCCCGTTCGCTGGTCTGGAGTTTGTCTCTAAGTCGTTGCCATACCACTGCCAGTGGTGCTTTTACCTGGCAACGAAACGATGCGTAGGCCATATCCCAGCCCTTCCCCTTGCAAGACTCAGGAGATTCTGAGCCCGGTCTTCCCCTATGATAGGAGATGCCGAGCCCTTTGCAAAGCGGCGGGAATTTTAGAAGCGTTTTTTGGGATCAAAATGCTTCGGAATTCCCTGCCAGCAGTCTGCATAATCCGTCTGCAGCAGACCACCTCCAAGAGCCTGTTGCGTCGGCCTGTAGAGGTAAGCCGACTCAAACATAAAGGCCAGGGTCTTATCCAAATAATGGGGCTTTAATTCCTCCTTGATCCCCCCTTCATAGGCCTTGGCTTCGGGCCCATGGGGAAGCATGCAATTATGAAGACTGCCGCCGCCCGGCTCAAATCCTCCTGCGGGCTTTGCATCGTAGACGCCATGGATCAGCCCCATATATTCGCTCATCAAATTGCGATGAAAATAGGGGGGACGAAAGGTATTCTGGGCCACCATCCAACGCGGAGGAAAGATCACGAAATCGACGTTAGCCCGACCCTCCCCCTCGCCAGGCGAAGTCAGTACAGTGAAAATCGATGGATCGGGATGATCAAAACTCACGGTGTTGATCGTCATGAATTTGCGAAGATCGTATTTATAGGGCGCGTAGTTGCCATGCCAGGCGACAACATCGAGAGGCGAATGGCCAAGCTCGGCTTGAAAGAGATTGCCTGCGAATCGACACCTTAAGAAAAAAGTTCCGTTAAGATCCTCGTAGGCGGCAACTGGACTTTCGAAATCCCGGGAATTTGCCAGTCCACTGGAACCAATTGGCCCCAGATAAGGCAACACAAAAGGGGCGCCGTAGTTCTCGAGTATATAGCCCCGGGCTTTTCCATCCGGAAGATTGACTTGAAATTTTATACCACGCGGAACGACTGCAATCTCACAAGGCTCAAGATCGATGACGCCAAGCTCCGTGCGAATCTCGAGGCGGCCCTCCTGGGGAACGATCAGGAGATCGCCATCGATATTCAAAAAGAAGCCTTTTTCCATCGAGCGGGTCGCCGCGTAAAGGTGCACGGCACTGCCATATCGCATCGCCGCATCGCCATTGCTGGCGAAGGTCGTCAGGCTGTCGATAAAATCTTCGCTCGGGGAGGCATAGTCCATGGGGTTCCAGCGGAGCTGGGCGGCGGGCACGGCGGGTTCTTGCTGCGGCGCGCTCTGCCATTTGGCGGCCGCTACCCTTTTAAATTCCCCATGGATGACCGATGGGCGAATTCTATAAAGCCAGGTTCGCAGATTTTCATGACGCTTGGCCGTGAAGGCGCTCCCCGATACCAGCTCGGCGATCAATCCATAGGGGACAATCTGCGGCGAATTTTGCCCCTCAGGCAATGCCCCCGGCAAGGCTTCGCTGCTAAAATGATTGCCAAATCCACTCTGGTACTGACTTTCGTTTTTCATAGATTCTCCTCCAAAAGTCCTTGGGAATCGCAGTCTTCCGTGGACCTTAGCAGAAATCCGGGAAAGCTGCCAAGACGCGGAAGGTACAAGCCTGGAGTCCAATTTTAGAAAAATGACGTGGCTGTTCTATTCTTCTCTCATGTTGGAGAAGAATAATCCGATAAGGCGTAAGAATTGGAGAATGAGGTGACCCGTAGATGAGGCGCTACATTATTACAGGAACTATAGTTCTTAGCATCAGTATAGCCTGCGTAGAAAAAAACAAGGCCCGCCATCACCCGATGCCAGCACCAAGGGATGATGTGGTAAATACTTCACCCGTGGAAATATCGTTGCCGGCCGTTGTCAACGAGGCCGTGGAAGCAGAAAGAACAACCGAAGCCGAAAAAGAGCCGGAAACTTTAAAAGGTGAAACGCCCGTAGTTGAAGCCGCTCCGCAAGCGGCGGCTCATAGCCAGATGGCGGCAAAAATTTTACCCGCACCCAGTCCCGTTCAATATGAAGATGTAACGGGCCGTCTCCTTGCCGAAGGCAGCCGTGACGAAGCCAAGAACATCAGCCTTGAGAAAATTCGCGAAAAGGCCCTGTTACGCCTTAAGGAAATGCAGGCCGAGGAAGAAAACGCCGCCGCACAAAAGGTCGGCGCCAAAGTCGCAATGATGGAACCGGCCGTAGAAAATGAATCAGCGCCAGAAGACGGCCTGAAACCGGAAGCGACGGAGGCGACGGAAGCGCCCTTGATCAAGTCCCGCAGAACCGACGCAAAAGCTACAAAAACTCTACAAAATCAGTTCAAAAAAGCCCGGGCTCTGGGCAAGGCGGGCAACATCGAAGCGGCCAAAAACCTCTATCTCAGGGCTTGCCAATCCGGCTTCGCCCAGGCCTGCCACAAATTTGCCTGGTATGAAGAACAAGCCGGGAATCTCGCCAACGCCGCACGCTTTTACCGAGCCGCCTGCGACAATGGTCTCGGCAAAAGTTGCAACAACCTGGCCTTTCAATTCGAACGGCAGAAAATTTATGATAAAGCTCTCGATCTCTATTCAAGAGGCTGTTCTGAAAAACACGAAGCTTCGTGCGCCAGTCTGAAGCGTATTCGGGAAGAACTCTTGCAAAATGACCTAAAAGCCCGTTAATTTAAGCATAAACCATTTGCTGCCCGCTCGTTCCTTTTGCTGCGAAACCAGGCTTTTTTCCGAAAGGTCAGCGCCTTCCCTTGGCATCATGCCTTCAGATGCTGTCGTCTTCAGCATCTTCATCCCATTCCTCATCGTCCGCCAACCGCTCAAGGCGCGCTTCGCACCACTCGATAATTTCGCCTAAAATCTGTTCACTTTCGGGATGGAGAAGCGGCTGATGACTTTGACCCTGATAGGGCAAAAGGGTTTTATCGTGGGAGAGCAGACCTTCATGCAAGCGCTCCATCGCCGGGAGGTGTTTTTCGCTGCTCAAACAGAGCACAGGAAAGCTCAGGAAGGCATGCTCGGTGTCGAGACTGTGACTTGCCGCATTGAGTTCCAGAATGGTCTGCGCTTTGACCGCACCCCGGAACGCCAGCTCATCGTCCTTTAAAACCCCCGATAGCGCCTGGGAAAGCAGCAGTTCCCTGGCTTCGGCATTGGCTTGGACATGGGCGAGCAGAGGGAACGCATATTGAGCAATCAGGCGTTCTTTGGCATTGATAGGAAGCTCCGGAAGGCGTCCACAGAGTATCAGTCCATGAAGGTTCGGCCGCCGTGTCAAAGCAAAACGCATGGCGATCAAAGCTCCCATGCCCTGCCCGAGAAGAAAAAGAGGCCGGCCCGATTCCCTATCGCGAACCCTGGCATAGAGCAAATCCAGGTCTTCAAGAAAATCATCAAATTTACCGATTGCCGCGCGCCGCCCTGGCGATTTCCCATGGCCACGAAGATCAAGCGTATAGACGCTGAAACCTTGCTTCACAAGCCGGTCATGGGCACTTTGATAGGTCCCGCTATGTTGCCCATAATCATGCACAGTCATTATTACCCCGACCGCATGGGAACAGGGATAGGTCTGGCAGTAGAGCTGGACACCATCATGGGTGGCTAATATTTCCACAGCATATTTATCAGTCATAGTGACCTCAAGTCCTGGATGGAATCGATTGACTTTAAGTTTCTACAAATTTGACATACAATGGGATTTTTCTCCAGCAGGAAAGTCATCAAGGGCTTAGAGCCCGTTCGCGCGGCGCAATATTTTATGGGATCGGGTTTGAAAAAAGGTTACACTGCCCGCCCAAGCTGGCTTTTGACAGCGATTTTGAAGGACTCAACGTATGCGTTATCAGGATATTCAGTGGGAAGACGAAGACAGCGGCTTCACCGACGATAAGACGAAGAAAAAAGCTGAAGAAGAGCTCTCGTTCGAAGACCTGCTTTTGCAGGATCCGGGTCAGGATGAAGAAACCGATATTCGTGTCGGTCGCCAGGTTACCGGTACCATTTCAACAATAAGCCCTCACTCCGATACCGTTCTGGTCGAAATCGATGCCCTGCATACTGCGGTGATGGATAAGAACCAGATTAAAGATGACAAAGGCGAGTTTGAATTTCACCTTGGCGATAAGATAACGGCCTATGTGATCAGCAAAACCGCTGATGAAATCCTCCTCAGTCGGCGCATGGGTCAATCGAAAAACCCACTTGAGGACCTGCTGATGGCCCGCAATGGTCAATTGCCGGTAAAAGGTAAAGTGACAGGCGAAAACAAAGGCGGTTTTGAAGTCACTTTGATGGGCAAACGGGCGTTCTGTCCCGTTTCGCAGATGGACACCAAGTTCGTCGCGAACAAAATGGAATATCTCAATCAGGAATTTAACTTTCTGATCGAGAAGGTTGAGGAAGGCGGCCGCAATATTGTTGTGTCGCGCTCCAAGCTTCTCAAACGGGAAGGCGAAGCCAAGGTCATCGAACTCGAAGCCCGCGTCGATCAGGAATTGATTCTCGACGGCGTGGTGCGCGAAGTTAAAGACTTCGGAGCCTTTGTGGATCTCGGTGGATTCGATGGCTTTATGCATGTTTCCGAGATGAGCTACGCCCGCGTAAATCGCGCCAGCGACTATGTGCAAAAAGGCGACAAGGTTCGCGTTAAAGTCCTTAAAATCGAAACGACTGCCGATGGCAAAAAGCGAATCAGCCTCAGCATGAAAGCGATTCAGGACGATCCCTGGGCTACCATCTCGGACCGCTTCGAGTCGGGCAAATCCTACCCCGGCACTGTCGTCCGTCTCGAAAATTTTGGTGCCTTCGTCAGCCTCACCCCTGGCGTTGAAGGCTTGATACACGTGTCCGAGATGTCCTGGGAAAAACGCATCAATCATCCTTCGGAAATTCTCAAGCCGGGCGATTCGGTCCAGGTCCGCATTATCGATATCAAGACCGCCGAGCAAAAGCTCTCGCTCAGTCTTAAGAATATAGAAGAAGATCCCTGGGCCAATGCCGAAGCAAAATATGCGAATGGCAATCTGTTCACGGGCAAGGTGCAAAGCCTCAAGGGCTTCGGTGCTTTTGTAGAAATCGCTGCCGGCGTGACCGGCCTGGTTCCAACCGAGATTCTCAAGAAAGCCTATGGCGAATCCTTCAAAAAGAAGGCTTCCCCTCCGCAAGAACTTAATGTTGTGGTTCGCGAGTTGAATCTGGCAGAACGAAAAATCCTGCTCTCGCTGCCAGAAATCAAAGATGATTCCGGTGATATCGCGGCTTATCAGGAGTATATGCAGTCGCAGGAGGAAAAGGTGCACAAACAGGCGGCACTTCCCCAGAATCGCGGAACCTTCGGCGATATCCTGGCTGCGAAACTCGATAAGAATTCGGCAAAATAAGCCCGTTTCAGAGCTAACTTGAAACACTGGAATTATTGAAGGGGGAACCATGCGCCTTGAAGATTATATTCGTAACGTCCCAGACTTTCCGAAGCCGGGTATCAACTTTAAGGATATTACCCCGCTTTTGAAGGATCCAGCGGCTTTGTTACAGACCTACAAAGCCCTTGCCAGTCACTACCAAGCGGACCAAGTGGACCTTGTGGTCGGCGCTGAGAGCCGTGGCTTCATCTTTGGCATCGGTGTGGCGATGATTCTCAATAAAGGGTTCGTTCCCATCCGTAAGCCTGGCAAACTCCCGGCTGCCGTTCATAAGCAGACCTATGATCTCGAATATGGTACCGATACTCTCGAGATTCATCAGGATGCGATTAAGCCGGGACAACGAATTCTCTTCATCGATGATCTCCTCGCGACTGGCGGTACCGCCAAGGCCGCTACGGAATTGGTTAGGGCATGCGGTGGTACGATCGTGGGCTGTTCGTTTGTTATTGAATTAACCTTCCTGCCTGGCCGTAAGGTGCTTGAATCGTTTCCCGTGCATAGCCTGATTCGTTATAGCTGATTTTAAGTATCTGTATGGGATGACTCAACCGTGGCGCTGCTTTCTGGCAAAGTCACGGTTTTTTTGTCTTTTCCGCTAGCAAGGCAAAGGCCCACCAACAAGTGATGAGCCGTATATCCCGCTTTAAATCCCCCTTGGGACTGTTGATAGGGGCAAAGTCAAAGCTCTCCAGCCCCTGACGAAAAGGGAATCAAATAGCTAATTTTTCACGAACGGAATCACTCTTCGCGGTGCCCCTTAACGCCGTAATGATTTCCAGAGCGAAATCAATCGCCGTTCCGGGACCTCTACTGGTAATAAGATGGCCATCAATCACGACTTTGCTATTTGTGAAAGTAGCATCGGCACCACGCAGTTTTTCTTCGGTACCCGGATAGCCTGTCACGGTTCGGCCTTTGAGCATTCCGTATTCCGCGAGCACAGTGGGAGCGGCGCATATAGCGGCTAGATATTTATCGCCGCCGATTTGCTTTTCAAGCAATTGCCCGACCCTTGGGTCTTCCTTTAAAGCCTTAACTCCGGGCCCACCTGGCAGGATCAACATCGTGAAATTTTCCTGCTGAGCCGTTTCAATGGACTCATCAGCTTCTATCGTGATCCCATGGGCGCCCTGCACCAACTTATTCTTCAAAGAATAGGTTTTGATATTAATGTCAGCCCGTCGCAGCACATCGATCACCGCAATCGCTTCAATTTCCTCAAATCCGTCTGCAAGAATCATCGCTACATGTTCCATAGCACACTCTCCTAGGTTCGAAATCGATGGTACCTGTCCATGTCAACCCACGCGGATCAAACGCGTAGAAATTTACTTAATAAAAGTTATTTTTCCGTTCATCAAAGGCGCGTGACCAGCAAAAGTACAAACGAATCCGTAATTGACCCCGTCCTTGAAGCTGCCTTTAGCAAGACTAAGATTCGAACTTTCTCCGCCACCAACGGTGGGAGCTACGCCCAGCACGCCATCCTTAGTCGTCGGCATAAACCCATTGCCGGCGCCACTGGTCAAGGCATTCGTCACGATCGCCTGCTGCTTGGCAAGGTCATGGACCACGAAGTTATGCCCCATCGCGACCTTTGGCAACTTACCGCCGTGAACCAGCTTAAATTTCGTTTCCTGGTTCCGACAGGCCTCGGGAATATTGAGTTCGACAAGTTTTTCGACTTTGTCCTTCACCTTGATATTGAAGGCCATTTCATCGCCAACATGGATTTCAAAAGTACAGTCCCCTCCCTTCGAACTGGAAGCGGCATCAGCAGTGATTTTTGATTTTGAAGCTTTAGCCGACCCTTTTTTCTCTGCATCTTTCGATGCAGTACCTTTCGCCGCCGCATCCTTCGATGCTGGAGCGGGACCTGCCGCATTCGGAGCGCTATCTTTAGGCGCCGCATCCTTTGTAGCAGCATCCTGCGCCTTTGCCGACATACTCAAGACAAGTGCACTTGCCATAGCCAAGGGGAATAAGCTTTTGGTCATCATTGAAAAGTTCCTCTGCATCCAAACAAACGGCACAAACGCCTATTTGAGACTTATGCTGCATCAAAAATAGAATCAAGCATTTTTGACCGCCAATTCATTTCATAGGGTCACGAAGTGTCGAATCGGATTGTCATTATGACAAAGACCAGGGAACTTTATCGAAATGAGCGCGGAGGGCGAAAAGCGATGAAAGCGCGATGAGCAGAGAAAGAGAGGAACCAGCCCCACTCGATAACAAGAGAAGCTGGCTATTAGGACTGACTACGCGGAGACTCCGCCTTTGGCTGTGATGCCGCCAACAGGAATATGCACTTTGGGATTCTTATGCCCAGTGGATTCAAAGCTGACAAAAGCTTCATCCATTAGGCTTTCTCCATGCTGACTCATATCGAGACCCATCTCTTCATCCTTTTGAGAGACACGAAGGGGGATCAGGAAATCGGTAAGTTTAAAGAGTAGGTAGGAACCGATAAAGGAAAAGCAGGCGACAAATCCAAGCGCCGCAATATGGGTGAGGAAGGTCTTGGTCGGGCCAAAGACGAGGCCGACATCTTTAGCAAACACGCCGGTCAGAAACATTCCCATCACACCACCGATACCGTGACAGGCAAAGACATCGAGTGTATCGTCGATTCCTGACTTAGATTTCAGATATACCATAGCTTGGGAAACGACCGCTGAGAAAGCGCCGATAAACATGCTGGCGCCCACCGATACATAGCCAGCCGCAGGCGTAATCGCAACCAAACCAACGACCGCACCTATACAGGCGCCCATTGCCGAAGGCTTGCGACCCCTTACCATATCAAAGAACATCCAGGACAAAGCACCCCCTGCCGAAGCTGTGTTGGTCGTAGCAAGGGCCAGTGCTGCCTGCTCATTGGCGGCACCAGCCGATCCTGCATTGAATCCAAACCATCCGAACCAAAGCATACCCGTGCCTAGGATAATATAGGGAATGTTAGCTGGGCTGTGAATTTCCCCCAATGCGACCTTACGTTTGCCAAGGACCAAAGCCCCGGCCAGGGCCGCGAATCCCGCCGACATATGAACGACAGTTCCGCCGGCAAAATCAAGAACGCCCATCACTTTCAAAAAGCCCTGTGGATGCCAGGTCCAGTGGGCGAGGGGAGCATAGATGAAGAGCATGAAAAGACTTATGAAAAGCATATAGCTCGTGAACTTCACGCGCTCGGCAAAGGCGCCCGTGATCAATGCCGGAGTGATGACGGCAAATTTCAATTGGAAAAGGGCAAAGAGTAAAAAAGGTATAGTCGGCGCAAGATCCAAATGGGTGGATCCTGTTACGCCTTTGAACATGAAAAAGGTACGGGGATCGCCGATAAAGCCGCCAATGGAGTCGCCAAACGCCAGACTGAAGCCAACGACAACCCAAAGGATACTGATGACCCCCATACATACAAAGCTTTGCAGCATGGTTGAAATTACGTTTTTAGGCTTAACCATACCTCCGTAAAAGAAGGCTAGGCCGGGTGTCATAAAAAGAACAAGAGCCGTCGAACAGAGAAGCCAGGCCACATCACCGGAATTGATAGGCCCACCAGGTTTTACCGCAGTACTCATCGGCGTGAAGGCTGCTGCGATCGAAACGATCATCAGGATTAACATCGGCATCAACTTACTCTTCATGGGCGCGTCCCTCCTCAGGTTGGTTCGATGGCTCGAGAATGGCCACTGACTTTTCATATAGGGAACTCCTAGTCAGAACTGAAGGTTAAATACGATAGGGTCGCGAATTAGACCACCACCATCCGGTAGCTTTCTAAGTGTATACCTTCAAAAATGTAGGAAAGGGCTGGCAAGGTTTTCACGACCCTCTCAGTTGCCCTGAACTTTTTTCGCCCTGGCGCCTTTGATGGACTCGATGCAGACCGGCAATAGCGATAAAACGACGATCGCGATGATGACAATATGAAAATTGCTCTTAACCTGGGGAAGGTTTCCGAAAAACCGTCCGGCCAGTAGAAAACTCGTGACCCACAAGACGCCTCCTACAACATTGTAGCTCGCGAATTGACGATAATTCATCTGGCCTATGCCGGCGACGAAGGGGGCAAAGGTTCTGAGTATGGGGGCAAATCGGGCAATGATGATGGCTTTGCCGCCATGTTTTTCGTAGAAGGCACGGGCCTTCTCCAGCTGGTCCCGCTTTAAATAGCGGCTTCCTTCCCGAAAGACTTTCGGGCCCAGGGAGCGGCCTATTGAATAATTCACGGCATCGCCAATGATCGCGGCAAGGTTCAAGGTGACCAGCAGGAGGGTGATATCCAGGTAGGCGGCATCGACAGCAGTCAGGGCCCCTAGGGCAAAGAGCAGGGAGTCGCCTGGGAGAAAAGGCAGGATGACCACTCCCGTCTCGGCAAAGATCACGAGAAAGAGGAGACCATATACCCCAGGGCCAAACATCGTGATCCACCCGTTGATATGGAGATCGAGATGGAGAATGACATCGATGAATTGACGAAGTAATTCGATGGGAGTGTGCATCGCGCTTCCTTAAAAAATGGCTCTAAATCCTTAATAGTCAGCGATCTTAGCATATTTCCCCGCAGCGAAGAAAGACTGGGGACTGGGGCCAAAGAGCGAATACCAGGGACACTTGCACGCCCAGGCCGCTAGCCCTTGGCCCGCTAAGGGTCAGGAAGGTGGCCCACGAGGTCCAGGCGGCCCGGTTTCGCGGTACGACTGCTGCCCGCTTGCATTTAGTCCATTTCGTTCTAGCTATAATCTATCCTCCATGGTCCTCTACGAGGTATATTAAATAGAGTTAAGGCTGACCATCCAAAGCGAGGAATAAGCCATGCAACAGTCGCGTTGGCATAAATTTGAAACGTCCATCTTCTCGAAAATGTCGCAGCTTGCTCAAACGTACCAAGCGGTGAACCTCGCACAAGGGTTTCCTGATTTTGATGGGCCTCAACAGATAAAAGACGCAGCCATTCAAGCTATAAATAGCGATAAAAATCAATATGCGCCAAGCCCAGGACTTTTAGACTTGCGCAAAGCCATCGCCAATCGCGCCAAAGATAATTATACCCTTGATTTCAATCCCCAAGACGAAGTGACGGTATTCTCGGGTGCCACCGAGGCGATTTTTTGCACCATCGTTGCCCTGTGTCAGCCCGGCGATGAAGTCATTACCTTCGAACCTTTTTACGATTCCTATCCGGCAGCCGTTATGGTTTCCGGCGCGGTGATGAAGACGGTGGCATTGAAGGCTCCGAACTGGACCTTCGAACTTGCCGAGCTGAAATCTAAAATCAGCCCAAAGACCAGGTTGCTTCTACTCAACACCCCAAACAATCCTACCGGTAAAGTTTTCAAACGCGACGAGCTGGTGCAGATCGCGCAACTCGCCAAAGAACATAACTTCTATGTGATGACCGATGAAGTTTATGAGGAACTCGTCTATTCACCGGCTCGCCATTGTCCCCTTATTACTATTCCGGGCATGAAGGAGCGGACGATTCTTGTATCCTCTACCTCCAAGACCTTCAGTATGACGGGCTGGAAAGTGGGTTATGCCTTGGCGACGGCCGCTATCACCAAGCAGATTCGTATTCCCCATCAGTACACTGTCTTCTGTTCCTCGACCCCGCTACAATACGGAATGATCGCTGCCCTGCAAATGAGCTATGAATACTATCACATCCTGCGCGATGAATATGCCGAGCGGCGGGTCGCGCTCTATAAGATTCTCAAAGAGATGGGCTTTCAATGCAAACTGCCGGAAGGCACCTATTTCATCGTCGCCGATTTCAGCAATCTCCTGGATATTCCGGATAATGAATTTGCAAACTGGCTGACCAAGGAAGTCGGTGTGGCCTGCATTCCCGTCTCGGCATTTTATGACAATCCAGAGTTGACTGCAAAAACGGGCCGCTACGTTCGCTTTGGCTTTTGCAAAGACCTCGACACCATCGCCGCAGCGGCCGAAAAATTCAAAACGAATTTGCAGCCGGCTTTAGCCCGCTATAAAAAATAGTGCTTTTTTTCCCCAAAAAAACCCTTCCCCAGCAGCCTGATGGGGCGCAAGGGTTTAGAGTGGGAAACGGACTAGACAGCCGCCGCCGTACCTGAAGGTTTTACGCCTTCCTGAAAGCTCGCGTATACGGGTTTTCGCCTGAGCAGCATCTCGAGAATGAAGGCGATTATCCCGATGTTAATGGAAATATCGGCGACGTTGAAGACAGCAAAATCATGCCGCCAGCCCAGAATATTCCAACTGACATCGACAAAATCGATGACATAACCTTGAATGATGCGATCGATAAAATTGCCGATCGCTCCCGCCATGATCATCACCAATCCGAACCGTGTGAGATGGTAATTGATAGGCAGGGTCTTCAGATAAAAAAGAATGTAGAGCACTGAAAAGACCGTCACACCGTAGAAGAAAGGAATACGAATCGAGTCGTCGAGTTTGGCCAACATACTGAAGGCCGCGCCGCGGTTCCTTTGATAATGAAATTTGAGTCGTCCAAAGGCCGTGGGATGATCCGGGTCCAAACTTTCTTTGCCCAAGGTTCCAACGTCATAGGAGGTCGATCGGTAAAGATCAAGATTTGTTGCGCTCTCCTCCGTCAAAAGCGTCCGGTGCGCATGTCGCTTGGTAACCTGATCGATCACCAGAGTGGATACGAAGATCAGAAATAGAGAAAGGGCAATCTGCTTGCCTCGGGGGGTGCGTAAAAAGGGAAATTGCACTTTCATAGTCTTCCTCGTCTGACTCTCGACCAAAAAAATTATTGAATCATCTTATCGCATCTGGCGCCGCTCGGAAAGATCAATGATCTTAAACAAGTGCCTTGAGCTGCTCCGCTTTGAAGGCAGGCCGCTCAAAGGGCCCCATTCGCCAAAAGCCTGGGCCTCATTGATTGGCCAAATTGCCCTGTTTTTCGGCCTGCAGCAGAGCAAATCCTTGCTCCTTCGCAATTCCTCGATGTTCTTCCCCAGTCGCAAGGTTTTTAATGCTGACGGTTTGCGACGCCAGTTCCTCGCTGCCAATGGTCAGGACCCAAGCAAAATTACGTTTATCAGCCAACTTAAATTGATTGGCAAGCTTACCCTCCTTGAGAGCGATATCGGATATGATGGCCAGATCCCGCAGTTTTTGCAAAAGTTCAAATCCATAGAGCCGCCCTTCACCCCCTGCCAGGGCGATGAACACGCCTCGCCTTGGGCTCGCTTCGACTGGGTTAAGCTGCTCCATCGCCGCCAGCAAACGATCGACTCCTATCGATCCCCCAATGCCTGCTAACTCGGTATGGGAAAACCGGGAGACCAGACCATTATAGCGTCCGCCCGAGGAGATCGAACCAAAACCATCGAGGCCATCGATAGTCGTTTCAAAAACGATGCCGGTATAATAGGCCAAACCACGGGCGACGCTGAGATCGATCCTAAGTTTTGCATGGCCTTTCGCTGCCCCCAAAAGACGGCGGATGATCAGTGCCGATTCCTTAAGGCGCGCGATCTCCGTCAGTGCTTCGGGACAGGCCGCAAGAAGCGGCACCAGGGCTTCCAGATCCGTATCACCCTCGGAATTTTTTTGTTCGAGTCGGGTCAAAAGCTGTTCCGCTTGACCGGCTTCGACGGATGGCATGGCGGCGATAAGATCCCGTACCGCGGGCCGACCTATTTTCGCGAGTTTATCGATAGCGATCAGAACCCTAAAATCCAGGGCCGCATCAAGAGTGGGGAGAGTGGCCCGGATAAGCGCTGATAAAATGATCCGATGTCCTAAACTCATTGTGAAAGCCTGGGGCAGGAGCTCATTGAGATTAATAAGGATACAACTGATCACCTCGACATCGGCCGAGAGCGAATCGACGCCGATGATATCAAGATCGGCCTGGCAGAATTCGCGGTAGCGGCCTTTTTGAGGTTTTTCCCCGCGCCACGCGTTGGCGATCTGCACCTTTTTAAAGGGGAATATCAGGTCCGCATAATTTTCGGTGACATAACGGGCAAACGGCACGGTGAGGTCAAAGCGAAGAGCGACACTGCGATCGCCATGATCGGTGAAGCGATAGACTTCCTTGTCGGTTTCTTCACCCGTACCCAATAGGGTTTCCGCATATTCAAGAGCAGGGGTATCTATGCTTTCAAAGCCAGCCAGTGCGGCATTCTTTCCTATCACATCGCTAATGTTTTTCTTAAGCCGGGCCTGATGCGGCAAAAGGTCGCGAAACCCTTTTAACTTACGCGGCTGTATTCTTTCCTGCTTACTCAAAGTTTTCACTCCTCTTCAAGATCTCGGCGGACCCATCCCCTGCGAAGGCGCAGTCGCGGCGTCTGGCTCTCAACGGCCCTCATCATAAACTTTTGCAATGGATTTGCAACAGCTTGCGATAGTCTCCACCCACTCGAAATGTTTTCAACTGCCGGGCGTAATCCAAGGCCAAATCGCGGCTTTTAGAGCTTTTCCCAAAGTCCGTCGGCCCTTGGGCCACGGGCGCTTGTCTAAAGTTTTTTGGTGCCGCGTCGATACTTATATGCTCAAGCCGCAATTAAATTTTAATGAAACAGAGGAACTGTGGAAGGCCACAACCTACTTCAAGACGTAGCTTACGCCATCATAGGCGCGACGGTGTTAGGCATTCCTGCTTATATCTTCCGCCTCCCCTTGGTCATAGCCTTTCTACTGGCAGGAGTCATCCTCGGCCCCGCGCTGGGCTTTGGTATTATCCGGAGTCCCGCGAACATCCGCACGCTATCCGAAATCGGGCTGATTCTTCTCATGTTCATTCTGGGCCTTGAAATCGATATCCGAAAGCTTCTGAGGGCAGGTCGGGCCGTGCTGGTCAATGGCGTCGTGCAGTTTGTCGGCTGTGCTGCACTCGCGGCCTTATTTTTTGCGGCTTTGGGATACACGAATAGGCCTAACGATTATTCCCTTACCTATCTCGCCATTGCCACCTCGCTGTCGTCGACTCTGGTCGTTGTCAAGATGCTTTCGGACCGGATGGAACTCGACTCCCTGACTTCGCGCATCACCCTTGGTATTCTCGTGTTTCAAGACCTCTGGGCTATCGTATTCCTGGCGATACAACCCAATCTGCAAAAGCTCGAATTGAGTTCCGTCTCCTACAGTCTGGGGAAAGCCGGGGTCCTGATCCTAAGCTCCTCGCTGCTTGCCAAATATACTTTGCCCGCAGTCTTTCGTATCATTGCCAAACAACCCGATCTCGTCCTCGTAACGGCGATGGGCTGGTGCTTTGGAATCTGCGGCCTCGCCAACTCTCTGTCGCTGTCGATGGAAATGGGAGCCTTGGTCGCCGGGATAAGCATCGCTTCGTTTCCTTATCATCTCGACATCGCCTCAAAGATCACAAGCCTCAGAGACTTTTTTATAACGCTCTTTTTCGTGGCGCTCGGCATGCAGGTGCCTTTGCCCAGTTGGGCGACTCTTGGTCTCGCCGGACTCCTCGTGGTCTTTGTGATCATCAGCCGTTTCCTCACCGTTTTTCCCACCCTACAGATCATGCACTATGGTTATCGCGGCAGTCTGATCCCAGCGATCAATCTCGCCCAGATGTCTGAATTCTCGCTGGTCGTCGTTGCCTTGGGCGTAGATTATAAACACATTCCCGAGAGCCTGCTCGCGGCCTGTACTTTAGCGCTTGTCGTCACCCTTCTCCTTTCCTCCTTCATGATACCCTCTGGATATTCCATATACCGCTTTCTCAAGCCCATCCTGGAAAAAATTGGTATCCGTGATCATGTGATGTCGGCAGAATCCAAAACCAACGCCTCGAACAAATCCATCGTCCTCTTTGGATTTTATAGAGAGGCAAGTTCCTTTCTTGAAGAATTTATCCGTCGCCATTCTAAAAGCATGATCGACCAGCTTCTCGTCATTGATTTCAATCCTGAGACTTTAGAGTCACTCACCGAACGCGGAGTCCCTTGCATCTATGGCGACATAGGTCATCCCGAATCGCTCAGAAACCAACATTTTAACGAAGCCGCTGTGATCCTATCGACTATCCCCGACAATCAACTCAAAGGGACAACCAACCTGAAACTCCTGCACTCGCTTCGCCTCCTGGCTCCGAAAGCCCGTATCATCGTCACGGCGGACACCCTGGAAAAAGCCAGAGAGATGTACGCTCAAGGAGCTGACTATGTCTTTGTTCCCCGCATCGTTGGCGCACACTTTTTAGTCGACATCATGGAACGGGTCCAAGGCGATCGAATGGACGCAGTAAAACAGGGAGCCGTGCGATTTCTTAATGAATGGAATGAGACTTTGCCCTAAACCGCCGCTTACCATGTCAAATTCTTCTTGCGTTTTGTCTGCGCAGGGTATAGGCATGACTGCTTTTATAAATTCGAGGTTGTCATGGCTAAAGCTCAAGCTCTAAGTTCCAAACAAATTAGTTATCTTCGTGGTCTCGCGCATAAGCTTGATCCGGTTGTTACAGTCGGCACTGCCGGCGTTACGGAAGGTGTTGTCAAAGAACTTGAATTTACGCTTAAGACCTTCGAACTGATCAAAGTCAAAGTACGTTGCGAAGATCAGGAAGCGCTTCAGGAACTCGTCGCCAATCTGTCACAAAGTGTCAAGGCCACCAAAGTTCAGGTGATAGGCCACACGGCGATATTCTACCGTCGTTCCAAAGAACCCAAAATTGCGGTTCCCGGCCTGCCGATGCCAGAAGTCAAAGTGGAAGAAAAACCAATCTTCAAGAAATCCTTCAATAAGGTCTATAAAAAATCCGCCCCCAAGCGCGAGGACTCAGGCAAACGCTGGGGTCGCCTGGCTCGCGTTAAAAAAGAGCCAGCCACTGGATCGAGCAGTGGCAGCAGCGAGCGGACTGCTACGGGTCGAGGTTTTACACGAGGTAGAAAGTGAGCGGACGTTTAGTTTTTTCAACTGAATCCGGATCCCAGAAGAAACCTGAAAAAACCAAGAGTCAAGCCGTGGCTGCTGGTCCCAGCAAGATGCGCCTTGAGACCAAAGGTCGCGGGGGGCGCGCGGTGACGGTGCTATGGAACCTGCCGTTCAGCGAAGCCGAGATCCGGGCCCTGATGAAAGAAATTCAGGCGAAAAAAGCCTGTGGCGCTAGTTTTAAAGATGGCCACGTAGAATTTCAAGGCGACATTCGCGACGGGCTTACGGCCTATTTCGCCGAGAAGTCGTGGAAACTGGTCCCGGCGGGAGGCTGACCCGAGCGGGTGTATCCTCGCCCATTCTGCTCCGGCTCATATTTTCCGCTTGAGTCTCTCCCTCACCGCTCTGCCCTTCCCATCGCATCTTTTATTATAGCGTCATGCCCCAGACAACTTTTGCCAGAGATGGATTACGCCTTCATAGCCAATAATGCCCAGAAGCGAGAACAGCGCAACATTTAGGACAAATAGCAGATACCCAATGATAACGAGCAAGCCATCCCGTTCTAAAAATCCTAGCGATAGCGAAATGATCACGGCTGCAGGAGGGGAATTCGTTCCTGGAGGAAGCGGCAAAGCTAAAAGGATGCCACAGATCGCAATCATCGAGGCGATGATGAATTGTGCGGCCTGACTATCAATGAGCCAGACCATGCGGGGCTTAAACAAAGCCTCAAATTTTTTAAAGAATCGTGCGGCCAGGCCACAGAATTTTCGAAGTGTGGGTTTGGGAATCTCGCGCAGCAACCACGATTTTGGCAGAAACGGCTTTTTGCCAAAAGCCATTGAGACGGCAAAGAACGCAATAAACACGCCAAATGGTACAGAAAGTCCTGGCAAGGGCAAAGGCACAAGAAAAGGACCGGCTAAAAACAAAGTCAAAATCGCGTGACCACGGTGCTCGAGCTGCTCCAGTACCCCACCCACCGATACCGGTATGTCCCGATCGCAGAGGGAATCGATGCGTCGAAATTCAGTCGAAAGTCGCTCGGCCGGAACAGTGTCCAAAGGTGCTTTCCCCTCTATAATTCCTGGCCTGCATCAAGGCCGGTAGACATTCTTTTAAATCATCTTACCTATCAACAGCTTA
>CAXSGP010000031.1:0-46776 GCA_964236955.1 uncultured Oligoflexus sp. | reverse complement strand
TAATAGACCGTGAGGCTTAATTTATTCGCTCATTCTCCTTACTTGATAGGTTCAATACAACTATCAAATAGAAGCCTAAGAGAGAAACTTTTGCCACACATTAGATCAAAACCTTAAAGCTTTGCGATGCCGTTGAGTGATTATAGATATTCAGTCGTCAATCGGCTTAAAAATACCCGCTTTGGGTGTGCCTTTAGCGAAGAGGAAACGCCCGTTCCCATCTCGAACACGGAAGCTAAGCTCTTCAGCGCCAATGATACTGCAGTTTTAACTGTGGGAAAGTAGGTCGGCGCACCCTTAATAAATAACGTATGGGCCTCCGCATCGAAAGATCCGGGGGCCTGTATGCGTTGGCTGCTTTTTGTCCCGCCGAGCTGATTCGAATCCACTGTTCCCGGCTTGTGTTTTAGGTTCAGGAGGATCTCTTCTCTGATGGCAAACAACGGCCTTCCCAAGTTCGGGCATTGACCTCAAATTCTCCGTATGGTCTTTGAATGGAGAGATAAGGAGTCATTTATGAGTCATTCCCCGTTCAAGAACGATATTCTTAAAGGCAAAGTTGCATTTATTACTGGTGGAGGAACTGGCATTAACTTTGGTATAGCCCAATCGTTAGCGGCCCATGGTGCCGCCATTGCGATGATGGGGCGTCGGCAGGAGGTATTAGCCAAGGCTTGCCAGGAGATTGAAAACACTTACGCGGTTAAGACGTTTTTTAAAGTCGGTGATGTGCGCGAGCCCGACACCTGTGCCGCAGCTTTAAAGGCCACCAATGAAGCCCTCGGGCGCATCGATATCGTGGTCAATGGCGCTGCCGGTAACTTTTTAGCGCCTCCCGAGCTTTTAAGTCCCAACGGTTTTAAGACAGTTATCGATATCGATCTCAATGGTACCTTTAACGTCTGTCGCTATGCTTATGAATATTTGAAACGTTCCCGCGGAACGATACTCAATATTTCCGCCAATCTTCACTACGTCGGCACACTCTTTCAATCGCACGTATCGGCCGCAAAAGCTGGAGTCGATGCCTTAACCCTTAATTTGGCTGCCGAATGGGGCAAAGATGGCATCCGGGTCTGTGGCATCGCCCCGGGACCCATTGGCGATACAGAAGGAATGCAACGCTTAGCTCCGGGGGAAGCCGGGGAAAAGTTGAAAAAACAGATCCCATTGGGCCGCTTTGGAAGGGTGGAAGACATTGGGAATGCCGCCGTGTTTTTAACGAGTTCGGCTGCTTCGTATATTACCGGGGAAACGCTTGTCGTTGATGGTGGCCATTGGTTTGCAAAGCCGCCCATGGTGCCCAGGGAGATCGTTGAGAAGATGATGGCTGCTGCCCGCCCGAGTTAGACCATTCTGGCCTCATGAGGCAAAGCATGAGGCCCGCCCTACGCTTAGGCTAAAAAAAGCCTTTAATTTAAGACTTCAAAGCGCACATAATTGTAGGGCCACTTGATGTATTCATTAAAGACATTCAGAAACTCAGACTCTTTCTGATACCATTTGCTTGGGATGGGACTGGGGTAGCTTTCAAGGCTGAGATGATTGGTCTTGAGTTTGGCAAAGGTCCAGTGCACGCGTGACGAGTGATACCAACTCGTGGCCAGGATGATATTGCGAAGCTTATTCTCATCGATGGCTCGCAAAAGAGCCCGCGACTCTTCAAGGGTGCTGGTGACTCTGGATTTATCGTTAAAAATGATGTCAGTCGCCGGGATGTGGAAGATTTTGGTTAGGTAATCATAGGCGATCTGCCCGTCCAGTGGTTTCAGACCCAAGTCCACAAGCTTTGAGCCTTCGGATTCGACCAACACAATCTTGCTTGCATAACCACGTTTATAGAGATTCGCAACATGGGGAACCCGATCCACCGGATCGCCCATAAAAAGAACGATCGCGTCAGCGCCTTTGGCGGGATGATCGTTTCTATAGAGGATCAAAGCGGGCAAAATCCGTGCGGCTGGGATGATAAAAGTCAGCAGCGCAAACAGGAGCAGGACAGTACCGACAAAGGTGCAAAGCACTGACCAGAGGCTACGCAGCATCAATTCGGCCCTTTATAGGGCACAATACTCTGCGCGATCATTTCGGTCATCTTCAGGGTTAATTTTTTGTGAAAATTATAAACCTGCCTTTTCACAGCGGCCGGGTCGCTGGCCATCTTGGGCGGAAAGATGGGTTTGCTCAAAAAATGCTCGAGCTTAACGGGGCGCGGAATCATGGTGGGACCCAGGCCGCGCGCGACAAAAAATGGCAATCGAAATTGTGAATAAAACCACTTTGTAATGCTGTTTTCGTAGACCTTAAAGATGTCGTCCGCATGAGGGCAGGCGGCAAGAATTACCGGCGATTGTGTTTCGATGGCGAGGCGGGCGAAGCCTTTGCGCCGATTCCATTTTACCTGATAGCGTTCCGTCGAGGGGCGCAGCGATTCGCTCATGCCGCCTGGCGCGAGGTAGAGCAGCTCACCATTCTCAAGCAGGGTCGAGGCGTTGTCGGGATTGCCTATGATACAGCCCAGTCGTTCCATGAGTTCGCCCAAACCGGGGACCACATAGAAGGCCCGATCGATAAGCGAACGGGGAATACGCCCGGTGTGCAGGTAGACCGCCGCCATAAGGAGGAGAATGTCATAGGTAGCAAGGCTGTGATTGGTCGCAATGATGGCCGGCCCCTTGTTGGGAACTCGATCGAGACCAAATACCTGATGGGAATGATAAACGCGCAGCACGTTGATCAACGGGAGAAGCCTAATCGCAAATTCCTCATCCATACACTTTGGCTCTCTAAATAGTGACCTTGCCGCGAAAGACAAGTTTCGCAGGTCCTGCCATGGTTATAGTGTCGTCTTTAGAAGGCTGTTTAATATAAAGCCTTCCGCCAGGCATATCGACCCCTAGCCACTGACTGCGGACGCTTACCCCTGCCGCCCATATGGAAGCGGCAATGGCACAAGCCCCGCTGCCACAGGCCTGGGTTTCCCCCGCGCCTCGTTCCCAGACATAGGCTTCATAGAGTTCGTCGATCGGCTGGCCTAAGGCTTGCGCAGATTGACGCCGATCACCGTCGCTTAGGGCTTTGCTACCGATGATATGTATATTTATACCATCCCACAATTCCGATTTTTGAAAGATTGGGCCAAGCTTTCGTATCAGGTCAGGGGACGTCTCTTCCAATGAAAAAATCAAATGCCGATTCCCTAAACTCACCAGCGACCAATCCTGCAGTAGTTCGGGCATCGCCAATTCGCGGGAAATCTTTTTTACGAAGGCGGCAACACCGGCATAATCGGCGTTTTCCGTATTGATAGCAGCATGCCCCATATCCACGGCCACCAAGGGCAGATGGCTGCTGTCGATGGTCTTGGAGTCGTTTAGAAAACGCACGGTAGCCCGGCTGGATTTTAAGGCGAGATCGAGGCCATCCGGGATTTCAATCTTTGGAACTTGGTCTAAATGTCGGGTGAGTATGCTCAGCGCTGCACAGCGGATGCCGTTGCCGCAGGTCTCCGCCAGTGAGCCATCGCTGTTGATGATGCTGATTTGAAAAGGCAAAACATCCCGGCTGCTTTTGGTGTGAAGAACCAGGAGACCGTCGGCCCCAATGCCGCTACCGTCCCGTGTGCAAAGGGCTGGAGCCTGGCGCCGCAGGGATTCAAAGGTCATCTGATCGTGGGGAAACCAGGTCAGAATAAAATCGTTTTTGTTTCCATGCCATTTTTCAAATTCGAGTTCCATGGCTAACCCTCTTCCTTCACTATAGTCGCACAGAATTTATATCCCCTGCCCCGCATGCTCAGCAAAATATGGGGTTTTGAGGGATCGATCTCGAAGAACTTCCTCAAACGCATGATGAAATTATCGACGGTACGGGTTTCAACATTACCATTTAATCCCCAAACCTGTGACAGCAAATGCTGTCGACTTAAGACTTCGCCCGGATGCTCCAAAAATTCTCGCAGCACCTTTGCCTCGAGCGCTGTGAGCACGAAATGCCCCTGGCGACTGGTAAGCTCAAAGGTTTTAGGATCCCAGGAAACGTCTTCAAACCTGACCTTTTCCGACTTTGCCGGGACGCCTGACGATGGCGTCCGAAAGAGCTCACTGCGATCCGCCATGCGGCGCACGCGCAGGAGGAGTTCTTGCAGGCTAAAGGGCTTGGTCATGTAATCGTCGGCACCAAGCTCGAGCCCAAGCAGGATATCGCTTTCTGCCGCCCGGGCGGTAAGCATGAGAATGCCGGTGGTTTTGTCATGGAGGCGTATGTCCTGCATCACTTCTAAGCCGTTTTTCCCTGGTAACATCACATCCAGGATAATCAAAGAAAAAGGCCCTTTTTCAGAGTACATCAGCAAGGCTTCGTCGCCATCGACGGCAAGACTTACCTCATAACCTTCCTCACGAAGATTGAGTTCCATGTTAAACGCGAGATGAGGCTCGTCTTCGACCAGCAGAATATGTTTGGGGGGCATAAAAATTCCCTAAGTTATCCTTAGCACTAATAGCTCACAATATTGGCCCGCGACAAGGCCACGATAAACCGCGAGCCTTTTCCCAGCCCCTCACTTTCCACCCAAATTCGCCCCCCCATAGACTCGGTGATGGACTTGACGATAAAGAGGCCAAGGCCGGTGCCGGGAACCGCCCTTATCTGGGCGTGAGGCGAGCGGTGAAACATTTTAAAAACTTTCCTCATCTCCTTTTTGCTAAGACCTATGCCGTGATCCTCCACCGACACCCAAAGCTCATAGTCCTTAATTGCGACCTGGATCGCTATGGGCGAATCTTTGGGAGAATATTTTATGGCATTTTCAATCAGGTTGCCCATGATGATCCCGAGGCCGAGCCGGGATCCCTGCAGCACCAGATTCTCCGGGCAATTCACGGTGATGCGGGGCTCGAGTTTGGGGTCGAGATGCAGCTGTTGGGCTAAAACATGCAGCAGCAGCTCTTTGATCTCGATCTCATCGAGCGTATTTTTGTAGTCAATAATCCCCTTATCAAGGCGACCAGCGATCAAAATCCGTTCTACCAGGAGTGAGAGGCGCTCGAGATCCTTATTGACCATGCTAAAGATTTTATCGCGGGTGCTTTCGCCGAGCTTATGGCGCTGGAGAGTTTCAAAACTGAGTTGAAGGCTGGCTAAAGGGGAACGAAGCTCGTGGGTCACGCTCGAGACAAAGGATTTTTGCTGACGCAGAAGACTGCTTTGCACCTGAATGAAAACGAAGAGCACCACGGTTCCCACCAGAATTATGCCAAGCAGGACGCAGCCCACGACAAGGGTGAAAATCCCCGTGGTGGGGCTGACCGTGGAACTTGTGCCGATGATTTTTTTAAGATTGGCAAAGGTTTCCTGCTGGCCCAAAAACCACACGACCCAAAGGATGACGATGGTCAGCCAGACGATTTGCAGACCGACAAAGACGAAAATGGGGTGGGTTATCCATTTTATGACTTTGACCATGGAACTTTTCATAATCCTTCTCACAAGGATAATCGCCCATTCATTGCTGGGAGGCAGTGGAGCGAGTTAGTGTCTGTCCGGAAAAGGCGATGGCTGCGTTTCATCGGCAAAAAAATGCTCATTTATAGGGAATAAACTCCGCTTTTTTTCTGCCTCGCGCCTTGCCATCCCCTTTTCCGGACAGACACTAGTTATCTATCGGTTCGGAGATAAATTAATGAATTTGCATAAGAATAGCCATCGGTTCTTTAAAGAATCCGACAGCCTTTATACTGATCCCTTGGACCATTCCCTGATCGGTTTGAAATTGAAATTGCCCTTGCCTCTTACGGCGACTGGTAACTTTAATAGACTCAGCGTGATTTTGGAGCCATTTTGACTTGAGGGCTTTGGGCTCTTAAAATCGCTGTCTGCTGCGCAAAGTTTCGGCCAACGATCGACAGAAGGAGAAGGCCGATCAGTTGAGACTGTTTTTCACTTACATGCTCAAAGGACAAGGCGACCTGATTGCCTGAAATGAAAACCCTTCGAACCCGCCCCGACACCTTAATGAAATCGCCATCGCGTAAATGCAAAAACTCAGTCGTGGGAATACTGACTTTGATCTGATCGCCAAGCCGAAAGATCGAGTTGGGATTGGCACTCAGCAGGGCTCCATGCATACTCAAATCGATAAGGCGCCCCTCTGCCTCCGAGTCTAGGGTAAGGTGATAAAAGGTGATGGGCAGGTTCACCGGATAACGACGGCTCTTGCGCCTATTTTTGGCATCGATCCCGTTTTTGACGCGCGCCAGGATTTGCGGCAGGGTGGTCGCCGGGTAGACGAGGTACTCGTCGGACTCGCGGTAGATCAAAAGCTGACTATGATAGGCCTTAATCAAAGCTTCGGCATCTTTAGTTAAGAAAAGGACCGGAATATTTTCATCCCGACGTTTCTCCTTAAGCGTGCGAATCAGCTGCATGACCTGAGCGCGATCGCTAAAGGAATCATTAATGATCAGGAGGGAAATATTTCGACCGTATTGACGCGTAAGTTCGTCGGTGGTTTTAGCCGTGGACAAGGCGAGGTTGGGGTAGACTTTTTTGACAAAGTTTTCGATGCCGTTGGCAATCAGCTTGTCGAAATTTTCGCCAAGCGCCAGGATAACGTAATTCTTTCTTTTTTTGCGGGGACCCTGCAGGTATGCTTCTAGGCGATTTTGCGAAGCTTTATCTTCTACCGTATCCTTTTTTGCGATTTCAACCATCTCGGGATCACCTTACATGGCAACGGGTGTGTGCGTATCGCCGCGAGGTTTATTGCGTGCGGTTTGAATCGCTTGAAAATAAGCTTCGGCTTTTTTAACCCATTCGTAGTGTTGATCCTGCGGCAGGGCCAGGGCGGTGCCTTGGATATAGTCCTTCCAGCGTTGAGCCGCATGCTCCTGATCTTCGAGGTTTTGGGTGGCCAGCCAGGTCTTGTGCAGGCTTAGCGCCCGATAGTAGGACAGCGTGTGGACGGCTTGATTGTATTGCGCCTGAGGCACGAAACGAAGTTGATCTTCGGTACGGGTCAAGATCGCTTCGGTCTGCCGCCAGTAGCTGACCGCTCGATTGCTGTCGCTTGCCAGCACCTGTTCACCGGCTTGGAAAAGAGCCACGGCTTCATTGATAAAAGTACCGATAAAACGTTTGTCCCTAAATCCATCGACCAGAGGATTGCTCGTGACCTTATGAAAGGCTGTGGCGGCTTTGAGAGGGTCGTGAAGCTGATTCAAATAGAGTTCGCCCAGCTGATGGTGGGCCAAAAGAAAATTGCTGTCGGGTTCGAGTATGCCTTCCAGGATCTGAATCGCTTCGGTGACTTTGCCTTCGCTGACGAGGGTACGTGCCGCCTGCTGCGGATCCCGATTTAAAGTGATTTGGGTTTCACCCTTTAAGATGATGCCGCGGTTGCCAAGCGTCTGGGTACGGGTTTTGAATTCAAATCCATCCACGCCGCCGATCTCAATATTTACGGCGGCACCGGGATAGGGAATCTCGGTATCGATTGGCGTGCGGCCGAGATCCCGACCATTGATCTTGACGATGGCGCCCGAGGGTTGCGATTCGATTTGAACGGGTGTGGATTCGTGGGTCAGGGCAAGCTGCATAGCCCTAGTGCCTGCGGTGAAGGACACTTTCTTTGGCACAAAACCAGGGCTGAAGACGCTCATCTCCTTGACCTTGAGCATATCGACTTCGGCAATTTGAGCCTGTCCGCTCAGGTCGCTGGCGCCAAGCCATTGATCGTCAGCAAAGATTTCCGCTAGGCCGATTGGACCTTGGGTCTGATCTTCTTGGACGGCAAGGGTCAAGGGTTCCGAAGGGGAGCTGTTGCGTTCGACCAAGCGTACGCTGTTGCCAGGTTCCACGCGAGAGTCGGGTTGAGTTTGATTGAGTTTAATACGGCTGCGCTCGGCCCCGACTTCCGAGACGATGCCGGTGGCGATCGTGTCCCAAGCGGATATTTCTCCGGTTGGCAGGCGGACATTTCCCGTGATCTCAACTTTACTGCCGATCTGAACGGCATGGGCCTTGCCTAGATTGATGTAAAAATCCTCGCCTTGCTGCTCGACAACGGCCCCTTCCTGCCCAAAGTGCTGAACCATTCGGGCCGCCAGACTATTGAGGACGGCCTGAGTTGAGCCTTTGGCTTTGACCGACTGCGACGCAGAATAGATCATACGCCCCCGGGGTTCGATCGCTGAAAGAATGATGCGGGCCGCGGCCCCTTCGACAAACGAGGGCCGAATGATGTAATGGAGCGGCTCATCAATTTTCTTCAGCTGGGCCCAGTTGCCGCCCGACAGCTCGTTGAGCGATATTTTTTGTTCGGCAAGTTTGCCATTCAAGTTCGGGCCGTTGACGATGCTGGCACCGGCGAGTTTAAGGGCTGACTGCAGGGCCTCGAGCGAGGGGGGATTCAGCATCGCGCCATCAGCCCGGTCGCGATAGAGAATAAAGTCCATGACGGCTACTTTAGGCGCTTTGGGTTTCAAGCTTTGAAAATGCTGGATGATAGAATCGCCCGCCTGCTGGTTGAGGGTGAACTCGGCCTTGGTCGGCAGCCAGTCGCTCGCTTCCAGCGTAAGCTTGCTGGCCTCCTCGCCCGGACCACTCAGCGGTGTGATGAAGGAACCAAAACGATCGGTATGGCCCAAAAATTTACCATTGAGTGAGACCTTGATATGGTCCACCCCTTCCATATTGCCCTGGTTGGGACTTATGGCGAAAACCTCCAGGGCTTTGCCGCGATTCAGTTCGAAGCGAACCTTGTCATTGTCAAGGAGCTGAAAGGACCGACTTTGAGTTTGGAAGCCGTTGGCCCGTACCAGGGTTACGAGAGTTGCGAGGCGCTGCGGCACCTTAAAACTACAGCGGCCGTTGGAATTGCTGTAGCAGCCGTGCACCCATTGTTTTTTGCCCGGATCCCCAAAATAGACCGAGGCGTTTTCAATGGCATCGCGACCGGAGACGACATAAAAGGTGACGGCCCGTCCATTGTCCGTTTCCACGGCGGCACTGGCCGTCGCTGTAACATCGGTAGCGGTGGCAAAGGTTGGTGGGTCAAGGTCGGCGCTTACCGCAAGAACTTCCATTTTTTCAGGGCTGACCGTCGCGTGCGGATCGGCCGGAGTCGGAGGCTGAGCCACGAGCGGCGCGGCCACGGGAGCGGCAGGAGCCGTATCCTGCTTGATACCGTAGAGAGTCGCTGTCAATTTAAAGGAATTCATGTCATCGCGCTTGACTCTGATCGTCTCAAAAAACGGCGCGTAGAAAGTCTCTGTGGAGGCCTTGTTTACTTCGACAATTATAGGCTCATCCACCGGCAGCTCGCGAACGCCTTTGAAGGCACCGTGCGCATCGGTATGGCCGACAAGCACTTTATTCACGAGAACATTTGCGCCGACCAATGCCTCGCCATCGCCGGTCAGGGCTTGAATCTGAATACTGGCTTCGGACTTAAAAAACCGGCAGCCTGTGGCAAGGGTCAAACCAAAGACCAGAAAAAGTAGGCTTTTTTGCGACATGTTTGGCCCTTAGACTATAGCCATGTTATGGAAATGTGAAGGCTGCGTAAGAGGAGAATTCCTTTAAACCATTGCGGCCCAGGACCCTTAAAGGCCCTATTAATTGGTATTAAAGGGCTTGGCTTTTGAACCTGTCGCCGCGTTGCTGGTCTTTCCCCTTAGGGCAGGGTTCCTATCGTCCGTCTCGGAATCATTTGCATCCGTATCATCAAAATTATTAGGATTTTGATAGCCCGCCAAGGCTTCTTTGTTCAGGGGATAAAAAAAATCTTTGGATCGGCCTTCCGCATCCTTAATCGTGACAACGACTTCTAAAAATCGGCCCTGGACGTCTTTGGGCGGTTCAAAGAAGAAGGCCTTGTTTTTAAAGTAGCGTATATTGAAATGCTCACCGCTTCCTGATTCGTCGGCGGTATCGCGAGGATGACTCTCAAGGCTGTAGGATTTTTCGGCCTGATCAACAAACTTCGCCGTGGCGGATACCGAACCGGACGTCTTGTTGGGACTGCTTAGGTTTTTAAGCGACAGATGAATAAGGAGCGATTGACCGTTCATCGTCGTGGAAAAATTGTCGATCGAGAGGGGCGGGTCCTTGCCGGGATTCGCTAGTGATTCTATTGTTCTCACGAAGGGGCTTGGTGCTGGGGCCGGGCCGCGCTTGGCGGCAAGCGCGATCAACGCGTGCTTATCTGTTGATTTTTCCTGCTCTTTTTCCGGCTGTTTGGCATGAGTGTCGAGGAGCTTGTCGTTGTCGGGATAGGCCTTCTCATAAACCTCGTCATAGCGCGTCTGCTGATTGAAGACCAACTCAAGCAAACTTTTGGTATGATTGCTCATTCCGGCGATAATGTAGCGATCGTGCAAGAGGAGTGAGGTGGAAATGATCGACCAGATGACCGCAGCGCTCAGGAGTCCTACGGTAAGGTAGCTGGCGCCTATGCTGAATTTTAGGGTTCGCGTTCGATTGGAATCGATGAAGTAGATAACGTTTAGGTAACGTTTTCGTTCGAAACGTTCATGAGTATCTGATTTAGATTTGGATTTGAAATTAAATTTTGATTTGTCATGTTTTTCAGACTTGTTCATGAGGATCCCTTAGATCGGAGCTGCTACGAACCTAATTACATTGTACCATTTTGGCTTTCATAGAACAGGTGGGGCCCTCGGTAAAACTTGCCGGGCAAGCCCTATGCTCTTATAAAAAGGATAAGACCCGCAGGATTTGGTAGACTTTCGAAAGAGTAAGAGGAAAAGAGCTTAGGTTGAGCTGCCAGATTGGGTAGACTTCGCTCCCTTAGACGGTCTGTAATGGAGGGATAGGCACCGTGTTCACACCTTCAGCGATGTTGCCGTTAATCAAAATCGGTATAATTCGAAGCACCAGCATAGGCGATGTTGTCCTCGCCACAGCTTGCATCGATCTTCTACGGCAAATTCCAGCTCCCGTGCAAATGATCTGGGTCGGCCGGCGGCCCGCCCTTCAGCTCATTGCCAGCGCATTTCCCGAAATCAAGGTTGTCGATGTTGATCCCGATGCCAGTAATTATCAAGACAAAGTGGCGCAAGATTTAAAGGATGTGCATTTTGTAATCGATTTGCAAACCAACATCCGCTCGCAGCTGCTCTGTCGCGCCCTTAAAAAAGACTACAAAATCCCAAGCTACGCCGCTGATAAAAAATCTTTCGACCGAGGGTCGATGACGGTCCTGTCGCGGCTCCGTGGCCGGCGGCGGCCGCTTCCGCAAAACTTGCAAAAAGCCGAAGTCTATCAGTTTGAAATGATGCTGAGAACCCTACGGCATGCTCTCGAGATGCATCTTCCCGTCGAGATGCTTGATGGCCTTGACCGCATTCGAGCGGTGCCCAGCCTTTTAAGTGAGCACGACAGTGGCGAGACGCCTTGGCAAAAGGAACTCAAATTCGGCCGCTGGATCGCAATTGCACCCGGCGCCGCGTATCTTACCAAGCAGGCCCCTATTCAACTCTTGCAAGATATCACCGAGCTGCTCCATCAAAACATTCGACGGGACAGTGTTCTTAAGGATGTCGAACTCGGTCTGCTCTTTGTCGGCAACGAGCAGGAACGGAGCATGGCACTTGCGATTCTTGACAGGCTCGATTGGAAAGGCCCGGTGCTAAATCTAGCCGGCAAACTCAATCTTTGGGAATCAGCGTTAGCGCTGAGGGAGGCTGATGTCCTGCTTTGCAACGATTCGGCCCTGCTGCATGTCGCCGAATCGGTCGGCGTCCCCGTAGTGGCCCTGTTTGGACCAACAGTGGAAGGGTTTGGGTTTCCGCCCTGGCGTGAGGAAAGTCGAGCCTTCTCGTCGGCGCTGGGTTGCCGACCCTGCTCAAAACATGGCAAGCAGGATTGCCGATATGGCGATAAACTTTGCTTTGGCCTGATTCAACCGACGCAGGTTGTCGACCACCTTAAGCGCATCCTTAAAAATAAGGGCGCCCCGCCAGAACTGATCAAACATGATTAATATTTGGAAAGATCTGGGCTTCAAAATGTTTTGCTACGAAGGGCTCTGGGCAGCCCTGTCGCTGGCGCTTCGGGGCCTGGCTTGCG
Source organism: uncultured Oligoflexus sp. (assembly GCA_964236955.1). Lineage (GTDB taxonomy): Bacteria > Bdellovibrionota_B > Oligoflexia > Oligoflexales > Oligoflexaceae > Oligoflexus. The sequence goes on along the minus strand of CAXSGP010000031.1, from coordinate 34,683 downwards.
TTCATACGAAACTTTCCAAGGACTGGGGCGAGCGCCTTGAAAGTCGAGGCCTCATTAAAGTCTGGGCACGGCAGCGCTCGCGTTACCCCAAAGGGCTGGTCTTTATCTGTTCGTCAGCCGGCGAATATGAGCAGGCGAAGCCGCTTTTGAACCGTCTGCAGCAGCGTGGCGACTGTGCTCTGTTTATCCTCTTCTTTTCCAACTCCGGCCTGAAGTTTGCCCACTCCCAAAAGGAAACCTTGCCCTTTGGTCTGGTGGCGTCCGATCGGCCCTCGTACTGGCGTGAAGTGTGCGCTCTTTTGCGTCCGGACGCCTTTGTTTGTGTGCGTTATGAATTGTGGCCAGGGATGGTGCACACGAGCAAACTCTTTGCTCCACTTTATCTCGTTGATGGCGTGGAGGCGCCCCAGCTCCGTAAAAAAAGCCTGGCGCGTCACCTGCGAAGTTCTCTGCTGCGGCCGATGAAGGCGATGTTTTTGGTGAGCGAGACGGATCGGAATTTTTACGAAGCTGTTTTACATTCTCCCCGCTCCAAGGTCATCGTCACAGGCGACACCAAATATGACCGCGTTCTCGAACGCATCAAAGAGCGGCAAAGCGCCTTGCAGACTCTCAAGTCTTCCCTCAAAAATTTTCTTGCCGATCGCCGCGTGATTGTATTGGGCAGTGCCTGGCAGCGGGATCTCCAGGCGTTTTTGGATATCTATCAAAGCCTGAGGAGCTTTGATCCCCAGATAGCGGTGATCGTTGCCCCCCATGATCTGTCTCCGGTTAATATCTCGGCCATGCTGAAGATGCTGGAGGGCCTCCGGGTATGCCAGGTCAGTGGCGATGGCTATGCCAAGGCCGGAGTTCAAACCGATGTTTTAATGGTGGATGTACTGGGCGATTTACCAGAACTTTATGGCTGCTGCCATCTGGCTTGGGTTGGGGGTGCTATGCATTACCGGGTGCATAATGTGCTGGAACCTGCCTGCCGGGGTCTTTACCTTTGTTTTGGTCCCCTGTTTGAAACCAGTCAGGAAGCGAAGGGCTTGGTCAAGCAGGGACTCGCTCATGTAATTAATAATGGTGCCGACTTTTTTCAGTGGTATAAGAAGCTCACCTGGGCTACCCACCCTCCCCATCAAGCTTTGTGGCAGGCCGTGGTCGAGCAAAGTGGTGCCAGCCAGCGCATCCTCCAAGCGATAACGGCGACCTGGTCGAAGTGAATAGTTTTTGCTGAAAAAGATTGAGACCGCGATGACGAAGACTAAAAAATTAATCATTAACGCAAGTGCATCCGAAACTCGCATCGGTCTTTTGGAAGGCAATCGGCTCGTCGATCTCTATGTCGAACGGCATACCAAGCGCGGCATGGTTGGTAATATCTACAAGGCCAAGATCAGTCGGGTCCTGCCCGGCATGCAGTCAGCCTTTGTCAATATTGGTGCCGATCGCTCAGCTTTTCTCTATGGCGGCGATGTTTTGGATCCGACCTATATGGCAAGTATGAGCGCTCATCCGAATCAGGATCCTCGTGAATTGGCAAACCGAACGCCCATCGAAAAAGTCCTGCGTGAAGGTCAGGAAATTTGTGTGCAAGTGGCAAAAGAACCTTTGGGCACCAAGGGCCCGCGGGTGACGATGGTGGTAACCATCCCCGGCCGCTATCTCGTTCTCATGCCTGAATTCAGTAGCCTTGGTATCTCACGCCGTATCGAAGACGAGGCCGTGCGAAAGCAGCTGATGGAAGAGGTCGATCGCATCAGGCCCTCTGAAATGGGCATTATCATCCGCACTGCGGCCCTTGAGGCGCCCCCAGGCCATCTGCAAAAAGACCTCGAATATCTTCTTAAAATTTGGCAATCCGTTGCCGATAAACGCAGGCGCTGCGCAGCTCCTGCTTTGCTCTATCAAGAGCCCGACTTAGTCCTTAAGACGACCCGGGATCTTTTAACGGAGGACGTTAGCGAGATTGTGGTGGACGATGAGCAGGTCTATAACCAGCTGGCCCACTTTCTGCAGGATTCCATTCCGGGCGCCAATGAAAGGCTGCTGCTCTTCCAGGGTCAGGATCTCATCTTTGATCATTATGGAATAGAACTTGAACTAGCGAAAGCAATGTCGCGTAAAGTTTGGCTGCCATCAGGTGGCTATCTGGTGATCGATCAAACCGAAGCCCTAACCTCGTTCGACGTCAATACTGGAAAGTTTGTGGGCTCGGTCAACGCGCAGGATACGATACTGCGCACCAATATGGAAGCCCTCGAAGAGATCGTCTATCAGCTGCGCGTGCGCAACCTCGGTGGCATTATCGTCTTGGACTTTATCGATATGGAAAGCGTCGCCGATCAGCAGAAGGTCAATGAACGCCTACTGGAAACCTTAAAGGCGGATAAATCGCGCACCAATGTCCTGGCAATCAATGAACTCGGCCTGGTGCAAATGACTCGCAAACGCACGCGCGAATCCATGGAACGGGTGCTGACTGTCGATTGTCGACACTGTAACGGCCTGGGTCGGGTTTTAAGCGGTGAGACCCTGGTCTTTGAAATGGTACGGGAGATCGAGCGGGTCTATCTGCGCAGGAAGCAAAAAGAAATAAAGATCAGGCTGCGCGATGATGTTTATGAAAAGCTGATGAATGAAGAAAAGCCCCTCTATAACAGCCTTATTGAGAAGTATCAGCTGCAGCTTCAGTTTGAGCCGGCCTCGCTTAAAGCTGAGTTTTTGGAAGAACCTCCCTACGAGGTTCTTGGGTGACATCCTCTCGGTCCCGTGGACATTCATCCGCCTATGAGACAAGCGAAGTCATGGACCTTGGGCCTAAAATTATTTTATTGCCCTGTTGCCAGTGTTTTGGCCTGGCTTGGAGCTGGCATTGACGTTTGAACCTGGCTTGGTCAAGGCCCGGCACTCGACGCCGGCCAGTTCCTTGATCTCTGCTTTTTGAAAGCGGCAGGCCAGGTCCTGGACTCGGTAGGTCGCTTCGCAGCGGCTGCTGCCTATGGCTTTGAGAGGCTTCTTCAGCACGATTTCACCGACTCTACTCAGTGAGCATTCGCTGAACTCACTTTTCTGCGTGTCACAGTTTTTCCATAGGGGTGGGCACACAAGCGTCGAAGGTTCGGGTTCGCAGCGAATCGCTTTCAGGGCTTTGGGATCAAGGCCAAGGTTACAGGCCGTTTTATTTAATTTATTGCGGGCATCGCATTCGTTACGACCCCAGGCTTCCGGTCTACTCGACCAATTCAGGTCTTGTTCTTCGTAAGATTTAGCGAAACAACGGGTTGGCGTGACCTTGTTGGGGCAGTCATTGAGCGCGGCGGGACAGTTGCCCTCGTTGGCGTCGGGGTGACAGGAAATTTTATCGAGCTGGGCGTAGTTAAGATGGTTGGCGCAGGCGATTTTAAAGAGCTCGCGGTGTGCCTGGCAGGGCGTTTTCGCCCAAGCACTGACCTGTTCCTGATCGGACAGCAGTTGGCCGTTTAAACTCAGCGCAACGCAGCGATGCGGGCTGTTAAATTCCTCGGCTGGGCAGACCGGGGCGGCCTCGGGATCACAGACCTCGCTGGCTGGAGGAAGGGCCTCGGCAAGTGGCGCAGGCGGACGATGCGCGGCAGTGGCTTCCGGGTTTTCGTCGCTTTCTTTAGGGATCAATTCGACCTCGGGGAACGAGGCCATGGCGCTATGGTTTCCTTCGGCGCTTTTGCAGGAACAAGCGAGTAGCAAAAGGGCCAAGGATAGGGATGTGATTCTCAACAAAGGCGCTGCCTCTCTAAACCGCGAATAAATTGACTTAGGATTCTGCGGCGGGAACTTGATGATTGGATTCTATCAGTTTAGCGGAAGGTAAAGGCTGTGGGTCAATTGATTTATTGGCTTCGTCGGCTGGGGCGGCACTGGCACCGGCGCGATTTTTGACTGTTTCCGACGCGGCGCGGGCTTTAGCGGCAGTGGCCTTGGCTGCGGCAGCCGCATCCGTTCCTGGTTTTTTCAGTTCCAGTTTACCCTGAGCCTGGAGCTTATCGAGAGCCGCTGAGGCATCGCTATTGGATTTTATTTTTCCAAGGTTTTCGGCCCCCGGAACAGGCACGCTGATCTCTCCGGAAAGAGCGCCCGCTTTGGCGCCTGCACTGGCCGTTGGCGCGATGAACTTGGGAGTTTCAATCGAATCATAGCCAACTTTCCCGACCGAGCGAATTTGGTCAAATGTCACCTTACCAAAGTCGGAGTAAAGGGCGCCGTCGGTGCTCTTGATGTCGACCCCATTGATTTTTGCTTTGCTCGACAGACTGATGGGAATATTCTGCCCGTCCATATTCCTTGCGGTAATGGAATAGGTGAAAATTCCTTCATTGAGCTGACGACCATCATGGGTCTTGCCGTCCCAAGTCAGGGCATGGGTTCCGGTGTCCATAGGTCCAAGGTCGACCTGGTTGACGAGAATGCCGTTGCCATCCCGCACCTCCAAAGTCGTCGCGGCAAGTGGAGTTTCGGTGGAGAATTCGGTTGCCGTGGCGACACCGTCATGCAAACGAACGCGGCCGCCGTCGATGGTCACTTCCTTGCCGATGTAGTCCATCATCTGCATATTGCGTTCGGTGCCCTGGGCGGCGATGAGCTTTTCGATGCCCTTATTGACGTTCATCATCTGCTCGAGGCCGTTGAACTGGGCAAGCTTAGCCGCCATCTCCGTACCATCGTCGGGATTCATCGGATCCTGGTTTTGAAGCTGGGTAACGAAAAGTTTTAAAAAATCATCTTTGCCCAATTCGTTTTTCGGCTTTCGCTTCTCTGCGCTCTGATCGGCAAGCTTTGCCAAAAATTCTGCGTCGCTCGATGCGGTAAGGTCGCCATTTTCCTTGGCCTTACGTTCTTTTTTGACTTCATCTATGGAATTGTTGATGAGGGTTCTAAAGTCGGTTTTTTCTTTCGAATCGACAGTGGTCTTGCCGGTAATATCCTCGACCTTGGCATCGGAAAAGGTTTGCACTGCGGCCGGGCCGGCGACGGGAGGTGTTATTGCTTGGGTAATGGTTGACATAAATTAGACCCTCACTTTAATACTGCCACCATCACGGATGGCCTCGGGTTGAAGATTCTGCGTGCTGCTCGCCTGGCGATAGGATCTGCTGGAGCGCCGGCTCGCGCCCTTTATTCCAAAAATTTCCTCTGATTGCGCCGTCGATTCCCGGCCTGAGGACCCTCCATCCGAGGAGCTCCATGACGATCCACCGCTCAGGCCAATCTCCACCTTGGAGAGATTAAGATTTTGATTTTGCAGGCTGGCTTTGAGCGCCGGTAATGCGACGGCCAGGATTTCGCGTGCCTGCTGGGAGGCGGCCACGATTTTAATGTCAACCCTATTGTCTTTGACTTCGACGGCCAGATCAATCGACCCCAGCTCCTTATTGCCGATGTCGATGCGCATTGCGCCGCCCCCGTCTTTGACGAGGAGCGAAGTGCTTTCAAAAACCGTCTTTTGCATGGCGTGCGCCGGCAGGGCCTTGGGGGCTTCCTGGCGGGTAAGTTCAAAAGCTGTGGAGGTTTTTAGCGTGGCACCATTGATAAAGGTCGGTGCTTGGTCGCCAGGCAACGGTTCGAGAGCATCATCATCCGGGCTCGGATCGGAACTTTGATTTTGACCACCACCGTCAAGTTTAGTCTCAACGAGCAACTGCCCCACCATTGTTTCGGGGCCAAAGGCCGGGCCTCGATCACTGGCTGGGGAATTGCTGCTGTCGGTTTGTAGACTTAGAGCCTGAATGTTTTCCAGCCAGTCGCGACTATCGTTTCGTGAAAGAACGGGTGAGGTGTCGAGGGGGGCATCCGCTGCAAAAATAAAGGTTTCACTGGAACGCAAGTCCATCGCCTGGAAAACGGCGGGATTTAAAAGATTGGCTTTGGGTAGGCCCTCAAAGCGGGCGCTCGCTGCGGGACCTCCTAGCGACGCCAGCATCGGGTCGAGGCGAATTTGGGGCGCTGCTTTGGCTTCAACGCGGTTCATTCTGTCTTGATCCTGAAGGGTAGGCGCGCTCCCTGCCTGAGGCCGGCTTGCGGCAGCATTTAACAGCACGCCCAAAAATTCAGCCTCCAAACCCGGTGCTGCTTCGGCGGGAGCAGGCAGCGGTAATTTTTCGGACGCCATCGGCGGCGGTTCAGCGGCGGCCTGCGTGCGCGTCGCGCGGGGCATATCAGGTGGAGTGGCTTCGGGCGGCAGGGTGGCCTGCAGGACTTTGGCTTCATTGACCACACGATCAGGATCGACCTGAAAGGACTTCATCAGATCCTTGAGGCTGACGGGCGTATTCATAAGATCTTGAAAGGCAAGCGGATCTTTGACGATCAGGCCATCGGGCGACCAGCCCATGGCGTCGAGCCAAGCCCCAAGAGGTTTGATCTCTTCGACTGCCGCCTCAGGATCAGCGCTTGCCAAGAGCTGATCGAGCTTCGGTGACGGGGCTAGGTTAGAAGGAATGCTCTCCGCTTCGATCGTCGGCAGTTGTTCTGTCAATAGGGCTAGAGATGGGCGGTCTTGGGCCAGGCTGTTTGGCGGCATACCCATAAACATGAGCATGTCTGAAAGACGCTTTTCCCAGGGTTCATCTTCGTTTTGCGAGAGATCGCGTGCTTTGCCATCCCAAGCGCCTGGCTCGCCTGAAGGAAGATCCTCGGGCTGGATGACGAGCAAAGGGGGAGCCGACGGGGCCTGGCACGGCTCGCGACTGCCAGGACCGGGATTTAATTTTTGATCCAATCGGGACGCCTGGGCCTTGGCGTGACGGTCGGGCTGGCCCAGGTCTTTGCCCGTGTTATCGGGGTCGCTGGGATGGGCAGGTGTCGGTCGCGCCTTCAAAGCTGACGAGTCTTTATCTCCAGTCGTATGGGGAGCGGCAGGCTTTGGGAGCGCTTTTACATTATTGGCTAAATCGGCGGATTTTGACCGGGAAGCTTTGGGGTCTTTCGTTGGTCCTTCCGGCTTGGTTTGGCCCTCAGCAGCTTTTCGGATCAAAGCTGAATCCGGCGGAGCAATCGCTTTGCCGGCAGGGACTTGGCCTTTAGGGTCGGGAGCCAGCAGATGATCAGTAAATTTTGGCATGCCTTTAGCCAAAGGCAAGCCAGCCTCGGCAGATAACGGCGGCTCATGGGAGCCAACTTCGCCCAAACCTGGTCTGTTGAGTGGATTCGGTAGAGTTAAATTTACCACAGCCTAAAGTTTCCTTATGATGAGCCGAAGAAATATCGCGACCTCTGCCTTAGCAAGCATTCCCTATGCCATTTCACTACAATAATAATTGCAGTTCTTTAGCCTTTGCAGAAGAGGCTGAGCCGGGCAAATACAGCCATTGGCGCAACATTTCTTGCCTGGCTCCCCATCGAAAGTTCTCGAACTGCGGTGTTTTTGAAGGTAAGTTCCCCCCCGGAGTGGGTTCTACGTCATCTAATCAACGTGAACCTCCGTTTCGTAGCAGTTTTGAAGGCGATTTCTATTGACAGTCATGGCCTGATTTAAGATTATGTGACGCTCTCTAGACTGAATAAGTTAAGAGACAATTATGCCTTAGGTATAATTCACAGAGTTAAGGCTCTTTCGGGGCGCAATCTGACTCGGAAGATCTGTTATGGGGAGTTTTTATGTTTGCCGTATTTCAAGCTGGCGGCCATCAGTACCGAGTAGCCGAGGGTGATTCTCTCACTATTGACTATATCGAAGGTAAAAACGAAGGCGACGTCGTTAGCTTTTCCAACGTTATGCTCGTTGGTGGCGATAAGACAACAGTCGGTGCTCCCTTTGTTGCTGGCGCAACTGTCGAAGGTGTTGTTAAGAAGCAAGGCTTCAACGACAAAGTCCTCGTTTTCAAATTCAAACGTCGTAAAGATTACAAGCGTACACGCGGCCACAAGCAGCCTGTCACGACAATCGAAATCAGCAGCATCAAACTCTAAGCGCTTGGCGTTTATCAGGATGTCTAAAGGGGTAATTGAAGCATGGCTACTAAAAAAGCTGGTGGTAGTACAAAGAACGGCCGCGATTCCAATCCTCAATATCGCGGTGTAAAAGTTTATGGCGGAGAAACCGTTACGGCAGGCAGTATTATTGTCCGTCAAGTCGGTAGCTCTTTTCATGCGGGTAAGAACGTGGGAACAGGTAAAGATTATACCCTGTTTGCATTGGTTGACGGCAAAGTGGAATATAGCACCCACACTAAGCGCAAAAGCGTTGCCATCGTACCTGTTTGAAGTCTGGTCTCACGCCGCTTGGCTCCGCTCACTCGCTGTGGGGGATCGAGCGGGGTGGCGTCTGTCTTCTTACATTTCGCGATCCTCTAGCATTTTGCTCTTCGTTTTCGCTTAGCAAGCGTCTTCGCTCGCCCGTCTCCCCTCCTCTCTTCCTTGCACCTGCTGAGCCTGTTCTCTGCAAAAACCCGCGTGTTTTTGGCAAAAGATTTATATTTGGTTTTCCGAGGCATTAAGCATGAAATTTATCGATCAAACAGAAATTGACGTTCGTTCCGGCGACGGTGGCCATGGTCTCGTGAGTTTTCGCGCGGCCAAATATCAGCCAAAAGCTGGTCTGGACGGTGGTGATGGCGGTTTCGGAGGGGGAATTTATCTGCTCGGCAACGCTCAGCTCAACAGCCTGAGTTCGCTTTACTATCGCCGTATGTATGCCGCGGAAAATGGTGCTAAAGGCGGAACCAACAATTGCACGGGGGCAAATGGCAAAGATCTGTTGATCCCCGTCCCTGTGGGAACAATTGCCTATGACCGCGAGACGGGTCGTAGGGTGGCTGAAATTTTAGAAGATGGTCAGAAGATTTGTCTGGCGGAGGGCGGCGTGCGGGGCCTTGGGAACATGCGCTTTTTAAGTTCAAGCCATCAGGCGGCGGAAGAGTCGACCGATGGCACGCCCGGGACCGAGATCAAACTTCACCTCGAACTGAAGTTGATTGCCGATATTGGTTTTGCGGGCTTCCCCAATGCCGGCAAATCCACTCTCCTTAGCGTCATCTCTTCGGCAACACCAAAGATCGCCGATTATCCTTTTACCACTTTGACTCCGCAGCTGGGAGTCGTTGAAGTTCCCGGCTCCAATTCTTGGGAAAACGCCAGCTTTGTGGCAGCCGATATCCCCGGATTGATCGAGGGCGCGAGCGAAGGCAAGGGTTTGGGTCATGAATTTTTGCGCCATCTGGAGCGCACCAAAGTCATCGCCTTTATTCTCGACGCTTTTCCTTTCGATGAATTGCAACCGATAGAGGCTTTTAAGGTTCTCGAACGGGAACTGTTCAATTTCAGTGAAAAAATGCATAAAAAGAAGCGTATCATTATCCTCTCGAAATCTGATCTTGCGCCGGAAGGCTTTGATTGGTCGACGATAGAGCAACCGTTTAAAGAGCTTGGCCTCGAAACGATATGTGTTTCATCGGTGGTCGGTCGCGGAATCCCGGCTTTAAAACGCCGGGTCTACGAATTGATTCAAGAAGAAAAGCATAAGATCGATATTGAAGACATTAAAGTCGTCGCTCCGAAAGAGGAAGACTCCTACATCTGGATGACGAGAGCCGACGAGGACGCCCAGTTTGGTCTTTAATACCAAGATGACCCATGTGTTTTTCGGAGGAACATTTGATCCGCCGCACGAAGGTCATCGACTGGTCGCCAAGCGCTGTTTGGAAGCTTTCCCCGATCTTGAGATCGTGGTTGTGCCCGGGGCCCATCCGGCCGGCGTTTTTGGGCAGCACAAAGCGCCCAAAGCCAGTTATCAGCAAAGACTTGAGATGTGCCGCCTTGGATTTGCCGATTTGATCGCGTGCGGTCGCTTGACCCTATCCACGGTGGAACAGCAGCTGGCCGCTCCAAACTACACCTGGCGAACGATGGAGGCCTTGACCGCCGCTCATCCGGAAACGGAATGGGGCATACTCTTAGGCTTTGACCAATTGCAGACCTTGGGCAACTGGCAAAAGGCTGAGGAATTGGTGGAAAAGTATAATGTGCTTGCAGTCGAAAGACCGGCCTTCGAAACACTCACCAAGATTCTGCCGAAGCTGGCCGAAACTTTGGGCAGTTTGCAGGATTTGGGAGCCAACGTCTATCGCTTGGGTTCGCATGGTAAATGCCTTTATGTGCTGCTAGGAGCGGTATCGGAAGCTGCCAGCCGCGTGGTTCGGACCTCGATTGACCAGGCTCAAAACGAAGCGTGGCTAGACCCAAAAGTTACCGATTATATCAGACAGCACAAGCTGTATGACGAGAGTGAGGCATAAATGAAATCTCAAGATTTAGTTAAAGTTATTGCTGAGGTCGCGGCTGAAAAAAAGGCTACGCGTATCGTTGCCCAAAACCTTGAAGGCAAGTCGGGACTTTGCGATTATCAAATCGTTTTGTCCGGCTCCAACGAACGTCAGACTCAGGCAATCGCGACTCATATCGAAGACACGCTGCGCGAGAAGAAAATCGGCCGTCCTTTTGCAGTGGAAGGCAAGCAAACCGGCCACTGGATCCTGATGGATTATGATGGGGTGCTGGTGCACATCTTTCTCGATTCGATCCGTGATTATTACGCCATGGAACGCCTTTGGCCTGAGGCCGTAACCACGACCTACTCTGAAACTGCGAGTCCTTCGCCTTGAAGATGCAGGTCTTAAAGATTGGTCGTCCCGCTCACTCAGCCTATAGCGAGCTGAGTGAGATGTACTTTAAGCGGCTTCGGACTGTTTGGAAAATCGACGAACATATACTTAAGGCCCATGCCTCTCAGGAGCGAGCCGGGCAGGAAATTTTTTCCAGGCTGGGCTGGAGTGCCACAGGACAAAGGCTTGACCCCCAGCATCTCATCGTGGCTCTGGACGAACGTGGCAAAGAGCTGAGCTCCCCCGCGCTGGCCACCTGGATTCAAGAAAAAATAGACTCAAGTTTTGTCAAGCAACTGACCTTTGTCGTCGGTGGTCCTTATGGACTGAACGACGATGTGCGCCAGCAGGCTGATCTTGTGCTGAGTCTTTCCCAAGGCGTTTTTCCGAGTGATCTGGCTTGGGTCATGCTTTGGGAACAGCTCTATCGGGCCAGTACCATCATTCGCCGCACCCCTTACCATCACGTGTGAAGATGTCTCTGGTTTAAAGTCAGGATTTTCATCATGCTGGGCTTGGGAAGGCTTTTCATGACGATCATTGCCTCTGAAAGTAACTGGACGCGAGCTTGCCGGGATCTGCGCCTTAAACTGGAGGCACAGTGCCGCCTGCCGACGGATGAGGAGATTGCTAACGTATGGGTGGAAGGCTTTCCCCTGGCCTCGGTCTACGCCTATCGAGGTCTGCTGCGCAAGCTTCTCCTCGATTTTAAGATCAAGGGGACCTGGCAAAGTGGAATGGCCTTGGTCGAGATTTTTTGCTCGGATCCAGGCGTCGTTTTCTGGGCTCGGGACTGTGACTGTGTGATGCCGGTTCCATCAAGCTTTTGGGGGCGCTGGCATGGTAAGCATGACCTGGCCTTTGCCCTTGCCGAGGGCCTTAGCCAAAGGCTTGGTTTACCGCTGATCAAAGCGCCACGCCTCCAATATTTTCGCTTTAAAAAGCAGTCTTTTTTGACGCGAAATGAGCGGCTGGCGGCCTTGGGCAAAAGCGCAGCCCATTTAAGTCCTGAAGATGTTTTGAAGGATTTCCCCTCTCCTGAGCCGCCGGCCGATTTATCGAACAAGAGCAGGCGGCAGGTTCTTTTAATTGATGATATCGTGACCAGCGCGAAGACGTTGACAGCCCTTGCCAGAGGCTCTAGGAATAATAGATTTCGGTTTTTAACACTAGCCTCTGCGTATCACAAAACGGATGGTACGATTCGCTCCGCTGGGGAGAAGTTATGACACTGCATACCGCCGAAGAGCTTCAGCAGCTTACGCCTATGCTTCGCCAGTTTTATGATTTGAAGGCTAAGGCGCCCGAGGCGATACTATTCTTTCGCATGGGTGATTTTTACGAAATCTTTGGTGACGATGCCGAGGAAGTGGCGCCCCTCCTCGACCTGATGATGACAAGTCGCGAGCGGGGCGACAAGAACCGCATTCCCTTCTGTGGGGTGCCGCACCATAGCGCTCGAGGCTATTGGCTGCGCCTGCTAAAGCTGGGATACAGTGTCGCCATAGCGGACCAGGTGGAAGACCCAGCCACAGTCAAGGGTCTGGTGAAACGAGAGATCGTTCAGATCTTGACCCCCGGTTGCATCGATGACCCGGAAGCTCTGGAAGCCGATCGGCCCAACCATCTTCTTGCCGTCTACGAGGAGCCGAAAAACAAACACTGGGCGCTGCTCGTCATCGATATTTCTACGGGTGAATTAAAACTAGGCAATATAAAGCGCGAAGAGCTGGATGGCTGGCTGAATATTTATCAGCCCAAAGAAATCCTGGCCCGAAAATTCATGCATGATGAATTGCGGGAGATGTCGCGCCGCATCGTTGATAAAATGAGCCTTGCCTGCTTGCCGGAAGCCATCCTGCGCGATCAGGAGGAGCAGCAAAAATTTTTGGGCAATCAGTTTGCGGTGACCGGCATCGAAGCTTTACCCTGCGGTTTAGTAACGGGCGGCCTGGAGCTGCTGGCGGCGAGCTTTCAGTATCTGCAGGCCCTTAAGGCCAGTGTCTCCCAGTTTCTTTCGGTGCGTGCTCTGCATGATGCCGATCGTATGGTGCTTGATGAGACGGTCCGGCGCGATCTTGAACTCTTTGAGACCTTGCGCCGGCGCGATTCGGAAGGCAGTCTTTTTCGTGAGCTAAACCATACGCGAACCCCCATGGGCGGCCGCCTTTTGCGCCATGATCTGGCCCGGCCCTTTCTCAACGCCGCGCCTATCCTCGAGCGCCAGGAAGCTGTCGCGGAGATCCTCGATCAGCCCTCGGAATGGTTGGGCGAACTCAAGGTTCGGCTCAAGGCCTGCGCCGACCTCGATCGCTTGACGACGCGGGTGCTATCCGGCAAAGCGCAAGCCGGGGATTTGCATAGTATGCGGCAAAGTTTGGCGATCAGCCTTGGTCTTCGCGATTTTCTTGAGGCGATGCAGCCCAAGTCCTCCCTCTTGAAGGCCGTCAGCAGAAATCTCCTCGAAGCGCGAGCGGCTTATGAGATCCTGCAGGCAACGCTTGCCGAGCAGCCGGGTGCGCTTGGCAGTCTGGAGGTTTTTCAAGAGGGTTATGACAGCGAACTCGATCAGCTCTGCCTTTTATCGCGCGATGGCGCCGATCAGATTGCCGCTTACGAGCAGGGGCTTCGGGCCTCGACCGGTATTTCAAGTTTGAAGATTCGGGAGCATAAGACCTACGGGCTGCTGATCGAAGTCACTAAACCTAATCTGTCCAAGGTGCCGCCGCACTTTATCCGCCGGCAGACGATGGTGAATAACGAGCGTTTTCTCACGGTGGAACTCGAAGAGCTTGACCAGCTATTAGGCTCAGCTAGTGAAAATGCCCAAGCGCGCGAACGGCTTCTTTTTCAAGATCTGCTGCTGAAGGTTATGCCTCATCAGGAAATTTTGCGACGCGTGGCCGCTGAACTTGCGATGCTGGATCTGATGCAAAGTTTTGCTTCGAAGGCGGCCCACGATAATTATGTACGACCTCGTGTCGCTGCCGACGGGCAGCTCCAGCTTCTCGCCTGCCGCCACCCCGTGGTGGAACGCTGGGTCGGCAAGCATGCGTTTATGCCCAATGATCTGGAACTCGATCGCGGTGCCTCACAGATGCTTATTACCGGGCCGAACATGGCCGGGAAATCAACGGTGATGCGGCAGACGGCAATTGCTGCCATTATGCATCAGATCGGCAGTTATGTGCCTGCGCGCGAGGCCCTGATGCCGATCTTTGATCGAATCTTTACCCGCGTCGGTGCTGCCGATGATCTGTCCCGTGGCCAGTCGACGTTCATGGTGGAAATGTCTGAGGCGGCGACGATACTGCGGCAGGCCACTGCCAAAAGTCTTGTCATTTTGGATGAAGTGGGGCGCGGGACTTCGACGGAAGATGGCCTGGCGATTGCCTCGGCCATCCTCGAGTATATCGCCCTGCAGCTCAAATCCTATACCCTTTTTGCCACTCACTATCATGAACTGGTGGCGTTTTCGACCAAGCTACCGACCGTCCGCCTGGCCAAAGTCGAGGTGCTGGAATCCAAACAGCTTTTTAACTTTACCCATCGACTGGTGCCGGGAGCGAGTGGAAGCTCGTTTGGCATTGAGGTTGCAAAGTTAGCAGGTATTCCCGATCGTGTTATCCAGGCAGCCAAAGCCCATATGGCTCAGCATGCCCAGCCGCTGCGGGGCGGTCCAGTGGGTGAGACGAGCAGGAAAAAAAATTCGCCAAAACCACCTATGGAAGCAAGTTTTGAGCAGCAAAATCCCAACCATACGGCTTTGATTGTTCCTGCCATACGGATAATTGTGGAGCGACTTGACCGTGTGAATGTGTTAAAAACCACTCCACTTCAGGCTTTGGCGATTTTGGATGAACTAAAAACGACTCTGGAGCAGAGGGACCAACAGGGTCTATTCAGTGAGCTGCAGCCTTTATGCTAATAGCTTGAATTTCTGAGCTAAAGAAATTAGTATCTGGAATTACGAAATGACTCTGCAGATCACCCTATGTCTTTACTGAAATGCCATAAAGGACGACGTTAATGGCCGGTCAAGATCCCTTAGACAATCATGAGTTCCTGACGAGGGAAGAGCTCGAGCGCTTTCGTGAGCTTCTCTTCGAAGAAAAAGATAAATTACTGCACAAGTCAGCGCAACTCGTTAAGGCTGGCAATATCGAGCTCGATAAAAACGAAATGCTTGATGAAGTTGATTTGGCCTCTGCCACTACAGAGCAAAATTTAACATTCAAGTTGCTTGATCGTGACCGTAAACTTCTTCAGGAAATTGAGCACGCTCTCGAAAAGATCAAGAGCGGCGAGTATGGCTTCTGCGAGGGAACGGGCGAGCCCATTCCGAAGCGCCGCCTCGAGGTAAGACCTTGGTGCCGTCACAGCGTTAAGTTTAAAGAACAGCTGGAGCGCATGAAGAAATCTGGCCGGGGTGTGGGCGACGAAGACGAAATCTAGTGAAAAAAAAGAGCCGATGCGGCTCTTTTTTTTGGCTATTATAGGCGCGGCTATCGCCTCAAAGCCCCCGGGTTCATCATGAGATCCTAATTTGGCAATGCCGTCGCGCAACTCGGGTCATTGTAAAAGATCGATGCGCAGGTGGTCGGGCGCTCGGCCTTCGCGTTCATAGAGCGATAGACGCAGCAGGCTTTCACCTGGTCATCAGGATTCAATTTGGTAAATTCCGATGATTCTATTTTGCTTTCGAGAGCTGTGGCCAGGCCAGTGGTGAGGCTGTTTTTTAAGGCCTCGTTCTGCGCGCCTGCAGCATTAGCGCCAGCCGTTGAGCTGGTGATCGAGGCAATTTTTGCGTCCAGTTCGGTAATCGATTTTTGTATCGAGTCGCTGACCTCAGTAGGCACGCCTGGAATAGACGACAAGGCCGTTGAGGTCGTCTTGAGATCGGCGAAGAGAGCGTTAAGCATCGAGGCGGCAACGGCGGCTTCCTCGGTCGGAAAGATGGCAATGAGGGCGCGGTTAAGGCCATTGACTGTGGTGATAAACTTGTCGGCATTTTGAATCGTGAGTTTTTCTTTTGGTATCGCCGCTTCGAGATTGGGGATGCCATCACCATCGCTATCATAGAGAAGGACTGAATAAAAAGTGATCGCTTCCCCCAGGTGAGCCAGCGACCAGGCAAAGTTAGATCGACCTTTGGCGGCACTCGCAAACGTATTTTTAGGGCAGTCGTGCCGAGGATCGACATCGTCGGCAGGGTTGGCGTTGGGCAGGACCAAAGGACAAAGAGTGGCGACGGCCTCATTTAAATAGGCAAGGGATTCGCTGCTGCCCTCGCGCGCTTGAGTTGCGGAAAAGGGAATATAGATCTTGAGTTGAGGATCGCCGATGGTATTGCCGGTGCCCATCTGATCGAAGTCAGTATCGGAAAGATTCATGACCGACTTCAGGATGTTGAAGTTATCGGTCGTGGTATCGCCAGATTTCACCGTTGTCTCAGTCGTTACAGGTGGCGTCGTCGTTGTTGTCGCCGGCTTTTTGCTGCTCTCGTTGGCCTTGATCATTTTTTTCGAAATATTAATTGCATCCAGGCCCGATTTGCTGAGGAAGACATAGGATTTTAATATAGTTGGTGATTCGCTGTTCGGGTTGATGGCCAGAGCTTTATTGGTAAGGTTGAGGGCGCTATCATAGCGACCCTTGTCATACTCATACTGAGCCTCCTGCACCAAAGAATCGATGGCTTCTTTCTCTACTTTGCTGGCCAGCAATTCATTGACATTAAAACTTCCACAGGCGCTGGTCCCACTTGCCAAACACAACGCAACGACTAACTTACGCATATTAAATTCCTTGTTTAGTCAGCAAAAAAGATGATTTTTTCATTGCCGTCGGTCACGTGATACTTATCGCGCAACACCTTGCGAGCATAATCCGGCGAACCCTTGATCTTGCGGATCTCGTCGCTGAGTCCAAGGTTGCTCGCCTTCAGCTTATCGACCGTCGACTCCAGCACGTCTCGACTCTTACGGAGTTTAAAATAGTCAAAGATCGAGGTTTCGCCGCGCAACGTCCCAAGCAAGAGCACGCTGACCGCCAGGCAGTACACAAGCCGCACACCCATAGGGGCCTCATGATAGATTAGTTTTGTCTATTCTAGCATAGCTTCCCGGAGGGTGTAACGAGCGCAAAATTTTGCCCGGATTGCCCAAGGACTCCCCTTGCTGAGACTCCCTAAAGCTATCGGATAGGAAAGGAAAAAGGCGTGGATTTTATCAATTAGTCAGCAGATCCACGAACTTGGAGCTGGCTTGGGCGAATCTTCCGGTAGCCAAAATCCCGGAAATTGACGACCGCCTTGCGGGCTCCCAAATGGACATCAAAGCCCTGCACAGTCCCCCGTCCATAGGTGGGATGAAAAACACTGGAGCCCTCCTCGATATCCCCTTCATAGGAACCTTCGTCGTAAACATAGCTAAGCTTCACGGGAGCCTCGTCCGGTCGCAAGGCCTCTTGAGCTTTCATACTCAGCTGCATTAGCTCCGAGGGGATCTCCAGAAGAAAACGCGAGGGCGGGTGGGCCATCTCATTATTAAAGTTGCGACGGCGTTTGGCCAGCGTAAGCGAGACCTTGGACTTCGCGCGGGTGATGCCGACATAGAGCAGCCGACGCTCCTCTTCGATCGACGCCGGATCGTCGATGCTGTTGCGATGCGGCAGGAGTCCGTCCTCCACCCCAGCAATAAAGACCCGTGGAAATTCCAGACCTTTTGCCATATGCAGCGTCATCATCGAAACGCCCTTCGAAACCTTACCCTTGGCATCCTCGCGCACCAGAGAAACGGTTTCTATCCAATTTGCAAGCGTGGTAGCGGGGTTTTTATTTTCAAATTCCATGATACCCGCCGCCAATTCCTGAATGTTATCCATCTTGTCCGCATACTGGTCGGGATATTTCTTTTGCAAATACTCCGGATATTCCGTCGCTTCCAGGAGAGTCTTAACGGCCTCATTAAGGGGACTTGCCAAGATTTCATGGCGCAGGGCCTGCAAAAGATCGACGAGATAACGAAGTTTGGGCGAAGCCTTTTGCCTGGGATCGGCAAGGGTCAGCTCGGAAGCCCTCCAAAGGGAAACGCCTTGCCCGCTCGCATACTTTTGCAAAGTTTCCAGTGCCTTATCACCAAGGCCCCGGGTGGGGACGTTATAGATTCTTAGGAAGGAGACATCGTCTGAAGGATTGGCGATCAAACGCAGATAGGCAAGTAGATCTTTGATTTCCAGGCGCTCATAAAACTCGAGCGATCCATAAATGGTATAGGGAATGCGTCGGCGCAACAGGGCCTCTTCGAGCGACCGCGACTGGCTGTTGGTACGATAGAAAATGGCAACCTCTTCGTAATCGTACTTTTGCCTGGCTGCATAGATCTCTTCGGCAATCCAATAGGCCTCCATCTCCCCATCCACTTCCAGATGGACTTCGATGGCGTCGCCAGCCGGGGCATTGGTGAACAGGGTTTTGGCAGCGCGCTTTTTATTGTTGGCAACGAGCTTACTGGCGGCAGCCACGATATTGCCTGTGCAGCGATAATTTTCTTCCAAGGCGATGCGGGTCGCATCGGGATAGGTGCGATCAAAGTCGATGATGTTGGAAGGCGTTGCGCCACGCCAGCTATAGATGGATTGGTCGTCATCACCGACGACCATGAGATTGCGATGACGGTCGCTGAGGTGCTGGATGATCTCAAACTGGGTGCGGTTGGTGTCTTGAAATTCGTCGACCATGATGTATTGATAACGATTGCTGAGTATCGAACGCACTCTTTCATTGCGTCGGAGGAGCAAGAGCACATTCAAAAGGAGATCGTTGAAATCCATCGCATTCGCTTGCGCTAGAAATTCCTGGTAAAGGCGATAGACCTGCACACCGGCGGTGGGGACGCGCAGAGGGTTTTGTGTTGCAAACTCCTCGATCTCATGGATGAAGACGCCCGCCGTTTTCACGAAGTGAAGAAAATTCTTCATCTCGCCGACCAATTGCGGGATGTCGCCCTTGGCGATGACCTGCTTAAGGATGTGCTTGAGTGCGCGCGTCACGTCCTGATCATCATAGATGGAAAAGTTTGGTTCATAGCCAAGCTCACCGGCAAATTCTCGCAGCCAGCGTGCACTAGCCGAGTGAAAGGTGGTGATCGTCGAGCGCTTGGTTTCGGGTGCCAGGGCCAGCGAGCGGTGCCGCATCTCTTCGGCCGCTTTGTTGGTAAAGGTGACGGCGAGTATTTCCCAGGGCAGCACCCCCGTTTCGATCAGATGGGCGATGCGGGTGGTGATAATACGGGTCTTGCCGCTACCGGCGCCTGCAAACACGACGAGGGGGCCGTTTTTATGCAAAACGGCCTGACGTTGAACATCATTTAGATTTTGTAATAGCTCAGTCAAGGGGCCTATCCTCTAACGCTACTCGACAGTCACTGACTTGGCGAGGTTGCGCGGTTGATCCACGTCCGTGCCACGCTTCACAGCGATATGGTAGGCAAGAAATTGCACTCCCACCGTGGAAAGTATGGCTTGAAAGACGGGGTTTTTCATCTGCGGGCAGGGAATCACCTGCACACAGATATCTTTAAGTCGTTGGTCTTTATCGTCGCCAATCGCATAGACCTGTCCCTCACGGGCGCAGATCTCTTCGACATTGGACAGGGTTTTTTCATAGTAATGGTCATGGGGCAAGACCGCGACGATGGGGATGAGTCTATCGACCAGCGCGATCGGTCCATGTTTAAGTTCTCCTGCTGCATAGCCTTCGGCATGAATGTAAGAGATTTCTTTTAGCTTTAAGGCTCCCTCCAGGGCAATCACGGCGCTCATCCCGCGACCGATGAAGAGGAAGTTCGGGTATGCGTAGAGTTTGCTAGCCAGGTCGACGATGGACTCTTCCGTATTGAGTGCCTGGTCGAGATAAAGCGGCAATGTTTTAAGATCATGAATGATGGAGCTTAGCTCATCGTCGGTCAGTCGGCCCAGC
Organism: uncultured Oligoflexus sp.; assembly: GCA_964236955.1. Lineage (GTDB taxonomy): Bacteria > Bdellovibrionota_B > Oligoflexia > Oligoflexales > Oligoflexaceae > Oligoflexus. The sequence continues at coordinate 15,081 of CAXSGP010000031.1, read as the reverse complement.
TTTTGAGCTGCAGCGAGTGCCCAGAGATAGGTGCAAAGCACCTGCGAGGTAAAGGCCTTGGTCGAGGCTACACCGATCTCGGGACCGGCATGCATGAGGACCGAGGCATCACTTTCACGATGAATGCTGGAATAGGCAACGTTGCAGATGCTGAAGATTTGACAGCCATTGTGTTTGGCATGTTTGATCGAAGCCAGGGTGTCGGCCGTCTCACCCGATTGAGATATGGCCATGACCATGGTCTGACCGTCTTTAAAGAAAAAGGGGCTACGATAACGGAATTCGCTCGCCAGTTCCACATTGACGGAAATGCCAAGCAAAGGCTCAAGGAAATATTTTGCTGCCATGCCCGCGTAGTAGGCGGTGCCGCAGGCGACGATATGCAAAGCCTTGACCTTTTTGAAATCAATTTTATCGAGGCCGAGCGCTTCCTGATCAAGCGTCACACCTTTGACAAAGGCCTGAGTCGTCGCGGCAACGACGCGCGGTTGTTCGTGAATCTCTTTGAGCATATAGTGACGAAAACCCTGCTTGTCGGCGCTGCCGGGCGACCACTGAACGTGAGTGATCTTGGCGGTAATCTCCTTGCCCGTTTTATCCCAGAGCTTGATACCATCGGCTTTGATAAGGGCGAGGTCACCATCCTGAAGAAAGACAGCTTTTTGCGTGACATGCACAAAGGCTGTGATGTCGCTGCCGAAAAAAGTTTCGCCCTGACCGAGACCGACCACAAGGGGTGATCCCTGTTTGGCGACATAGATTTCATCAGGCACGGAATCGACGATAAACGCCAGGGAAAAGGCGCCTTCGAGACGTTTGATTACGTTTTGGAGGGCAGCAATAGGCCTGAGTGTTGCCTTCAGCTCTTCCGATACCAAGTGCGCGATCACTTCGGTATCGGTGTCGGAACGAAAGCAAATGTCTTTTTTGAGCAGTTCCTGCTTGAGTTCTTTGTAGTTTTCAATGATACCGTTGTGAATCAATGCCAGGCGTTCGGCGGCATGCGGATGGGCATTTTCACGGGTAGGCAGGCCATGCGTTGCCCAGCGGGTGTGGCCAATGCCCAGTTTGGATTCCTGCGGAAGTTTGGCGATCGACGGTCTTAGATTTTCAATCTTGCCGGCTTCCTTGCTCATGGTGATTTCGCCTTGGTTGAGAACGGCGATTCCCGCAGAATCATAGCCGCGATACTCAAGTTTTTTCAGGCCATCAAAGATGATATTGATACAGGGACGATGCCCGACATAGCCGACTATTCCACACATTCTACGCTACCCTTTCCATGGCTTGATCAAGATCGACCTTGAGCTGCAATTGACTGTTGTTATGAGCGGACGCCTTGAGCATCTCCCCATCCCCCCTGATGTCCCTTCCGAGTCCGTGTGAGTCCCTGGTTTGAAACAAGTTCCCATAATAGTTAAAGGCTTGCCGGAGAGGCGTTTGCGTGAGTCCAGGCTGAGTGGGTGAAGTTCGTCTCAGGTGCCTTGGGCTGCGGACTCAATCCCCTTTGCGAATGGTTCCAGCGGGAACTTGACTGCCATCAGGAATAATTACATCTTTCAAGGCGACATGGCTACCAATCTCACAGTTGCGGCCAATTTGGGTCTGACCACTTAAACTTGTATGGGCACCAACCGTGGTATCGGCGCCAATTTTAACCGAAACTTCAAGATATACCGACGAAGCCATTTGAAAACTTACGCCTTCCGCCATGTGTCGCCTGCGGAGTCGATCGAGCAGCCTTTCTTCGAGGCGCGACAGCTGAATGCGATCATTCACGCCATCAAATGAAGCATAATCATCGGTCGCCCATACCTGGGCAGGTAACCCCCTTTCGAGGGACAAGGCAAAACAATCGGTAAGATAATATTCTTTTTGAGCATTCGCCCGGGTGAGGGCACCTAAGAGCGCAAAAAGGTGCTGCTTGTCGGCAAAGATAACCCCCGAGTTGCAGAGCTGGATCTGCCGTTCGGACTCGGAGGCATCCTTTTCCTCCAAAATCCTGAGGACTTGGTTTTGTTCATTGGTAAGCAGACGTCCATAACCTTTGGGTTCGGGATGCCGCATGCCGAGCACGGCCAGCTTGGATTTTTGGCTGAGGCAGCTGGCCACAAAGGCTGCAATGATGGCGCTATCCATGGCCGGTGTGTCGCCGGCGCAGATGAGGACATATGGTCCCTTGAGGCGCGGGCCTGACAATAACGAGCCACTGGCAAACGATGGCGGGACGACTTCGTCCAATGCAAAACCTGCGCAGGCTACGGCTTCACCGGTGCCAAGACGGTCGCGCTGCAGGGCAAAGGTCAGCGGGCCATAGTTCGACAGGGCTTTTTTTAAACCTTCAACATCCCCGCCAAGCACGATGCATTTTTCGCTAATCCCAGCAGCTTCCAGGCTCTGAATCACATGGCCAACCATAGGCAGGCCACATAAGGGGTGAAGAACCTTGGGAACTTCACTTTTCATGCGCGTGCCTTTTCCGGCCGCGAGTACAATGGCAGCAATCATATCTTTTTGGCTGTGCATACTTGCCCTCAAAAAACAAATCCTTTATCGTTATATGTTTTATCCTGTCAGTTGACGAGGGTCGCCTCGATCCTATCTTAAGAGCGAACAGTCAGCTTGCTCCCCGGGAATAACTGGGCTAGATAAAACGGCATGGAATTAATTTTGAGTCGCTTGACGACGAGGTATATTATGTCAGAGATGCTGCAAGCGGTAAGTTTAAAAGAAAAATTGGATGGCAGCTGGCAGGCCCTGCATGAACCTTCCGGCCGAGTCACCCATGGCTTGAGTCGGAACGAGGCCGAAGAGGCTATGCGTTTGCTGCTGGGTATGGATGAAGCCGGCGCCTTTGGCGAGCCCCTCACCTCGCCGCGTTTTGAAGGGACCGGCTTTGAAATTGCCGCCCACCTAGAAGGACCCGTGTCCCAGATGCTGGCTTTGCATTCGGGTTTTGCCCGCTTGGAGGCTTATGAGGATTCGATCGCCACGATCCGTCTCGGCGGTGGCTGCGAAGGTTGCCCCTCGTCTCGACTGACTCTGATGAATGGTGTCAAGCGCGATTTGCAGGATAAATTTGGCGAAGAACTTGTTATAGATGTCTTTCCGATACTCGATTGATCCGGTATCGTAACCATTAGTCAGGACGTATGGGTATGTTTGGAAGTGTAAAAGAATACTTTGATGGTCGTAAGAGCAAGCGTATCGAACGCGCAGCAAAGCTAATTACCAATGCCAAGGCCATTCGCGACGATCGATGGGCCGCATTGGAATTTCTTGCCAAGGGTCTCGATAGTGCCGATGATGCGGTCCCCGCCCTCTTGCCCCGTTTTGAGTACAGTCTGGAGCACGGCATCAACGATACCCGTGAAAAAGAATTGGCTATGCAGGGGATTGTTCGTTATGGCGAAAAAGCCATTCCCTTTGTTAAAGATTGGTTAACAAAGACCAGCCGCATCGCCTGGCCGATCAAGGTTCTTTATGAGCTGGGTCAGGATCAGGTTGTGGTCGATTGTCTTAAGGCAGCTTTGAATTACGGCGAGGTTCAATTCAGTCAGCAGGACGTCGATAAAAACTACGATATCCTCTGCTACCTGCGCGACTATCAGATTCATGATCTGATTCCGCAGATCGCTCACTTTTTGGTCGATCTTGATGAGCGCGTGCGCTATGCGGCGACCGAAGTGCTCATCGCGCAAAAAACCGAGGAGGTGAAGGATACTCTGGTTCACTTTCTCGCCGATGATACTGCGGAAAACCGCCGGCTTAGGGGAGCGGTGGCGCAGCTGTTTATGGAACGCGAATGGACGGTTCCCAATCCATCACAGTTTCAAGGCGGTCGGGTGACCGAGCAGGTTTCGGTCGGTGCCGACGGGCGTTTGGTTTACGCCTGAGAGGGTCTGACCTTAGGCCGTGGTGCTTCAAAACGTGCCTCATAAAGGCCGTAACGAAGTCCGCCGCAGTCCCCAACGATCATGACCAGACCATAGCCGGGGCATGGGATCGGCTCCTGAAGGATGGTGCCGCCCAGCGCCAGGCAGGTCTCGCGTAAGACCTGCAGGGGTATACTCACCTCAAAATAAGCAATCAAATCGAGCTGCCCAGCTGGGCCTTTCGGGCTTTTGCGTATGCTGATTCCGTAGGGGCTGGCGTCATCGACGGCGATCACCGCCTGATCCTCTATCGCCACCGGCACCCGCTTCCAGCCGAGCACCTCACCTGCAAATTTAAGGCTGGCCTCGACGTCCTGGCTGTAAAACTCGAGCTGGCATAGACGCATTCTTAACTCAATTCCTTGGGAATAGCGGGATTTAATTGCGTGACGATTTCATAGTGAATCGTCTCGGCCCATTCCCCTATCGTGCTGGCATCGATATGTTCGTTGCCATCGCGGCCGATCAGGGTGACCGGCATTCCGACTGTCACGTTAGGCAGGTGCGTGCTGTCGACCATCATCATGTTCATGCAAATTCTACCGACGATCGGGCATTGTTCGCCGGCGATCAAAACATGGCCGCGATTGCCTGCAAGCCGTGGGTAGCCTTCGTAATAGCCGACCGGCAGCACCGCAATCGTCATGCTCCGCAGCGCCTTATAGGTGCAGCCATAGCCAATGTACTGGCCGGCGTTGACCCGCTTGACGATGGCCACCTCCGTCAGCCAGCGCAGCACCGGCCGGAGTTCGATGCGCTCGCCCTGGCTCTGCAGAAACGAAAGCTGAGTGGTGCGGGAGGGCCAAAGCCCATAGAGGGAGATGCCAATGCGGGCGAGAGCAAAGCGCGCCTTCGGCATGATGAGGGCGGAAGAGCTGGCGGCGATGTGGGGCAGCAGCGTAAAGCCTTCGTCCTGAAATTGCTTGAGCACCTTTTCAAAGGTCGCCAGCTGCAGCAGAGCATAGGCTTGGTCCAGCACGTCCTCGACGTTGGAAAAGTGGCTGCAGAGGCCGACCAGGCGCTCACGGTTGGCTTTGAGCCCATCCATCAGCGCCGGCAGGTCCTCGGGCAGAAAACCCTGGCGCGCCATGCCGGTGTCAATCTTGAGGTGGGCGCGGGGCTTGACCGGAAGCCGAAACCATTCGGCGAGCATCAGCGCTTCTGAAAGGAAGATATCAAGATCCAGCTCGGCAGCACTTGCCACCTGTGCTGCACTCAGAGGTCCGACGACCAGAATGCGACCGGCAAAACCAAGCGTCCGTAACGCGAGAGCTTCGGTCAGCGAGTTGACCCCCAGCCATGGAGGATTCACGGCTTTAAGTGCGGTATAGACTTCCTTGAGGCCGTGGCCGTAGGCGTTGGCTTTGATAATGGGGATGGCAATTGTGGGCGCCGTGAGCTGCCTAAAGGTCAGATAATTGTGACGAATGGCTTCGCTATCAAGAATAATCCGGCAGCGCACAGACCCTCCTTTTCTCTAGATACCGACTAGTTGCAGGGGTTTGACATCACGTTTCACAGTCGCATCGTAGGTCCATTTGAAATTATAAGTTACCTCTTTCAAGCCGGAATTGCACGGAGTGCTGGTCTGAATATGCAGGATGCCGACAGCATAGCCACTTTTTGTGGTGCGCGACACCAGGCCAATGTCTTTTTGACAAGATGATGGCGTGACAATGCTCAGCGTGTCCCCGCGAAGATCATAGCTGCTGGGTCTTTTGATCAGGAGCTGTTCGGCATGGGTTTCGCCACTAAAGGCGATGGCATCCTCGTCGTGAAGCACTTCGTTCCAGGGGGTCCAGATTTTCTTGGGGGCTCCATCCGGGCATTTTAGTCCGGGGTAGCGGGCGACCAGCATGGAAATCAATAGACCTTGCTCACTAGCTTCGCGTACGAGGCCGATTGGAGCTTCGTTACAGCGTCTGAGAAAATAAACCCTATGGCCATCGCCGGTGGCAGAAAGCCGGGTTTGATTGCGATGCAGAGTATAAAGGGGGGCCGATCGGTCTTCCGAAAAATTGGTCAAGGCCAGGAGCGAGGCTTGGCTGAGATTGATGTGAGGATAGCGAACGATCTTGGTCGAGCGGTTGCAGGTTTCAAATTTATGCGCCTTGCCTTCGACTATGCTCAGCTCCAGGCCATTGGCCTTGGGAAAGAGGTTGAGGCCAAGGGCGGTCCCACACTGCGAGGTATAGACGGCTTCAAAACGAAATCCTTCGGCGTCTTGGACTTGATTGAAATTTTGTAGCGGCGAGAGTTTGAGAAAGACGGGTTCTGTCGTCGGATTCAGCGAGCTGATGCCGGCGAAATCGGAGCCGCGCAGCTTTGGAATGATGAGTTCTTCCAGACCGTTGAGGGTGGAGCAGCGGGCGTTGGGGCGCTCGCTGGCGACGCCAAGAAAGAGTTCTTGCTTCTCATTGGTACGCAGGATAAAGCCCGCAAAAAGAGACTGGCACCCTCTTTGATAGCTCACATGAATGCGATCCTCGCGATCCACCAGGATACGCACGGGATTGATTTCGATCGCGGAGCCGGCGGCCAAGGCCTGAAGGGGTGCAGACAAAAGCTGCAGAAAAAATGCAAAAATGACGGCAAGCCGCGGCATAATTGATCCTTTAGTCGGTGTTGAAGGGCTATCTATTAAACTTTTTGACGTGTGTCTAGTGAAAAGTGGCGGGACTTGAAAGCTTCTTCACGGTCTCCATCTAGATTTCTTGCAAGCCTACGGTTGTTCTGGTAGATTCTCGCGGCTGTCCCAACTAACTAAGCGCCTGCTCTTGAGCAGTCGTTCTCTGATATACAGCAACTTGATCGCAGTTGGGCCGAGACTTGAGGAGAAAGCAATGTCAAAACGTACTTTTCAACCGAGTAAACTGAAACGCAAACGAAATCACGGCTTCCGCGCTCGCATGGCGAGTCCGGGTGGACGTAATGTTCTTGCACGTCGACGGGCCAAGGGCCGTAAGCGTCTTGTACCGACCATCTACAAAAAGTAATTTTTAAAAGTCTATGAATCCTCCTTCAGAGGTCCCATCGTTATTTGCGTTTCCTAAGCAGCATCGACTGCGTAGGAGACCTGAGTTCACACGAACCATGGACAACGGCACCAAGATCGTAACCCCTTATCTGGTTATGATCGGTCGCCGCAGTAATGGGCCCGCGACAAGAATCGGATTTATCGTCTCTAAAAAGGTTGGAGGTGCTGTGACACGGAATCGTGTGCGCAGGCGCCTTCGCGAACTTTTTCGTACTCTCCCCGAGCGACCTTTAGGTATGGATCTCGTTGTGATCGCCCGTGGCCAAGCCGATGGCGCTCCCTTCGAGGCCTTAGGCCAGGCTCTATCGTTTGCTCTGGCAAAGGTGCAGCAGCGTCTTGAAAAAGATGCCGCGCGTGCGCAGCTGCGGGCCGAATTATAGGGCTGGTTCATTGTTCCTTTGAAGCCAGGACGGAAACGAATGATTGGTCGCCTTCTTATAGGCCTTATCAGACTTTATCAGATCTGTCTGGCACCCCTGCTAGGCCCGCGCTGCCGCTTCTACCCAAGCTGCTCCCGCTACGCTGTGAGTTGTTTGGAAACTTATCCACTCCCTAAAGCGACTACCAAAATTTCCTTGCGCATTTTACGCTGCAATCCCTGGCACCCTGGAGGCGTTGATTTACCATGAATTGGGACAAGAAATCTATCACTGCGACTATCGTGTGTTTTCTTTTTGTAATGGGCTACATGTACTATTTACAAAATAAATACCCGAGCTATTACTCCAGCGCTCAGCAAACCAGCGAGATGGCCTCCGATCCCAATGCGGCGAAGCCCGAACTCACCAGCCCGGCCGGCAGCAATCCCCCCGCTGCTGCAGGTTCTAGCACGTCGCCCGAGGCGCCACCCGCGCCAGGCACGATCGCGGCGGCCTCGATCAGCCCTTTGAGTGCCAGCGAGCTGACCTTTGATAATGCCCAAACCCTGATTCGTTTCGATCAGGCGAAAGCCAGCATCGTCGAACTGCGATTAAAAGACTATGCCGCGCGTAAGGGCGAAATGGAGCCGGTCAATCTTCTCGACGCGGAAATGCTGGTTCAGGGCACAGCAAAAAGCGACGATAGGACCAGCAAAAGCGGCTACAGCGGCAGGCGCGAAGGCAATGCCATCGTCTTCACCCGCACCGAAGGGGTCTGGGAAATTAGCCAAACCTATAATATTCCCACCGAAGGCTACGGTTTTAAGGTCGATATTGGCTTCAAAAACATCAGCGACAAAGAGCAGGACCTCAACGCCAGCACCTTGATTAAGCAAGCGCTCACCATCCCGACAAAATCAGGTAACTTTTTGGCGCCTTCCTCGCCTGCCGATATCGGTGTGCTCTATGGTCTGGACGGCAAGCGCAACGATATGGCCCTTAAAAAACTCTGTGAGGAAGGGGCTGAGCCTGCCGCCAATCTGAAAAATGAAAAAGTGGATTACCTCGGCTTTGATAAACACTATTTCCTCGGCCTCCTCTGGGCGCAAAATCAAACCGCTGACTATCTTGTGCAGCGCGACGGCGAGTCGACCGAGACCCGCTGTGAGATTGCGACCATGATCAGCCAAAAATTAGGCGTGCTGGCTCCGGGTGCGATGGCCTCGATGAAACTGTCCGGCTATTTCGGGCCTAAAAAAGTCGATGTTCTGGAAGCGTTTGGACCGGAACTTAAAAGCAGCATCAAGCTCGGTTGGTTCTCTTTCTTTGCCCACCCCCTGCTGATCGCGCTTAAAGGCGTTCATCAGGCTGTGCAAAACTGGGGCCTGGCTATCATCATCGTCACGCTGATCCTTAAACTGGCCTTTTTCCCGCTGACGCGTGCTGCGGCGATTTCGACCAAGCGCATGCAAAAGCTGCAGCCCGAGATGAATGCCCTCAAGGAGCGCCTTAAAGACGATCCCGCCCGGCAGCAGCGTGAGCTGATGGCCTTCATGTCGAAGAATAAGGTCAACCCGTTTAAAGGCTGTCTGCCTATCCTGCCGCAGGTTCCGGTCTTTATCGCCTTCTATAACGTCTTGTCCCAGGCCATCGAACTGCGTCATGCGCCTTTTTACGGCTGGCTCATCGATTTGTCTTCGAAAGATCCCTATTATATTACGCCAATACTTCTGGGTGTCGGCATGTTCTTGCAACAAAAATTGACTCCCAACCCGGGTATGGATAAAAATCAAGAAAAGATCATGCTGATGATGCCCGTTATTTTTTCTTTGATGATGCTGTCGCTACCGGCAGGTATGGTTCTTTATATGATGACCAATACCATAGTCTCCATCACTCAGCAGCGTTGGCTCAATAGCCGGCTGGCGCTCAAGGACCTTTGAGGACCGTTGGCCGAAGTTGACATCGGTTTGAATACGAACAGGAGGATTCAATGCAGAGCCAGTCTCATGAAATTCGCGTGACCGCCAAGACTCTTGACGGGGCACTGACTGAAGCCGCTCGCCAGCTGAAAGTGGAACAGGAACAACTCGACTTTAGACTCGTCTCCCAAGGGGGCAGCGGTCTGTTTGCTTTTTTGACGAAAAAAGTTGAAATCGCCGCCTGGCAAAAAGAGGCGAGTATCAGTGATAGGCCCGGTGGGCATCAGGAACTTGAAGAGCTGACTCCGCAAGAGATTGAAGCCTTGAAGGATGATCTGCGAAAATTTTGTCAAGAAATTTGTGGCTTTATCGCCGGCCGCAACATGGAAGTCAGCGCTGAACTTGATGACGGCCGCTTGATTTTGGATTGTGACGATGATTACCTGGCAGCGCAGATGCTGAAAAACAGCAAGCTGGCGGAAGCGCTGGAGCATGTCCTACGCAAAAAACCTCGGCATTTAAAGCGTGAATTACCTTTCCGTATTTTTATCGACGTGCAGGGTGTGCGGCGGCGACGCGAAACCGATCTCGTCGCGCTGGCCCGCGATTTATCGGAAAAAGTTAACGAGAATAGGCGCCCTATCGTTTTGAACTACAAAAGTTCCTATGATCGAAAAATCATTCATATGGCTTTAGACAAAGACGAACGTGTTTATACGAAATCGATCGGCACCGGACCCAATCGTAAACTGATGATACTGCCGATCCGCAAAAAAGATGAAGCTGAGAGAGGCGATGAAGGATAAAGGCCAGCACACCCTGCACGACTCCTATAGCCCGGCTCATGTCGGGTTTTCCGTTATGAGCGAAGCCATCGCGGCACTCTCGACCGCGCCTGGTGCCGCAGCGATCGCAGTGATTCGAATGAGCGGCCGTGATACCTTTGATTACCTGGAGCCTCTCTTGGAGCGCCGATCAACGCCGGTGGCGCGATCGATGGCCTTAGCGGGCTTTTTGGATCCTGCCTCGGGGGAGAGGATCGACGAGCTGATGGTGGCGCTTTTCGTCGGGCCGCATTCCTTTACGGGTGAGGATTCTGCCGAATTGTTTTGCCATGGCGGCCCCTATATCGTGCAACGCATCCTGCAAACTCTTTTCGCCCATGGCTTTCGACCAGCCGAGCCGGGCGAATTCACACGCCGGGCCTTTTTGAATGGCAAGATGGATCTTAGTTCGGCCGAGGGCGTGAAGCAGTTGGTCGAAGCTGGTACCCATCAGCAGTGGATCGCCGCGCGCCAGCTGGCGACCGGGCGCTTTTCCGAGACGATTGAAGAGCTGCGCTCACGTCTGATTGGAGCGCTGGCCTTTCTTGCCGCCCGCATTGATTTTCCCGACGAAGGCGATACCCAGGATGTTGCTCTGGAAACCGTCGTTCATAAGGTGCGGGGCGTGATGGCCCAGCTGCAAAAACTGGAGGCCAGCTATGCTTCGGGCCGCGTGGCCGCGCAGGGTCTGATGGTAGCCATCATCGGCCAACCCAATATGGGTAAATCGACCCTGATGAATACCCTCTTGGGTCATGAGCGTGCGATCGTCAGCGACCAGGCCGGTACCACCCGTGACTATCTCGAAGAACCCTGCCGCATGAGCGGTCGGCTTATTCGTCTGGTTGATACGGCTGGGGTTCGTGACACCGAAGATACCATTGAGCGGCAGGGGGTGGCCAAGGCTTTGGCCATTGCCATGCAGGCCGACCTGGTTTTGCTTTTGGTCGCTAAGGATGCGCCGGTTCAGGCCTATAAGGATATCGAAAGCATAGCCCTAAGGATCGGTCTTGAAAAATGCCTGCGGGTGCAAACCAAGGCTGATCTGGGTCAGGAGTCGAATCGGGCGGGTTATGTGCCGATTTCCTGTCTCGCCGATCATGGCCTTGAGCAACTCGAGGCGGAAGTGGTGAAACGGGTCGATGGTTATGTCGGTCCATTGAAGGATCAGCCTTTTGTCAGCTCAGCCCGGCACCATCAGGCGATCCAAGCGGCGAAGGCGGATCTGGATCAGTTCTTTGCAGGGGTAAAGGACGGCGCCTATGATGAGATGCTGGCCTTTGAACTGCAAAATGCCACGCGGGCGCTGGGTGGAATTTTGGGTGTGGTCGATGTGGAGGATATTCTCGACAAGGTTTTTCACGAATTCTGTGTGGGCAAGTAGTGCAGCTAATTCGTAGCCGCTATATGCTAAATTTACCTTAGACTTCAGTGATATGACGCAGTAAGATAAAGAGAGTTAAGGGTTTGCGCCCTTAATTCCGAAAACTCCAGTGCGGCTTATCTTTGACTTTTTCTAAGGAGGCTTTATGGGTATCGAGGCTTTTTCAGCGGCCATACGTGCACGTAAGTTTCCTCTTGATTTTCCGGGACACTATATCGGCGGCGAATGGATCAACGATCCAAAAGCCGAAGCTCTGCAGGGATCCCTTAATCCTTCCAACGGCACCCCTATCGGCCGCATTCTGCTGAGCCGTAAGACAATCGAGTCCGGTATCGAGAGCGCCGACCTAGCTCAAAAAAAATTATCACAGCTTAGTCTTGATGAACGCATCAATGCTCTGGTGCGGCTGCGTCAGCAGATCGCAGACTATGAATCGGTCATCATCGATGCGCTCTGCATCGAAGCCGGCAAAGCCCGCTGGGAAGCAGAAGCCGATTTTCGAGCCTCGATCCAGCAGCTTGATGCGATCTTTGCCGATAGGCAAAACATTCGCCAGCTCCTCCTTGGGCCGGTGATGCTGGCTTGGCCGGGGACTGAGTTCGAGCTTTTATCGAGCGGTATTACGATGGCCTTCCTTCCCTTCTCCACCCCCCTTGCTACATTTGTTCAATGCCTCTCAGGAGCGATGATCGCAGGTTCGCCCTTGCTCCTCATGCCGTCGTCGCATGCCCTGATCTCAGGCGCGCTCTTTGCTTTTATCATCGAAAAGCTGGATTTGCCCCAAGGCGCCGTAAACGTGGTCTTTGGCAACTATCAAAACTTTGCCAAGGCGCTGACCGACAAACGCATTCAAGCCGTGATCTATTCGGGCTCACGCGAGCACTGTGATGCGATTCGCCGCGATCCAAGCAACACCCTCACGCGCCAGCTGCTCTTGCAATCTGGCGGTAAAAATGCCGTGATCGTGGCGCCTGGCTCGGATGTTAAGGAAGCGGTGCGGCAGACGATTTATGGCGTGATTAAAAACGCCGGGCAGTTGAACACCTCGACCAGCCGTGCCTACGTTCACGACAGCATGCTCGAAGATTTTAAAAATGAAATGATACGGGGTATTCGCTCGCTGAAGGTCAGTCCGACCGATCAGAAGGAAAATCCCCATCTCGGTCCTCTCTATGCCCAAAAAGCGGTCGACAAGTTTCTGCGCTATCAGACTATGGCCAAACGCGAAGCAACCGACACCTGGGTTTGGGGGAAGGGCTTTGGAACCGGTTCGAGCGGCTTTTTTGTAACGCCTGGCGTGCATTTCTTTGAGGAGATGAGTCAGGCGAGTTCCTATCAGAGCAACGTTCTCATGTGCCCTGATCTTTCGGTCTATCGTTATAAGGACGTCGAGGAAGCCATCGCGGCGGCCAATGACACCGACGCTTCCCTCGTGACTTCGCTCTTTGGTGCGGTCGATCAGGTGCGGCCCTGGGTGCCCCTCCTGAAATCACCCAATGTCCTGATCAATCTGCCTACCGTCGGGCTCGACGTCTTCCTGCCGGTCGCCGGCCGCAAGCTTTGCGGAGACTATCGTTTGAATGGAGTGGGAATTGCCTGTCTCCTAACTTATCCGCAGGCTACCAAGATCGCCCATGCGGATTTAAGAGAATTCCAAGGGTGGCCAGCTATAGACTGACGCCGAGAATGATGCTTTATTCTTGTGTGAGACCATAAAAATTCATGCAAGTGTGAGGTGTTTCTTGAACGAGCAAGTGAAAAAACTCGCCAATTATTGGGCGACCTCCCCGGTCTTTGACGCCAAGACCCGTGGCGAAATCAGCGCTTTGCTGGCGGCACGTGACGATAAGGAACTCGCCGAGCGTTTTTATCGGGACCTCGAGTTTGGCACGGGTGGCTTGCGCGGCATCCTCGGTGCCGGTACCGCGAGGATGAACATTTACAACATCAGAAAGGCCGCTCAGGCCTTCGCTGACTATTTGAATAGCCATTTCGGCAAAAGTTCCAAAGCCATCGCCATCTCCTACGATTCGCGGCGCTTTTCCCGTGAATTTTCGGAAGCGACTGCCGAAGTCATGGCGGCCAATGGCATCAAAGCCTACATCACCAAAGAGCTGCGGCCGACGCCACTGCTTTCCTACATGGTTCGTTACTTCAAATGTCAGGGCGGAGTCTGCGTCACCGCCAGCCACAACCCGCCTCAGTATAATGGCTATAAAGTCTACTGGGAAACGGGTGGCCAGATCGTGGCTCCGCATGATGAGGCGATCATCAAGCGTTATGGCGACATCAAAAACTATGAGGATATTCGCTTTATGGCCTTTGCGGAAGGCGTAAAGAAGGGCTTGATTCAAGAGGTTGGCAGTGAGTTGGATGAAGCGTATTTTGGCGAGCTTGTCAAACTTTCGGTGCGACCCAAGTTTGGACGTGAGGATTTTAAGATCGTCTACACCCCTCTCCACGGCACCGGTGGCAGGATTGTGCCCGAGGCCTTAAAACGGTTTGGTTTTAAAGATGTCGTCGTGGTGCCCGAGCAGGCGGAACCTCATCCTGATTTTCCAACCGTAAAATTTCCCAATCCCGAAGAGCCCGAAGCGATGGCGATGGCGATCGCGCTTGGCAGGAAGCTGAAGGCTGATCTTGTTCTGGGTACCGACCCCGATTCGGATCGGATCGGCATCGTCGTGCGTGAGAATGACGACTACCGCATTTATAACGGCAATCAGATCGGTTCGCTGCTGATCGATTTTTTTCTATCCGGAATGAAGGATGCGGGGCGCATGCCCAACAACCCGCTGGTCATCAAGACCGTGGTGACGACCGATCAGCAGGAAAAAATCGCCAGGCATTACGGAGCGGCATGTGAAGAGACCCTGACCGGCTTCAAATGGATTTGCCAGCTCATCGATGACATTGAAACGGGGAAAAACCTTCCCTATCGCCACTACGTCTGTGGCGGCGAGGAGAGTTATGGGTTTCTTGCCGGCTCGTTTGTGCGCGATAAGGATGCAGTCAGCGCCTGCTGCGTGGCGGCGGAGATGGTTGCCTACTACAAATCGCAGGGCAAAAGTCTAAGTCAGGTGCTCGATGAAATTTATCTGCGGCATGGATCCTATCTCGAATCGTTGGCGACCTTTACCTTGCCAGGCATGGAAGGGGCCGCCCGCATCGCAACTATTATGGAGCAGCTGCGCCGCGACCCACCCCAGCAAATTGCGGGCAGTAACGTGGAGAAGTTGAGGGATTTGCTAAAAGGCCAAGAGTTAAATCTTCAGACCAGGCTGACAACGCCTATCCCTCTTCCGAGTTCTAACGTGCTACAATTTATCCTAAGTGACGGTTCTAAGGTCAGTGCGCGTCCATCGGGGACTGAGCCGAAGATCAAATTCTATTTTTCCGTCTTTCGTGAGTTACCAACCAACGCTCGTCAACATGAGCTTGAGCTTGCTAAGGCCAGTTGCGCCAAGCGCATCGGGGAACTTGAGCAGGCATTTAAGGCATTGATCAACTGAAGGTAAGCCATAGGACCTGCTGCTGACGGGCGGTCCTAGCCTTCAGGCCTAGGCCCAAGGGAAAGGACTACCTGCATGCGCTTGAATCGGCATTTCTTGTGGCTTGTT
>CAXSGP010000030.1:0-47576 GCA_964236955.1 uncultured Oligoflexus sp. | reverse complement strand
TACGAGTTTGCCTGTACTTTTCAATCACTTATCTCAAACGTCAACAGCCCCTAGTCTTTAAAAAAATTCGAGATACCTGCAACCTGCCTCAATAGGAGTTTCCATGAAAAATGTTTTACTGGGCTCGAGCGTTCTATTGGCCCTAAGCATTCCTACGGCCATTTCGCGAGCAGCTATCGCAGTTGCTGCCTATTCTTTGGAAGTTCCGGCACAGGATATACTCAAGGCCGCTCATAAAATCGTGCCGCAGACCGCCATGAATTATGCAGTCGAAGGCAGCCTGAGCTGTTGGCAGGATGAATATGCAAATGAGCCTGGACCTCCCTTTGTGCCCCAATGTTTGATTGAAATCGCAGGGCAATGGGCCGTGGTCTATAATGCGGAGAGGCTCATTGAAAAGCTTCCCCATTATCCTGAACATTTTGAAACGGCCTACTCATTCACGGGAAAATTTTCGGCAAAATCCTATTCGGACCAGGCCAACCCTCAAGATTTGCATGAAATAGCGGTCATCTCCATACACTAAGCGTTGGTCTTGATGCAATCGAAGCTTCGCGCAAGGGAAGCGTGAGACTTTCGCTCTGTGCTCATGAGAACCGGCAGGATTGGTGAAAAGGAAAAGCCGATTTTCTATAACGCTCAATTCACTTCGGCATTTCGCGATAGAAAACGAAGCGACCGCGGCGCGGATCATCAATTGGAGTCGTGATGTCAATCATATTGCCAATCCAAGGCTCATGGCGAAGCACTTCAACGATTGCATTTTGAAATTGTAGGCCGGTGGCATTATTCTTAGCTTCCGCATCTATCGTGCAGATCGTTTCGCGGCAGCTCAGGGAATTGATCTTTACATATTTTGCGGCAACCTGGTCTTTCGCCGCGAAAGCCGCACGCAATTTCTTTTCTCGCACGGATTTGCTCAAGTCGTCCATCGAGCTAGCAAGATCGTTGGCCGCCTGGTCCGCATAAGGAACATAAATTTCGAAATGCCCAGTGCCGGCTTTTTTCTCTGCCGCCTGCGCAGGGCTTTTCAGATCAGGGGGCGGGGAAGGGGAGGCTTCGGCTGGCTCGCGGGCATCCGGGTCGGCAACCTGAGAGGTTTCAATGGGACTGACGCCTTTAGGAGTCAACGGCATGGCGGACGAGGGCCTCTTGTTCGCCTGCATATAGGCAAAGGTTCCCAGACCAGCGACAAGAACTGCAAGCAGCCCGATGATAATCTTACGTGGCATTGCCAAACCCCCGATATTTTTAGCTATTGTCAATCATTCTGACGGGCTTGTCAATGATTCAGGTCGAAAGTTATAGCTTCGGATATTGTTTGATTTATTGATTCTTCGTTTTTTTAAAGGGTCGCGGATGAATAAAAACAGATTTATAGCCCTTGTCCTTCTGTCTATGGCCTGTGCGCCCGCCAAGAAAGAAAACATGGAGGCGGCTATCATAAAACTTGGCGAAATGGAAGGTAAGGAAGTAAAGTTTGCTGGCCTATCCCTTCCTGCAAACGATCACGTCGCTATTCCCAAAAATGTTACGAAACGCCAGCTCCTTGGTCTGGTGGAGAATTACCTGGCGATGAATCATTTCACTCTTGCGCTTCGCGAAGGCAAACTTGTCCTTACTGAAACACGTGAATATGAAAGCCTTTGGAATCATGATATCGCCTTTGCTCAGGCCAAAGCGTTAAAAGAAGACAAACCCCTCTTTGTGGAATTTGAAGCAGACTGGTGCGAGCCCTGTGCTGCCCAAGATAATCTATTCAAACGGGATGCAGAGATGATAGCGGCTATGAAGAGCTATACCCTCGTTAAGATCGATGCTGATGAATTTCGGGATGACCCGGATTCACCCAAAGGAAAAGCGACGATGGCTTTTCTGCTTGAGCATAAAATTGACCCAGACGATATTCCCCTGCCGCTTATCGTTCTGGTTGATCAAGCGAGGCACTCAAAGAAAATTCAAGGATACCAGGGTGAGGTAGGATATTACAAAGTTGAATTGGGCCAGTTCAGGCGATGAAAGGACACTCCGATCGATGAGTTCAGATAAGTCGACCATCGATCGAAGGAACGCGCGTCATGTGTTCTTACTTGCCACCCAAATCGAAAGCATAGAATTTTTTATTGGCGAAGCCAGTCTTGGAATATCCCGAACCCCAATAGACGACATTATCAACGATCGCCGGAGCCGACATCACCGATCCGCCGCTGGCAAAACTCCACAGTATTTTGCCATTCCGTCCGTCGAAGGCATACATATGGCCTTTACGATCCATGGATCCAGCAAAGACCACGGCATTGTTAACAGCCATGGGGCCCTTCGCCGCCGCAAAATAACCATCACCAAGGAAAGCGCCAAAGGTGGGATGAACGAGAATTCCTTTCAAGGGTTTTGTGCTCGTCGGGTCAGGCGTTTGCCAAAGTATTTTCCCAGTCGCTGCCTCAAGACCAGCCCAGATGCCGCCATTGGTGATCCTGCCTTTTTGAGGACCCGCCTCAATGGGAAATGCGACATGATCAAAATTTGTAAGCTGCACATAGATGCGTTCGCCATCGCTGGCGGATCCAAACTCCATGCCACCTAAGGCCCCGCCTGGCCCAACTGTCGTTGCCCATAAGGTGGCTCCCTCCTGGTCGGGATCAAAGGCCCAAAAAACACCGCTTTTCTGCCCTACAGCGACGATATCCCGATCTTTGTCTTGAATCTTGGTATGGACCAGCATAGGGGCCTGACCAAAATCAAAGTCGAGCGATTCCAGATCCTCACAGTTTTTCTTATTGACGGGCAAGATCGGAATCAAGGAAGGATCGCAAGCGTAAGTCCAAGCACCAAAATTCTCAAGTTTGCGCGCCCATTTTATAGCACCCGTGTCCAGGTCAAGAGAAAGGACTGAGCTTGCATAGTTGTCGGGAGCATCGAGTTTGTCGTAACATTCCGTCTGCTGCTCTGCTGGTCGACCCCGGTGGGCCTTTAAACAAATTTCAAGCTGCTTTGGAAAGGTGTAATTGTTTCCTGTCGCTATGTAGACTGCATTACGTTTGACATCGATAGCAGGTTGACTGCCCCATACGGCATTGCCCGTAAAACCATTTTTTTCCTCGCTTTTGGGCGCCATATAGGTTTTCCAAAGAATTTTTCCCGTTGCGAGATCAAGCGCCAGCATCGCACCCCGGAAAGAACAGCAGTCTTTGGTTAAACGAGCGGCTGCTTCTTCATTGGACGAGGTTCCAACATAGACGCGGCCGTTGTGAATGACGGGCGATTGCGTGACGATGGCAAGCTGATTGTCGTCAACGTAGGTCTTCCAGACGAGTTCGCCTGTGCTTTGGTCCAATGCATAGACAGCCGCACCGTGCGAGCCGGGTAGGCTCAAAATAGAATCAACCACCCCCCGGTTATCACCAAAGATCAAAAGATTTCCCGATATCGCAAAGCTGCTTCGGGCCAGATTGTTGAGCAAATTCTCGCTGTAGCCCAGTATGGATTTGGTCCATACCGATTCGCCCGTTTCCCGGTCCAGCGCATGGAGGTAGCTGCCGCCCGTCAAGGGCGCAACAAAGGGCGTGCCCCAATCAGGAAAATACACAAACTTTTCACTTACGACTGGTATCGCTGATACATCGCCCTTGGTAAGAAAGGTCCATTTTACCTTGAGCCCCGACACAGACTCGGGCGTAATAGCGGGACTATTAATCCCTTGATGGGTGTTTTCTGGATTGCCACCCCATGATGGCCAAACCGCAGCATCGTCGGCTTTCGCTGCCGAGGAAAGCATAAGACAGCCCATTAATATTTTAACGCAATGTTTCATAGTAACCCCTTCCGATAAAATGAAACACTGGCACGCAGCTTGCCCTGAGGCAATTGGTGATCGCAAAACAACGATTTTAAGCTATTGGAACCTAAGCGTTAATTTGATTGTAAAGAATATGCCGAGGGTGCTTGAAATAAACGTCATGACGGCAATTGACCTAAGGAATTGACCTAAGGATATGGGAAGGGAGATCCAAGTCGCTGGGCTATGGCGAGCCAAAAGCTTAGATCCAGGTCAATGGAACATTCATATCACGTATCATATTTCCTGTCTGTGGAGAATAGAGTGACGCATTCAAAGCCTTTAAAACCGGCTGAGGTGTGCTGTCCCATTCCAGACTAAGCACACCAAAATTTGTTTCCTTGATCTGCGACTGCACGCACCAGATGTTGTTGTTGCTAAGCTCGGTAGTGTGCGTCAGGCCGCTGCTTGTGATTTCATGAATGATCCGATCTGTCGCCACCTGGCGCCGACTCGTTTCTGTCAGATGACGGTCGCCACTTAGAAGCAGCACGGGAGTAAGTGAGGTGGCAAGGAGAGCGAGCAGGCGAGTCTGGGCTTCGGGATAGCAAGCCCAGGTCTCCCGCCCCGTATAATCAGTCAAAACCTGTATGCTGGAGACGACAACTTTCAGGGCAGGCCCTGGTTTTTTGATTTCTTGTTCCAACCAGTCCCACTGCGCCGCTCCCATGGGATCAGCGGCGATAGCGGGCTTTTCTTTAAAGTAACGCATATCGAGCAGGATAAACTGAATCTGCCTGTCGACCTTGCCAATATCCTTCGATGTGTAGATGCCCTTTTGCAGGCGGCGTAAGGAATCAAGTGGCTCGCCTATGAAATCGAGAAAAACTTTCTGACTTTCTACTTTGTCCCTATAGTCCCCACCCGAGTCGTTGGCGGCAAAATCATGATCATCCCACGTGCCCATAACAAAGCTATTGGCGAGGAGAGCCTGATAGCCCTCGTCGGCCAGAACTTTTTGATATTCCCTGACTCTTAGCTTCGGGACTTTATCATCGGCGTAAATTGCATCGCCCATCCATAGCCAGCCTTGAGCATTTTTTTCTTTGATAATGGGCCAATGCCTCGTTAGCATATCCTGCTTATTGCAGGACCCGAAGGCTAAAGAGGTCAAGAGATCCGGCTCCTGGACCTTTGGGTCAGGCCCACAGGCCAGTGACGTCAGGCCGTTCGACAGGACCAGGCTGGAATAGACATAGAGCGACGAAACACAAGCCTGCCTACGATTGATACGCATGGAAATCCCCGTGGATGTTTCGTTTTTGGCAGAATAGGCGAAGTCATGCTGATGAGAAGACGTGAGCTTTCTCAAAAGTCTGAGTCAGAGATTGCAGTGCCATGTGATATGGAAATTATATCATGAGAGAAATGGGAAAAATCTGCTCACGAATGAATCGGCAGGGTATCCGGAGTAAGGAGTGGGTTAAGGACGGCTGGCAGGCAAAGGCTCAACACCTCTTGCAAGGGTTGAGGCCTAAATCGTTTCGGTCAAGTTAAAGCGGATAGATAATGAAGTCGTCTTGGACGTCTTCTAAGGGCGAAGGACCGATGGCAAGCAAGCGGCTCTTAAGCAGGTTCAGGCTCGCCTTGGTCAAAGGCAGATCATGTTCAAAGGGTTGAAACGTCGTTCCCACGGGATAGTCGACACCGGCTGTGGTTGACATTTCAATATGAGCGCCAAGCACATAGCTCACCTCCCTGTCAGCTAAGAAGGCCGTGAGTTGGGCTACGCTTTTGCGGTAGGCGGTCCAATTTCTTACATAAAGGCGCCCCGGATAAAGGGAGTCGCCGGACAAAAGGATTCCCGTCTGATCATCATAGATAGCAATGTGACTATCTTCATGGCCAGGCATGGGCAGAAGTGCGAGCGCGCGTCCCCCAAGATCGTAGCTCACGCTCCCTGTCGGCCAGTTTTTAAAGCCAAAAAAAGCCGCGACGGCAGTCGGTGAGGTGCCGACCAGTGTCGTATTGGGCTTGCCTTTGAATTGAGAATCACCCGCTATATGATCGCCGTGCGCATGCGTGTGAGCGACGACCAGTTCAATCTTGGCCCGTTGCTCGGCACCATAATGCTCGACGAGCAGCCTCTCTATCGTCTTTTGAATGGGAAACTGGGAAGCTGACTTTGTTGCTCCGGTGTCGAACAGGATTGCGCGTTTTTCACCAAAGAGCAGGTACATAAAAGGAGCTTCATAATTCACGCATTTGTTTTGCCTTAGTATAACCATATTATCGTTATAGGCATGAATTTGAATGGCCGGGTCATTATTGCCCGAGCATTGAGACGAGCCGTGATTCCATTTTATGCCCAGTGTACCGCTTTCCAATGTCACGGCTGAATAACCTTTTGTGCTTAAAAAAGGGAGAATACCGAATAATAGCGCTGCAAATTTATGTTTAGAGATCATGGTGTTACCTTTCAGTCGCAAAGATTGTAAAAATCAGGGCCCTTGGTGCAATAGAAATCCGCCACAACTTTAAAAGCCGCGCCGTTGACGGTAGAACTCTCAAGCATCGAACCATCTTCACTGGCAGCAAAATATTGACCAGGCCGCAGGCGTTTCGACTCAAGGTCCTTGACCTTAAAGGTTTGCAATGCAGCGGTTCTTTCCACGCCTTCGGTTAACCATTGAATTTGAACGATGTGATCGAAGTTCTGAGGGGCTGTGATCTTATGCACTAGGTACGAGGCGCCGGTGGTTTCAACAGCTAAATAGGTCAGCTGTCCGGCTGCGGCTGTTGCCTTGGACAACTGTGTGGAATAGAGGACGCTGTCAACGGCTACGGTTATATCGGAGAGGAGGAGCTTGCCGCCCTTTTCAAAGTTGCCTTTATAGAGGTCAGCTTGGAAACTCTTGATCTTGCCACTGAGCAGGTTCGGCAGGATAAAGGGTTTAGGACGGACTGTGAACAAGATCTGTTGATCGGGCTTGGACGCCTTTTTGTAGATTGCCAGAGCGTCGGCCTGCGCATGGGTGATCTGCACCTGCATCAGGGCTTGCCAGTCGTGGGGCGACATAAACATCGGAATATGCGAAATGAAAAGGCTGTCGGTTCCAAAGAGCACCATGCCGTGGGCTGCAGCGCCAACCGTCGCGCTAAGTTCGCTGTCGCTCGTTTTGGGATTGAGAACAGAGCTCTTGCTGTCGGCACAGCTGAGCATGAAGCCGAGGGCAAAGGGCAGGAGCAGATATTTTTTCATGGGACATCCTTAGTGGAAAATTCCGTAATCAAGTAACGGATGGTCCTAAAGCCAAGATGAGGAAACGTCGAAGTCTCGGAAAAAGCTTATTCATGCTGGTACCCCAGGCCTTAATCCTTGTCAAGCAATCCGCTTGAGATTCTCCCGGGTTTCAACGCCCGCAGCATTCAAGCCAAGGCTGGTGACTACCTTCCGCTCAAAATTATGAAGTCCTGGCATTTTGCAACTGATTGATTATCAGCTTATGAAAAAATATTTAGCTTTCCTAAATGATACGGCGACGATTTTATTTGGGCCGCTTGCGCCAGATCCTAATTCATCAAAAATCCAGCCTGGCAATAAATTTTGGTGCGGCTCTGTTCTCAAGGCTCCGTGCGGTTTTGCGGCTCCAATTCTGATGAAATGGGACGTTTTTGTTTGCGCAAAGAGGGATATTATAAAAATTTGACATTTTAAAAAAGTGGGTTAAAGACCGCCATTGAAGCTTATTTGGGGAAGAATGACGGGCGTTGATGAAGTCGAAATGAATAGAATGCTTTTTGAACCTCCTTTCTTGGATAAATTCTTTATGATACTTCATAAGTTGGCTAGACAGTTCAGGTCTATTGACCTAGCTGTTTGTCTCCATTCTGCGACCAATCGACTGATTATGAACGAACCAGAGAACGAGGATTTCTATGCAGCGATTTTTGAAAATGCAGCTTATGACTTCGCTGGCGGCACTCAGCCTCTCCCTTTCCTGTCGAGACCAATCCCCTCCACCCACTGCG
Source organism: uncultured Oligoflexus sp. (assembly GCA_964236955.1). Taxonomy (GTDB): domain Bacteria; phylum Bdellovibrionota_B; class Oligoflexia; order Oligoflexales; family Oligoflexaceae; genus Oligoflexus. The sequence goes on along the minus strand of CAXSGP010000030.1, from coordinate 39,769 downwards.
TCCCTGGTGAAATCGGATTGGGAGGAATTGCAAGTCGAAGGCCAAACCCGTAGCTATGTCGTCGATTGGTCCTGCGAACCTAAACGTTTTGGATCCGCGGCAGAGACTGCCATTAAAAATCAGGAAGAATACTGTGAATGGAAAACAGTGAAGACGACATCAACGGAAAAAACCTGTCGGTTCACATCGAGCTTTGATCGCAAAAGAGATTTTTATCTGAACAGCCGCGGTAAGACCTCGGTGAACTCGATCAGCGCCGCTCGCTACCTTGTCGATCTATGCGCGGAAAATGCCTTGGATCGCTTGCAGTCGGGGCAAACTATTGGATCCCTCTGCAACGGAGTGACGTCAGGCTGTGTCAATGGCCGTAACTCGGATCCGGAAATCTGTTCCAAGGTTCGGTGGGCAGTCGGCGAGAAATATAAGGGCAATATCGATTTCTGTGTGGATAAGCTAGCGGCGCGCGACAGCACGCTTCTCGACGCGCCCTTGATGCAGTTTGGACTGCTGGTGGACATTCCCGAAAATTGCCAGTATTCGGCCGACGACAAGACCGAAGTGCTCTGTACGATTCCTGCGGAAGATGACTGCTTCTCAGTTGCCGGACAGCTTCGTCCCGGGCTTCGTGTGCAGACTAAAGTGAAGACCGGTGGAGCAAAATTACCAGCCGCCCGCGAATGCTATGTACCCTGATTTATGGCTTTAACGGGCTAATCGTGGGGCGGATTCCTTTCCTGGCGAATCGGTCTGGGGTTCCTATCCTCTCACCCGGACAGCCCTATCGAACTGTCGGCTTGAACTCCAACCGTTTCCATCGAGGCAATACCTTTGAAAAATTCTTGGACGATGATAGGTCTATGTTTATTCATCTTGTCCTGCGGCCCTAACGAAAAGGCGTTGAAGTCTTATCTTTCCTATCAATCCCATGCTAATCGAACTCAGGAAGATCTGGGTGCAAGCGATGTCTCGATCCTTGTACCTCTGCAGAATTCGATATTTAATGATCCAAAGGATTCGGTATTTGGTAAAAAGGGGACGGGTATGTGCAACGCGCCTAAGCTAGATTTGGGCGGCGCGGACCCCATTCTTTCCGAATCGCTTTGGCAGAATTGGGCAAAGGACTCGCTTATGTCCGTCCTGCCTATGCCGGCCAACGCTGCAGCCTGGACGGCAGAGGCCGTCAACGCCGGCCTAGGCGAGCTGCAAAGCCAGCTGAAAACGGATATGGCGGCAATACCGGATGTGGCTTCGGTCAGCGATGATCTTTGCCCCGAACCGATAGGCGGGAAGGAACTGCGGACTGACGATGTCGAGATATTAAGAAACGAGGGCACCAATGTCGCCGTTACCCAGACGCTGCCGGCGGGAGCCTGTCACTATAAAAACTGGCGAGTGGTTGCCGCTCGATTTGAGCCCTGTAGTTACCGAACCACCGTCCTCGCCCAGAACGGTGATGGGCTCAATCCCGCCACCCATCCCCAATTTCCTGCCGAAGCCTGTGGCGGAGCTGAACTTCGTTTGGTCTTTCAGCCTTTTATTGCCAATGCTGACGGCGGCTACTCGGCTTTAGACTTGGCCATGCACGCCTTCTATAAACTGGATAACCTTGCTGATTTTATCGCTGATTTAAGAACTATGCAGGCCATCACCAAAGGCGTCTTGGCAGCAAGCCCGGAAAGCGACCAGACAAGCGTCTGGTATGCGGGGCAAAAGGAAATGCTACTGCCTCATCCCGGCTTAAGAGAGGAGATGGACTGTCCGCTCGGTGACAATGCACCGGCAGCCGTGGGCATCGAATGGCGACGCATCCTTGCCAAGTATGCGCGCGAGAGTAAGCTTTTTAAATTAACCTGGATGACGAGCGATAATAGCGGCGGAAACTGGAGCTTTGGATTGCGTCTGGTTCAACCCGTCGCGGGGCGGTCCGGCGCTCGCTACCTAACGCGCCTGGAGCCGTTCAAAGTGGAGACCTTCACCCTATCGCAAGTGAGTCGGGGCTTTCCCTATACCCCCTTTGATTTAAGCCTAAAATCGCTAGACTATTTTTACCGGGCCGGTCACAGCGATACCCTCCTGACCAGCGACGCCGGTCGAGCGTCCTTGAAGGAACTTCTCGAAATTGCTGATCCCGACCAGACCTCACTCAATCTCGGCGGAAAAAAGGGGGCATCCTGCACGAGTTGCCACACTCGGGATATGACCGAAAAAGCAGTGCGGCAACGCAGCGGTAAAACCCACGGGGAACTTGCGGCATTAGCGGGTGTTTCGATGCCGACCTTTGCAATTTGGGAGCCCCTTCGTAAAAATATTGAAAAGCGCAATGAGAATAACCTTCGAAACTTCGGCTATGGCCCGGCCATGACCTTGGGCGTAAGCCTAAGAGCTCTTAATGAAACCCATGCGGTTCAGTTGCTCGTCAACCGTTACTTTACTGCGGCCAAAGGCGAAGGTGGAGGCAATGGCGAAAGCAAAGCGGCCATCACTACAGCCGCTGCTGGGATTCAGGCCCCTTTCACTTTTGATTCTGACATCAGGCCCGTGCTTGAAGCCCGCTGTGGTTACTGTCACAGCAGCAAGCGCAGCCCAGCTCTGCTCAAGGAGCGAACGGCCGAAATCTACAGGGCGGCCATAGTCAGAAATATCTGTTCCCATCCCTTGTCTTTTCAACATATGCCGCCAGGCAAGATGCTGCCAGAGGGCGAGCGGGCCATGATTCGACAGTGGGCCAACGCCCTTTATGCTGGAACAGAGCCATTGGACTGCGCGGATCCCGAAGTGGGGAGCGGAAGGACAGAGCTCACGCATGGCCTGTAATTCACTCTTTGTCGGCATCAAAGTGTATATTTTGCGGCCGATCCATGTTTGTCTAAGAGAGGGATGGTGACCTGGGTCATCGCTCACTTTATCCCCTTTTGGTAGGAAACATTGATGTCAAGAAAAATCAAGGTTGGCATTGGCCTCGTCGGAGCATTGGGCCTAGGTTCCAGTTGCAGTTATAAGGGTCCGATAAGTGATCATTACGATGGCCGTGAGTTTTTTAATCCCTGGGAGCGTCAGCAAAAGTCCTTGGTTGACGTTCTGAAGTGGAAGTTGAAGGAAACTCCTGCGAAGTGGCCCAAGTCGGTGGCGAATAATCCAAATCCGCTCATACCTGCCCCTTACGCGCAAGGCAATGTCGCGGTGACGTTTGTTAATCATGCCTCCTTCCTCATTACCATCGGTGGACTCAATATACTGACCGATCCCGTCTGGTCGGAAAGGACGAGTCCTTGGCAATGGATCGGGCCTAAAAGGGTAAGGGAACCTGGGATTGCTTTTGATTCCCTTCCAAAGATCGATGCCGTTCTCGTGTCTCACAATCACTACGATCATCTCGACCTTCCCACTTTAAAAAAGCTCAGTGCTCGGGATCAACCCAAGGTATTTGTCCCACTTGGAGATAAGGATTGGCTCACCGATGAGCAGGTCGTCAAAGTTGAAGAGCTCGACTGGTGGCAGACGGTGGAACTCACCCAGGAAGTAAAAATTCATTTTGCCCCGGCTCAGCATTGGTCGTCACGATCCGTCAACGATACCAACAAAAGCCTCTGGGGAGCGTTTCTTATCGAGTATAAAGGTCAGGCCCTCTATATCGCGGGAGACACGGGCTATGGCCCGCATTTTCGTTATGCTGCCGATCGATTCCCGAACATCGCCCTCGCCCTTTTACCCATAGGCGCTTACGAACCCAGGTGGTTTATGAAATACGCTCATATGAATCCCGATGATTCGCTGAAGGCCTTTGTCGATCTTAAGGCGAAAGCGGCGCTGGCGATGCATTTTGGGTGCTGGCAGTTGACCGACGAAGGCATCGATGCTCCCGCTATCGAATTGCGCAGGCAAATGAAAGATCCTCGCTATAGCCAGCTGAAAACTGAGGATAGATTTCTAATACCCGAAGAAGGCGCGACCTATCGTTATCAGTTTTAGCCCATGAGTCAGCGGAAGGCGGAGTTCCGACTAGGCAAGCGGCGGCGGCTTCTTTTGCGCCTTTTCATGGAAAACGTGACTGAGCAAGGAACAGGTTTTAAACTTTGATAAATGACAGGCTATTCAGTTGTAATTTCATGCGTTTAGTTAATTCCTTCAGGTTCCTGGACCAAAGGGTCGAAAGGTAATGTGAGGATATCGGCGTAAGCATGGGGGTGCTGCCTATGAGACTATTAAAAAGTGGAATGATCGTGCTTGGCCTTTTGTCTGCCTGTTCAAAAACGGAATTCAAGGGCTCTGCGGCTTCCAAAAAATTGGCGGCGGCGGATCAAGAGTCTGTTGCTGAGGTTCCTCCGGAAGAATCGGTGGCTCCTCCGGTTGCTAATGTCGATACACCCGTTAACCCAGATGCAGTGGTGGCTCCACCTTCCGCCCCTGTGGAACCTGAAGTTTATTCCTCCTCCAACGATGACATCTTCACAGGCTGTGCGGTGGGAACTAGCAATCTGCCCATAGTTGCCGATGTCTACGAGTTAGCGGTTGGTACGTCGGCTCTGCCTGATTTCACGACGATCGGACCCAAGAGTGATACGGTATGTTTGAGTAATTACAACATCGAAAATCAGTCTTGGGATATTGGTTTTCCCGGAGCCAATCAGCTTGTGGAATGGTTTGCACTCAATTCCCGGGCCCAGCTGGTTGTACCGACCGATGGCAACTATCAGTTCCGCATCTCATCGGATGATGGCTCGATCCTATATATCGACACTGCGAAGATAATCGATAACAATGGTAACCATGCCTTCCTCACTAAAGAAGGTGCGGTGCAACTTACCGCCGGAAACCATGCCCTTACCGTCGACTGGTATCAGGGCCCTCGATTTAATCTCGGTCTTCAGCTCTTCTGGAAGCTACCTGGCACCGAAGAATTTGTTTTGGTGCCAACAACTGCTTTCCTTCCCGAATAAGCGTCACGACATTTTTCGTCTCTAATTTATGGGAGAAGTTTAGCCGCGACGCTAAACTCCTCCTTTTTTCACTCGTGCCCGGCTGCGGTTCGTTGCGCAAAAACAGCCAAGAGGCCCTTGGCTTCTAAACTGAGATGTTCGGCGAGGACCTTATCGTTTGGCCTCGCAAATACTCAAGTCCTACCAGGGGCATTTAAATGCATACCGTTGAAATAAGGGCGTTTTCTCACGCCTATTAAAAATCCTCTAAAGAAGTGTCCTGACTGCGCCGAAAAGCAGGCGGGCCCTTGGACGACTATCGATTCTTGGGATTGAGGTTTTTGATAGAAGGGGACTTGATGATGCCGTTCAAGCTTATTCTGATATTTGCCTTGAGCTTAACGGCCTGCATGGTTTACAAAAGCCCTGAGAGACTAGTCACATTTAACAAGACTAAGAGTGGCGGCAAGGAAAACCTTCCTCAAGGTTTCGGTGTTGATCCTGGCGAAGACTCAGGCGTTACCGGGGGGGAAGGCGAAGCCGGAACCGATGGCGTCGTCCATCCTTCGACGCCGAATAAAAGCGGCTCAGGCAATGGAGCCGTGCAGAATCCTACGGCTCCTGTTTCAGGGCCTCATTCCACTCCCAATCCAGCCTCAACCCCGGCAGGTGGTACCCTGGGAACAGGCCCTGGTCATACGGTAAGTACCTTCGTGGAAAAGCCGATCACTTCCTATAATGACCTTGGGCCTATCGTCAACTCCAAGATTGTTGACGCTGTGATTTATACGGAAGGCGTTATCCGTCCGCGCCGGCGCCATGAAAATGATATGGACTTCGCAAAATTCAATCCCTTCTATTGGCAAGGTCGGGAGTCATTTTTTCGTGTTGAGGACTATACTCCTAAGGGCCAAAACCTCATAAAATTTTTCCTCAGGACCGAATGGCCACAAAACTATATCCCCACGCGCGGTCCTGACTTTTCGGCTATTTATAAGGGTGATCCTCTGGCTGAATCCGAGACGACCCGGAGTAAATTTGCATTGAACACGCGCATGACCCATATCTCTGAATTTAAGAATTTTACTGCTGAGATCAATGAGGATGCGTTTAAGGTCAATGCCGATCACCTGAAGAAAGGTGATCTGCTGATCTTTGAGTTCCGATTCTTTTTAGATGAATCGAATCCCGATTGGATCAAGCAGAAAGAGGCGAATCCTCACAACCTCTCGGCCTATTATTCCGAATTCTTTCGAATCAAGGTCGGTGAGGTGGGCCTCTACATCGACGATCTCAAAAACCCCTCGATCGTGCCGACCCCATTGCGGCAAAGCGGTGGTTGGCTGACGACTCCAACCACTAAGGTTGAACCCTGGCGAGCCCTGCAGCAGCAGTCCGTGAACCTCTTGGCGACCGATTCGCAAACCTTTCTTGAAGGTCGGACCTGGTTTCATACCGATATGGTAGAGGGAATTCATAAGGGCGACGAGGCCGATGACAAGCCTTCCGTTTTCTTTCGTGAAGATATCGACAAGCGTAAAGGCATGGCGTCGTCTGCATTTAATGTGCACAGTTGCAACACTTGCCATTATAACAATGGTCAGCATCTTCTTCCCGCGCCGGGACAAGCTATTTTCCATACGCTCGTCAAGACCAGCGATAAGTCGACCGGCACCGAAAGCAAAGTCTTTGGCAATCAATTGCAGGTTGCCGGTGCTTCCGCAGAAGGCACCCTTACTGTGGTGAATGTTGAAAAAACCCCGGTCGTGCTTGCCGATGGTACGGAAGTCATTTTAAAGAAGAATATTTTTAGTATTGATTCCAAGCTTAATAAGGCAAATTTGGGAATGTCGATTCGAAGGCCACTTGCCATGACAGGAGTCGGTCTTTTAAATAATATTCCCGATGCAACGATTCAATCGCTGGTCGGCAGGCAGGGGGGCGAAGTGTCCATGGTCAATGGCAAAGTCGCTCGCTTTGGTTGGAAAGCGGACCAACCCAAACTCATCGACCAAATCGCTGCGGCGATGCGTAACGATTTAGGGGTGAGAAATGATCTGTTTCCGCAGATCGATTGTTTCAACAATTGCACAGCGGGCAAATTGCAATTGCCGATAAAAACCATGGAAGACATTGAAACTTATATTTCCCTCCTTGGAGTACCGCCGCGTACCAATCCTATCGATCCCAAGGTTAAGCAGGGCGAAGCCTTGTTCCGAAGCATAGGCTGCGCGAACTGTCACGTTCCCACCCTGACCACGGGCGAATCGAAATTCAAGGAGCTTTCCTACCAGACGATACAGCCCTTTACCGATCTTCTGCTTCATGATCTTGGACCAGGCCTGGCGGATGAAAGCGGCAAGGCTAATGCCAGGAAATGGCGGACCGCCCCGCTGTGGGGATTGAAGAACGTTCGAGCTGCGAATGAAAACCACAGCGACCTTTTCCCGCCCGGCGATATCAACATTCTATGGACCGATACCCTTAAGGAAGCGGCCAGAAACCGCATTCAACTCCTTCACGACGGCCGCGCTGAGAGTATACAGGAAGCTGTCTTATGGCACGGTGGTGAGGCCTTAAGTGTTAATCAGAAATACCAGACCTTGACCAAAGAACAGCGGGAAGCGATCGAGGCTTTCCTTTGGGATATCTGAGCCTCTGGTGAAAAAGGGTGCGCTGCTGGGAAATGTCCTGACAGCATCGCAATTGAAAAAGGGCCGGTACGGAAACCAAGCCAAGGTCGGATTCGAGCTGACCTCCGGGAGATTCGGACTCTTGAGTAGGCAAGGAGCCGATCCCGGGAGGGTGAGGAGGTAAGAAGTGATGATCGCTGAAACTCCCAGCCCCCCTCACAACTTGCGTGACGCGAGGCTGGCAAGGGCCACTTTTATTCTTTCCAACGAATGCCTAGGGCCGGACATATTACGTGAGGGGGTTCCACTCCAAGGCAGGATCTCGCTTACGCCCTGATTTTTGGTTTCGATGGCATCGGCTTCTTTTTGCAGACTTGTCGCAAGGTCCTGACAGGCGTGATCGAATTCGGCTTTAGACATTTCAGACCGCGGATCGACATTGATTCCGAGGTGTCGCACATAGTGCGCGAGCATGGTTGCATCATGCAAGGCACCCGGAAGCTCCCCATGGCGCATAAGCGAACCACGACCTAAAATAGGCGCTGCAGCCAGTCGCACGTCTATAAGCTCGCGGTCCATGGCTCGAAGCTTGCGGATAAGCGCGCGCCTTGCGAAAGGATTGGGAAGTTCAGAGGGAAGCGTTCGAACGATGGCACCGAGAGTTCGAAGGAAGGTGGCGAGACTGGTCCGCACCAGAGTATGAGTGGAAGTGGGCAGGACAATGGCAGCTACCATGACACCAATAAACGCGCCAATCAAAGTTTCTTCAAGGCGCAAATAAAGAATCGCTTTCGTGAGCAGACCAAGGATGTCATAGAGCAGGGCAAACATAGAGCTAAAAAGACCTGCCGTCCAAAAGCCAAAAGTTAGTTTTGAGCCATAAATGCCGAAGAATACACAGGCTATGATAAAGGTCCATTCGAGTGGCGTCCGCCCGGAGAAAAAATAAGCTAACGAAAAGCCAAGCACCAGCCCAAGCACGGTGCCAACGATTCGAAGTACGGCTCGCATCATCGTCTCGCCGCGCGAGGCCCCAATAAAAACCATAAAGGCCGCTACCGATGCCCAATACCATCGCAGCGGTGAGACTGTGGTTCCAAGCAGTGAGGCAAGCGCCGTCGCTGTGGTGGCTTGAATCGCCTGGCGCGTGCTCATGTGCAAAGATTTTCTTTTGGAGGAAATCAGGGGCTCCATCATCGTCCGGGTGCTTTTATCGTTAAGATCATCGACGACAGTGGCGATGTCGCCCAAAGTGAAGTCCTGCGTCGCCAAGGTCTTTCGCACGGTTTTAAAAGCCACTGCAAAATTTGCAACCGCGGGCTCTGGGTTTAAACGTTTCATCTCGTCCAAACGCCGCAGGAATTCATCATCTTTTAAGGCGATCTGGCCTCGACCCTGGCGCAGACTATCGATCATGCCGGCCGCCAGTTGAAAAAGTGCTGGCGAGCGCTGCTCAAGGTGAAGGAGTTCAAAGCTATATTCCCATAGTCGGCGGAGGGCCATTTCATGTTCAAAGAGTTTAAGCTGGAACCCATCGGATTTGGAACGTATGGATTTCGAATCATTCGTATCAAGAAACTGGTCGATGGCAATGCAAAGTTCATTGAGCCTTATAAAACCCTGACGGACTTCCCGCCACCCTTTGCTCGGCTCAGCACCTCTTGCCAAGGCGGGCAAAGCCGATGATGGGCGCAGCGCTTCGGCCAGTTGGTGGAGGGTGGCGTTGAGCCTTAAATCAAAGGTTTTGAGGAGGAGCTGAAGAACGTGTCGCGGACGATCCGGCAAGAGCCAAAAGCGTGCGACATAAGCGATGGCTATGCCGATGACGATGGCAAGGGCAATGGCGAATCGATCCTCGAGATGAAAGGGAAAAAAGAGAGTGGAAAAATAGGCCATAAAAGTGATGACGCCAATGCCGACCCAGCGACTTCCAAAACGCCTCACCGATACGGCAACAAAGGTGAGGAGTAGAAAGCCAACTAATCTAGCATAGGGCCAGGGCATAAGGGACACGGAGCCCACGGCAGCCAGGATGGTAGGAACGGGAATGATAAAGGTCGTGAGTTTTTGGTCGCTTTTTTTGCTGTCGTTGACAACAATGGATGCCATCATAGTCATAAGCACGCCGAGGAAGGCTAAAGATGGGGTAGTATGGAGAGCGTGAGCGAGCGCTGATACACAGAAAAAGCTAGCCACGACTGCGGAAGTTCCCCGCAATGCACTTCTCAGGTTAGAGTATCCAGGATCAAAATTAAGCAGCCGGTGCTTGAGACTTCGGTATGCTGAGAACATGACACCTTCCTGAAGCTTGCAATTCAATGAAAATCTATCATCAGTGCCTAAGCTCTTCGAGGCAATTTATCCAATAAAGCATATGCTTAGCAATACTCGCATCCCTTTTTGCGAACTTTCCCCTCAAAGCAATTCCTGCTGTGCTAGACTCTAAAGACCTTTTGGCGACAGAAGTTTTCCAGCAACAAGCGAAGCAAGGGCAATCATGGTTACACAGACTTTCAAAGATTCTTTCTATTTTATTCGTCACGGTCAAACGACTTGGAACCGAGAGAAACGTGTCATGGGTAGCAGTGATATACCCCTGAGCGGTGAAGGTATTAAAGAAGCCATTAAAGCTTCCCTCACCCTTCGTAAAGAGCCTATTTTGACGATTTGTCATAGTCCTCTTTTGAGGTCGAAAAGCACGGCTTCCATTATCCAGGAAAATATTCCAGGCAGCACTTTGGTTGAAATTCCTGAACTGACGGAATGCAACTGGGGGAGCAAAGAGGGTCTGGCCAAGGGCACCTGGTACGACGAATGGCTCACCGGTCTCGAAATTGAAGGCGCGGAGACTTACCCTGACTTCATGGCGCGGGCCAATATAGGCTTGACCAAAGCTCTGTCCCATCCCGGCCCGGTTTTAATTGTTGCGCATTTAGGCATCAATTGGAGCGTAAAGAAATACACGTCTTTGGTTTCCAAGGTCGAGATTGGTAACTGCATTCCAGAGCGCTATTCCTATCACACAGGGCGCAATCTCTGGACGGCTCAAACCCTTCCCGCTTAAGCGGAAAGTATAAGTGTTCATGGTATTTGCCGGACTAATGCGCACGTTCACTGCGGGTGAGGACAAGGCAACTTAGCCTCGTCCTAATTGGTAGCTAAAATGGATCCACTTGAACCCTGGTCGATCTAAAGACTTCCCGGTATTCAAGCTCCGACATGCCGATCTCGTTTCAACCATACCCTGCCGCATAAGCTCTCTTAGTAGCTCTTCTCGATGGGTCTACTCAACCCTCTGCCCGATACCTTACATTCCCCCATTTAGGTCAGGACGAGTGGCCTGTGGATGGCAGCGTGATGCGGCAAACCATCGCCGGCAGCATCGTCTGGCTGTGAATTGATTTTCAAAGTGACGATACAGCGATGGGTATCGACTTTGATGCAAGGCCGGCTTTAATCGAGAAGCTTCGCTCTGAGCCTAGATTCGGGGATCTGACAGGTCGATCTTTTTATCTTGAAGCGTCTTTTTGCGATGAATTCATAAATCGCATCGCGAAGGCATTTCGGTGCGACGCGTGAGGCCTTCCCTAAAAAAGGCCCAGGCCAAGAGCAATAGCTCAATGCCTTCAAAACAGCTTCTTCTCCTAGGTAAACCTCATTTTTTGCTAGAGCTACCGCGCCTTGCCATTCTCCTTGGGAGTTTGTCACGCGACGGGCGGTCCTCACGTCGATATTAGCCAAGAAGGTAATGCCACCTAGAGGCGCGAAACGTAGCCGATCCGCTCGATCGATACGATGAAGAAAACGGACAGAGGCTGCGCAAAACCCACAGCTTCCATCGTAGAAGAAAATGAGTTCGCTTTTCATGTCCCTCGTCCCGTCCATGGTATAGCATCGCCATTTCGCAAATACTGGCCTTGGATGAAGATAGGCACGGGCTTTTCCGTTTCTTTGTCAATGATATCCACATGAAGGTGGGGCCATGACGTATTGCCGGTATTGCCGATTCTACCTATGGCCTGTCCTTGTGCTAATCGGTCGTGAACAGCCAATTTCGCCGAGGCTTGCATGAGATGGGCAAATCGGAAAATATAAGATCTTCCGGTCGTCGAGGTGCAGTTGATCTCCACCGAGTTTCCTTCGGGCGTACTCTCTATTGTCTTGCCAGGCTGCTGGTCCGGAAGGCTGAAATTCGCGGATACTATCTCGCCGGAACAAGGACTTAGGACGGGCTTGCCGAATATAGAGAAATATTCAACATGGCCGGTGAACAGGCCGAGCATTTCCTGGTATCCGATTTTCATTCCTATATCGACAGCATCCTTTTGCCGTTTGCTTATGACGTGATGGTTGAAAAAGACAGTTTGCCCGCCTTTGCCGACGATCAACCCTTCGCCATCTTCCAGACCGACTAATTGAGGAACGTTATACCCAGTGGCTGGAGTCACTTTATACTCGTCAATGAACAGCGCAAAACTGAAGATCAGAATGAGTATCGAATAGAGATACTTATATCGATATATCTCGCCCGGCTCACGGACGCGGGCTGCTTTGATGAGAGAGACCGCAGAAAGGCCGTAATAAATCTCAAGATAAGGATACTTGAACTGCGCAAAGAAGAACGCGTATATCATGGAAGAGCATATCGACGAAAAAAACAGATAGAGAAGCTTATTTCTGGTATTAGCCCGGAATATAGCCCAGGCGAGATGACCTATAGCATAAGCCGGGATAAGGAAGATCAATTCAAACAGAATTTTCCACACCATATTCTTAGACCACCCGTCATGCAACACCGAAACTCTTGGCAAGGCCGCTGAGTTGGGATTTTATGTGATTGAGAGCTGCGTCCGCTTCGTCTTCCGAGAGAAAAGCAAGATAGAAGACTATCATCGAGGCGGAGAACAGCCAGATATTCATGCACAAGCCGATCATTGCATGGAAAAGGCAGCCTGCTAGCAGAATGACGTGCGCATAGATCAAAGGCGAAAGCGCTCGCCGCTCAACCTCGCCCAAGCTGGGTAGCGGGTTCATCCTCCCTGGCTCTTGCCGAAGCTTTCGCCCAGATCTGAGCGGCGAGGCTTTCAACCTGTCCACGGATATCGTCGGGAGCCTTGAGCGTCTCAGAAGCCTGATCCGAGGCTCGGCTTTCTTTCCATTCTTTCAGGAGGGGCTGAATTGTTGTGAAAGAACCGCCTCCAGGCAAGTGCCGGACCCGATCTAGTGTCGGCTTTTGGCCCTTTTCGTTCCAATCATCGCAAATCTCGAAAACCTTCTGACGATCCGCACCCCTCATAGATCCCCCTTCTTAAAACGGTACCATTCGATTAAGGACTTATAGTATGTAATATTATTTACAAATTACTATGTTATACTAAGTAGACAATAAAGAGTCAGATGATCATTTGACTATTTAGTCAAACATGCCGATAGTGGTGTTAAGGCCATTATGGAGGGTTATGCAATGTCGGCAGAAAAAACCAATGCTTGGAACCTTTCTGAAGCGAAAGCTCGCTTTTCGGAAGTCGTCAAAAAATCAAAGGATAGCCCGCAGCGGGTTTACGTGTCCGGTGAGCTGGCGGGAGCTTTTATTAACGGTGAAGACTTAAAGCGCTTAGAAAACGCAAAAATGACTGAAATGATGGCTTTGCTGGGGAAATTTACACGAGCGGCTGAGGCGGAAGGCGTGACAGAGGAAGATTTCATAAAAAAAGGCCCGATCAAAACAGTTTCAATGGATTAAAGGTGGCTTAGATGATCTTAGATACCAGCGTCTTGTCAGGAATCGTCTCGAAAGATATGACCCGGCGAGCGGTAACAGCTAAGTTTTTAGGTTCATCGACGGGGTTGAAAACCAGCGTTATTGTCGCCTATGAAATCGAATATGGGCTTCTTAGAAAAAATGCAATGCAGTCACTCGACGCATTCAGAAAGTTATGCACAACGTGTATCGATCTAGTAGATGTCACTCCGGCAATCGCTCAACTAGCCGCTCAGACCCGCGCACTTCAAGAGGAAAAGGGCCGGACTTTTCATACTGAAGATTTGCTTATTGGGGCCACTGCCGTAATTCTCGGATTGCCGATTGTCACTTTTAATGTAAGCGATTTTGAACACTGGAATATTCAAATAATAAGCCCAGATGTCTGAGCTTTTGAATTGTCGATCAACCGATACCAAATCCACCGCCAGTAGAAATTGATGCCGCATTTTTCCGTGCAAACTCAGTTAGATCAAGGTATGCACTCTATCTTTGGCTGCGGATTTCTGAACTCCTCCTCGTCTATTCTGAAAACAAGAATAAGACAGAGGAGTCCTTCCGTGAAAATTGAAATCCTAAAAGAACTTGAACGATTAAAAGAACAACATGGCTCTCCGGCCCGTGGCCGTGGTCGGCGCTATCCAGACGTTTTTAAGCAGAAAATGGCCGAACTCATGAAGCGTGGGGTGCAACTCGGCCAGTTAAGTCGAGCGACGGGAATCTCGGTGGCTTCCCTACAGTCTTGGCAACAAAACATTCCGGTGAACAATTTTAAACGTATTGATGTATCTGCACCTCAATCAATGGAGAAGGTTCGGATTTTTCTAGGAGAGCAAGTTTGGATTGAACTTGACGAAGATAAGCTATCGTTATCCCTCTTGCAAAGATTCGGGGCAGCGCATGATCGCAAAATCATCGATCCGTGGAATTTGACTCGCTCGTTACAAAGTAGATTTTCGCAAAGGCCCCCGGGGCCTGAGAGGGAGCCCAAAAACTAGACCAGTGACTTAGCTAAGTTGCAATAGCATACTCTGCCAAGTAGCCAATTGAAAGTTGATGCTCTTTCCTATCGCAATCGGAATCATCTTTCAACAAGTTTAATCTCACCGTTTCGGGGCACAGTATGGATTCGATACAAGAGTCCCAGTCCCCGCTTGATGCAGCAGAAAGCTAAAGTGTCGATGGCCCGCATATTCCCCCGCGACATCTCATAAACACCCTCAAGCGATTCCGGATCAAAGGCATGAGTGCGCGCTCCGGCAATCATCAACCGGTGATTAATATTTACTGTTTTCGGGAAATGGTAATCGAATCAAGACAGGCTTTATGGAGCCCTACCACGTAATTAAAGAGTGTCAATCTCGAGGTTTCTGAGAGTGGAGGTACTGATCACCCGGGAGCACCCGGCTGGAACCCGACGTGGGCAATTAACGCGTCGGGCTCACGACCAAATCTTAACTGTTTACCCGTATATTTGAGGTATATCAGCGAGCAGCTTGGGCAAAATTGGCTTCGAGTAGAAGAGCTTAATATACAGCCCTTGTCGATAACGTGACGATTCAAAAAAGTTCGGGCTCTCCTATTCGCACTCATAAAGCTAAGATCTTAAGCTGTGCGAATAGGCTATCTCCTGAGATCGTGAGAAGTCGATTTTTTGAGTCGGGTCCAAATGGCTTTTGCAACAGGGCCCATGGGCTTAAGCTTATTGCGCATAAGACAGAGCGTGATCATGACGGGTTCGAGTTCCTCGCCGGCCAGGATGATCAGTTTAGCCTTCGATTCCGACTCAATTTCATGTCGGGCCAGACGACCCCATCCAAAACCCTGCAAAATCAAATTCCTTTTCATCGTGTGATCGGTGACAAAACATTTTTTGCCTTTTTCCAAAATGCCTATGTCGATCGCCTCGCGCCGACCATCTCCTTTGACAAAGGAACGAACGATAACCTGAGTCTTGCTTTCGAGCCAGGCGATATCCATTGGACCTTGAGCATTCCGAAGACTCATGGCGATACAGGGCAGCAGTTCGATCGCATCGAAGCTGTGACTTTCTATGTCCCTATGCTTGGTGAGCATGGGAGCGATCGCGAAGTCAGCTTTTTCATCTAGAAGGAGGTCCATGCCGTGGCCCAGGATTTCGGATCGGAGGGTGAGCTCGGTGGGTAGGCCCGCAACCAAACATTCTTCAAAAATAGCCTCCATGCGGGAGAATTGGACCAAAGGATCGAGGACTATGGTGAGATGAGGCTCAATCTTTTGCAGGCCAAGCTCCTGGCCGATCGTCTTTAGTTTTCGATAGGAACTCAGACACTGCTTAGCCCAGGTGTAAAAGACCTTGCCCTCCTCGGTGAGCTTCGGGCGGTAGGCCTCGCGGCTGAAAAGCAGGATTGCATATTCCTCCTCAAGCTTCCTTATGGCAATGCTGAGCGTGGGTTGAGTCCTATGAAGAGCCTCTGACGCTGCTTTAAAACTGCCTTTTTCTATAATCATTTCAAATACTTCAAGCTGATCAAAGGTCATCGTGGCGGCCTAAACTATATAAACAATATTTATATAGAATATAATAATTATATAATTTATTTCAATGCTAATCTGCCGATATATTCACTAACATGAGAGGCCAATCGAAGCTGATGGTCTCACCCACCAACAGACAAAGGATGCGCGTATGCTG
Source organism: uncultured Oligoflexus sp. (assembly GCA_964236955.1). Lineage (GTDB taxonomy): Bacteria > Bdellovibrionota_B > Oligoflexia > Oligoflexales > Oligoflexaceae > Oligoflexus. Next base: position 23,785 of record CAXSGP010000030.1, on the reverse strand, counting down.
ACTGTAAGACGATCGGAAGAACGTGGGCTGGCTGATCATGGATGGTTGAAGTCGAGGCACACATTTTCATTTGCAGATTATTATGATTCCAAACATATGAACTTTGGTCCACTTCGGGTGATCAATGAAGATCGAATCGTCGGCGGAGGCGGGTTTGCTCAGCATCCCCACCGTGATATGGAGATCATCTCCTACGTAATGGAAGGAGTCCTTAGTCATCAGGATTCCATGGGCAATAAAACGGTGATCCGTCCAGGTGAAATCCAACTTATGAGCGCGGGCACCGGAGTTTCGCATTCGGAACGGAATGAGAGCGAAGATTCGCCTACCCATTTTCTTCAGATCTGGGTGATGCCGGATCAATTGAAATTGAAGCCGGGATATGGACAAAAATCTTTTACCGACGATTTAGCCAGAAAAAATCTGGTGCTGGTGCTTTCGAAGTCGGGCCGGGATGGATCGATCATGATCAATCAGGATGCTGATATTTATCTTTCCCAGCTGAAAGGTGGAGAAGATCTCAGGTTCGACGCCGATCCGAAGCGCGGCATCTGGCTCCAGATCATAAAGGGCTCACTCGCCCTTCAGGGTGAGAAGCTGAAATCCGGCGATGGTGTGGCCATCACAGCTGAGAAAAGTTTGGCGATCCACGCTACGGAAAGCGTAGAATTCATGCTCTTCGATTTGCCCCAACTGTAAGCGGATGATACTTGAAAAAGTCAACAGGCCGAAGCTTGCGGCCTGATTCCGTTGCATCCCTGAAAAACTCAAAGGAAGAAAATTCCGGGCAATGGTCAGAAGGAAGTTCTCCGTGTAGAATAGAGCCTAGAATCGACGTGAGGAAGGTCCCGTCCTTCCCTTGCTATCAGGAGAGGCTTAGAATGACTGCCGCTAACCCGAATGTAGTTGCGTTTACCCGCTATCAGAAATTCGTGCTGGCGATCCTCGCCTTCCTTCAGTTTACAATCATTCTCGATTTTATGTTGCTTTCACCGCTCGGTGCTATTCTCATGCCGGCTCTCAATATCGTTCCCTCGCAGTTTGGTCTGGTGGTCTCGGCCTATGCCTTCAGCGCCGGGGCCTCCGGCTTTCTTGCCGCGGGATTTGCCGATAAATTCGACAGAAAAAAATTACTACTCTTCTTCTACATTGGATTTGTCATAGGCACCCTTTTCTGCGGTTTGGCTCCGAATTACGAATTTCTACTTGCCGCCCGAATCTTTACCGGTATTTTCGGCGGCATGATAGGTTCCATCGTCTTTGCCATCACCACCGACCTTTTCAGCTTTGAAACCCGTGGACGCGTCATGGGCATCCTCCAGACCGCGTTTGCCGCCAGCCAGGTTCTTGGGATTCCCCTCGGCATCTACCTGGCAAATAAATGGGGCTGGCATGCACCCTTTCTCCTGCTGGTCGGGATCAGCTCCGCCGCGGGTGTTGTCATCTTTATCTACCTCAAGCCTATCGATGCGCATCTCAAAATCGCCTCGACCCGCAAGCCCCTCCAGCACCTTCTCCATACGGTCACGCAGCGCCGCTACCTTCAAGGCTTTGCAGCCACGGCCCTGTTGGCGACCGGCGGTTTTATGCTGATGCCCTTCGGCAGTGCTTTCAACGTTCATAATCTTGGTGTCGATATCAATGATCTGCCCTTGCTCTATGTCGTCACCGGAGTGGCTTCCATCATCTTGGGTCCTCTGGTTGGCCGCTTCAGCGATAAATTTGGCAAATACAATATCTTTCTCTTCGGCTGTCTCGTCGCCATCATTTCAGTCCTCATCTACACGCGTTTGCCACAGGTTGGTCTGGTCACGGTTATGGCGGTGAACGTGTTGATGTTTATCGGGATTTCAGCCCGAATGATTTCATCCTCGGCTTTGATGTCGGCCTTGCCGGATCCCGCCGATCGTGGATCATACATGTCGATAAGCTCCTCGGTACAGCAGATTTCAGGTGGCATTGCCGCGGCACTGGCTGGAGGCATTATAGTGCAAAGATCCGATGGGTCGCTTGGCAATTTTGATGTTCTGGGGAATGTCATTGTCGGATCTACCCTTGTTACAGTCGTCATGATGACCGTGATTCACAGGTATTTGCAAAAGCGTGCTTTGGGAACCAAGGTCCAGGCATAAAAAAAAGGGCCTCTACCGGCCCTCCCTAGAAGCTCGATGATTCTGCACCTTATTGAGCGGCAAAAGCCGATGACGGGACGATGACGTAATCGCTAGATCCAGGGGTCTTCCAGAAGAGCTGAAGGGCAATATAGGTTCTCGGGCCTTGATACCAATCGAGAACCAGACTTTGTTTTCCCGCGGCAAGGTCGATCGTGCCTGTCGCTGCCTTGGCACTGTGATTCCCGTCGTTATCGATCAACTTTGTGCCGTTGATATAAACGTTCGCGCCATCGTCGGAAATGATTTTGAAGGAATAACTTCCGGGCTGGCTGATGACCAGCATGGAAGTGGAATGAAGGGCAAACCATTCCTGAAGGCTGGCGGCACCAGGAAAACCAAGCTCCCACGACTGATTCGGAATATCAAACTTATCGAGACAGACTCGATCGCTCTTGGTTAAGGCTGAAAAGCTCGGCAGCTTAGCCGTGTTCACGGGAAGCTGAAATACATCGGCACTGATTGGAAATTCCAGGTTACCCTTTCTACAGCCCACAAAGAGTTGCTCAACGGGAATAACGCTGATCGTCGTCTTGCCCGTCACTTTGGAATCATTGGCCAGGGTTCCCACAATCTGAACCGTGAGCGGCCCGGTGATTGACGCAGGACTGGTATATTTACCTTGGGTATCAATCGTCCCCAAATCCAATCCGGCCGGTCCTTCAAGGGTCCATAAAACTTCTGATTCGGGAGCGCGTGAGAGGAGCGCCTGAGCTTGGATATCCTTGCCACCTTCACGAACCTCAGGGCTCGACACTTTGACCTCGAGTGTTATGGCCGCAAGGACAGGAGCGGCTAGCGCTGGTGCGGCCGGTAGTCCAGGCTCTGCAGCCGGCGTGAGCGAAAGATCGGGTTCGGCCGCAGGCGCTGCATTCGGAGTCGATGCGGAATTAGGGCTCAAGGAGGCCGATGGCAAAGCGGCTTCCAGGATGATCTCATTGCTGGGATCAAGAACAGCGCTTAATTCTGGCTCAGGAGAGTCGGAGCCAAAAGTTGCAGCGTCAGGGCCTGACGATGCAGGAACGGATGCGTAAGGGCCTGGCGAAGAACTGGATTTGGAGTCTGCAACAGTGTCATCGGCTTTATGCAGAACCTTAACGTTTGGAACCCCATGCATAGAAGTCTCTGCTTCCGAGCAGGCAAGTGCAGATGCCAACGTAACAAAGGAAACGAGAATGTGTTGTTTCATTAAGGCCTCACCGAAGGAGTTGATAATATTTTCTCGGCGCGATTTTTCTGATCTTCAAAACAATGTTGTATGCTATTGAAATTGCTGAATTAAAGTAGATTTATTAAGATTTTTCCGCAAGGTGCTAGGAGGGATCTTTGAAAAATACGTTTCTTCATGATTTAATCTTCCCCCTTGATATCCTAAATTCTGACAGCTCGTATAGGCCCGTAAGAAACTGAACATCAGGGTCATCGCCCGGCACACCAATCACCAAAAAAAGCCCCGATTCCAAAGAATCGAAGCTTAATTCCTGCGTTAAAAACTGTCGATTCAGTCGACCGTAAAGAATTCGTTGTCGATCAGGATAGGATCCGCGAAGGAGCGATCGAGAATATTGCTTAGAAGCTGTTTTTCAGCTGGTTTTTGCGTGTAGGTCCCAGCTGCTTCGTAGACAAAGAGGCGACGTGCCAGCGGGTATTTGAAGCTACGAATGTTGGAAGGGGTTGGCAGATAGGCTTTGCTGTCCACGGTTAGCGACAGGGGCAAGGCGCGGTTTTCGGGACGGCCAGCCGATAGGCCTGAGTAGGCGATCGCGCTTGCTTCTGTTGAAGTCGTGACGGCGATGTCTGAAGTTTCTTTCAAGATGGTGACACATGCACCGAAGCTTTTAAGACCAGTCAATGATTTGAAGGTATCCGTAGTGCCCGAGAAATCATCGCGGCGATAGACCTTAATAGGCGAATCGATACCGCCCAGATCCTTCCAGTTCGTAACGGTACAGCTAAAGATTTTGACCAAATCGCCCATGCTGACGCTCTTTTGAGTATTGGCAGAGTTGACGAAAATGCCGATACCGTCGAGACCGATCGGATGCTGAGTGATAATGATCCCGGCTTTTTCAGCAGTGGCCAAAGCTTCGGGCTTCATTTCGCGGGACATCGGGGCAATGCCCTGCAATCCAGCGATAATGGCCGCCTCGCCTTTTCCAGAGCCGCCGCCCTGATAGACGATTTGGTCTTCGAGACCGCTGCTTATAATGACATCGGAAATAAATCCGGCAAGGGTATCAGAACCTTGAAGGGAAACGCGGGCTGGGTTGTCTTGAGCGAAAGCAGATGCGCTTGCAAAGAGACTAAACAGGATTAATTTTTTCATAAAAACTCCCTTGGATTTAGCTTGCGAGAATTTGAGTTCTCTCGCTAAGCACTAACGATTTTGGTTAGGACAATCAAACCAATATACAGTGAAGTTTTCGTGAAGATATCTTCACGGAGCAAAATTGTTTTCGCATTCGGTTTGAGGGAATTGCTGGTGCCCTTTCGCCAACGTGGTGCGCACATAGTCATAGATCGCCCAACCGGTGTTGGCGGCGGCCTGTTTTAGCCACCTATTCAATTCCTCAGGCTGCAGCGGCTCTCCCGTTTCAAGGTCATACTGCAAGCGCGGATCGGTCGTGGGCCAGTTCTTGTAGGTACAAATATCATTGAAGACATCGTAGTCGCGAAAGTAGGCTTTGGTCGCTTTGGGGTTGCTGGGAATCTGCCGCGCGCAGCGATCGATGAGAGTCTTCAGCATTTGAGCTTTGTTATTTCCCAGTAAATCGGCGACCTGAGGCGGAGGGTTCATCTTGGTCCCTTCATAGGCCATCCAGATAAAATAATTTGCGCTCAAATCCACACTTTGCCCATCTATGGCTTGCTGGAATTGTTTCAAGTTCTCACCGCCACCTCCAAACAGGCCTTTTCTAAAGTTTGCGACGCGGATGGTGCCACCCGACCATTTATCAAGGTTTGCGGCAAGAGGGCCATCGGCTTCGCCGACGCGTCCATGACACTTGGTGCAGGTTAGATTGTAAAAATACGCGCCGGCTGTGCTCCAATAGAGTTGGCCTAGGGGACGGAGCGGATCTTTGGTGCCTGGTTTAAGCATCCAGTCCTTCATTTTGCCTTCCTCGAGGCTTGCTTCAGGAAACTTACAAACGGGCTTGGCCTGCCACCAGTCAACGGCATAGGAAGTTTGGGTTAGACCTTGAAGGCCCGAGTCAAAGCGAAGCGATTTAAACCAAGCATCCATCCCTGAACTCGCATCGTTCCAATCGGAGCGGCGCGGTTGATAAGGGCCCCCTGCTTCCGTAGGGTCCTGTTCAAGAATGGTGACTTCGCCTGAGTCATAGTCATTGTCGTCGGTACAGACATTGGCGACCTTAAAATTATCGATTTCGAAATTATTCATGCTGACATCGTAGGTCTTGATCCATTGCGAGAAGAGCTTGACGACGCGGCAGTCGGGTGAGGCCGTACTGTGGAGGGGCATACGGCTCTCAAGCTTTAATTCAGCATCAGACCCTGCGACCCTGTGAAAAAGATAGCTCTGATCAAGTTTACCTTCATGATTGATAATCTTCTTGTTCGAGAAGAACGTTGAGTTGAGGTTGGTGTCAAAGTCATAGATCTTTCCGGCGCTCAAATTCATGGGAATATTGCCTTCAGTCTTGGCAAATCCTTTCGGGTTGTGGCAATGCGAACAGTTTCCTACCATATACCCTTGAGCCCGGACGGTAGGGTCGTTGAGGATGTGATTCGAGGGGAAATATTCGAGCTTGGGAAGATTTGCAGCCGTCACATCAGTAAGCAGACCATAAGCTACCAAGCGCTTTACCTGATTCAATTCATCTTCATTGACCGGCAGATCACGCCCGGCTTCCCCAACATCCCGGCGATTGATTTGCAGAGGCGTAAAGCCAAGAACAAAATTTTCGCCGGGAGCACCCTGATGGCACTGTTCACAGCGGTGACGGGCCGGCACGAGATAGCTGCGTTTCGTGCCTTTTTGACGATTAAAATCCAGGGCCACCGTATGATCTCTCCAGGCCGTTCCATCGCGATAGGGATCTTTCAGTAGATCAGCATTCGTGCCATCGTCCCGCCAGATATAGGTGCCGAAGAGAGGCTTTCGGGGGGCGTTGCGCGTGACGATGATGCGTGTTTCCACGGGCTTAAAATGGTTCGTGCCGTCAAGTTCCTTCACGCCCCGAAAGAAGGTTTTGTAAAAGCGGGTGTTTTCCGGAATATCGAAAATCGGTTCAGAAATGTTGTCCTTGACCAGAATGTCCAGGGGTTTCGGGGCGAAGGTTCTGTCCTCTTTGATGCGCGCCGGTTGATGAATCTGTCTCAATTTTTGAACATGATCATTCCAAAGAGGGTACTCGACGTCATAGGCAATCGTGCCTTTTTCACTCAACGCCTGCCCTTCCATCGTCGATAGATCGGTATCGGTAAGTAGGTCGGGTAAGGTCTTGGTCTGCTCAAAATAATAGTCCCGAACTGGATCCGTACCGATGCCTTGATCCGCCTTCGGCAAACAGTTGCCAAGATCGGTCATAGTCATATTTTCGAGGCGGCCCCACATAGCCGCCGGATACGCAGCAGCATTAGGGATGGACAGCTCGCCGGCGTTTTTACCGCTTTGAATCCAGGCATCGATACTCTTTCCCAAAGCTAGATAGGCCTCAGGATTTTTCTCCCTGATATTTTTGGGAGGCATGGTGCCTGACAGGAGTGCGTCCCGCATAGGCTCCGCCGCTTCAAAGAAACCCCGGACGTTGACCCTGCTGTCGCCGACAATGATTTCACCGCCCATGAGCTGGTCCTGATAGCTAAATCCGCCCGAGCTTGAAGCAGGAGCCAGGTGACAGGATTTGCAGGAAGAGTTGACCGATTGTCGAAGCTCGTCAAAGGAAATTTTTACAGTGCCTGCCTGCGCGGCATCGGGAGCACTCAATGCGAAAGTCTTGGCTGACTTGGGTAACGCACAGCTCGGCGACAGAGCCAGGCCGGGCGTCGCAGAGCTAGCAAGCCCTTGGGCAGCAGCCGCTTCATTCATGACGGGAGCTGGGGATTTGACCGCTTTGCCGGCTGTTGCCTGACCTACGGGTTCTGTTTGGACATCGGGACGTGAGCGGCACGATAGGGTGACTAGAATGGCAAGAAAGAGGCTATAAGCCCCAAAGTTTTTCCAACGGTCGCACAGTCTCGAATGAATTGGCATGGCCACTCCTAAGCGGGCTCTCGTGATGCCGGATGTATAATTCTTTGACGGGAAAATGCGATTAATGTTCGAACAATTCTTTAAGAAGAGCCGAAGGGTTCTTGATAAATTTTTAGCAAAGATTGCCCACCGGGACGATAGATCTTCGCCAGCTCATCGTTCCCGCTGATAGGCAGAGGTCCATTTATATTCGCAAGGCGCCAGCCAGAAGAAGCCACCTCTTCTCTCACACCCTGGATCTGATTGCCTTGAGCACAATTGAAGGTAAGCGGTTTCTGCCGGGAAAGAGTCGCGAAATCATAGGTAAAATTTTCTATATCTGAAAACGAATAGCTAATTTTTATAGCCAGTTAGGATTTTTGCCTCAGGAAAACTAAAATTGCCACGATAGGGCAACTGAGAGACAACTTGTCGATTTAATTCGAGATCATTTATTCGCTAATCCTTCGTCATGGTTATTAGAATAAGGCGGCTCGTTTCAGGAAAGGTCCGACGATGAAAAAATTTTCCAGTTTATCGACTCTTTTGAAGCGTCAGATTCTGCTGTGTCTTACAGCAGGTGTACTTATAATTGCAGGGACAGTCTCTTACAATCAGTATCAGTCGGCGTATCAAAGCCTGACCAGTAAGGCTAAGACAACCCTTAATCTCATGTCGAAGTCGATCAGTGATCCCCTCTGGAACCTGAACGAGGAAACCATGGGCGAATTTAACAATGCCCTGCTTGAAGATCCCGATATTTATTACTACGAATTGCTCGATACCAAGGGAACTCAGTTATACCGATCGGCAAAGGATGATAATAAGGACAGCTTTGATAAAGTTTGTTTGAGCGGCAATTATCACTGCGAGTCTGCCGCTGTTAAAAGAGAGGGGCAGGCGATAGGCAAGATGAATGTTGCGTTTTCATTGACTGTCATTAAAGCCAGCATTATCGAAAGCCTCTCGTTGATGATTGGTTTGGGATTTGGGGTTATCCTTTTTTTAGCTCTCCTTATTTCGCGCATCGTTTCGAAGACGGTTAGGGATCCACTTGGCCTCTTAGGTTCGGGCGCCACGGAACTGGCAGAGGGCAATCTTGAGTTTGAATTTAAGATCAGCCAAGACAATGAAATAGGACAGCTGGCCGACCGCTTTAGCTCGATGCGTGATTCCATTCGAGCCAAGATCGCGGATTTAAAGCTACTCAATGAGCTGGGTCAAAAGATAAATACCATAAGCAAACCAGACGAAATCTATCAGCTCATCGCCAAAGCCTCTCAGATCAAATTATTGGCCGAGGCATCAGCATTTTATAACTATCGCAAAGGCGATCGCAGTTTTGCCCTGGCCAATATTTATGGAGAATCCGCGTCGACTGAATTCGGTGACAGCCTAGCCGCCGATAATAAAGAAGTCCTAAGGGCTTTAGCCCTTCGCTCGGTGCTTATGGCAAGCTACCAGCAGAAATCGTGCGCCTACCTCCCTGTTATGGATGAGGAGGGGCAATGCTATGGCCTGCTCTTGGCACCATCGGCGATTGAAGGTGAAGTCGGTGAGGCCGAGTCTTCATTTCTTGAGACCTTGACCCGGACGGTGGCCATTCGTCTTGATCATATCCATATGGTGGAGACGATCGAAGCGCAAAATCGGAACCTGGAGAAAACGGTACAGATTCGGACCAAAGATCTTGCCCGCAAGACCAACGATCTTACTTCGATGCTGCAAAACGTCAAGCTCGGCATTTTTACGGTCATGCCGAAGAAATTGATCCACAGTGAATACTCAAGGTATATGGAAGAAATCTTCGGTTCCTCAGATATCGCGGAGGAAAACGCCGTTAAAGTCATGTTTGCCAACTCGGGGCTCAGTACCGATGTCCTGTCCCAGCTCGACTCAGCATTGGATACGATATTGGGTGAAGATGAGCTGAACTATGCCTTCAATCAAAGCCTCCTGGTAAATGAAGCAACCCTTTCGTCGCCCGGAGACAAAGACAAGCACATCGAAATCGAATGGAATCCTCTGATCAATGACGAGCGTGTGGTCGAACGTGTCCTCGTTACGGTTCGTGATGTGACCGAGGTGAGAGCTCTGCGTGATCAGGCGGCAATACAGTCGCAGGCGATTGAACTCATTTATCAAATCATCCGTGCGGGTTCCTATCGGTTCAAGCCTTTCCTCAGCTATGCAGAATCCGGCATGAAAGAGGCCCTCTACCTCATCGATAAGACTTTGGAACGGAATGAAGACTGCATCAATAGCATCTTCCGGATACTCCATACGATCAAAGGGAACGCCCGAACTCTGGGCTATACCTTCCTCTGCACCCAGGTGCACAATGTCGAGCATAAATTCTCGGCTCTCCGGTCCAATACCGCTCTCAGATGGAATAGAGAGGAGATCCTGGGAGATTTGCGGCTGGTTATGCTCGAGCTTGAAAGATATAAAAAGGTCTTTGACGAGTCGGTATCCAACAAGGGTAGTTCTTACACAGAAAACCTACTGGCTCGCATGCGTCCTGAGATTGAACGCTTTCTGAATAAGGCTCAAATGCTAAAAGGTCGCGAGGATGTCCGCCTCCTCTCAAAGATCCACGCGAGTCTTCAGGGATACATCGACATGCAGCTGCTCGTAGAGGAGGTGAAATCCGATGCCGTGTCCCTCGCCCGCAACTTAAGTAAGGAGCCGCCTGATATCAGTCTGGTGGCGAACGAGCATATGCTCAGCAAGGACGATGCCAATGCCTTGAAGAACATATTCATCCATTTGATCAATAACAGCATAGACCATGGTATTGAAAGCCCGGAAAACCGGCTTAGAAACGGCAAGCCTGAAAAAGGTCTGATTTCTATCGTTGCGATCGAACATGACGGCATCTTGAATATTGAGCTTTTTGATGACGGTGTCGGCGTGAATTGGGAGCGGCTCGAAAAGAAACTTCAGGATCTTCACATTGATTTCACTTCGCTATCGCAGCTTGATAAAGCCCGAACCATTTTTCGAACGGCGGTTTCGACTGCCGAAAGAGTGTCTGAGGTTTCAGGCCGGGGGGTTGGCCTGGACGCTGTGAATGAGATTCTAAAATTGCGAGGGGGGATGATCGATATTGCTATCTTTGAGGGATTGGAAGGGTATTGTGACGTGAAATTTACCTTTACCTTTCCCTTGTCGAGGCGTCAGAGCCTTGCAGCATAGGGCAAAAAAAAGGATGGCCCCACCCAGAGGGTCATCCCCGGTTTTATAATAAACGTCAATACCACTTAAACAATTTTTGAGTCGCGATGGCGGGAATTATCAGATAAGCCGATAAAACGGTTATCTCAAACCCAAGGCTTTGCAAGGGCTGGCCCTCCAAAGCAATGCGCCGCAACCCATCGTTGAGTGCCGTCAAAGGCAGGTAAGCCGTAGCTGTCGCCAACCAGTCAGGAAAATTATTTTTAGAGAAAAAGACACCCGACAGCATCATCATCGGCAGTGAGATCAAATTGGTAAGTCCGGAAATCATGGGAATGCTGCGCGTCCGGGCCGCGCAAAGCAAGGCGATCGAAGTAAAGGACGCTGCGCCCAGGATGGCAAATAGGAAATAATTCAAGAAGCTGCCGTAGACCTTGAACCGAAAGATGATAAAACCCGTAAGCATCACGGCGACAAACTCAGCGACAAGTATCATCATCCGTCCAAACATATGGGAAACGATGTATTCATAGGCCCGCATGGGGGTGGCAAGGTAACGCTTGAGGAGATTTTCCTTGCGGTTGGATACTATGGTCATGCCAATGCCAAAGAGGCTGGAAGTCATGATGCTTAAGCCCAAGAGACCGGGGATCAGAAAATCAACGTAGCGCCCGCCTTCCACCCCAACGGCTTGCCTATCTTTTTGAATCGTATCCTGTCGCCCTCCCAATCTTTGGATGAGGTCATCTGTATATTTCTCAGCCCGCACGGCCTCAGGATTGTTTTGATCCAGGGCATACGTTACCGCGAGGTCGGCTTTGCTCGTGACGATAAGGCCTATTTCTCCGCGCTTCATACGGGTCTGCAACTCTTCGGCATCGCCTTCGCGCAGCTTCAGTTGCTTATCCTGAGCAAGCGCATCGTGAAGCGACGAGGTCCAGGCGCTGGGCGCGAGTGGGGCCTGCCAGCCAACGCCATAGGTCTCAGGCCGTGGCTTGGAAAAGGCAAAACCAAGGGCCAGCATCCAGATGACCGGCATAAATACCACCCAAAAAAAGGCCGAGGGCTCGCGTCTGAATTCCCGCCATCGGCATTTGATCTGTTCAACCATGCTTCGGTTAAGCATCTCTCATGCTCCTTCCAGTCAGTTTGATAAAGACGTCTTCCAAAGTGGAGCGGCGCAATTCCAATTGATCCAGGACCAGGCCGCGCCGATCACTCTCGCGACAAAGTTCGGTGAGCCGGGTCACCTGATCACCTGCGATCAATTCATAATTGTCACCGCTACGAACCGCAGCTTTTAACCAGGGGATTTCGTTTGCCATAAGCGCGAACTTGTCATCATACCGACCTTCGCCAGCAAAACGAAAGCAAAGGATCTGCTGGCCACAGACCTTTTCAATTAAGGCCTTAGGCGTTCCCTCAGCGATAATTTTGCCGAGATCGATCACGGCGACCCGATCGGCGAGTTTTTCCGCTTCGTCCATATAATGAGTCGTAAGCAAAATGCTGCGATCACGCGTCTTGTGTTTAAGCAGGAGATCCCAAATCAGGCGGCGGGCCTGCGGGTCAAGCCCTGTGGTAGGTTCGTCCAGGAAGAGGAGTCGGGGGTCATTGATGAGGGCACAGGCGAGATAGGCTCTTTGCTTTTGTCCGCCGGATAGTTTGACGAGATAGGTATCTGCTTTGTCCTGCAGTTCAACCATTGCGATCGCTTCATCAACAGCCATCGATTTTTTAAAGAAACTGGCAAAGAGCGCCAGGGTTTCACGAACGCTCATGCGTTTGTAGAGCTGAGTGTCCTGGAGCATCACGCCCACCTCTTGCATGATGGCGGACCGCTCTTTTCTGAGGTCTTTGCCAAAGATCGTTATGCTGCCTTGATCCGGTGCCACAAGGCCGTCCAGCATTTCTACGGTTGTCGTTTTGCCCGCACCATTCGGACCCAAGAGGGCCAGACATTCGCCGGCTTTTACCTCAAGACTTATGTCCTGGACGGCGTTTAGCGAACCAAAACTCTTTCTCAAATTGCGGGCGATGAGAAGAGATTCCATCTTGAACACCTACATGGTAAAACGCGGAGTGTACTTGCCGTTGCCTATGAAGACAAGCCATGGCTCGCAAGTTAAAGCCCAGAGCCAGTCAAAGCCGGCTTGTCTCATTTGAGAGGAGGATGATGATAGGTTCAAGCGATGTCACTATTGCTGGATCTGGCCTGGCCGGTTTGCTCGCCTTGCATCGACTGAGTCGCGAAAGGCCTGAGTGGACATTTACATTGCTCGAACGCGAGCCCTGGCATGGAGGGCGTATGCGACCCAGCCTGGCGAGTGAAGGATCAAGGTCGTGCGGCCTGCAGTCGGCGTCCTCCGAACTTTACGATTTTATTATGGCGTCGTTAGGCCGAGAAAACGCGGGGGAGATGGTCCGGCCCTTGCGATCGCTTGGTGTGATGATAGGCCAAAAGATACAAGAGCTGTCATTCGATCAGCTTACAACTGTAGATATGGCAAGGGCCATTGCCGGTGGTGCTGCCACCAAGGATTGGCCGGCGATCGAACAACTCCTGGGCGCTGCTCCCAGTGAAGAGGCTGTTCATCAACTCTGGAAGGGTGATCGCAAAAGCGCGGCTTTGGTGCCTCTGGAACAGCTGGCCCATTTTTGGGGTGTCCCTGATTTGACGGGGAGTAGCATCCGGCCCTTGCAGAATGGGTTTCGCGCGGCTCGCAGAGGACTCTGGACGGGTCGCTGGGATCTGCTTTTTGAAGACATGCTGGCAAATCTTCGTTTTGAAAACCGTCTGCAAATCCTGACGCGCGCCCAGATCATGGCTGCCCAATACGAAGATAAAATGTGGACGGTATCCAGTACCGCGGGGACTTTTCAAAGCCCGCGGCTGCTCGTCGCTCAAAGTCCATGGGAGACGATACAGTGGCTGCCGAAAGACCTTTGGCCCTCACGATTGCTTAATATTGCGACCAAAACCAAGCCGGTAAGTTTGGTGATGCTTTCGGAATTAAATCCTTTTGAAGGTCTGCCCGATGTTTTGTTTGTGACCGCTGAGGATGTGCAGGTCATGAGTCTACCGGGCCAAATCTGCTTTCAAGCGCCTTTAAATTATGAACTCACTGTCCAGGCTCCTGCCGTTGGCAAGACGATCAAAAGGCTTAGGAGGGCCCGTAAAAAACTGGCCACCCTTTATCCCGAACTCGGCACGGAAGGCGGCGAGCATCTGGCCCTCCTTTCGGTCGGATGGACTCATAGTATTCATCCGCCTGAATATAAGTGGTTTGAAAAGGTTGATGTTGCGCATGTTCAGAAGAAACATCTAGGATTTGCAGGGGATTCGATCGGCGCGGAAGGGTCGGGAGACCTCAACCTCATCATGTCGGTGCAGGATGCCTGTCAAACTTTGCTAGAATAATTCACTTTTGTCGAAATCAGGGTTCTTCGTAAAATCAAGAGAGCTGAGAGACTTGTCACTTCTTTGTCGCTGATCTATAATTCGGCGCAAGATGCCCTCGTTTTTTTCTCTCAGTTTAAAGGTGACCCACGATGACAGCGCGATTGATCGATGGTACGGCTATAGCCCGCTCCCTTAAAGAGACGATTAAGGAACGAATTGCCGCTCTTAATTCTCAAGGATATCGCGCCCCTTGCCTTGCGGTTGTCTTGGTTGGCGGCGATCCAGCGAGCGAGATCTATGTCGGGCATAAGAAAAAGGCCTGTGCCGCAGTCGGTATCAGGAGTCATGCGATCCATCTCGGCGAGGGCATTTCTCAGGAACAGCTTAATGCGGAATTGGCGAAGCTCAATGCCGATGCGGATGTCGATGGCATCCTTCTTCAGCTTCCTCTGCCAAGGCACCTCAATAGCCACGCCGCTATTGATCTCATATCCCCTGAAAAAGATGTTGATGGCTTGACCCCTTTCAATCAGGGTTTAATTCCCTGGAAGCGTCGGGGTCTTTTACCCTGCACGCCGTCGGGAATTATGGAACTTATCCGCACCACCGGAGTTGATCTTCGGGGTGCACGCGCGGTTGTCATCGGCCGCTCTGTTTTGGTTGGAGCACCCTTGGCCAGTCTTTTGGGTCATAAGGGCGCTACAGTAAGTGCGCTCAATTCATCGACCGTGGCCCCCGCCGAGCTTTGCCGCCAGGCTGATGTACTTGTGGCAGCCGCTGGAGCCAAGCGTTTGGTTAAGGGTTCATGGGTCAAGCCCGGAGCGGTGGTTATCGATGTCGGGATGCATCGCGATCAGGGCAAGCTCTGTGGTGATGTGGATTTTGATGAGGTTAAAAAAGTAGCGTCGTGGATCACTCCCGTTCCTGGTGGTGTGGGTCCCATGACCATTGCCTACCTTCTAAGCAACTGTCTCGAAGCGTTTGAGAAGAAGCATCATATTTTTCGTGGCGACACTCAGCTCTGAGATTGCCAAGCGCCGGCATGTTATATCCTCAACACAAGCCGGTTGAGGATGAACGATTTGCACCAATACCTTCCCTAGTCCTTATGCTGACAAAGAATATATCTGGCATGGCCGGCGCGAATCTTTTCGGCATTTTCAGCCGTCACTAAAACAAAGCCGGTTTCGGCATCAAGGCTTGCGATAGCGAGTTCGCCTTTTTCCAAAAGGGGAATTTGCTCATCAAGCACCCTTATCGAACAGATTCGTTTGGTATCGACCAGGAAATAATAGGGTTCCGTCGCCCGGACATCAATAAGCTGATGACAAGTGATTATATCGATTGCGCGGGCTTCAGCCTCTTTAGCGAGACGTTCCTCATTGCGTTTAAGATTGAGGAGCCGATCGGCTTCACGTTGGACGCTCAGGGCCTGCTCAGCTATAGAAGTCTCCGCCGGAGCATTCGGGTCGCGCGCTTCCTGAATTTTTTGATGCTGGCGTTTGCTCACCTCGCGCTGGGCTTTTTTTGCCTGCTCTTTGCTCGCAAGACCTGACTTGAGAAGTTGATCTCGGAGATTCATGGCCACACTCCCTTTGGGTTCATGCGCTGAATGCTATTGTTTCGCGAGTATCATGACAAGTAGTTTTTCGCTTCTGTTCGGTAAAACACTGGTATTCAGAGCTATTGCATTGGCCTTGGAATGGAGCAGTAGGCGCCGATGCTGAGGAGAATTCCAGAGTAGCGATCCAAGGTCTGAGTAGCTTTCCGCAGTCGCCCGGTTCTCGCCCAGTATCACTATGCCGCGCTTTCTAAGCCTGGCCCTGGAGTCGAGCAGAAGTGCGCGAGGATGATGCAGATCCTGTTGTCTTGCCGCTTCATCAGCAACTTTTTGTAGGGGTTCAGCGGCCATTGCCAATGAGGGAAGGCCGCTGTCGGCGCGTTGTTTTCTAAGCCACTGCAGCAAGTCGTGTTCTGAATTCAATCGTGGCATCGCTGGCGCAGGCTGAAGCGCAAGGAATGCCCAAAGCTCAGGGCCCCGGCTTGCCTTCAAGGGCGGATGGCAGGTCAAGGAAAGGCTTGTGTAAGGGACGGCCGTTAAACTCAGCGCGCTTATCCCGGAATCGGGTACCTTATTCTTTAAGAGGGCAACGGGCTGCGTTACATCTTGTACGAGCGCATCGACATCAAAGCTTGCGCAGTCTTTTCTAAGTGCTTCGCTATGAATAAACACGCTAGTTTTACTGGGATTTACCGCCAAAATTGGCGCGGATGATGGTGTGCTCACGATCCATTGCCGGTGGTCCTGGCAGTTGCCAAAACCATAGCCGGAATGACCGTTTTGCTCAGCAAAATGCTTGGCGAAACGATCCATATCAGCCACGCTGCCGACAAAAGCCAGTTCAATCTGGGCGTCAAATACGGAAGATGCGGCCAGGGAAAGCGTGCTTTCGCCGCAAAACACCGGCGCGGCCAGTTGAAGATCGGAGCGAAATTGGGCGGTATGGGCAAGGGCATCAACGCCCGGCATCAGCGCGGTGAGAACAAGGATGTTGAGCAAAAGCTGCATTTTCAGGCTCCATCGGCAAAAACAGAGGCCCTGGTGAGGGCCTTTTTTCGAAAAGTATTTATTTGGACTGAAGGAGTTTGAAGATTGTCTGCAGCTGCATGTTGGAGGTTCCTTCATAGAGCTTGCCAATCTTCGCATCGCGGTAGAATTTCTCGGCTGGAAATTCCTTGATGAAGCCATATCCGCCGTAAACCTCGAGCGACTTCGAAGCCACACGCTCCGCAACGTCGGACACGAAGTATTTCGCCATCGCCGCTTCCTTGATGAAGTCCTCGCCGGCATCCTTCAAACGGGCGGCATTGTAAACCATGAGGCGGGCCGCTTCGATTTCGGTTGCCATCTCGGCCAATTGAAATTGAATGCCTTGGAAATCGTTGAGCGCCTTGCCAAACTGCTCACGCTCGCCCGCATACTTCAAGGCTCCATCAAAGGCGCCCTGAGCCAGTCCAAGCATTTGAGCCGCGATACCGATACGACCTTCATTGAGAGTCTCGATGGCGATTTTATAGCCTTTGCCATATTCGCCGATCAGATTATCTTTGGGTACCTTGACGTTATCAAGCAGAACTTCACAGGTCGATGATGCGCGAATGCCGAGCTTCACTTCTTTTTTCCCGATGGCAAAGCCCGGCATGCCGCGCTCGACGATAAAGCCCGTGATGCCTTTGTAGCCCAATTCTGGATTGACGTTGGCGAACACGATAAAGATGTCAGCTTCTTTTGCATTGGTGATAAAGATCTTTTTGCCGTCGATGCGGTAGTGGGAGCCTTCGTCATACGCGCGGCATTTCATGGCAAACGCATCGGAACCCGAATTAGCTTCGGTGAGACAGTAACTGCCGACTTTTGAAGCTGCAAGCTGGGGTAGGTACTTGGCTTTTTGCGCCGGGTTGGCCCAGCGCAGGAAGATGTTATTCACCAGGGTGTTCTGCACGTCGCAGAGCACGCCAACGGAGGGATCGACCTTACTGATCGCTTCAATGGCGAGGACAGCCATCATGAAGCTGCCTCCCGACCCACCGAATTCCTCCGGCAGTTCAATGCCCATCAAACCGAAGGCAAAGAGCTGTTTGACGATCTCCGGATCCATCGTCTCTGTCTCATCCATATGCAGGACTCGCGGCTTCACGACTTGAAGTGCGAGTTTTTCGACTTCCGCCTGAAACATTTTTTCATCATCACTCAGACGGGTAAGCGGGTGGCTTTGATGGGCGCTCATGTCTTATCTCCGGTTGTTTGACTCAATTTAATTCGTTGAAAAGTTGTAACCTGCTCTGGATTTATTTTCACTCTCAATGAGACCTGATCCCCTAGACCTGGGACGGAAAGTTCACTTAGGGCGGTATTTATCTCTTTTTCAAGTCGAGTTATCTCCAACACATTATGCCGAAGTTGGCGTTGAACTCTTTTGACGTCCTTGCCCGCCGCCTGCTTTTCGAGGAGGCGACGGCAGCTTTCGAAGAGCTGCTCGCGCTGAGCATTGATCCTGCCGCAGCGTTTGATGAACTCGCCGCGCTGCTCTTCGTGTATCGACAGAGCCATCGACGTCAGCAACTGCGAGAACGCATTCCAGGACGAACGGTGACTCTCAATATCAGGTTTTTTGGTTCCAAAGGATCGCGCCGCTTCATAGGAGCTTTCGGTAAAGACAAACATTTCATATTCTTCCTTGAGGTCCGCGATCGCTTTTTGCAGCGCGTTGCGATCAGCCCAAAGGTCCTTTTCCTGTTTGGTGAAGAGTTCCTTCGCCGACAGATAAAGGCTGATCTCCTCAGGTTGAAACTGGGTTTTCAACTTTTGATGGGCACCGGGATGAAGGCGCAGGCGGAGAATATTGGTCAGGATTAAATTGTGGGTCAGCTGCAGACAGAGGTGCATATAGCTGACCTCATCACCTTCAATTTTTTGCACCCTATTCAGAGCGGCGATTTTGAGCGCATTTAACCCGAGGTAGCGAAGCCCCTTGTCGTTCGAAAGGTAGTCTTTTTGCAGATCCTCGCTCAAGGTAGCCAGCTGAGCCCATATTCCGGCGATCTTAAACAGAGCCCTGCGACGTTCGGGAGAGATCGGCTCGAAATCTTTGAGTTCGAGCTCCCAGGCGTTCCATTGAACTTCCAAAGACTGGCGATTTTCAATCATAGCGACTCTTTCGATATGAGGAGAGTCTCGAGATAACGTCGGGCTTCGCGAAGTTTATCACGATTTAAAAAGAGACTTTCAAGGGCCTTGTCCGTGTCGTTGCTGGATCCCGTCAGGCTTTGCCCCGCTATTCCCAATGCTCCGGCGCTTGGCGGGGGATGGGCCGGCCTTGTCTGCAGCTGCCGTTTGGAGTCTTTCAGCCAGGTCTGCATCTTTTCTTTTTGAAGCTCGAGTTTGGAGTTGGCATTTCGAAGCGCCTCAACCCGTTGTGTCTGGTCGATGACCTGACGGGTGGTTTCCAGAAGACTGGATTCCTCGGTGTATAGAGCAACGGAGTCGAATTGATCGACGGAAAGTTTGAGGGCCTGGAGGCGTGTGGCAAAGGATGCCTGAAGTTTCTCCATCTTGTCGATGCTGCGACGCAGCCGTGCAGGATTTTCGCCATTTTTGAGAGCCTGATCGAGTAGAGGCAGACGCTGCTGCGACAGCCGGGTAAAATTATTGAGTGCCTTCTTGGCAATAAGCAAGGCATCAAGGGTCATATCCAGTTCGTTTTGGGTTAATTCGCGCAAAGGCGGTAGGCCGTCCATAACCGCCACAAGCCGCGAGGGAGAACGACCATAATGAAGAAAGATCGTGTCAAGATTTTGGCGCATGGTTTCCCAGCGGTGCGCGAGTTTTATGGCATCACCTGCGGGTAAATACGGACTGAGTTGGGTCAGTTGATCACACCAGTCTTCCAGCTTTTCTTCAAAACGATCAAACTGCATCAGGAGATCTAAGGAAGCGGGTGCTGTCTGAGTCATAACGACCTCTGACTGTTAAAAAAAAGCAAAGGTTTCTTTAAGGTGAGAAATCGGCAACCTGCGGTATAGAGTTCTGCTCCTTGATTGTCTCATGGTAAGCTGAGCCTTGTCTAGCGGTAGGCTACGGCGGGATGGCTGCACTAACGGTTTGGTTTTTAGGCGTTAGCGACTCCTTCATTTTCGGATTTTTTTGAGGAGCACGAGAGTGAGCAAGAAGACTTTGGTCGAAGCAGCATTTGGTCGCGCAAGCGAACGAACACCAATTTGGTTTTTACGTCAGGCAGGGCGTTATCTGCCGGAATACCGAGCGATTCGAAAGGATATCGACTTCGTCGGTCTTTGTACGAATCCGGCTTTGGCGGCTGAAGTCACCCTGCAGCCCCTCCGGCGCTTCGATCTCGATGCAGCGATTATTTTTTCCGATATCCTAATCCCATGCACGGCGATGGGTCAGCATTTGACCTTTGACTCGGGACATGGTCCCGTTCTCGATCACCCGATACGGTCGGCTCAGGATCTCTTTAAGCTGCGCCATCCCAATGTTGAAAAAGAACTGGGCTACGTCGGCGAGGCGATCACCCTTACGAAGAAGAGCCTGCGTCCCGATCAAACGATGATAGGCTTTGCCGGTGCACCGTTTACCGTCGCCAGCTATATGATAGAAGGTTCGGGCTCGAAGACCTTTACCGAAGTCAAAAGACTGCGTTACACCCAGCCGCAGGTTTTTCGGGAATTGATGGAACTCATCGCAGCGGTGACGATAGAGTACCTTTTGATGCAGGTTAAAGCCGGCGCCGATTGCCTGATGCTCTTCGACACCTGGGCAAACCAGATGACGGCCGAAGATTATCGAGATCTGGTCTTTCCTCATATGAATAAAGTTATCGAGTCGGTCAAAGCCAAGTGGGACGGACCCGTCATCTATTATCCCGGACAAACTCTGGAATGGCTCTTTGAGCTCAGCGGTTACCTCGGTGATGTGCTGGCTATCGACTGGCGCAGCCGTCTGCCACGCGCCATCGCTTTGATCGAGAATCTTGGCCTCAACGTCAGCGTTCAGGGTAACCTCGATCCCCAATCCTTTATGGCGCCTGAAGCTTTGCTGCGACGCAATGTTCGTCAGGTTCTTGAAGCGGGCCAAAAGGCTCGCGGACATATCTTTAACGTGGGTCATGGTCTATTGCCCCACACTCCGCCTGAAGCTCTCCTGATAGCTATCGACGAAGTGCGGACATTCGATAAGACCAGAGGTTCGTCACACTGAGCGAAACATGGCGGAGCATCTTTATACTTATGTGAATCCCGTATCGGAGCGGGATATGAAAAAAGCGCTGACCATTCTCGAGAATGATGGGATCATCGCCTATCCGCTCGACAGCAACTGGGCTTTTGGATGCGATGCCAGCAGCAGTAAAGCGTTGGATCGCATCAAGCGTCTGAAACCGACCCATCCGCGGGATCAACCTTTCAGTTTGATCTGTGCGGATATTTCCATGGCAGCCACGGTCGGCAATATTGATAACCTTCAGTATCGTATGCTCAAAAAATGCTGGCCTGGACCTTATACCGTGATTCTCACCCGCCATAAGTCTTTGCCGCGGCAAATCAAGGATAAAAGGCCTGTCGTCGGCATAAAGGTACCCGAATGTCTATTGGTCAGAGAGCTTGTCACCCGTTTTGGCAAACCCCTGGCGACGACGTCGATTCCCCTTACCTCAAGTGGCGAGGCTATCCATATGGGCTATGAGCTCTTTGAGGAGTTTGGCCATGGGATCGATCTGTTGCTTGATCTTGGGCAGGAGCTTTCGGCCTTGGAATCCACGATCGTGGATTTCACGGACGGCGAGGCGCAGATTATTCGTGTCGGTGTTGGTGATCCGAAAATATTTGGGGGAGCTTAACAATGGTTTTAACGTGGCCCACTCAGAAGTCAGGTCTTCATCCCCTGGCGTTCCCTTCGCCTTTGGCAAAGCAGCATCTGAAGCGAACGACCACATTAGCCACGCAAAGTGCCAATCGGTCCTGGCATCCGGCAACCGGCGGTAATTTTTCTGTGCGTGATGGTGCTATGTGCTGGATTAGTCCCAGTGGCAAACATAAGGGCATGCTCGAGTGGACCGCCTTTCTTCCCGTTGATTATGCCAGGGCGGAGGTCATTCAGCCCTGTTATAGGAAACCCTCTGACGAGACCGCTCTGCATTGCGCCGTTTATCGGGCCGATCCCACGGCCATGGCGGTGATGCATGTGCATCCGCCACATACGACGGCGCTGGTGAAAGCCGGTTTTAGTCTGTCTCATAATGAAATGCTGAAAGCCTTTGGTTTCAAGTCCCATGAGCTTCATGTCATTGTCCCCTCACTGCCCAATACCCAGGATATGGATCAGCTTGGCAGGGAAGTGCAGCTCAATCTCGAACTCAAACTGCTGGTGCTGGAAGACCATGGCGTATATGCCTGGGGCACAAACCCCGACGAAGCGATGTTTCGGATCGAAGCTTTGGAGTTTTTATGTCAATTGCGCAGCCTGGCCCCACGTCCGTAAAATGGCTGGGGACTGTCAGCTATAACGATGCTTATGAAGCCCAGGAGTTTTACCATAAGCAGGTTGTTCAAAAGGAACTTCCAGGCTGTATTTTGGCACTCGAACATTCTGCGGTGCTCACCCTCGGTAAGCATGCAGACCCCGGTCTCATCTTGATCGATGCCAAGGCGATGAGGGAGCAGGGCATTGATTGTGTGAGGACGGATAGGGGGGGGGAAGTCACGGCTCACATGCCGGGGCAACTTGTCATTTATCCCATAATTCCTGTGGTGCAGATGCAGATTCCGCCCAAAGTCTATGTGAATATACTGCTTAGGGTGGTCATCGACACCCTTAAGCTTTGGGGTATTGAAAGTCGCTGTGACGCAGAGCATCCGGGCGTGTGGGTGGGTCGAAACAAAATCTGTGCGGTTGGCGTGCGGATACGGGAACGCGTGAGCCTGCATGGCCTTGCACTCAATGTGAACAACTCCCTGCGTCTTTTTGAAAGCATTGTACCTTGTGGCATTCGGGATCGAGGGGTGACTTCGATGGCGTTGGAACTTGATCATGGGATAGACATGGAGGCCCTACGGGCGGAGCTTTTAGGAAGATTGGGTCGTGGACTGGGCTTGGAGCTTGATTTACAGCCGTATTTGCTTCCCATAGAGGGCACCGCTCATGTCGGCCAGCCTTGAAGAAAAGTTTTCTAAGTTTTCTAGGCGTGAGCGTGTTATGATCCCCCGTTCGGAAGGTTGCGATGTGAGGCTTGCCAGTAGGGCGATTTCACCGTAGTAGCCGTGGCCCGAGGAATTATTGGTACTAAGGGAGTCTGATCCGATGATGAACTATGAACATAGTGAGCTGAGCTCGGAGTCAAGTCCTGGACCGGTCGCAATCGAAGCCCAAGACGAATGTCCCGAGCTACTTGAATGCTGCAGACGGACTATACAGATGCATGCCAAGAACAATCCGATGATGGTTTGTAGCGACTGTAAGAAAATTATCAAAGTTTTCAACGATGATAAGTCCTACAAAAACTACCAACGATTCTGCCTGTCGCGTCACCGTCGATTTTTAGCTACTCAATATGCAGGGCAGCATGTGATAACGTTCAAAAACTACGATTCTTATTCGGCTTAAAAATCTTGCTGATCCGACGAAAGGCCCCTGGCGTCGTGTTCTGCACATAGGCTTCCCAGACTTTTTCGCCCGGGCGAACAGGGTTATTTATAGCACTGTATTCGTCCGACTTGAGGCTCGGGTGGCGGGGATTGCTTGTCAAGTAATCAATAGTTTTTCGAACCTGCCTGAAAAGCCTCTTTATCCTGCTCGACTTCGTATCGCCTTCAGACTTTCGCCGCTGAAAGGCTGGGAAGGCGCCTTGCTCCAAATCTTCATGAACTTCCTGCGCAGGTACTGTCCATTGCGTTGTGAAGGCCAT
Organism: uncultured Oligoflexus sp.; assembly: GCA_964236955.1. Taxonomy (GTDB): domain Bacteria; phylum Bdellovibrionota_B; class Oligoflexia; order Oligoflexales; family Oligoflexaceae; genus Oligoflexus. The sequence continues at coordinate 358 of CAXSGP010000030.1, read as the reverse complement.
TAATCCTCCTCGTCATCGATCTCATCGAGCCAGCTATAGTCCTGGCCTTTGGTGGGATCCTTAGATTCCTTCCCCTTCTTTAGGAAAATTATGTTTTACGGGACCATCGGGCAGATAGAAATTGAACATGAGTAGAGGATCAGCAACATTTGTAGTCCGTCCATAAATGTAACCAACCGATTTCTTTTGGACTCCATCAAAATCAGGTCGGTCTGCTTGTTTAAACTCTACCTTCAGGCCAAGTGATTCCATATCTTGCTTGATACTTTCGAGATATGGCGGAAGATGGTCAGTTGCCCCATGATAATAGGGGCTGTTGACGTTTGGCTACGCCAACGTCGAACATCCCCAGTAACGC
>CAXSGP010000029.1:28517-47624 GCA_964236955.1 uncultured Oligoflexus sp. | reverse complement strand
TCCGCTTTTTTTCTGCCTCGCGCCTTGCCATCCCCATTTCCGGACAGACACTAACTAATTGACGATCACAAGATCCGTTGAATTTCGCCTTTCCTCCTCAGTCTTTCCCAAGTACTCTGACTGCGTGTCGACATGCGTAAAGCGGCCGCAAGTGTTCTTGCGACCGACGATCGAAAACCCGCTTCGAAACCCTCAAAGCCAGGATGGAAAAGCTATGCAATATACCGAGCCGGAAGCCCCTCTGCTTCGATTGACTGGTGTTAGAATTTTATTGGCGGAAGATTCCGTCGACAATCAGTTCCTGATCAGTCGAGTGCTTTCGAAAAATGGAGCCAAGGTAGAGCTGGCCTCCGATGGCGAAGAGGCCATAAAGCTTGCCATGGCCGGTGATTTCCATCTTATACTCATGGATATACAGATGCCCCGCGTCGATGGTTATGAAGCGACGCGCTCGCTTCGGAGCAACGCCTGCAACCTGCCCATTATCGCCCTGACCGCGCATGCCATGGCGGAAGAGAGGGCCAAGACCAAGGCCGCCGGCTTCGACGGCCATTTGACCAAGCCCCTTAATCAGGCCGAGCTTTTAGCCACTATTGAAAAACATCTAACGCAGCTCTAGAAAAAACTGCCGGGACATCGATCAGAGATTGGTCCAGGCCTCATTATCCTGCTCACCTGTGACCGCGTTTTGCTGGGATGTATCCATCCTGGCGAGGATCTGACGATAGGTTAAGGTCTTGTCAACCAAGGCATTGATGACAACCAACGCTTCCCAGGAGCCGGACGAAAATCGACTGGGTTGCGAGTTGCTGATGATATCGAGGTACTTTGACGGGCTTTCACCGGGGTTTACCGCGGCATGGGCGTTTTGAAGTTCATCGGTGAAATAGGCGAAGGAATCACAGCCGTTTAAGCGCAGAATTTGATACTGGCCTTTTATAAAGCTCCCCATCTTCATCAACTGGGCGATGTTGGAACCATGCCCCGAGTGCCCACTGTAACTCACAAAATCGGCAATCGCCATGCGATCGCTGTAGCGTTGTAAAAAAGCCAAGCCTGCCTCATCATCGGCCCCGATGTGATTGATAAGTTCAAGATCGACATCAAGAATTCCCCTAGGGGTCTGAAAGATCATTTGAACAAAGTTTTCGGCCGCACCGGGCGCTTTGATATCGACCGCCAGGTTGCTGGACAGCGGCTTCCCAAAATTACTCACTAGGGATCGATAGGTTGCCTGATAGGCATTTATGCCGGCGTCGCTCTCGTCCATGGAATTGCCATCGTTTTTTCCAAAAACCAAGGTCACCGCCAGACGGCCATCTTCCCAAATCTTAGCATATTCTGGGAATTTACCCTCGGTATTAACGGCGCTTTTACTGAGTGTCGCATCGATGATGGCCACGCTGGGCAGTGCCTCATGGTTGATCTCACAACTGGCCTTGAGTGGACGATAGTAATAAAAAGCTGTGACGGTATCAACTCCATGGGAACCACTGTCCAGACAACGCCCTTCACTATCCACGTCATTCAAAAAGTGATCGATAAAGTCCTGTTCGCCCGCTGCCGGCAAATAAAGGGTCAAATGTTCGGGGATGGGACTTGCGAGAGGCCAGCTCATGAGGAATTTTGCTGAGTAACTTACATTGAGAAGATGGTCTGAATTCGGGATGCCCTGCGTCGCGCCTAACGTGATTGCAAAACTTTCCAAGTGCGGCGCGCCGCCTAATCCATTGAGCTGTCCCACCGTATACTTGAGTTGCTTCCGAATCAGCTTTTCCTGCTCTATGGGATCGGTTACGGCGGTTTGCAGGCTCCCCGCCGCGATGGAGGCATCGACCGCGACCAGACGTGACGAATCAAAGGCGAGGTGAGAATCCCCAAGGCCCCGCTCCTGATTGCGCCTAGGCTTGAAACCACAATGGCTCAAAGCCAGGGCAAGGCAGCTCAGACTTAAAATTTTCCTTAGCATCCAAGACTTTTGCATACAATTCTCCTGAGATTTGATCGTGGAGGCATTCTACTTGATTTAGCTTTCCGCTAAACGAAATATGCAAGGTGGTCTAAGGTGGAGTTGGGGCGCGCAGTCGATTACCGGCCAATTGCCAGTTTTAAAAGCGCATGGCAAGGGTCAGTTACCCATCCCCCAAACTTAGGGAAACACGGCATAACCTTAGAGTGGCGCCGAGTTTAGAGGGAAGGGAATCCATCCGCTCAGGTGTCTCGACCCATGATCAATCTAAGCCCGTACATGCGCCAACCCAGCAGTAACCCAAGCCTCCATACCGCCCGTCACATTTACAAGATTTTGAAAACCCAGATGATGGAGATAGTCGCAGGCACTGGCTGAGCGTCGACCGGAACGACAGATGATATAAATGGTTTCATCTTTAGGGATGCGAAGCTCGTCTTGAGCGCGGCCTTCCATCAGGCGACTCAAAGGCAGAGAGCGACTGATATTGGCATGATACTCTTGAAATTCATCGTCTTCGCGCACATCTAAGAGATGAAATCGACTGGCATTTTGCGCAAGCTTATGAAGTTCTTCAACGGTGATACTTGTATAGACTGCTTCTGACATAGCACTTATCTCCGATTGGCTAGGCGAATGGTCCTGAGTAGAGTCCGGCTTACTGAAAGTGAACGGGACATTATAAACTTGGTTTTAATGAAGCAGGCCGTCAAGACCAAAATTGGCCCGACCTTCAGCTTTTTTCTCTCGCGGTCTGAGAAAGCTAAGCAAGGGGACAGGCTTGGCCGCAAGCGCCACCATGAATAAGCCTCGTCCTTGTCGGCGCTTTCCCTGACGGCAATCGGCACCGACAATGGCCAGGCATCAAAATAATCTTTGGTGAGTCCTGATCGCGGAAAAACCCGACTCTCGACCTGCGGCGCCTGGCTCCTGTTTTCATCGGCCCTTCATGATTTATTCCCAACGGATCGATAGGCAAATCCTTCCCATCATCGACAGGGCAGGGCCTGCAATAAAACTAAAGCCAAATGCCGTTCCGTAGACAGCAGAGAATTTCCCGCCGTATAATGGAAATAGCCGAACAGGATAATTCATTCGAAAAAAGCAGGCGAAAGAAATGCATTCCTCTTCTGCCGGAGGGACTCTGCATAAGCCCAGCATCCCGTTACCATCGCCCTGAATAGCTCTCAGTACACGTTGGCTCCTTCCCCTAGCGGAGGGTCGTCTTATATTGTCTTTGACATGAGGATTACATGGTATCAAGGCTGGTTTACTTGATTTCGGGATTAGTAAGTCTCTCGCTTTTGGCCACCGCCTGCTCGAAAGACGAAAAAAAGTTTAACCTCTCCAAGCCTCATCAGGATGGACAACTCATTGCCACCTTTCAAAAAGGCACGAGGAAAAACGCCGCCATTCAAAATCTCCAGCCCTACAGTGCTAATACAGTAGCGTTAAACGCGGACAGCTATCTCATCACTCTCCCGGCTGGCGCCGATCTCGAAGAAATAGCGCAAAAGTTAGCAGAATCCAAGCAAGTTAAAGCGGTTGAAGCCAACGTCATCTATAAACTCTACGAGAAGACCCCTAACGATGCCGAGTTCTCCAAACTCTACGGCATGAATAACAGCGGCCAGTCGGGTGGTGTAGCCGGTGCTGATATCGGCGCCCTTGGAGCCTGGGACTCCACGACGGGGAGCCGCGATGTGCTGGTCGGCATCATCGACAGCGGTATGGACTATAACCATCCCGATCTCAAAGAAAACGTCTGGATCAACCCGGGCGAAAGCGGACTCGACGCCAATGGTAACGACAAGAGCAGCAACGGCATCGACGACGACGGCAATGGCTTTGTCGATGACTTTCATGGCTGGGATTTCTTCAACAACGACAATGATCCCATGGACGACAACAGTCACGGCACCCATGTCGCCGGAACCATCGGCGCGGTCGGCAATAATGCCAATGGTGTTGTCGGTGTGAACTGGAACGTAAGCATGGTGCCCATCAAGGTATTCTCGGGCGCGGGCGCAACCAGCACCGATATCCTGGTCAAAGGCATCGACTATGCGACCAAACTCGGTGTCTTCGTCAGCAATAACAGCTGGGGCGGCGGTGTTTATTCGGATGCTATCTTCGGCGCCATCCAAAAAGCCTCAGAGAAAAATATCCTCTTCATAACGGCTGCCGGCAATGATAGCGATAACAACGATATCGGCGATCACTATCCATCAAACTACGATTTGCCAAACATCATATCGGTGGCAGCCATCAATCGTCATGATCAGATCTCGACTTTCTCGAACTATGGGGCAACGACTGTCGATGTTGCAGCGCCCGGCGAGGATATTTATTCGACCCTGCCCAATGGGCTCTATGGATCGAAGAGCGGGACGTCGATGGCCACACCGCACGTCACAGGCGCGATCGCCTTAATTCGTTCCCGCTTTCCCGATGTCGCCCCCCTGACGATCAAAGACAAACTGTTGACCTCAAGCACCAAGACTACGGCTTTGAACGGCAGAATTATTTACGGCCGTATCAGTGTCGCCGATGCAATGGAAGTCGATACCGTGCCCCCAGCCGTCGTTTCCGGGCTTGACGTGACGGGCTCAGGCTTGAATAGCATTGAAATCAGCTGGAATCCAACCGGCGACGACAGCGTAGAGGGCCAGGCGTCAGCCTACTTTGTTCGTATCAGCGATGCACCGATAAGCACTGAGTCCGAGTGGGCAGGCGCAGAGGTAGCCAAATTCACGAAGATTCAACAGCGCCCGGACTTGGTCTATACCGCGTCGATTACCAATCTAGCCTATAATCGCAGTGCCTTTCTCACAATTCGAGCTTCCGATAACGTCGGCAACCTGAGTGCTTTCTCAGATAGCGTGGCCTTTACCCTCAAACCGGTCGTCACACTCTGGTCGGAAGAAAATGAAGCGGCCAATGACTGGGATGCTTTCGGAAAGCCATGGGCGGTGACTAAGATCGAGGGGTTGTCGGTGCTTTCAGACAGTCCCGATGGATTGTATGCGAATGGCCTCGATAAGTCCGCAGTCAGCAAAGAGATCAAACTCAACAAAGCACCCTTGCTGCTGGAACTGCGCATGAGATATGAATTGGAAAAGGATTACGACTTTGGCTTTATCGAATACTCTCTTGACGATGGACGGCACTGGACCGAAATAGCCAAAGTCAACGGAACCAGCGATTGGACGACGGTATCCTACGACTTGAAGGGAGCCCTCGCGGCTGACACTCCATTCCGCTTACGGTTCCGTATAAAAACGGATCAATCTGTCAACTACCAGGGTTGGGACATCGACAGTCTCAAACTCGTGGGGCAGGGCGAATAGTCTTCTCGTGTACTTTGCGGGACGGATGCTTTCATCCGTCCCCTTTTCCCATTGGGGCCATAAAGGATGTTTCAACGCCGTGTCCTCATTGCCATAATATGTGGCATATGCCTTCTTTTAAAGGGCAATCTCCTCCCCGCGAATGAGGGTGAAGTTGATTCCAGGGAACAATGCCGCAGCATCGTCAGTGGAACCTATCTCCGCTTCCTCAATGATCTCGATGTGCTGAAGGATAACCTGACGAGTACAGGTCAAACCGTATTTGCCATGAGGGCAAAACGTAAACTCTCGGAGCAAAAGCTCCGAGCCCTTGAACGGAAGGCCGAGGCTCTGCAGACGCCTGCCGCCGAACTCGACGAGGGGATACTCGGAACTCGCTATGAATTGGCAACGACTGATGACGAGATTCGTGAGGCCGATGCCCGCATGGCGTCGCTCAAGGATCAGATCGCAGTTAAGGAACAGGCCTTTGCTCATTTCAAAAGCGCTATGGACTTCGTTTTTGAGCCCGTCAATGCCAGGATCGTGAGCCAGGGTGCCTATCCCCTTCGCCTTCAATTCCGACATCCTTGTAGCAAATACAAACAGCTCTGTGCCTTACCTGACGACCATGCCGCTGCTCTCACTCGCCTGGCCAAGGAACTCGATGATGCCATCCCCTGCGAACATTATGCCAATTTGCACATCTAGTGGCTTTGTCTGGCCCGCTCCCGCCTTGTGATTGGTCCGGCGATTTGCTAGGTTTTGCATTCTAGGAACCGTTCGCGAAGGAGTAAAAGATGGACGCATGGACACCGGACCAGTTGCAAGAGGCGCTTGCCGGCGGCAACTCGGTATTTCTCAAGCTCTGGAAAAAAGGCTGCGGGATCTGTAAGCTGTCGACCCCTGCCACTGATAGAATTGAAAAAGAGGACGCCCACGGCATGCAGTTCGCAAAGATCTGCACGGACGATCATCCTGAAATGATGGAGATTGCCGGCACCGATGTCCTTCCCGTCTTCGTGGTCTTTGCCAACAAAAAGAAAAAGGGCATGTATACGGGTTTCAAGGGCCTCGACAAACTCCAGGAATTTGTCAACGAAAGCATCCTCTCGTCATAAGGTAAAGATCCCCTCGTCAAGAGACTAGGGGATCTTTACCAAGGACGGAAAGCATTCAAGCAATACGCCGGCTATCGGGCCCAATCAAACCCATGCTCCGCAGCAGCTCATCTTTTTTAAAGGGCTTTTCCAGCATGAGATCCGCTCCTGGAAAGTCTGAATAGTCCGCCATTCCCCTATTGACCAGGCTGACGATGAAGCAGCTTGAGTTCTGCTGGCGAATGCTCTCGATCAACTCTCCGGCGGCCCAACCATCTTCGCTGGCATCGATCATTACAAAGGCCGGTTGTTTTTCATAAAAGACCCTGAGACCGCTGCGCAATTGATTGACGGTGAGAATCTCAAGCTCCGACTCGCGGGTTAGGTCGCGTATCATCCGCCCTACCTTTGCATCGGTACCCAAGAGAAGGATCGACGGCTGGGAATGCTCGCGCCTTACCGCCGTCAGGGGAGTGATTCGTGAGGCCCGGTGGCGGAACATAACCGAAAAGGTCAGACCCACGCCTTGGCAAACATCGAGGCTGAAATTAGCCTGCAAAGCCTCGCAGGCCTTTTGAATGCGATCTGGACTTTTCGATTGAAAGAAGTTGGCAAAGGATTGGTCAAAGAGACCGGAAAAGGAGGCGCCCTGGGCCCGGATATCAAGATTGATATAATCTTTGCCATCGATCTGACTTGGAAAGAGATGAATACTGAGATGTTCCGGTTTGGCCGTTGCCTGTAAAAAATCCAGGCCACTGGTGCAAAGATCGAGAAGGGCGTCTTCGTCACCCAGGATTTCGCCAAAGCCTGCCGGTACAAAAAATTGCAGGTCCCTGCAGGTTCGCGACAATTGCACATGGGCGACATGCGAGAGCGCTTTCATAAAGTGTTCCGCGTCAAAAGAAGTCTTGGATCGACCGGTAGGCATGCCTTCCACGGAGCCCCCCCATGCAGAAAGGGTTTGCCAAGCGACGCGATTGATTTTTTCTATGTCTTCGGCAGCGTGGGTTAAGAGGGCATTCTGGAGGTTATATTTCATGACCTCACTGTAGCCAAAGATCAGTCTTAAAGAGGTAACCAGATCGTCTTCGGTAAGCAATTTCGGTTCCCGCAAGACCCATTCATCCTGAGCCGAGTCAGCTTCCTCGCGTTCGATGCTTTTTGGCGATTTTATCATGGTTTGCCTCTAAGTTTAAAAAATCGATTGGATAGAACGCACTTTGGCTAAAGAGTTTGAAACAAACTGGTCAGAATTGACCTCGGCTCATTCCAGGAAGCGCTAGGGAGAAGTTGGAATCGGATTGCCGCCTTCCTCTTACAGTGATCGGCAGTATTTTCAAACACCCGGGCCCGATCTTTTACCGAGCCCAGACCCAGAAAGAATTTCAGGGACCTAAGCCGATGGCTAAAGTTCCCAATAAGCCCCATCACAGCAAGACGAGTCCTAAAAGAAAGCCCACAAAGAAGCCGCGTTGAATCTCTGAATCAAGAACCAAAACCTGAAGTTTTTTGATAGGATAAACGGCCAATAATGCTCGTTGCATAGTGTTTCAACTCCTAAAATTTTTACTGTGTTTTGGGCTTACAAAGCCACTATCGACCGGCCATCCAGCCAACATGAAGGCCTATCAAATAACCCCCAGGCATCCCTTGTGGGCCAATATAAGACTCTGAATTTATTATAAATTCATGGTCCATTAAATTAATTTAAAAAAACCCTCATATTTTTTAGCGGAGAGATTTCGCAACGACATTTTTTTTAGATCCAACGGCCCCCCCACCTTAGACAATCTTAGTGAGACCACCCGGTGAACCTTGCTCGGAATAGGCAAGTCCTTGGGAAGGGAACCTGTCTCACCTCTAGGACTGTCTACATGTTAGGACAGAAGCTGATGGAAAATCGAAACAGAGCGTCAGCGATTCTCGGTCTATGAGCGTTTCGAATATTTCCGGCCATTCCTATTCTCTAAAGCCTGACGGCCCTCCTGGGATTTTGAGTCGCAAGCCGCCATTAATAAAAAGCGGCTCTGAATTTTTCGGAAGGTTGTTTGCCATCAAGTGTGGGAGCCTTTCTCTATCTACGCTTGTGACCTGTCATAATTCGTTTCAGACAAATTGGTTAAAACGGCTCCATTCTTGCTTCAGTCTGAAAGATCCGAGGTCCGGTATGAGCCGGGACGCCCCTGAATCGAATCAGCCAACTCCCTAACCAATAAATTGTTCCGCAGAATAGGCATTTTCGTTGATCTGGGTTGTTATTTTCAATCTTCTTTAAGGGGTCGTTGCGACCATCTTATTGACATAAATAGGTGACACAGTGAGAAGAAATGAGTGCGAGAATCTCCAGGTCAAACCCCCTAACCGATTGCCTGCTCCCCATGTTGGCAAGGCAATTTTCACAAAACATTCACAGCCGATTCATTCCAGCAAAGAAGCATGGAATGCTATCGATAAGGATCTTTCGCGCGAGCAATCGCATCTGCAATTTCTAGCCAATATGAATCACGAACTGCGCACTCCGATCAACGGTCTGATGGGAGCGGCCGAGCTTTTGAGCCTGACGGAACTCAATGCCGAACAAAAACAGTATGTGGAAATATTCCGATCAGCCAATCAGCATCTCCTGGATCTGGTGGAAAGCATTCTTGATTTTTCAAAGATGATGAATGGCGAATTGAAGCTGCAAAAGAATCATTTCGACATCCGACAACTCATTCACGACTGCTACGATCATTTCAAGCCCTTTGCGGAAAAAAAAGGGTTGAGTCTGAAAGTGACTATTGCTGATGATGGGCCGCGCTGGCTTTATGGGGACGCCAAACGCCTTTCGCAGATTCTCTATCATCTCGTCGCCAATGCTATAAAGTTCACCCATCAGGGCGGCATTAGCATTGAACTTGGCTGTGAAGAGACCAAGGTCCTGCTGGTGGTAAGGGATAGCGGCATTGGTATCGCCAAGGCAAGCCAGGATTCCATCTTCGAGGCTTTTTTTCAGGTAGACGGCAGCTTTACACGACAGTATGGGGGTGTTGGGATGGGCCTGGCCGTTTCGCAATTTCTTGTCAAAGCCATGGGAGGTGAACTTATGCTAAGCTCCGATCTTGGAAAGGGCAGTGAGTTCGCACTCCGCTTTCCCAATTTGATCAACAAAGAAGCCGCCGTGGACGACGAGGTGACTGCCTACCATCGTCAGGCTCGTATCCTGCTGGTCGAGGATGACGAGATCAACCAAGCTCTCGTCTTTCTCCTCTTTAGCAAGCGGGGCCTTCATATCGATATCGCGCAGGACGGGCTGGAAGCTCTGAACGCCCATCGCAAAAATCCCTACGATCTGATCTTCATGGACCTGCAGATGCCGGTCATGGGCGGCATCGAAGCCACTCGTCAGATTCGTGCGATCGATTCCAAGGTTCATATCATAGCCTTGACGGCAACCCTTTGCCCCGACGACATACAGCTAGGTATCAAGGCGGGCATGAACGATTTTCTTTCGAAGCCCTTAAACTACCTCAGCCTCGAGCGATTGCTGGACCAGGCTGGCAATCGTCTCAAATCTTAGGCAAAAGTTATTTAGAGGCCGTCCGCGTCCTCTGGCTTGCAAGGCCTAGTGTTCCTAGGCTATGAACTTCACAGGACTAAAAAAATAGTAAGACCCGTGAAGCTGCGAGGACCTACGTGGACGGATTATTCAACCCAAGTAACGCCTGGACGCTGACCGAAGGTAACGAAGCGTGGCTATACAGCGATGCCGCGGACTACTATGAGGCGTTCGTCAACGCTTGCGCCAAGGCGAAAGACGCGATTCTGATCGCTGGCTGGGACTTCCATAGTGATACTGTCCTCTCCTATAAGGAGCGTCGCGGACGTCGGCCTAAAAAACTTTTTCTGCGTCGTTTTATACGTGGACTAGTTCGGCGAAATCCGGCCCTTCATGTCTATATACTGACCTGGGATTTCGCTCCGTTCTATATGCTGGAACGCGAGCGACTGCAATCTCTGCGTCGGGGTTGGCTGAAACACTCCCGCATTCACTTTCATCTGGATGATGCTCATCCCATCAGCGCTTCCCATCATCAAAAGTTCGTCGTCGTTGACGCTGATATTGCCTTCGTCGGCGGCCTCGATCTCACGATAAGGCGATGGGATAGCTCGACCCATAGCCACAAGGCTCCTCTTCGCAAGGATCCTTACGGTGAGCCCTACGGTGCCTTTCATGATTATCAATTGGGCGTCACCGGGGAAATAGTTCACGATTTTATCGCCCTCTTCCAGTTTCGCTGGCACAACGCAACCGGCCAGGAACTCGATGCGCTTCGTCTCCATCAGAGGCATGTCCCAAACCCCTTGCCGGATCGCACGGCAGCAACCTTCACCAAGGCCAGGATAGCCTTTTCGCGCACCATGCCTGCCTTTAAGGAGGATCAGGAGCTTATCGAAATCGCTGTACTTTTTCAGAATCTGATCCATACCGCTCAGCATTCGATTGTCATCGAAAACCAGTACCTTACCGCTCGCTCCATCGTTGAGGCTTTGGGAGAACGCCTAAAGGCCGCCGATGGCCCGGAGGTGATCATCATACTGCCCGAAAAAGCCGGCGGCTGGCTCGAAATCCGGACGATGGGAGTGCTGCAGGACCTGGCCCTGAATCGCTTGTTAAGTACCGACTCTCATAAGCGCCTGCGCATCTTTTATCCTTTCGACAGGCATCGGGCCTCTCTCAAACTCGGTCTGACCGTCCATAGTAAGCTGATGATCATCGACGATACATACCTGAGCATAGGATCGGCAAACCTCAACAATCGGTCGATGGGCTATGACACGGAATGCCAGCTGACTATCGACGCGACCGAGGATCCTTACAATCAAAAGGCTATCGCTCAGGCCACGGCTTACGTGCTGGCGCATCATTGTGAAATTGAGACCGACGACCTGCAGCGGCTTATAGCCAGCGAGGCTTCGATCCTAAAAGCCCTCGACCAGGCCAATAATCCAGCCTGCGATCGCCACCTGGCAACCCTGCATCCCCATCCCTCCAGCGAAAAATATCAGCTGGAGGATATGAACTGGCTCGATATGGAAAAACCAAGCGAACTTGAGATGGCTATGGATCAATGGGGCTTCGCCTCAGAACTGGCCTCCCGTAAGCTCGGCGTCGCGCCCCGCGTGCTGCTCCTTATACTGACGGTGATCTTTGCCATAGTCCTGGGCTTGGTGTGGCACTACGTTCTGCATGATCCTAACGGCAGTGAAGAGGCCATGCGCCGCATCCTTATCGAGCCCATGGCCGACCCTCATCGGGCCCGCATCATCATGCCCATCATTTTTGGATTGGGAGCCATACTCTTCATTCCCATCAATCTTCTGATCATCATTACGGCTAGTCTCTTCACCACCTCCTGGGCCTTTTTTGAAATTCTCATCGGTACCCTGATTAACGTCTGCGTGGGCTACACTCTGGGCCGTTTCGTCGGAGTCTTTATCTTTGAAAGGTTCTTTGGCAAAAAAACCCAGAAAATTCTCGATCGCATCGGCAAGGGCCAGTTCTTTACCATTCTGTTTCTGCGCATTTTTCCCATCGCGCCCAGTTCGCTGATCAATCTGGCGGCAGGATCGGGAAAAATTCCGTTTCTTCGTTTTCTGGTCGCGACTATGGTGGGCATGACTCCCGGCACGGTCATGCTTGTAGTCTTTCAGAAAAGCATCTTGGATGTCTTTCGTGCGCCGGGATTCGCCTCCTTTGTCACGCTTTTCATTCTGGCCACCATCACCTTTTTCATCTTTCGATGGTCGCGGAAACGATTCTCTCAATATAGGCAGCGCAGTTAGTGGCGATTCATATACTTAGCTATAATATCCATTGGGGCTTAAGTGCTTTCAAAAGGGTAAACGTCGCCGAGAGCCTGGCTGCCTTCATCAAGAGTTCGCAAGCCGATATTATTTTGCTCCAGGAACTCTGGCTGCCGAACGGGGCCCTCGATTATGTGATCGTGGAAACCCTTCGCGAAGTTTGGCCTCACCAGGTCTGTGTGGCGACGGCTATTCTTCCTCAAGGCGAGCAAGGCAATGGCATTCTCAGCCGTCACCCCATTTTGGACTGGCAGCATATCGATATGAGCTTCAGCAGACGGCAGGAACGTTCCTTCCTCCATGCCCGCATGTGGCTTGAGGACGAACAAAAGCCTCTGTCCTTGATCTGCACCCACTTCGGATTGAGCCGGGCCGAACGGCAGTTTCAAGCCAGGACTCTCACACACTTTATCGCACGCGAGATCGACCCCGATGAAGCTTTGGTCCTAGGTGGTGATTTCAATGATTGGCGGGGCGAGATGTCTCGTACGTTTAAAGAGACCTTGCAGCTGCGGGAAGCCTTCCAAGTAAAAAACGGGCGTCATGCAAGAAGTTTTCCTGCAATATACCCGCTCTTTCCGTTGGATCGCATCTATGTAAGAGGCCTTGAAATCGAGACGGCAGAGGTTCTAAGAAAGGCTGACTGGCGAGGCTCTTCGGATCATCTGCCCCTCGCCTTGGCGCTTAGGTTCTGAGCTTATCGAGTTTATAGCGAAGGACCGACTGATGCTGCGAAAGAAAGATTAAGACGCCACAAATCGCAAACAGGGCCAATCCCGTAACGAATGCTGCCCATGCCGGTGACATGATCACCAAAAAAGCTTGATAGGCGGCAATTGCCCAGACTCCAACACCTAGGATCGCGACCAGGATAGCAACTGAGAGCATCGCCAATTTTCTTTGGAATTGCTTCGTTCGGATATGCACTTCATGTTCGAGAGCCTTCAGTTTGCCTATGCCTTTGACTAAACTGCCCGCCACTGTGCTTTCCAATTTATCCGTGGTCGAAGAGAGGTGAGAGCTAAGTCTCACCGCACTGTCTAGGATCGCTTGAGGCTGGGCAGGATCTTTCCCAAAAAGAAACCTAGGCCAGCGGCACCGAGTAGGTAAAGATAAGGGTTGGTTTTAACATGTTGGTCGACTTTTTCAGCACCAACTTTGAATTCGCCCCTAAGTGAGCTGATGCGCGTGGTCACAGCATCCAACTGATCTTCGAGTTTTTTAACGAGTTCTTCGCTGAGGCGCTCGCCACCTTCTTTGCCGATTTGACCGATTGCAGAGGTCAGTTCGGATAAATCTTTGCCCATTTGCTCGGCATCGCTTTTGAGCGCCGATAAACTATCTTTAGCTTTTGCTTGTATTGCCATAGCATTAACTCCCAAATGTTTGATTTGATTGCGCAGATAAGGACTGCCCATGCGCCATGGCCGATAGCCTTTACGCATTCTGATGATAGGAGTACCAGGCCAAGGAAGCAAGACATCGCCGTCACTCCTTCTCTGACCAAGGCTGGAAATCTTAAAAATATCAACTTGTTGAATGAAGTTGAGAAAAAATGCCGGTTTTCAGCCATGGGTCATGGCGTGGATTTCTGAAAGATAAAGTAAACCGCCGCCATCATACAAAGGCCCGCCCACAGAAAGTTGAGTTGAATCTTTTGTTTCATATAGAAAAGGGTGAAGAGAACAAAGACGACCAGGGTGATCACCTCTTGAATGATCTTAAGTTGCGGCAGGGTAAAGAAATCGGAACCGATACGATTCGCCGGCACCTGCAGACAGTATTCAAAAAAGGCAATCCCCCAACTTATGGCGATCACAAGAATGAGCGATCTATCCTTAAAATCCTTCAGATGACCGTACCAGGCAAAAGTCATAAACACATTGGAAAGAAAAAGCAAAATGACTGTGCGAAGCATTCCCGATTACCCTTTATGAAGATTGAATTCGTATGTTGTAAGTCGCTTATATTATAAGTATTTCTGCTGGTGAATGGCAGAATATTTTGGTAATTTCCACACGGACCGGTTTTTTTCTTAAAGCTTTGAATCCCCTTCCAAACGATCTGCCTTAGGCACGACGGTTCTTGCGTATTTTTACTAGGCATTTTTTGAACAGGTTTAATTCGACTGACTTTGCTAAACTCTTACTATAAGCAAGCCACTTCATCATGACGAGGGTACTCAATGGGCCTTTGCCTTAGACTGTCTTTCATCGGACTGTTTTTTTCCACTGCGAGTTTAATCCCTGACCCGGTTGCGTCGCCGAGCTTTCAGCAGGCTGATGTCTGTGAACTCCTCAAAGAGTCGCACGAGCATCTCCAAAATGAATATCCCAATGAATACTATGATTGCCATGCCCATTCCCGCTTCTTCAAGATGGGGTCATTGACCGTATCCCCCATGACGAAGGTCAGCTAATCCACGTCGGCCATGATATTGGGTCATAATCCATCCGACCCTTTTAAAAGTCATTTTGACGACAAGTGCTCCGCTGTAAAAGTATTTGTTGCGCCGTTTCACAAATCCCGCCTTTTCTCATGAAAATCTTCGACAAATAGCGTTATATTTCAGGCTGTAGAATTTATATAACGTTGACCTGTAAGGATGCATGTTTATGCAAAGACACCTTGCTTCAGGCATGGCCTTGGCGCTCTTGATGAGCGTGGGCCTGTCTATGCAGACTTTATCAGCCAAGGCCTCCACGCCTGCCGCCACCGCGCCTTCGCCTTCCTCTCCTACTTTTATCACCGAAGTCGAAGGGCTCAAGGAATACAATTTGGCGAATGGCCTAAAGGTCGTTCTCTTTCCTGATGCTTCCAAGCCCCGGGTAACGGTCAACCTTACCTATTTTGTTGGCTCGCGACACGAAGGCAATGGCGAGGCAGGGATGGCCCATCTCTTGGAACATATGATGTTCAAAGGCACTCCGACTCGTCCTGACATATGGAAGCTGCTGCAGCAGCAGGGTGCAAACTTCAATGCCTCCACCTGGTATGACCGCACCAACTATCATGAGATCCTTCCTGCCTCGAAAGAGAATCTCAACTTTGCCCTAGCCCTTGAAGCTGATCGAATGATCAACAGTTCGATTGCCGCGGATCAGTTGGCCAAGGAATTTAGCGTCGTTCGCAATGAGTTTGAGCAGGGTGAAAATGAGCCCAGCAGCATCCTTCTCGAGCAGATGTTCAGTAGTGCCTATCAATGGCACGGTTATGGCCGGACCACAATCGGCAATAAGAGCGATATTGAAAAAGTTCCCGTACCGAAGCTCAAAGAGTTCTATCAAAAGTACTATCAGCCTGATAATGCGCTCCTCGTGCTGGCCGGATCTTTTGACGAAAAAGAGGCACTGGCTCTGATCGAAAAAAACTTCGGCGGTATCCCCCGCCCTGAACGCAGGCTGATAGAGACCTATACCGTAGAACCGGTGCAGGAAGGCGAGCGAGAAATTGTTTTGCGTCGCCAGGGCGAACAGGCGGTGGTCGGTGTCCTCTATCATACTGTCGCAGGAAGTGATCCTACGGCGCCAGCGGTTGACGCCGTGGTATCGGCGCTCGCACAAAAACCCAGCGGCCTTCTTTATAAAGAGCTGGTTTTAAAGGGTTTGGCTACCGAGGTTGGTGGCGCCAGCTATTCGCTCGCTGAGCCCGGCGTATTCTATTTCACAGCTAAGGTCGCTAAGGGCAAAGACCCCCGCATCGTCAGCCAGAAACTGATCTCTCTCATTGAGAATCTAAAGCCCAATCAAATCACCGATACCGACCTCCGGCGCTATCAGGCTGACTTTGCTCGTTCCTTCGATCTTGGCATGACCGATAGTGCACGGATCGGCATAGAGTTGAGTGAATTTGCAGCGATGGGTGATTGGCGACTGCTCTTTCTCAATCGCGACCGCGTTGAGAATCTGAAACTTGATCAATTGAAAACCGTCTTCCAGTATTTCAAACCCTCCAACCGGACCCTCGGAATTTTCATCCCTACCAAAGATGCCGACCGGACCCCCCTTCTCACCCGTGGCGATGTCAAAGCCATGGTCAAGGACTATAAGGGCCGCGTGGAGATGGAAGCAGGCGAAGCCTTTAATCCAAGCTTTGATACGATCATGGCTCGCACCGAATACAGTCAGCTGCCAAATGGTATGAAGGTCGCGTTGATGCCAAAAAAATCACGCGGCGCCCCGGTTTCGTTAAGTATGGAACTGCCTGTCGGCACTGCGGCAAGTCTTAAGAACCGTCTGGTGGCTCTGCACTTTTTGCCAAGATTCATGCTGCGCGGGACGAAAAAACGTGACTTCGAAAAGATCCGTGACGACCTGTCCATACTTAAAGCAGGAATTTCGGGCGGCTCAAGCTGGACTATCGACGATCCAAACTCCTTGTCTTTCAATCTGAATACGGTCAAAGGCAAGCTGCCCGAAGTTCTCGATCTTTTTGGCGAAGTGTTGAATACGCCACGCTTTGATCCGGTTCAGTTTGCATTGGCGAAAAAAGAATGGATCGCCGGCCTCATTGAAGTTCGCGAGGACCCAAGCGAATTGGCTTCGCGCGCCTTTCTTCGCTCGGTCGGCAATTACCCGGCAACGGATATCCGCTATATTCCCACTATCGACGAAGAGATTAAGCTCACCGAAGCGATGACTTTGAATGATGTCAAGGAAGTCTATAGCAAACTGTTGGGCGGCGGTTCCGGCCGTCTGGTTATGGTTGGCGATTTTGATTCAACGCAGGTCAAAGCACAATTGACGAAGCTTATCGGCAACTGGAGAGCACCGGTCGCGTTTGAAGCGATCCGTTATGAGTCGAAAGAGGTTCCCTCGGCCGTTCAGATCTTTAATACTCCGGATAAAAAGGGGGCTCAGGTCGCTATGGGACAAACCTTCAAATTTAAGGAAAATGATCCCCGTTTTCCTGCCAGTCGAATTGCTGGATTGGTTTGGGGACAAGGGGCTTCGTCCCGTTTGATCAACCGTCTTCGTCAAAAGGATGGTCTGTCCTATGGTGCGGGTGGTAGCTTTCGTGCCGATCAGAAGAGCGATGTGGGTTATATTTCGGCCTTTGCTATCTGTGCTCCTTCCAACGTTGCCAAAGCCACTGCGGCGATACGCGAGGAAGCGGCCAAATTTGCCAAAGACGGCATCACCGAAGTCGAGTTGAAAGAAGCCAAGACAGCTTATGCCGAGCAGCGCCGCAACGCGCTGACCCGTGATGGGTTTATCATGGATATTATCAGCAAAAATATGGATTTGGGCCGTACCTTGGCCTTTAATAAGGAACTTGACGAGAAGATCGCCGCGCTGAATCGGGATGACGTGAATCGTGTCGTCAGGGATTTGGTTGTGCCGGCGAAATTTTTTGCTATTGAAGCTTTGGATCAAAAGGCCGCAAGTCTACCGGCGCCTCCTATTGAGCCAGCATCTGCTCCCGCTAAAGGAAGTTGACCGGATCAGAAGGAAGAGAGGCCGGACTTTGCTCCGGCCTCTTGCCCATTCAAAAGGCTCGCCGATGAGGATGGACATGCTGCTGCGCCTTCCCATTACCGAGCAATTTGCAGTTTCTGTCATCCCACAGGAATCTTTGGAAACCATAACATAGATTCATGTATCTTTTAAGCAACGGGTAAAGGGCCCAGCCCTTTCTCTTACTGCCCGCTCCGCCGCGATTTACCGATCAACCGGAGCAGAAGGATCAGGACCACGGCACCGATAAACGCGACAAAAATCGTTCCTGCTATGCCTCCAAACGGAGTCCCAATGCCAAGAGTGCGGAATATGAATCCGCCCAGAAAAGCTCCTACCACACCAATCACGATATCGCCGACGATGCCGAAGCCTCCGCCAATGACAGCGGATGCCAACCAACCCGCTATCAATCCAATGACTGCCCAAATCAAAACGGTCTCGATTGTCATAAATTTCCTTTTATTCGTGGGCAGTATCATCTGCACTATCCTGGCTAGCCTTGTTTGCCGGTGCCATGTGCCATACAAAGCAAAAAGCTTGCCAAAATTCATCAAGAGAGAAAAAAGCCCTTTAGGACTGAATCGGCTAGCAGGCTTGTACGTATCCTCCCCCTGAGTGGCCAATCCCTTGGTGGCGGGAAAATGACCGACAATAACCTTTCCAAGCTCACCAAGTTTACTGACCGTAGTCAGTCCATTATTTATGCAGCGATGTCCGAAAGCTTCGCCATGCCTTATTACAAAGCCAAAGGCCTATTGCCGCCAAGCGAAGCCCAGACCGAAGAAGCGCGGCACAAAGGGATGTGCCAAATCTAAGTCGTCCCAATATTCTTCCTGGCCCGACAATCGGACTATGATTCAACAATTCCCGCGCGTAATATGAGGGAGCGCTCAGCCGAACCAAGTCCGTAGCCAAAATTTACCGGCGATCCCAGTACCTCCATTCTCAAGCACAACCTAAACCATGAGCAGGCAATGGAATTAATTAATTCGATAGCGGGGCGAACGAATCTTCTCAAGTGTCCGACCGGAATCCGTGGCTTCGACGAATTGACCGAAGGGGGCCTTCCGCTCGGTCGGCCGGCGTTGGTTTGTGGTGGTGCGGGTTGTGGCAAGACCCTGTTTGCCATGGAGTTTTTGGTGCGTGGGGCACTCAATTTTGGCGATCCCGGCGTCTTTATCTCCTTCGAAGAAGGGGAAAACGAACTCGTTGAAAATGTCAGATCCCTGGGCTTTGATCTGCGGGATCTGGAAGCGCGAAACCTGCTACGCTTGGACCATATCGTCATTCCAAGCAGCCCCATCGAGGAAACCGGTGCCTTTGATCTGGAAGGTATCTTCGTTCGTTTGGCCTACGCCATCGACCAGATAAAGGCTAAGCGGGTGGTCCTCGATACCATC
>CAXSGP010000029.1:10627-28507 GCA_964236955.1 uncultured Oligoflexus sp. | reverse complement strand
GTCGCTATTTGCCGGACTGCCCAATCCCATGGTGCTGCGCGCGGAACTTCGACGCCTCTTTCTATGGCTTAAGGATAAGGGCGTCACAGCCATCATTACCGGCGAGCGTGGCGACGGTCAGTTTACCAGGCAGGGTCTGGAGGAGTACGTTTCGGATAGCGTGACTCTGCTTGACCATAGGGTGACCAAAGGCTTGTCCCGCCGCGCCTTGAGAGTGGTGAAATACCGAGGGTCAACACACGGATCCAACGAGTACCCCTTTCTCATCACCAAATCCGGGATTTCGATTTTACCGGTCACCTCGATTGGGCTTCGCCATGCCGCTTCCCTTGAGCGCGTGTCATCGGGCGTGCCCCAGCTCGATGAGATGCTGGGTGGCGAAGGATTCTATAGTGGCAGCACCATTTTAATTTCCGGAATGGCCGGCACCGGTAAAACCAGCATAGCCGCCCATTTTGCCAAGGCTGCTTGCGCCCGCGGGGAGCGCGCCCTTTATTTCAGCTTTGAAGAGTCGGAAGATCAATTCTATCGGAATATGATGTCAATCGGCATCGATCTCGAGCCATTTGCCAAACAGGGCCTGTTCAAGCACTCGGCGACCAGACCCACCGGTTTTGGCCTGGAAATGCATCTGATCAATCTCTATGATCAACTTAGGATCTTCAACCCGTCGGTGGTCATCTGTGATCCGATTTCGGCTTTCCTTGACGTTGGCACAACCGCCGATGTCAAAAACATGCTGACCCGTTTAATCGATCATTTCAAGACGACGAAAGTCACGGCCATGTTTATCAATCTGGCGATGGATGCCGTCAATTTCGAAAATACTGATTTAGGTATTTCCTCGCTGATCGATTCCTGGCTGAAGCTCTGTGCCCTGGAACATAATGCCGAACGCAACCGCAGCGTCCAGATCATCAAATCGCGGGGTATGAATCATTCCAATCAAATCCGAGAATTTTGCCTGAGCGATCAAGGCATCACCCTCGTCGACGTCTACATCGGCCCGAAAGGAATTCTCACGGGATCCGCACGGGAAGCTCAGGTCCGCCTGGAACAGAAGGCGTCCGAGCAGCAGCTGTTTATCCTTGAGCAAAAACGTCAGGCCATGGAGGGTAAGGTCCAGGCCCTCCGTGCCGCGTACGAAGCCGATTGCGAATTGATAAAGTTAGAACGCGCCGACGAAGAACGACGGAGTTTTCTGAATGCTGCGGTTGGAAAAGTCAAGACCCTCAGGCCATCGGTGAATCTCGAAACCAAGACCCATCTAACGGAGCCAACCGCTCATGACAAATGAAGAAAACAGTTATCAGGACGGGGATGAATTTGTCCTCTTTCTCTTTATTGCCGGTACCACGCCTCGATCCCAGGCGGCTCTAAGAAACGTCAAGCAGTTCTGCGAAGATGAGCTGAAGGGCCGTTACCGCTTGCAGGTCATCGATATCTACCAACAGCCGGAGCTGGCCAAAAGCGCCCAGATAGTGGCGGTCCCAACCTTGCTAAAGAAATTTCCAGCGCCTTTGCAGATGCTCATCGGGGATATGTCAGACAAGGAAAGGGTGATGGTCGGGTTGCAGTTAAAAGCTACGGGGTCTGAGACACCGACTTCCAAAAGATCGAACTAAGGCGAATATATATGCCCTATCAAGCAATGGTTGAAAGTCTTCAGCAAGACATTGAAGACTTAAGAAGTCGTCTGGCGATCTCTGAAGAAACGATTCGCGCCATCCAAAGCGGTGAGGTCGACGCCCTGGTCGTAAATAGTGACGAAGGCGCCCAGGTCTTTACCCTTAAGGGCGCCGAGCATCCCTACCGGGTTTTGGTTGAAGAAATGTCCCAAGGGGCGGCCACGCTCGCCAGCGATGGCACTCTCGCGTTCTGCAATCTGCGTTTCGCCCAAATGCTGCGTCAGCCGCTGGAAATGCTGGCGGGACGGGATTTATCGCAACTGGTTGACAATAAGGATCAGGGTTTTTTTGATGGCCTAAAGCGCCAGGGTTGGAACGCAACATCAAAGGGGGAGGTTGGCTTTCGAACCGGTGACGGCTCGACCGTTTCCGCTTACCTGACACTCAGTCCGGTCAATATCGGCAATGAAATCCTGCTTTGCATGGTGGCCACTGACTTAAGCGAACAAAAGCGGGACGAAGCCCTGCTGGCTGAAGAACGTCTGGCCCGCTCTATACTGGAAAGTATCGCCGATGGTATCCTGGTCTGCGACACCCAAGGCCGTATTATTCGCGCCAACGAAGTTGCTTCCCGGATTGCTGGGCGTTACCCCATTTTCGAAGACATCGATACGCTGCTCGATCTGGTAGACGAGCATGAACAGGCTTTTTCCATTCGCCAGGCCATGGCGGGTGATAAGCGCCGCGGCCTCCTGGTGACATCGCGGGTGGGAGCCGAGCCTTTCCACCTTCTCCTCAGCATCGGGCCGATCATGACCTCTTCAGGCGATCTCTTAGGGGCGGTTATCACCCTTACGGATCGAACCGAACGCAGTAATTTTGAACAGGACCTGGCCCGGGCCAAAAAAGTAGCCGTCGAAGCCAATCAGGCCAAAAGTGCTTTTCTTGCCAACATGAGCCACGAAATCCGCACCCCACTCGGCGCAATATTGGGCTTTGCCGAACTGCTCAAAGAAGCAGATCTGACCGACGAAGATAAAAACAATTTCATAGCAACCATCACCCGGAACGGCCATGCCTTATCGCATCTGATCGACGACATCCTGGATCTCTCTAAAGTGGAGGCGGGTAAAATTGAATTTGAAAATATTGAGTTCTCGCCCTTGCCACTCCTGGCGGAAATTCAAAGCTTCCTAGGAATATTAGCCCACGGCAAAGGTATTCAACTCAACATTAAAGTCGAGGGCGAGGTTCCAGAATTGGCCTTGGGCGATTGCGGCCGGATTCGTCAGATTCTCGTTAACATTATCGGTAATGCGATCAAGTTTACCAAGCAGGGTGCTGTGACCGTAACATTAAAAGTAAATGTTCCGGAATTCACCGACCGGTGCAACCTTCTCTTCCTGGTCCAGGACAGTGGCTGCGGAATAACTACGGCGCAACAAGCCACCCTCTTTCAATCGTTTGTTCAAGCCGACAGCACGACGACTCGCAAATTTGGAGGCACAGGCTTAGGCTTGGTCCTTTCCAAGGGTTTGGCCATTGCCATGGGCGGCGATGTCACCATTGTCAACAGCCGTCCCGATCAAGGTAGCCTGTTCTCTATTGTGGTGCCCGTGCAGATTCCGCAGCTGCTGACGCCTCATCAGCCTGTCGCTGAAGCCTCCCCCGAGAAAGCGACGAGCGTCGACCTTAGCGGCATGTGTATTTTAGTGGTCGACGATGTTATGGATAATCAGATCCTGATCAAGCGTCTCCTCTCGCGGTCCGGAGCTAAGGTCGACCTTGCCAGCAATGGCCTGGAAGCCATCGAACTTGCTCTTGGCAATGACTACGATCTTATACTCATGGATATTCAAATGCCGACTCTCGACGGCCATGCCGCCACCCTTAAATTACGGGCCAAGGCCTATGAAAAGCCCATCATAGCACTTACGGCCCATGCCATGGCTGAGGAGCGGGACCAGTGCCTACGGTCAGGCTGTAATGGTTTTCTGACCAAACCCATCGATCACACCTTACTGCTTAACACGGTCGCCCTTTATGCGCCACTATCCAGAAATCGGAACTACGGCTGATTTTGGCAGTTTCAATCGCCGGGCCTGAGACATTCCCTGCTAGTGAAGAATTCTAGGATCGGCATAAAACGCCACATTGCTAATTAGGTCTTTCGGACTAATGGCCTAAGCCGATGGCTAAGGCCATGCAAAGGACATCAGCAGCCATTGAGCAGGCGTTACCTTTATAGATCCAAGGTCCCTCCGGTCAATAGATCATCTTTTTTGAGGATGGCCGGCGTTGGCGAAGCCAAACGTCAACAGCCTCTAGTCTAAAATTCATTCACTCCAAATCGTGTCTTTTCGGTAAGGAGATAACAAAAGAAGTATTCGGGCTCGTCCTATCAAGTGAAATACTTCCCTGATGATTATCGACAATTGATTTGGCTATGCTCAAGCCAAGGCCGGTTCCCATTCCAACAGGTTTAGTGGTGAAAAAAGGTTCAAAAATCTTCTCGGCAAATTCAAAGGGAATTCCGGCGCCCGCATCGGTGATTCGAATCAAGATGTTTTGGGCGTCGTCAACAATATCGATATGAATCCATTTGTCTTCAAGATTTTGGATTGCATCGCAGGCGTTGAGGATAAAACTCACCAGCATTTGTGAAATTTCTGTGCCTCGACATTCCAGGCTCAAATAAGGATTCGGCACATGCAATTTGATCGGCACATGCGAGGATCGGAGTTTATAGGCGCAGCTTTCCACGGTCTGATTGAGGATGAGCAAGGGGTTTTCAAGCTGAAAGGGATCTCGGGAACCATCACGCGCGTAAGCCAACATGGCCCTGATGATATCTCTGATTCGCAAGGCATCCTTTCTGACCTTTGGTATCATGCGGGAAAAAAATTCGACATCCAAAAGCCCCCGCTCTCTCTGCGACTCGATCACGTCCAGCCACGCATTGATCGAGGCTGCCGGATTCCCCAGCTCATGGGCAATACCGGAGGCAAGCTTCCCAAGGCTTGCCATCCGCTCGGCATGCAAAGCCCGGATCTGCTCCCTCCCTAAATTTTCCTGCATGAGTTTTTTCTCAGTGATATCATTTCGGATTGCCACATACTGATAAGGCCGGCCGGATTCATTTACAAAAGGGACGATAGTCGTATCAACCCAATAGACGTCGCCGTTTTTGGTTCTATTTTTGATCTCACCTTTCCAAACCTGACCACGCCCAATCGTTGCCCATAGATTATGAAAGAATTCTGGCGGGTGAAACGTCGACTTCACGACGGAATGGGTCATGCCGATGAGATCGATGCGATCATAACCTGAAATTCGGCAAAAGGTGTCGTTCACATAGGTGATGACACCTTTTTGATCGGTGATGGCGACAATCGAAGATTCATCCAGGGCCATCTTATGGTCTTGAACCAGGCGCAAGGATTTCTTCAGCTCATCCTCGAGCCGGTCACGCTGGGTGAAGTCCGAGCCCACGAGACAGAATCCTATAAAATCGTGATTCTTACTAAATATGGCCTGGGATTTCCAGCCGATATGCCGGGCGCCGCTATCAGAATTATCCTCGATCAGCTCCAGCACAGTTTGATCCCAGGTGTCCCTCGCCTGTTTTATCCAATCCCTCAACGCCGGGAGCGAAGTCCCAAGAATATCGGCAAGAGTCAGATCCGAGGCAAGCCTTGGAAAGAACTTGACCGCTTTACTGCTGGTTCCGATCAAATTTTCCTGCGAATCAAAAATCAAGATCGGTTGATCAGTTAAGGTGAGAACTGACTTCAGGGCAAGCAGTTCGGAAAGCGAGGTCTTGGTTAATGGCATGATCCGCTCCTTCTTTCAGAGGTTCACCCTTGAACCAGACAGTATTTTTCAAGGCGATAGCGGAAAGTGTGCCTGCTGATCCCTAAAAGCTCAGCGGCTTTAGTCTGATTATTATGGGCGCGACTGAGAGCCTGTGTCAGCAGATCCCTTTCGAGTTCCTCGAGATCGATGCCGGCGTCCGGCAAGCGAAAGAGGCAGACAGGTTCCAACGGGTCAGCAGCAGCCGCTTTGCCAGGGAGGCCCACGCCAGGAATCGCCAAGGGGATGATAGCGTCAAGTTCTATGTCACCTTCGGAAATGACATCAGGACGATTAAACACCAAAGCGCGCTCCAGGGCATTTCTCAACTCTCTTAAATTACCGGGCCAGCTATGGCTTTTTAACTTTTTGCTGGCTTCTGTCGTTATTCTGGGAATTTTTATATTCAGATCGGAACATAACTTTCGGATAAAAAAGTCGACAAGCAGATCCATATCCTCCATCCGGTCCCGTAGCGGAGGCAAAACAAGAGGCAAGGCGCTTAATCGGTAGTAGAGATCGTTTCGAAAATTACCCTTAGCCACCTCATCCAGAAGCATCCTGTTGGTTGCTGCCACGATGCGGGCTGTAAAGGACACCTCACGCGTGCCACCCAAACGGGTAAAGCGCCGCGATTCCAGGGCCCTAAGGAGCTTGCTCTGAAGTTTAAGCGGCATCTCTCCAATCTCATCGAGAAAAATCGTCCCGTTTTGGGCGATTTCAAACAGTCCCAGCTTTCTTTCGCGGGCATCGGTAAAAGCGCCCTTTTCATAGCCGAAAAGCTCACTCTCCAGGAGGTTCTCCGGAATGCTCGCGCAATTGATTTCAATGAATGGCATATCATTTCGCGCCGACCACTCATGGACGGCCCGGGCCGCAAGCTCCTTGCCGGTTCCGCTTTCGCCGTTGATCAATACGGTACTGGCGTTTGACTGAGCTATGCGTTCCAGATAGACCTGGGTTTTCTTCATGGCAGCGGATTCACCGATGATGTGCAAAGGCTCACGGGAGGCGACGCGTCCGGTCAGCTGTTTTACCTTTTGCCGCAAAAAGGATATTTCCGCAGCCCGGTTTACCGTTGTCGTCAATGTTTTAAGATCGAATGGCTTTTGCAGATAATCAAAAGCGCCGAACCTTAGGGCGTCAATCGCCGACTCGACGGCACCATGCGCAGTAATGAGTATGAAAGGCATATCAGGTTTTTCCAAATGCCATTTTTTCATGAGTTCCATACCGCTGCCATCGGGTAGGCTGAGATCGCAGATCACGAGGTCTGGATTAAAGCTGGAAAAACTCTCGAGCGCGACCCGCAGACTCCCACACGAAAGCACGTCGACGCCATTGGCCTTCAATTCGGTCTCAATGCTCCAGGCAAGCATCTCCTCATCGTCGATGACCAGGACCTTAGAGCCTGCACATGCAAGCTTACGGGCTTTGATTGATTTGCTCATCCTGCGTTACCTCATCAAAGCGGTTGAATCTTTCCTTACCCAATCTGTGCCGTGACCGGCACTTGCCTATCTATCTATAAATTTCCATAAACGCCCGAAGAAGTGACGTCATAAAATAAGTTAAGCAGCATAAGACGATCATACTGCAGCATTTAATACAATCTTTGCGTCATATGAAACTAATTATGCATAAGACATTGATAATATTAGGTAATTTTCTGGATTCCGGGAATAAAGGCTTAGAAAGAAACCCGAAACGGCTCCTTAGAACGCGATTCACAGGGAAATGATAGACCCTGGCCGCTTCCCTTCAAAAAGAAAGCTTCTTCAAATCAATCATCTTGGCTTTCTCGTCGTCTGGCAGGTGCAAGCCAGAACTTCCGCTGAAGCTATATAAAACGTTTTCCTCATAGCGCGCATAAGCTTTGCGGGCGA
Source organism: uncultured Oligoflexus sp. (assembly GCA_964236955.1). Taxonomy (GTDB): domain Bacteria; phylum Bdellovibrionota_B; class Oligoflexia; order Oligoflexales; family Oligoflexaceae; genus Oligoflexus. The sequence continues at coordinate 21,141 of CAXSGP010000029.1, read as the reverse complement.
GATCACTCTTAGGACTGAGACGAATAACCTCAGCGAAATAAGTATTCGCCTCATCCGAGGAGAATTGTGTCGCGAGGATCAGTTCGCAGCCGCCCAGCTCATAATAAGCCTGAGCTTTTTGATCCTTTGATAGATTCTCGTTGATCAGGTAGTCATGAAGGTATTTGGAAGCCAACACGTACTGCACCATTCCGCTTCTGTCGCGCGGGAACTCCATACTAGCTTTTGCCTGAGCGATCAGGGCTTTGGCGTTATCAAGGCTACTGGCTTTGGGATCAAAGGAAGGTATCGACTGGAGGCCTTCGATCCATGTATTCAGGTCTCGTTTTACGACTTCGGGGTAGGGCTGCTTTTGCATCTTCTGAAAGGTTTTTAAGGCTCGACCCGAATCATTTTTTACCCGTAGCGAAAGGATCAGATATTCGACCATGGGATCGAAATTCATCAGTTCATCGATACCTATATTTCGCCCCAGCAACAAACTTTCATAGGCGGCTGCCGATGATTCGAATTGCCGCGACAGGCTCAAAAATCGCGCCCTTGCCAGGGGATCAAACTCGTCTTGTTCAAGATCCTTGGAGAAAGCCGAGGTAAAACTGGAATCGACAACGCTATTTCTACTCGTGTGGCAGCTGAAACAGGTATTCACCACTTCGGAAAGATGGAATTTTGATTGGTCACGGAAACCGTTTTTATAGCGAATATAGGCCAGTTCGGAGCTTTTTTGTAATTCCTGAGATAAAAACTCGTGACCCTTGTCATTCTTCTGTACCAAGGCATGGATCGCTTTGGCCTCTTCGGAAAGGACCTTGAGACTCGCCTCAGTTTTGGCAAAGTCTTTCGGTGAACCCGAATCCTGATCCTTGGCCGTTGCTGAAAGTATTTTAATAAGAGCCTGATAGGCGATCTGCATATGAGGCAACAATTGGGCATCGCGGACATGGGCCTTATTTTCTTCACTTCCAAAAAGCAGCGGGCTTGAAAGTGACAGAATCACGCCCATTGAAAGTATCAATTGGCTTGGACCTTGACCAAAAAGTCTCATAGCAATCCCCTCATTAATATATCGATAGGGGATCTTGAGCAACAGCTATGCCAGCCCCATCAAGGCTGAAAAGTAGCGCCCAGAATTGCCGATTCTCGCCTTATCCTACTTAAATTGCTAGGGAAATATTCAGTTTGTTCTTTAGCCCTTAAACTGCGTTATCCAACACAGAGACTGTGGCATTTGCCACGGGCCCTGGTGCCGCTGCGCTCTAAACCCTGCCATGATCTCCCTCTCGCCCCATCCAGGGGCTGGCCCCTTTATTGCTTTACTGGAGACCAAGGCTCGAAGCCCGTGAGACTCCATTCAAACAGATAGGTAGAAGAAATGGTCGCTGCCGATAAAATGCAAAAAGCAGAAATGGAAGCCAACCGCCTCCGCACCAGCACCCACGCTTATTTGGTAGGAGGAGGTATTGGCTCGATGGCTGCAGCCGCTTACCTTATTCGAGATGCTGGGATTTTAGGGAAGAACATTACCATCCTGGAGGAAAGTGATCGATGGGGATGAAGCCTGGACGGCTCCGGCTCAGCCGAGACCGGTTATATCGTGCGTGGCGGACGCATGATCGAACCCAAATACCTTTGTACCTATGACCTCTTTTCGACGATACCCACTCTCGACAAGAGTCAAACGGTTACCCAGGAAATAATCGAGTGGAATGAGGTCATCAAAACGTCTTCGCATTCAAGGTTGGTTCGCGACGGACAGCCGCTGGATGCACCAAAGCTCGGCCTCAGCGAAAAAAACATACTCAAACTCGAATGGATAATGATAGAGCCGGAGTTTCTCTTGGGCAAAAGCAGCATTCAAGATGCTTTTGACCAGGATTTTTTTGCCAGCAACTTCTGGTTGATGTGGTGCACGACCTTTGCTTTTCAGCCCTGGCACAGTGCCGTTGAATTTAAACGCTACCTCAAGCGTTTTTCTCATATGGTTTTCGGCTTCAACCGCTTAAGCGGAATCATGAGAACGGTGCTCAATCAGTATGATTCACTGGTGAAGCCCCTTCACAAGTGGCTCCTGGAGCACGATGTCAACTTTCAGCTCAAGGCAATGGTTACCGATCTTTCGACTCAGAAATCGGATGACCAGCTCGAATATGTTGATAAAATATTATATCAAACCGCTGGCATTTCACGGGAGATCGTGGTTCGGCCTCAGGATCTGGTTATCGTTACTCTGGGTTCTATGACGGAAAGTTCCTCACTGGGCAGCAATCTCAAAGCCGCCGCTCTTGGCAGCAAATACGATGGCGGGGCCTGGAGCCTGTGGGAGACCATAGCCAGGGACCGTCCCGAATTTGGCAGGCCCTCGGCTTTCTCTGATCATATCGATAAATCAAAATGGATATCCACCACCACCACTCTCCATAATTCTGAATTTTTCAACATCGTTCGAAAAATGACCGGCAACGTGCCCGGTGAAGGCGGGCTGATTACCTTCGCGGAATCGAACTGGCTCTGTTCCATAGTCCTGCCCGCCCAGCCTCACTTTTCAAATCAACCTCAGGACGTAAATGTCTTCTGGGGCTATGGACTCTATGTTGATAAGCCTGGCAATTTCATTAAGAAACCGATGCAGGAATGTTCGGGCGAGGAGATCTTTACAGAATTCCTGGGACACTTAAAGATAGGCGAAGCGGAGAGAGAGGAAATACTAAAGAGGTCTATTACCATTCCTTGCATGATGCCCTTCATCACCAGCCAGTTCTTAGTGCGTGAAGGGGGCGACCGTCCCGATGTCTTGCCTAAGGGTTGGAAAAACCTGGCATTTACGGGCCAGTTCTGCGAGCAGCCCGATGACGTCGTCTTTACCGTAGAGTACTCCGTGCGAAGTGCTGCCACCGCCGTTTATGGGCTTCTCAACCTCAATAAAAAACCTCCGGCCGTTTACAAAGGTCATCACGACCTTCGTGTCCTTCTTGATGCTTTTAAAGGGCTTCACGGCATGACGTGAAAGGCCCCTAGCCCTAGCCCTAGCCCTAGCCGTTGGGATGATCGTGATCGTTGACACTTCCTTTGCCGTGTCTCAACTCCCTTGTCATGCAGACCTTGGAGAGCCTCCGGGCGACGATCACTCTAAAGGCAAAGGCTAAGCAAGATCGCTAAGGCAATGTAAAGGACATAAACCTGCATTAAGCAAGTGCCAGCTCTACAGGTTGCCAGCCCTTACCTCGTCCACCGGCCGCACAGGATGTGCAATAAAACTTTGAAAAAATAATATTTTCGAAATATTTATCTTTAATTACAATTACTTAAAAATATACCTCATATGCAAAATAAATCTGCCGAAAAGGCTATTGTGAGCGGCATACTGCTACTCTTCTTTGAAAAAGGAAACACCATGAAATACATCTCCTTCGCCCTTGCATGCACTCTTTTTACCGCTTGTGGGACTCAAGATGAGGGCAACAGTCAACAAACGGCAGCTTTAACCAGCCAGGCCGGTGCTAGCACAACGGCAAGTTCCAATCTAGATGAAGTCATGAACATTCTATCGGACTCCGATCAGGAAGGATCCCCTTTAGCTTTGGGCCTCGCACTCGAACAACCCACTAAAGCCATCACTCGCAGCTGCGTTGTCGAGGGTACGAGCGCTAAGGTCGACATCAAGTCCAGCTTTTCCAAAGACGCCGAAGTCAAAGGAAAATTCTTCTCTAGCACGCATACGATCGACATGAATGCCGAGATTACCCGCATCTGGAAGAAAGAAGGCGCCTCCATCGGCTGCAATGCAGCTCTTACCCATGCCGACTTCGATCCGAATTCCGACCTGACCGGACTCACTACCGATATCACCTTCAAGCGCACCGCGGAACGCTCCTCTGTCCGCACGGCAAAGAGCGGCGTCGTGAGCACACACAGCGTTCAGGCTATAACCGAAGGAAGCCGCTCGATCACGTGGGCCAGCTTTAGCAAAAATACTGACAACACAGTGGTCCGCAACAAAACCGTCAGCTCCAATGCGACGAGCAAACGCACGGTCGTAGAAAAAGACGGAACGAGTTCAGAGGCAAACCTAACCCTTGCCACGGCCTCGGCTGAACCTTTAGCCATCGAAGTTACTTTTCCTTCTGAAACATCGCGGGATGCCTCAGCCCGCACCATCAAAACCGGCAAGCTCATAGCAACAATCTCCGGCTCCGGCCATGTGGAATCCACATTCGATAATCTCAAGGTCAGCTTTGCCGATTCAAGCTGTCAGCCTGAATCCGGGTCGGTCGTCAATAAAGTCTTTGCAGAAGGCGCGGCAAGTCCTTCGGTCATCATAAAGATCGAAGCCGCAAGCGGCAGCTATACCGTTACCGATATCACGGATGCAGCCAATCCTAAAGAGATCGAGGATTTTGAATATCAACTCTGCGATGTTCGCGACTTCAATAGATAATCGGCTCGGGAGGAGTCAAACATGGCCACGCTCAAGCTTTTGACCCCTCCCGTGACCCGCTACCTCGATCCCAGGGAATTCCTCGAATCCCTCTTTCGATCCGCGAAGGCTGAGACCAAAGCTTACTCCTATCTCGAATTTGCCGAGGATCTCGGCTTCTCCCGCACCAACGTTATTCACCTGATCATCCGGGGCAAACGCCCCTTGACTTCAAAGGCCGGTGAGAAGATTGCCGAAGTCCTTGCGTGGAAGGGTCTCGATCGCCGTTACTGGCTCAACATGGTCGCCTATCACGATAGCTCAGACAGCACAGAACGTGAGCACCTTATGCTGGAAATGGTGGAAATCAAAGGTCGGGAGATTCACCAATCGACTTCGCTTCAGCATCAACTTGAATTTTTCACCGAATGGTACCATTCCATTATTTTCGAACTGGCCGGCCTGAGCACCTTTTCGGAAGACCCCAAAGTCCTTGGCAGCCTCCTCGAGCCCAAAATAAGACCGGAACAGGCCAAGCGCAGTCTCGAGCTTCTCGAAAAACTCGGACTCCTGATCCGACAGGAAGGGCGCCTCGTCCCGGTGCAGACCAACATCAGTACCGGCGATGAAATTGCATCTCTTGCAGTCGTCCGTTATCATCAAAACATGATGGATCTCGGCAAACGCTCCCTGACGGCTATCGATGGCGACCGGCGTGACATCAGCTCGATAAGCTTCGCCTGCAATGAATCCGTCGCACTCGAGATTAAACGGGAGGTCAGCCTGTTTCGCAAGAGGATCCTAACCCTGAGCGATGGGCAGCCAGGGAGCGATCGAGTGTACCAGATGAATATTCAACTCTTTCCCGTTTCGCGCATAAAAGGAAGTGACAAATGACCAGGATTCTTCACATCCAGCCGACCTCTGCCGTCCTTCAGACTCTGGCGCTCTGTCTTTTCATATCCTGTGGCGTGGAGGTCGGCAATCCAACCAGGCCTATCGCCGCCCCTAGCGAAAGCGATCAGGAGATCCTGGCTCTCGTCAGCGAGGAGCAATTGGAGGAGGCAATGGGAGCCGCCTCGGAAAATCAATCGGCAATAGGCAATATCAATGATACTGCCTTGAGTCTCTTAGCCTCCCGCAGCTGTGAGGTTTCCACCGATGGCGCCGTTATTTATACTGTCGACAAAGAGGATACGGGAGTGATCGACCTCCCCCTGAAAAAACCGACGACACGGGTGAATCACGCAGGTAATCACCATGTAGAATCGATTCTGAAGAATAATCCAGGCGCCAGTGGCCTGGCTTGTCGTGCGGGCGGTCACTTGCCAGCGATAGACTGGACTGTGCTCACTGGATTTCAAGCTGAGGTTGCCATGACCCGGACGGCCGATAGAACCTTTACCGACTTGAGTTCGGCCACTCTCAAAAGCAGCGTGCACGTAACGGCCAAGGGCAACCGCCAGGTGGTCTGGGACCGGCTAAGCTTGGCCGGCAACGAGATCAATCTGCAAAAGACCATCCATTTCGAGACGAATCTTAAGCGCATTTCAACCAAGGAAGGCGGCACCTACGAGGGCACAGTGAAGACAGCGGCAGAACTGGTCATTCAGCAGTCCATGGATGGGCCCGAAATCAAAAGCTTCAGGATCGTGTCGGGTTCGGTGCTCTCCGACTATAAAGTCGATCAGAAGCTAAAGCTCACGTACTCAAATCTTGAGTTTATCAAAGGCGGTTCATGCTATCCTCAATCGGGATCAATCGACGCCGCAGTATTCGTCTCGGCGGACCTGGATAACCCTTCACTCACCTATAAAGTAATTTTTGATGGTGGTGAGGCCGCGTTGGTCTTTGAGGATGGCACACAAAAACCATTGCTGCTGAGTGACTGCACCATCAAGGGCAATTGATACGTGCTTTGCCTATAGCTTGGAAATGATATTGACAATGAGGAAAACCCATGCCCAAACATCTGCACCTCCTTCTTCTTACCGGACTTCTGGCCGTGACCACAGCCTGTCAGCTTTTGAGCCCTACAGCCGAAGAAGTGGCCGTGCATGGGGATCTGCACACGATCAAGTTTCGCCCTAAGACAACGTCCCATGGCACGTTTGAAAGCTTTGACGACAGCTATGTAAAGACGATCAAGGATAAAGCCACGGAAATCTGCAAGGGCAAAAAATATGAGATTGTCGAACACGGGGCGAAACCCAGTACGCTGCTTGATAAAAAGGACCTGGATCCCCGCGATCACTACTTTGTCATCCGCTGCAATCTTCGTTCCTAATCAAGGCGACAGGTGATGAGGGGGATCAGCTGACCCCCTGCTCCACCAAAAGGCCGTCCTTCATTCGTAAGATTCGATTGACGTGCGACATCAACTTTTCATCGTGGGTGGAGAAGATAAAAGTTGTCTGGTTCTTTTCATTTAAATCGCGCATCAGCGCAATGATCTGTTTGGTCGTTTCCGAATCAAGGTTGGCCGTTGGTTCGTCGGCGATTACGATGAGGGGCTTGGTCACCAGGGCCCGGGCAATAGCCACGCGCTGTCTCTGTCCACCTGAAAGCTTATCGGGCCGATGCTTGGCAAAACTACCAAGCCCGACGTCCTGGAGCAACTTGTCGACTCTCGCCCTTCGCTCAAGCAGGGTGATTTCCTTTTGGATAAGCAGGGGCAGTTCCACATTCTCAAACACGTTCAGCATGGGCATTAAATTAAAAGACTGAAAGATAAAGCCGATCTTTCGATTGCGGGCTTCACTGCGAACATTGTCCGTCATGGCGGCCCAGGCCTCGCCACCAACCTCTATCGTGCCACTGTCGGGGCTATCGATTCCACCAATGAGATTGAGCAAGGTGCTTTTACCAGAGCCCGAAGTCCCGACGACAGCAGTAAATTCGCCAGCCTTTAGGGTAAGACTCAAGCCTTTTAAAGCCGCGACTTTCACTTCTCCAAGATTGTAGGATTTATAAACATCGCGGATAACCAGGATATCTTTGGTCGGTTGCGTGGCTTCAGGTGGATTCATAAAAAATTCTCCTAGGCGTTCAGGCTGGTTATCAATTTATTTTAGCATTAATTAAGAATAATTTTCGCACTGCCGATAGGCGAGGGCAATAAAGGAGTTCAAATTGGAAAGATTTTCCTGGCTGCTAGGCTTTCGAAGCGTGGGCCAACACGCAAAACGCAATTTAATCGCAGGCAGCGCCACCGCCATCGGCCTGTTCGCGGCTCTATTCATGATTGGTTATTGCACACAAATTGCCTCCTTCCTCGGTACCGCTGCCATCTATATCCAACAACCAGGACATATAGCCGTTCTTAAAAAGGGCGGGCTCCGTTATCGACTCATCGAGCCTGAGAAATATTCCCTGTCTGCTTCCGAAGTGGCCGCCTTGGAACGCATCGCCACTTCCAGGCCTGAAATCGACATTCTCTCGCCTTATCTCTATGGAACAGGTTTGGTTGGCAGCGGCTGCAAATCCTTTCCATTTCGGGCTATAGGCATATCCTTAGCCCAGGAAAAGCGGGTCAAGAACTCTCCCGAGCTCAAATCCGTTATTCCCGAATATCGAGCCAGCTTAAATGGACTCGCGCTCTGGGACAGCAAACTCCCATCACCCATTGGCCTTTCGCTTGGGCTCGCAAAACGTCTGGGAAAAAGCCCTTCGTCAGCACCACAAATTTCCAATTCGATCTTTAATGCCGCCGATTGTGAATCGAAGTCCATCCAGGCCCAGCTAGCCCAGGACCCCAATATACAGCTCCTCTCCCAGGATTACGAGCATCGCATCAATGCTGTTGATAGCAACGTCGTCAATGAATTCAGCACCGGTGTCGCCCTGACGGAAAATAGCACCCTCCAAATGGACATCGTTCAGTTGCAGGATCTCATGCGAACCAGCAAAATTTCTTATCTTGGCGTCTTTATCAAGGACAAGGACCAAGCCTCCGCCATTGCCAAGGATCTTGTTAACGAAATGTCCAAACAAGGATTTGAAATCGATGCTTACCCATGGGACGACAATCTTTGGAACCCCAATTTCGTCGCCACCAGAAACGTTATGATAGTGAGTCAAACCTTTATTTCAGCCGTAGTCGCCGCCGTTGTTCTCCTGTCCATTCTCAATACGGTAAATATAGGCTTGGTCGAATCACGCTGTGAAATCGGGACGCTTAGGGCCCTGGGCTATAAGCCCAGTCAGGTGGCCTGGATCTTTGCCATCGAATCCTTCTGCGTGACGATCGTCGCCCTAAGCCTCGGGGCTTTTGCAAGTTTTGCCTTATTTCGCTGGATCAAAAGCATGGCCATACCCTTAAAATACCCGGGTCTAAGCCAAGCCTCGACCTTTCAGATTGTGCCCCCACTCTGGAGTTACCTAGGGGCTTCTGTTCTGCTCTGTCTGATGATAGTCATGACGACTCTTATCATCGCCAGGCGCTACGCCTCGCAACCCACCCTTACCCTGCTTGATAGGGGGAGCTGATGACACTCGCCATGCGCATAGCGGCACAATCTGTTCTGAGGAATTGGCGTCACAGCATCGCCACGCTTTTCAGCATCGCCCTTGGGGTGGTGGCGGTGGCCTCCATACACGGCTATAATGTCGATGTCGAAGATCAATTCGGCGACTTTTATATTCGGCGCGGCATGACCGGGCACGTCCTGGTCGAAGCTGAGGAAAATAATGAAGACAATGCAGCCATCGATGGTCAAACCTCAGCCAAGATCCTCGCTGCCGCCAAGCAGTTTCCCGGAAAATTTGTAAGTATGGTCCGCTTTTTGGCTATCGAAGGTATTATTGCCGGTCCGAATTCCACCTTCAACTTTCATGGCCTTGCCTATGACGTCATGCCTGGCGAAGTGAGCCGGGGTGAACGATGGGCCTGGAATGCCCTTTACGGCAAACCTCTGTCGAACACCGCAGAGAATCAAATCATAGTTGGCAAAGGCTTGGCCGAACTCCTCGGCTGCAAGATTCAGGACCTGGTTCCCAAACAGGCAAAAGACGGTCGGTACGAACCCTATGACGGTCAGGTCGCCTGCATGGGCCCACCCTTTCAAATGACCGCGATTACCGACAAAAATCGCATGAACGCCTGGGACGCGCCCATAGTCGGCATCGTCGATGCCGGTCTGAGGGAAATGGAAGACAGTTGGCTCATGATGCCTCTCGATCAGGCCCAAAAATTTGTAAATACCGATAAGATTACGACGATAGGCTTTACCCTGGAAGATCCCGGGCAGGCTCGCGACCTGGTCTCCTTTATCGAAGCAAAATTCCCGCAGAAAAGCACCAAAATCGTCGTTAAACAATGGACCGACCACAAAGTATCTGAAGTCTTTCGCAGCATGATGGGCAGTATGAACATTTTTCAGCAGTTCATACTCCTCGTAGTCGCCAGCGTGTCCATACTTTCGATGATCAATTCGATTATACGCAATATCGACGAGAGGCAACGCGAAATAGGCATGCTGCGGGCCGTCGGCTACAAGAGTAAATTTGTCAGTCAAATTTTTGCTTGGGAAGGTTTCTTCCTCGGGCTCTTCGGTTCAATATTTGGGACTGCGCTTATCATCCTCCTCCTCAGCGGGCTCAATTCGGCGAATGTCCTTTATTATCCCGCTTTGATTTCTCAGAAGGTGCCTTTGCGTATCGCTTTTGTACCCTTTTCCTACCTCTTCCTCTCGCTGTTTCTCGCCGGAGGGTCAGCTATGACAGCGATGATCGTTGCCAGGCTACGGATAAGCAAAAATATTGCGGATATTCTCCGGTGAAACCTTTGACAAGGCGCCACCTTTCTCGAAGACTAGAGTTGTAGGGCATCGAGACCAGACTGAAAGCACCAAGAGGGACCCGATATGGTTGGCGAAAATATACTGCAAAACTCCTGCAATCCCACTCTTGAACTGCGTCTAACAGCCAAGAACAGTCCCGACAAGATTGCCATTATTTCACCTCAGGGTAAGTTGACCTATAAAGAATTCGAAGCGCGCTGCGATCGCTATGCCTATACCCTGGTCCATGCCGGCATCAAACAGGGCGACAAAATCATATTGATGATCAAGCCCAGTGTGGAGCTCTACGTTATGGCCCT
>CAXSGP010000029.1:0-10617 GCA_964236955.1 uncultured Oligoflexus sp. | reverse complement strand
CCTCGCCATCTTAAGAGTGGGCGCGATTCCCGTCGTCGTCGATCCGGGGATGGGCATCAAAAGAATGCTGATCAGCTATCAATCCATTCACGCGGATGCCTTCGTGGGCATACCCATCACCCACATCATTCGTAGGCTCGCCCCCAAGTATTTCCAAAGCGTCAGGATCAAGATCGTGCTTAGGGATAGCGACCTGATCCTAGACAATCAACGGTCGCTAAAAATTCCTGCTTTGGAATTTCCCATCGCCAAAACCCGGTCCAGGGACCTCGCCATCCTCAATTTCACAACGGGAAGCACCGGTCCTGCCAAAGCCGTAGAAGCCAGCTACGGCATGCTCCGGGCCACCGTGCACCTCATTCAAAAGTCATTCCATCAGACGACTGCCGATATCGATATGGTGACCGTGCCCTTCTTTGGTATTGTGTCACTCATTCTTGGTTCAACCGTGGTGATTCCCCCTATGAATCCAGCCAAACCTGGCGATGTCGATCCTGAGAAGATTATCGGGGTAATCCAAACGTATCAGGTCACGACCATGCTGGCCTCGCCCGCTCTGTTTGCCAAGGTTGGACCCTATGCGGTCCAAAATAATATCAAATTGTCGAGCCTGCGCAACGTCAACTCAGGGGGCGCTCCGATCCGCATACCCGTGCTCAAAACCCTCGCTTCTATCCTAGACGAGAAAAGTGAAACCTACTCGAGTTGGGGCGCTACCGAAGGCTTGCCCCTGGCCACCATCTCGGGGCGAGATATTCTCGGTAAGTTCCAGCCACTCATAGCATCGGGCCGGGGCAGCCCAATAGGCCGGATATTACCCGGCATTCAAGCCCGGCTCATAAAGGTGACTGACGATAATATTCCGAGTTGGGACGAAAGCCTTCGCGTCGAGGCGGACAAAATCGGTGAAATAATTGTTCACGGCGCCAACGTCAGCCAATCCTATCATATGAATCCTAAGGCGGACGCCGCCCACAAAATCACCGAACGACGCCTGGAGGATGAAATAATTTGGCATCGGACGGGCGACCTCGCCTGGCAGGACCCCGATGGCGTCCTGTTTTTTTGCGGTCGCAAGGCCCACGCCTTTGAGAGTTCGACTGGCCTTACCATGCATAGTGTCGCCTGCGAAGGTGTTACCAATACCCATCGCGAGGTTAAGCACTCGGCATTGGTGGGTGTGAAGGGAACGCCCGTCATGTGTATTGAACTCTTAGAAAAGACTTCCGCAGCCCATAGGGAAGAGATTCGCAGGAACTGTCTGGCCCTGCTCGCAGCCAATCCTGCCACCCACGAAATAACGACGATACTCTTTCACCGCCGATTTCCCGTTGATCTTAGACACAACGCGAAGATAGAAAGACCGAAACTGCAAATTTGGGCTGAACATCAACTCCTGCCCCAGAGCCAACTGGGCTTTTACGCAAAGATAGTGCCCATTGTGGGCTGGCTATACATTGCGCTCGGGTTCGCCGTCGATCTACCTGCGGGTTTCTGGACGTACCTTTGGTGGATCGACCTTTTTCTCAGCGTCGTCGTTCACCTGGCACAGATTCCAGAGGGCATCACTGTCGGTGCTTTTCATGGCTATACCGCCAGGGAATCGGCTCTTCGGACGTTTATTCTCGGAGCCACCTGGTGGAAGCCACTGCGCCCTAAAACCAAAGGCTAAGGATTTCCGACATGAAATATTTAATCACAGGTGCTGCTGGATTTGTGGGAAGTCACCTCGTCGACCGTTGCCTGGCGCGTGGCATTGGGGTGCGGGTCATGGTCCGTAGATCCAGCGAACTATCCTATCTCAAGACCTTAGGTGACAGAATTGAAATCGTTTACGGCGATCTTACCGACGCCGATGCTGTTGACCGGGCGGCGGTCGGAATCGATGTCATCATACATCCTGCGGGAAGAGTCACGGACTGGGGGAGCCGCGAGGATTTTATCGCCGCGAATTGTGTGGCAACGGATAATCTGTTAGCGGCCGCGCGTAAGCAGAGGGTGCCTCGCTTTGTCTTTGTCAGCAGCCCGAGTATTTTTGCCGACGATCGGGATCATCTTGATTTTGACGAGATGCAGCCTTATCCCAAGCGGTTTGCAAACTATTATGCCGAGACCAAGGCGCTCTCCGAACAGGCTGTTCTGAAAGCCAATAGTCCCTCTCTCATGACCTGCTCCCTGAGACCACGCGGCATCTGGGGGCCGCGTGATAAGAGCGGCTTTTTACCAAAACTCATTTTCGCCATGCATCAGGGTAAATTGAAAAACCTGGCTCCAGGCAAAAAGGTGATGACCAGCATCTGTCATGTGCACAACTTCGCTGACGCCTGTCTCGCGGCGGCTGTGTCGCCCCGCGTGGCTGGACAAGCCTACTTCATTGCCGACCGCGAGCAGCTGGTGCTTTGGGATTTTTTGGCCGAAGTTGGGAAGATGCTTAATCTAAAGCCTATTCAAGGGTCTGTACCCCCTTTGCTCCTAAAGGCTCTGGTCGAAATCTTTGAGCTACTTTGGAAAATACCCGCTCTTAGAAAGACCCGATCCCCACGAATCTCGCGCTACTCAGCAAGCCTCCTTACCAAACACGGCACCTATTCGATCAACAAAGCGGTTCGGGATTTTGGCTACAATCCTAAGATGGATCTTCAGACAGGCCTAAAGGAGCTTAAGGCTTCCATCGAAAACAACGGGGGTCTTGAGGAATTTTTGAAGCATGTGAGCTAAGGATCTTTCTTAAGAACTGGCAGTTTTTGCCGGCCCGCGCCAGGGAACATAAACCGAGTTCGCATAGGGCTCTGGCACTCGCCGCTTTCTTAGCCGCCCTTCTGATCGAAAGACAGACTAAGAGTAAAGCTTTTGTCCTGCATATAATCCGGCGACGCATTCAATCGCGCCAAGCTTCCTAAAAAGCTCCCAATCCGTATATCCAGACCAAATACGCCTATCGATAAATCGATGCCATAGCGAAGATTGGGGTAGGGCTTCCAAAAGAGCAAAATATCGTCTTCAAAGAGCCTTTGCGCCGCCGCATTGCCCGCATTGCCTTTACTGTTAAAGGCAGCCATGGCGCTCTTTGTGTCGGCCATGCTGTAGTCTAACCAGGGGATCACACTAAAATGCTTGAGCAGTGCGAGCGTGAGATTAGCCCCAATTTCATAGCGAAGGATATTGTATTGAAGGGTCGTCGGTGCAACGGAATAGCCGCTATTATTGCTCGAGAGGAAATCAGTGTATTCGTGGTGGACCGAGAGACTCTTGCCGCCGATAATCAACGCCAGCTTATTTTCTTTTCGAAATTTTTCAAAGGGTAAGGCCGAAAGGTTGAAACCAAGCCCCGAGGCGGCAACGGTGGTCATCTGATGGGTTTCGTAGCTATTGCCATAATTCGGACGGAAGCTATATTCGGCCATATTCTTTGAATTTTCAATCGAAAAGCCAATACCGACTTTCTTAAGGGAAATCGCCAGATGCGGAGCGAGGGTATAGCCCGATTGCTTGAGCGAACCCTGATTGAAAGTATCCAAATCGCCATTGGCCTCCCGGGACAGCACCGTCACATTTCTTTTCTCATAAGCCATCGCATAGGTGATGGTGTTAAAGCTTGGCACCATATGGGTAATGGGGGGCGGCTGGTAGATGGAGCTGCCATTTTTTCTAAAATCGATATAACTGCTGACCAACTCTCCTCGCTCCTCGGCACCCTGTGCATAAGAATCTGCTGCCATCAGAAAGATGGCGCCAAGAACAGCGATAAGGAAGTGGTGAAACAATGTGCCCCCAGAGATAGTCTCTCTGAGGGCATCGGCATAATTTTACAATTTTAAAGCTGGGGTCTGGACCGACTTGCTAAATGTTATGAAGACAGATTCAGCTTCCGGCTATAGTAGCCATTTTTAGTTTTTAGGGAATTCTTTAACTTTTCACTATAATCCTTGGGCACTGCTTTGAGAACCGACTCCCTCCGCATAACATTGGACTCCCAAGCCTGAAGCCGGGGAAACTCGGCCAGGTAGCTGGAGTCACCCCATTGCGCAAATGCCTGGAATTGCCGGAATATCGGGCCATAAAAGGCATCGACCATACCAAATTTGCTGCCGCCGAAGAAGGGTCCCTTGCCTTGCTTGAGCGTCGCTTCCAAATGGGAAAGTTTCTGATGCAGATCATGACGCTTAGCAGCAAATTCATTTTCGTCATGTGCCGCATTCACGCCGTGGATCAATCCAAGCAACATGGAACTGTATTCCATCCAGGATCGATGCTGAGCTTTGATCAGGGGATCCGTCGGCAGCATAAGTTCGCCGTGGGTTTCGTCGATGTATTCACAGATCACCGAAGACTCAAAGAGCACTGTTTGGCCAAGCTGCAGGATTGGCACTTTACCGAGCGGGGACAGCTTGAGAAACCAATCTGGTTTCGCCGCGAGATCGATATACGAAATTTCAAACGCAGCATTCTTTTCATAGAGCAGTATCATCGCCCGCTGAACGAAGGGGCAGAGATCAAAACTGATAAGATGGAGGTTAGCTTCAGTCATGGACACTCCTAGCGTTTTAGTAAGGCGCCACCATTTTCGAGGGAGGAGACTCCAGACTCCTATAGATTACGCCATCTTCTTTCTTTAACTTGGTTCCCCTGCGCGAATCCGTGCAGCAGACATCCTCAGTCTCCTCTTTGCTGAGCACGAAATATTCAGAATTACCGAGAAAAATCGCATAGATCAGCTTGTATGGAAAGCTTGCGCTTTGCCCGCTGCTGGTTTGGCTTTCGTAAGTCATGGGCGTGAACTGTCGAATGATCAGGCCCCCGCTATGCTGGATACCGTACTCCAACATAGCCATAAGCTGTTGTTCATGCTCTTCGTGATAGCCAACGACCCCTTGGTCGGTGATATCGAAAACGAAGTCAGAGGTGTCATTCTCAAGCAGGATGCTGAGCGTCAGCATCTTTTTGCCCGGCAGGCTCCGAATTCTTCCAAAAAGTTCATTGGCTTTTTGAAAGGTCACCCTGTTTTCCAAGGTACGACGCCCCTCTTCCATGCGTATCACCCCTCCTTTTTAAGGAACTCGAAATTCAGAGCGTCTTCTTTAACCGTGACTTTTATCGTTCCTCCGTTCGCCATTTCACCAAAGAGCAGCTCATCAGCCAGTGGCTGCTTGACCTTTTCTTCAACCAAACGCCGGATCGGCCTTGCGCCATAAGCCTCGTCGTAGCCCTTTACGGCAATCCACTCGATAGCCTGATCGTCGAAGAGCATCGTGACTTTCTTCTTAAGGAGCTTCGTATTCAAATCATCGATAAACTTTTTGGCCACCATCTTGACGACTTCAATAGGCAGAGGCGCAAAGTTTATAATCGCATTCAAACGGTTTCTGAACTCGGGGGAGAACATGTCCTTGACAGCTTTCGACAGGCCCAGGATATCAGACTTCGAACGTATCAACTGCTCAAAGCCGATGCTTTGCTGACTGAGTTCCTTGGCACCCGCATTCGTCGTCATGATAAGGATGACATTGCGAAAATCGGTCTTGCGGCCATTGTTATCGGTCAGCGTTCCATGATCCATGACCTGCAGGAGTATGTTCTGCATATCCGGATGCGCTTTCTCAATCTCATCAAGCAGCAGAACCGCATGCGGGCTTTTGTTGATGGCCTCAGTGAGCAATCCCCCCTGATCGAAACCGACATAACCCGGAGGCGCCCCGATCAGTCGCGATACCGAATGCCGTTCCATGTATTCGCTCATATCGAAACGAATGATATCGATCGTGAGAGATTTCGCCAGCTGCTTCGCGACTTCAGTTTTACCGACCCCGGTTGGACCCGCGAACAGAAAGCTCCCGATCGGACGCTCGTCATCGCCGAGACCGGAACGGGCAAGTTTAATCGATGAGGCTAAAGCCTCGATCGCCCGATCCTGACCGAAGACCTGTTCTTTAATGGTCAAATCAAGGTCTTTCAGCAGCTCCCGCTCACTGTAGTTCACCTTGGTCAGAGGAATGCGGGCCATCTTGGCGACGACGGCCTGAATCATATCGGTCGTGATCGTTCGTGATTTGCTCTTGGCGCCACGCAGCGTCAAGGCTGCGGCAGCTTCATCGATGACATCGATCGCCTTGTCGGGCAATTTTCTATCATTGATATAGCGCGCCGAAAGCTCGACAGCTGACTGCAAGGCCCCGGCAGTATAGCGAACATTGTGATGCTTTTCGTAGGTTTCCTTGAGTCCACGCAGGATCTTCAAGGCATCCTGATGCGAAGGTTCTTCTATATCGATCTTTTGGAACCGCCGCGCCAGAGCGTGATCGCTTTCGAAATGCGTGCGATATTCTTTATAGGTCGTTGAGCCCATGCAACGCAATTCGCCCGAAGCCAAAGCCGGCTTCAGTAGATTCGAGGCATCAAGCGCCCCGCCACCGACGGCACCGGCACCTACTATCGTGTGGATCTCGTCGATGAAAAGAACATGCTTCGGATACTTGTGCAAAGCCTTTAAAACGCCTTTCAGGCGCTGTTCAAAGTCCCCTCGGAACTTCGAACCGGCGATGAGCGATCCCATATCAAGGGAAAAGACCTTAAGGCCTTCCAGCGCCTGAGGAACCTCCCCATTGACGACCATCAGGGCCAGACCCTCAGCCAACGCGGTTTTACCGACACCGGCTTCGCCAACAAACAGGGGATTGTTTTTGCGGCGTCGACAAAGGATCTGCATGATACGTTCGAGTTCGGTGTCGCGGCCGATCAAAGGATCGATTTTACCGGCGCGCGCCCGTTCGACAAGATCTATGGTATATTTACCCAAGGCGTCTTTCGAGGAGGGCCCGCCACCGCTGTCTTCGCTCTGCTGCCCGGGAAGAAATTGACCCTCTTCACCGCCGTCTTCACTTTCCTCTTCATCATCCTTATGCGGACCATGCGAAAGATACTGTACGACATCTAGCCGCGTGATCTTTTCCCGCTCCAGATAAAATACTGCAAAAGAATCTTTTTCCGAATAGATCGCGACCAACACGTTGGCACCTTGGATCTTATCCTTGCCCGATGACTGTACGTGCTGCGCGGCTCGCTGAATAACGCGCTGAAAGCCTATGGTAGGCTGCGGCAACTGCCCTGATTTCAGAGCATGGTTATCAATATGCTCCTCAAAGAAACTCTCTAAAGCCCGTCTGACGCTATCGATAGCGCCCCCACAGGCTTCAATAGCTTCGCGGGCAGTCGCATTGTGCAGAAGCGCATAGAGTATATGTTCCACTGTCACGTAGGGATGCCCACGACGGGTTGCTTCCGATACCGCTAAATTTAAGCTGACTTCAAGATCAGGACTTAGCATGCTAATGGCACGTCCCTCCGTTTTATTGTGGCAGGCTTGCCGCTCAAAACCTTCACTAAAAACTCATGGAGTCGTTTCCTTCGAAACGCTCTCGGGTCTCTTTCCTACATCATCGCGCGTCACAGTTCCGACGCTGCCGCCTTGGGCTCAAGTCCGTTCAACCACGCATTGCAAGGGATGTCCGTCGCGCTGTGCCTCCTGAGTCACAAGAGTGACTTTCGTCTCAGCGATCTCATAGGGATATATACCACAAAGCGCTCGACCTTCGGTATGAACTTTGAGCATAACTTCGGTTGCACCCGCGTGATCTTTATTAAAATACTTCTCTAAAACCATCACGACAAACTCCATCGGAGTGTAGTCATCGTTAAGAAGTATCACCCCATACAAAGGGGGACGTTGGACCTTGACCCGCTCTTTGATCACAACGCTCGTGTCGGGCTTGTTGTCTCCGGCAGTGGTCACGGGTTTGTTTGCCAACCATCCAATCATCTGCAAATCCGACCTCCTCGACACCGTAGCCTTAGCGACATACTCGCTCATTTTAATGCTAACTTCGACCATAAGATCGAATAAGACCAAGTCAAGTCTAAGGCAGGTGCGGACTTCATATAATTTTTCAATCCTGACGGCAGAGTTTTGCCAAGCCCTCACGTTCTGTGACCTAGATTAAGAGCACAGCGAGCTGAGACCTAGCATTATTACTGAGAAGCCTGACTTTATTTAGCAAGATCTGGCTAAGCTTTTCCTAAGAAAAGCCCGGGTTCTCTCGACTGAGTCCTAAGGAATTGACCAAGGGAAGGTAGCTTTCCATGCAAAATTCATTTGAACGAATCACAAGCCGCGATTGACCCCATCCGTCAACGGTGTTAAAACGGGAATATGGTCCAATAAGCAATAAAGTTATTACGTCAAAGCGCTATCCTCGTACATTGAGTGTCGTATAAATATTGACACAAGGCACGGGGCGGCCAGCACCGAGTTTACCTCAGGTAAATAAGGAGCGGAGCCGACCGATTAACCGCTGTCACTATCTATGCGGCGCTCCTGATGGCGATCGCTAGTGCTAAGCTTTTGACTGACACGAGTGCCCATCCCGATGTCACCAGGCGGTCAGGGTGTATTACCAATGATTGGTATGGCGAATAGTGGACTCCAGGATCTCTCACGGAGGAAGATGTTCTCATGAAGAAAGACGCGGCCACCAAATACCCCAACTCGGCAAATCTTTTTCAATTTTGTCGACGTGTGCTTGATCACAAATTCGGCGGGATTCGCGTCATCGATCAGGACGTAGGACAGATACTTGGATTTGATCCGGCCGATTGCAGTCACTGGAAAAAAGGCAAAAAGAATATTCGCTCGATCCAGGCCATGAAGTCGATCGCCAAACACCTGGGTGTCGATGAACGCCTGGTTGTCGATGTCGCTTCGGGTGAAATGACTGAAGGCGAGGCTTTTTTTGAATTCACGGGTTACGGTGATTTCTCCCCGGATCCCAAGTTTTTGGAAAACGCAAAAAAAGATTATTATCGCCGTAATGCCAATAGCTGGACCAAGGACAAGGAAATCGAATTCAAGAAGCAATTCGAAACCAACGAATTTGAAATCAATCGTGTTGTTCGCACCATTCATACCAGCCTTGCCTTTCAGGAAGCTCCGCTTTATCTGCCCGAGGTTGCGGCGACCTTCTCCGATCTGACGATTCGTCCCATCGAGGACGATGGCGTGTTGGAAGGCAAGGCGATTCGCACTTTGGATGTCGAAGGCAAGGTCACCATCGAATATCCCCTCGATGTTAAAATGCGGCCCTATGTGCGCTACGGTATAGCCAAGGCGATGGGTAAACATTTTCTAGGCAAGGAAGGCGTGCTATCCTCATTGGAGGTGAACGAGCATTCCAATTATATAAACGAAGTCCAGACCAATCTCTTTGCCGCGAAACTGCTGACGCCAGCCTATCTGATCCGCAAGGAATTGGCCAACCTCGATGCCGGCAAGGATATCGTCGCCCAGCTGGCCGATGTGTTCTGGATGTCCAAAACTTTTATGAATGGCCGATTGAAGGAAATTCTTGAGAAGAATTCTGAAATCTGAAGCCTGCCTCTTCCGGAATGCTGGTCACTGAGTGAATTTCGGAAAGAGAGGTTTGTCGATGGTAGATCCTGGTAAATTTTGCCTGTTTTTTATGCTGATTGTGACTACGGGCCTCCCGCTCATCCCGGCGCCCTGGGCGCTGAGCAGGCCGCGATCCGCTAGCAATATGAGCGATGCCAGCGAACGAGCGGCTGGAGAAAGTTACTCTGTACTTTCTCTTGAGAAACTATTGGCGCCCTTACCAGCCGACAAGCCCCAGCTGAGTGGGGCCATCGCCAAATTGAAAGGCCTCGCTCACCCCGTGCAAGCCAAGGCCACAACGGGACGGATCAATCCAGTCCTGGCATTCCTGGGAATCAACCCTCCTCAGGCACTCGATCAAATGGAACAGGCGTTTCAGCGGGGCGCCTCCCCCCAAATTGCATATGCCTTGCGGCATATGCTACAGGTCTGCACGGAGTGCCATGCGACCTCGGCCAAACCCACTTGGGCCGCTCTGCAACCCATTGCCCGGATCACTCTCATTGAATTAGCTGATTTTTATAAATTCTCAGGCCGGCCTAACGACGCTCTGCTCTACTATGAAAAAATTCTTGTCACGCGTGGAGCCGCCAGTTCGCGTCCCGATATCTGGGATCGGGCTGCGCTCAATGTCATTGCCCTCGCAATTGAGAGTAGTGGCAGTCCGTATACCTTTGTCGATGTGACGTCGAATCTTCTTCAAAGCGGTGCCCTAAGCAAAAAACAAAAAGATCTGCTTAGCTTCTGGCGAACCACAGGGAAAGCGTGGGGCCTTGAGCGACAGCCGCCGAGCCGGCCTATTGAACTTTTGGAGCATGCCCGCGTTTTGATCGTCAATGGTGATATTAACAATAGACTCATGCCGGACTCGGGACTGGTGCAATATGCTCGAGCCATGTTCGAGCTGCGGCGCATCCAGCAGAACGGGACTCTCGAACAGAAGACCAGAGCCTTTCAGATGGCAGGAGAGCTGCGGGAGAAGATTCCCATGCAGGGGGTTTGGCTTGGCGCCGAAGATTTCTACGAAGCCTGTATTCGGGCCTCCCCCCAAAGCATGGACGCGACGCGATGCTGGAGCCTGTTAAGCTCACTTTCGCAGCGCGACCCGAGGTTTGCCCTGGATGCCGAAACCAATCAGCAATTGCAGGCTTTACTGCACTGATCGCCTCATTATTTAT
>CAXSGP010000028.1:22776-48376 GCA_964236955.1 uncultured Oligoflexus sp. | reverse complement strand
TAAAGCTAATGTTTTTCAAGATGGGCGTATTATCGTATGATTTCGAAACGGCATCGAGAACTATCACTTGGTGCGGACTCCCTTTAGTTGCCTTCGAGTGTAACGAAAAGTCGGAAGAGCTAAAAGATCTGAGTGAAGGGAAAAGCACAGCCATGAAACAGATTATTTGGACGAGACCTGCGGAAGACTGGGAAAACGATCAAAAATTGATGCGTTCCACTCAACACGTTATCCTGTTCCCATTAACGCGCCAAATTGAGATCTGTCCAAAACTTCCGCAAAAACCCTGTGATTTGATCATTCTGACGAGCAAAAAAGCTGCCTCAGTCTTCATGCAAAAATCGCAATTGTCAAAGGAGCTTCTCCAAAAGCCCGAATACATCACGTTTGGCCTCGAGACTTATAAATATCTTCTCGGCCTCAATCTTAAGGCCCGGCTTATCGAAGCTCAATCGGCCAAAAAATTTGCGGAATCCTTGAGTCTTGAAATCAAAAAAACGGCCTCCGTTTGGTTTCCCCGGCCTATCGATGTCGCCTTTGAATTGAGCGATTATCTGCGCTCGCGTGGTCTTGAAGTCCACGATATCGCCATGTACAAGACCGAGCCTGTAAAAAACCTTGAAGCGACGCAGATCCAAAAACTGACGGCCGATCCCTGCATCGTCTGCCTGGCCAGTCCCAGTGCGGTAAAATCCTTCGTTGATATCATACTTACCCATGATAATGGCCGTTTTCACCGCTATATACCGGTCGTCATTGGTCTCACGACGCGTTCTGCGGCTCAGTCTTATTTCAAGGAAGTACTGGTATCGACTCATACCACCTTGCAGTCTCTGTGGGAGAAAGCCTACGAAACAGCTCGAAAGGACGACATTCGCAGCTACCTGTCGGTCCACTAGGGCCAGACTTTTCCTTTTGGGTGGGGCATTTCGAGCGGACCGGACTTACAATTGAAATTTTAATGAGACGCTCACAAAATATTTGGGATTGGCCTTGAAGGTAAACGTCTGCTCATCGGGACCGTCGCTTCGAAATTCCAAAAAGACCTCCTGCTGTGTCGACAGCGGCCCTTCCTGATGAATCCCCAAGAGGCGCGCAAGCTCCGGCTCATTGATGACCAGGAGATCGAATGGGGCGCGATCGGCAGGATCATCGGAACTCTTTACACCGATCACAGGCGTGGTGCCCCGCGGCGTGCGAAGCGTGGTCCCCTGATCGTGATCGATTTCCAAGATCCATTCTTCACCATAGGTGTCCGCCTCCAAAGCCACGTCCAAAGTGCTGTTAAATCCTGATCTTAGTATCTCCCAGTTGACCGCGAATGGAAAAACGATTCGTGGACTCGCCAGGCTGAGGCGCGTGAAGAGTGCTGGCCCGAGCAGCAGGAGCACGTTCACAATATTTTTTAAGCGCATGGTTTTTCCTCCTTCTCAAGCCTCATCTTAAAGCCCCGTCTGCATTTAGGCCAGTCCTGTCCGGATCCATTCCAATTGACAGGGGTCATAAGAATAATTTTGCGGATAATCATCAAATAATGGGAGAAACCTGTGTTAGAATACCCGCAGCGATTACGATAGCGACATGAGGCCCTAAAGTCTGCTTTGTCCAAGGGATGAGGTGATATGGGAACCATGTTCGGTGCAAAAGGTAGCATAGGACATGGGGTTTGGTTTCATGCACGGTATGTTACGCTCGATTCGAATGTTGGTAGCAAGCCTTATCCTCGTCATTATTGGTGCTCAAGGCCTGCTTGCAGGAATCCATCGGGCTCCCGTGATTATTCCAGCCAGAAAGCTGAAGGATATAGCGGATTATCCAGTCCAAAATTATCGACTCTATCGCACCGATGCCAAAGGCGTCGCCTACCCTATTCCCTTTCAAATCGATGAAGTCAATAGGATCGGCGACTATGTGATGCCCGATGGCCCTATTCCCAATGCCAAAACCGGGGACGGGGTCTTCAGCGAAGCCGATGAGCTTTCGTTCATGGGCGATGATGTCGGTGAAGTCATGCGGCCTACCTCTTGGCCTGAAAATAAAGTGCCGGAAAATGTCTATGAACTCAAGCTCACCCCTCCGGGCAGTCAGGATTTTGAGCATAACGGAGTGCGCGAGGGTGCGGTCTATATCGCCGTTTTCAGTCAAAATCCTCCGGCGGTAAGCACCGAAAAATATGTGGTCTTCAGTCTCGGTTCAGGGGAAGTCGTCACCTCACGTTATCGCTATCGTTTTGACAAAAAAAATTACCTCGTGGTCAACGGCGTGGAGATGATACCGCCCAACAAGAGTGCGGCGGGTGTCAACACCGGCGTGACTCCGATTCCACCCAGCAATGTGCCGCTGATCGATTCCTCAACCTTCTATGCAAAGGCCGACCTCAAGTACTTTCTAACCGTTCAGGTCAATCACCGTTCGGTCAACAGTCGACTGGAGGCCTTTAAAACAGGGCCGATCCGTACTATCGTCCGGGTGACGTTCATCTACACCTTCTTAAAGCTCAACTTTGAAGTCGGCATGTATACCGAAGTGAGTTTTTTCTCAAATTCGGTGATACTGCCCGCCATCATCTATAACCCTCTCGATGGCATCAAGAGTCTGAACAAAGGCAGCGGTTTTTATTATGGTTTCTCGCTGACCGAGAGTCCAAGACATTATCAGTTCGATACGAATATGCGATCCTATCAGGACCTGGTCGATGCCGAGGCGAATCTCTTTAGTTTCCTTAAAAAAGACGTGCCGATTGAAAAGGACTATTGGGCCAGTCTGGTCGGGGAGGATAGGATGATGTACATCATGCTAAAGCCTTCCCATACCATGCTACAGGATCGCAACGTCCCCTATTATTATGTAAGCGAAAAAAGCGGCTCCGAACTCAAGGCCCGCGATAACAATCTGCTGAATCCTTTGATACAGAGTCCCGTCAACTTCGGACTCTACTTCGATTTGACGAGATTTAGAGAAGGGGAGCACTTCATGTCGTTCCAGCTTTTCTTTGAGAACAAGAAGGACTATAAAATCCTGGACGTATTCAAAAACCTCGATAAGTGGCGTGCCCGGCTCTCTAAAGTTTCGGGAACTCCATAAGGTCCCTGAAGAGGAACTTATGCCCTTTGAAGTCAGTGTTTCGCAAAAAGACCAGACTCTGCCCATGATACTCACCCTAAGAGGTGATGAGAATATTATTGAAGAATTCACTTTTGATACCGATCAGGCGATGGCTTATCTCGGCATCAAACGATCCCGACTCAATCAGATTTCCGGACGGGAACTGAGGGTCGCCCGCGTGCGTCGCGATCGTTATATAAGACCCGTCTATAGAGAATGTGATCTTAAAGACTATCTCGACTGGACCCGCGCCACTGCTACCCATCTTAGTTCATCCAAAGCCATCGAGCAGGCCGTCGAGAATCTCGATGATAGATTTAACGATGTCCTCCAGGTCCTAAACGATAAGCTCCAGCAGCTTAGTGTCGAGCAGAAATTTTGGATGAAGGGTGAATTTGAACGTCTTCCGACCAAATTTCAGAGCCTAACTCAGCCTCAGGAAGAAAGCAATCCCGACCTCCCATGGCAGAGACATGATAAACTCCTTCGCAATCAAAATGAGCGCTTACTTGAGCTTAATGCCGAGCTTAAGGCTGTCCATATGCGGCTTCGCGAGATGCAGGGTCTGCTGGGCGAACTCGTGCCGGAAATGAAGGAGTTAAACGTCGCGCAAAAGTCTCTACGACTGGATTTTGATCGACACTTTGGAACGCTCGTGACAAAGCTTCTTCAATTTGAGGACGAGCGACGCGGCGATGGACGAAACGCGGAGGAATTTTTTGCGGATGCACGCGAATTTTTTAATTCCAAGGGGGAGGAGATCCAGGCAGACCTTATCCCGGTGGGTGAGGGAAAGGAACCGAAGGCCCGGTTAGGCAGACGGCATAGGCCAGTGATAAATAGGATAATGCGTCGCTACGCGGCCCGTTGATCGCCAATCAGCAAAAAAATCGCAGTGATCTTTGTAAGGTCACTGCGATTTTTTTATATGGCTATAATAAAGCAAGCTCAGGCAAGCTTTTTGTCTTTGATGAGTTCAATCAATTTTTCGACTGTCAAATCCATGCGCAGATTGCTGGTATCGACCAGGATCGCATCGGGTGGCTGTATCAAAGGCGCCACGCCCCGATCAGCATCCTGGGAATCTCTATCGATGATACTCTTTTTAATCGTTTCAAATTCTTCAGCGGTCGCCGCCGCCCCATCCTTTAATTGATGGATACGCCGACGGGCGCGTTCGTCGATCGATGCCGTCAAAAAGATTTTAAGGTCGGCATCTGGAAAGACCACGCTGCCTATGTCGCGACCATCGACCACGGCGCCTACCGGAGAGCGCAGGGCGAGATCCCTTTGCAAGGGCAGGAGCTTCTCGCGGACCAAAGGATTGGTGGCGATAAAACTCGCATCCTTACCGGCAAGGTCGGTGTAGAGAAATTTGGAAATATTTTGGTCTTCAAACCAGACGGCTTGAGTATCGGGCTCCCAAATCAGACTTTTTGTAAATGCATCGATAATCCTAGCCATGGCTGCTTCATCCTTGAGCTCGATCTGGCGCTGCCGACAGATATAGGCTACGGCACGATAGAGAAAGCCCGTATTGACGTAAGTCCACCCAAGGCGCTTACATATTCTAGAGCAAACGCTGCTCTTGCCAGCGCCAGCGGGACCATCGACCGCGACGATAATGCAAGGATGCTTGGACTGATTCATGACGAACTCCGGCAGCTTTTTTGAAGAACCAAATCTGGTAAAATAACCCGATCGTGGGCTTTTAGAATGTATTGACAGAGTCTAGGGCTTCGTAGAAATTCGGAAAGCTCACTCGTACACATTCCGAATCTAAAATACAACTCGGCTTTTTGCAACGACGAGCCAGAATAGCCGCCGACATGGCCAAGCGATGATCGCCCTCGGGATCAAATTCAAAGGCTGTAACTTCTGCCAGGCCGCCTGCGATCCAAAGGTCATCGCCGCGAATTTCATAATGAGCCCCAGCCGCTTTCAGCAAAGCAGCCGTCAGAATCAAACGGTCGCTTTCCTTCACGCGCAGCTCAGCCAAGCCGCAAAATAACGATGGGCCTTGCGCAAATGCAGCAGCAACCGCCAATATTGGAATCTCGTCGACAAGGGACGGCACCTCATGCTCTTCAATGGTCGTTCCCTTTAAACCCAATCCGCCTTGGACCGTGAGGAGGCCTATGGGCTCAACAAAATCCTGACTCTTGCTGCTGACAAAACTCAGGCCCTGACTCATACGATTAAGGACCTTCATGAATCCGGTGCGGGTTGGGTTGTCGAGAACGTCAGGCATTTCAATGAGACCAGCCGTTCGAAGCAAGCCAAGGACGGCAAAAAATGCGGCTGACGACGGGTCAACGGGTATCGACAGATTGATAGCCTTAGTGATGAAAGGGCCCTTCAAGGTGATCTTTTCCAGGTCTTCCCTTATCTCTGTCGTGATGTCCGCGCCCATAGTTTGCAGAACTCTTTCGGTATGATCCCGCGATCCTTTAGGGAGTTCGACAGTAGTCGTGCCTTCGCAAAACATTCCCGCCAGGAGCAGACAGGATTTTACCTGAGCGCTTGCCTTGTCCACCCTATGACTGGCCGGCTTGAGCTGCTGGCCGCGTATACTCAGTGGCAAAAAATTGCCTCCATCGAGTCCTTCGATGACGGCCCCCATCGCGCGAAGGGGAACGACAACGCGTTTCATGGGTCTTTTTGACAGGCTTTCATCACCCAGCAACCGAAAGTTCAAACCCTTTTGAGCAGACAATATGCCGAGTATAAGTCGGGCCGTGGTCCCACTGTTTCCACAGTCCAAGTCCCGCGCCGGTTGTTGAAAATTCTTATAGCCAGCCGAAGAGACCTGGATGGTATCCTGGTCTTCTTTTTGAATATCGATCTTGACCCCAAGCGCTTCAAAGCAGGATATAGACGATAGGCAATCGGCTCCCAGCAAGGGATAGCGAATGTGGCTGGTTCCTTCGGATAGAGATGCAAACATAATGGCACGATGGGTCAGGGACTTGTCACGACCGCAATAGATGGTGAAAGTACGGGAGGAGGCCTCCGTCGGTGCTTGCAAACTGCGCTTCATAAGTTAACCCCAGCGTGTGATTTTCAAGCTTATTGTGCAATGAATCGCTTCAACTGGCTAGTGGATAGGAGCAGCAGAATGAAATCCGTTTGTATAAAGAGCCTGGGTGGAAGTATGAGAATCTATGCAAGCTCCGAAGGTGTGACGCAAATCGATTGCCTCGCAATCGATAGTCCGCCTGAGGCAACCGATGATCCTATCCTTTTGCAGGCTATTGCCGAGCTTCAGCAATATTTTGAGGGCCAACGCCAGACCTTTGACGTGCCCATTGATCTGAAAATAGGCACCGCCTTTCAAAGAGAGGCTTGGGCGACTCTACGAAAAATCCCCTATGGTCAAACGATGTCCTACGGCGAACAAGCCAAGGCCATGGGGCGGCCTAAGGCCATGCGGGCAGTCGGAGCTGCGAACGGCAGAAATCCTTTGCCGGTGATTATTCCCTGTCATCGGGTGATTTCCTCCCTAGGTAAACTTCACGGCTTTTCCGGTGGCATCGAACTGAAGAAAACCCTTCTTGCAATCGAGGGCCTGATGATTTCGTCCTAACGCTAAGTTTGCTTTGAAATCTACCAATGCCCTCGTCTAAACTCATGAATCGATTCAGACTTTGAGGTGTCCATGGGCAAGTTGCGCGGCGGCAAAAGAAGACTAAGGCAGTTGGAACGAAACCTTCGTAGCCTGCCAGCACTTGATCTGGAAAAGTTTCATAGGGATCAGGAGTTCAGCGCCTGGGCCGTGACTATCAATCCCTTTGTGGTCCGCACGCCATCGGCATCAGCATCCGATGGTGCTCTTGCCGCCGATGAGGCGTCCATTCCAGACAGGATATTCTCTCCAGCCGTGCAGCGACTCCTTTCGGAGTGGCTGGCCCGTACTTACCTCGCCTGGCAAAAAATTCTTGAAGATGAGCTTAAGACTGAGGCTTTTTTTCTTGAAATCTGGCTTGACCCCCCGAGCCTGACGAAAGCTCGGGTCGTCTGTGCCAAAGGCGAAAGAATTGCATCCTGCCAAAACTTTCTAGGTGGACCGCTCGATCGACGGGAATTTCCCTATCATGCGGATCGCTCTGCGGAGCAAGCCCTCAAGGGTTTTCAATGGAAACAGAGGCAGGAGCCTATCCTAGTCATGGCCAATGAGTTTGAAGAACTGCCTCATCTCTATCGGATGATGGAAGATCTTTCCTATAGTCAGAAGATCAGCCCCAAAGGCGAGGCTTATCTCCTCCTGCCCGGCCGCTGCTATTGGGCGGGAATCAAAGCCTAATCAAGGGATGGAACACCGGCGCAGCGGGCGCTCTCTACCGCGACTTTCCTGAAATCCATTCGCGAGGCCAGGTCCATTCGTCGGCACCGCAGGCCAGGTCCATCGCACCATCGTCATGAACGGCAAGGACTCTCAGCTCCTCTCCACAAAAGGGGATAAGTTCTTTGATAAAGGGATTACCGGGAAAACGCAGGTCTTCAAAAAGTGTCACCGGGATGCCTTTGCGTTCCGCCAAGGCCATTATCTTGCGATAAGAGATCGTGCGCACCAAATCCCCTTCATTGACCTCAGCAAGCTCGGAGCTGCGACGAACGATTTTCATCGCCAGAAAAAATCGTTCATAATCGTTGTCATCGAGCCTGGCGATATCATGTATTTTAGCTGAACTTTCCGGATCAAAGAGGCTAATCGCGAGTTCGGCAACAATCCGTTCGACCTCGCTCAGATTCCCGTCCTCCGAAAGGTCCTCATCAATTTCCTCATTGCGCGTGATCCAAATCCTGTCACGGAGACGGTTCCAGGGAGCGCATAGAAAGTTAATGGCGTCGACGCAGGATTCCGCAAAAACTGATTTCATGCTCCTACCCTCGCTGATAAAAATCCGCAGTAGTCTACTCCCGATAGTCTACGCTAGGCATCCAATCGTGATCCCTGGTATCGATGACCCGTTTGTACCAATGGGCGCTCTCTTTCAGAATGCGTTCCTGGGTTTCAAAGTCTACCCAGACCATTCCGTATCGTTTTGAATAACCTTCCGTCCATTCAAAGCTGTCGAGGAAGGAGCGAACAAAATACCCTTGGACGGGAGCCCCGTGGTCGATGGCTTCCCGCACAGCTTCCAGATGGCGGGAAATATAGGAAGCCCGACGCGAATCGCGAATGCGGCCTTCAGCATCCGGAGCATCGCTGTAAGCGGCCCCATTTTCTGTGATATAGATCGCCTTGGGTTTATATTTTTCCGAAAGTTCAAGGAGCAGCTCCTTTAGGCTGTCGGGAACAAGCTCCCAGCCCATATCCGTCTGATCTTTCTTATTGCTAAAGACCGCAGGTTTTTGCTTGGCCGTTTTTTTCTCCTGAGTCCGCACGATCTTTCGGCTATAGAAGTTCACCCCGAGAAAATCCACCGAGTCCTTAAGCTTTTCCATGTCGCCGCGCACGATCCAGTCGACTCCCGTCGGCCCGCTTTCCGACTTGGCCGTTGGAAAGATATCCTCAGGGTATTCGCCTTTGAAAAGAGCATCGAGAAACCATCGGTTTTCCATTCCATCGACTGCCATGGCAGCTCGAAAATCGGCCGCGGAGTCGGAGGCGGGAACAATGGGAGTCAGTCTTAGGGCGATTCCAATCTCAACGGCTGGAACTTTTACTTCGGCTTGCAGGGCTTCTCTTGCCAGCGAATGGGAGAGAAGAAGGTGATGAGCCGCAAGCCAGTTTGAGCGGGCTTTGCTTTCTCCTGGTGCATGGTCTCCCGTCGCGTAACCGAGGAAAGCCTGAGACCGCGGATCATTATGAGTGATCCATTTCTGAACACGATCGCCAAGGCAAGCGGCGACCCTTTGAGCGTAGTCAGCAAAATGATAGATCATATCCCGATGAATCCAGCCCCCGCTCTCTTCAAGTTTGAGTGGCAGATCCCAATGATTCAGAGTCAGCCATGGGCGGATACCCTGTTCCAGCAGGCCATCGACAAGCCGGTCGTAAAAATCGAGGCCGGGAATATTGAGTGTTCCAATGCCATCGGGTAGGACCCGCGACCAGGACACCGAGGCGTTATAGTTTTTAAGTCCCACTCTTTTCATGAGCAGAATGTCGTCCGGCCAACGGTTATAGAAATCTGCGGCATGCTGGGCATTCGAACCGTCGTGGATGGCTCCCGGCTTGGCGCAGAACTTGTCCCATATGGATGGCGAGCGGCCACCCTCCTGAGCACCACCCTCCGTTTGGAAAGCCGAGGAGCTTGCACCAAAACAAAAATCATCAGGTAATAATCTCTTAGGCATATAGGAAGCGTCCAAACTTTAAAATACGATATAGGGATAAAAATAGGTTTTTCTCTTGCCTGCCGACTCTACGGAAAGTAGCAGTCTTTCCTGGGAGGGACTATTGTTTGTTAATATTGTTCCTGTTAATTAAGTGACTCCCATCCTCAACTCTTAGTATGCCAATTCATACCTTTAAAACTATTTTTAAAGTCTTATCGAAACTTAGGTCTTAAATATCGCAAGAACTGGCTAGGCGGCTGGCGCCGCTTGTCTATCTCAAGTTGGCTGGTTAAGCACCGATACGACCCGGGAGCGCAGTCGAAGCTATCGACTATGCCGTTGATCGGGAGTCCAAGAAATGGCAGGCAATGAACCTAAAGCCCTTCGCATGCTGGCAGAGGGAGACCAAGAACTTTTCCCGAAGCCCAATACAGAAGAGTTAGGCTTCTTTGACTCTAAAACGCCTGCTTTGAAACTTGGGAAAAAAGGTTTAATCGAAGAAATTGACTTAGGTTTTAGCATTTTTATAACCGGCCTGCGAATGTATGGCAAAGATTGCTGTGGGGACTGGCAGCTGCTACACAA
Source organism: uncultured Oligoflexus sp. (assembly GCA_964236955.1). Lineage (GTDB taxonomy): Bacteria > Bdellovibrionota_B > Oligoflexia > Oligoflexales > Oligoflexaceae > Oligoflexus. The sequence goes on along the minus strand of CAXSGP010000028.1, from coordinate 38,401 downwards.
ATCCACGAAGTCCCTCAGGCCTGGTATGGGTAAGCTATGAAGCATTCCATTGGCGATATTGCAGAGGCCGTGGTGCTGGTCATAGAGCCTGCGGCATCGGTGCGAATGATGATCATGGAAGTCCTTAAAAGTCTTGGCTTTCAGCACCTTCATGGCGTTGCCCATGGCAAAGACGCTTTGAGCATAATGGAAGTGGAGCGTATCCATTGGCTGGTCACGCCTATGCTTGCTGCGGAACCTGTCAATGCTTTACAAATCCTAAAATTGATCACGGTGGAACCTGAACTTCAGGATACCGTGGTCACCCTTATGCTTGATCCTCTTGTTGATGACTCCTGCCTACCTTTGGCCTTTGAGCTTGGTTTGCTCTCTTATCAAACCCGTGCTTACGTAAAAGATACCCTTCATAACGACTTTCAGGAACTCGTTCGATTGATCGCCAGCCACCAATCCAATCTGACCTTAACGGCAGCGGATTATCTGCGCCGATTTCTATCCGAAAAAAACATGCACGCCTCTCGAGTGGCCCTGGAGCAAAATCTTCTGTCGGTCTATCCAGGAAGTCCCAAAATTCTTTTTCATATGGCCGAAGCCGAAATTCAGGTTGGCAATTACGGTCGCGCCCTGGATCTTTTGTTCCAGGCGGAAATCATCGACGAAAATTTAGTTCCACTCTGCAAACACCTGCGAGCCAAAGTTCCAAAATCGGTCGAGGCCGAAGCCCATGCGACCCGTGAAAACACTTTGGGCATCAAGAAAGTGGTGATCATCGATCCTGATTCCGGGGTGATCTTTGCAACGACCTCGCTCCTCAATCACGTGGGTATTACAAATATCGCGCCTTTCGATAACGGACTTAGCGCATTCGAGTGGATGAGCGTAAAAGGTCAGGAGCCTGACCTCATCATCATGGAATGGCGAATCCCGGGCCTGGCAGGACCTGTATTGATACAGCGGATTCGTCATTCCGGTTTGGTTGATGTGCCTATCATCTTGATCAGTTCCCTTATCAAGAGAGAGGAAAAGCCACTCCTCGTCGAAATGGGCATCGATGACATAATCGAGAAACCGTTTGATAAGACTGCTTTTTTCACAGTTGTTATCGGGGCGATACAGCAGCATAAAATGCCGACCGAAGCAAAATCACTGGTTAGAAAGATACGTGCTCTGGTCAGCAGCGGAAAACTGGAGGAAGCTGAGATTCTTCTAGGCCGGCTGCTTAAGGATAGCCGGGCGGGAGAGGGCACCAAAAAAGGGCTTCAGGCTGAATTTGCGCTCGCACGCAATGAATTTAAGTCGGCTTGTGATCTTGGGGTTGAAGCACTCCGTATCGGCGGTGAAACCCTTCTCCTGCTCAACCTGGTCGGCAAGGCCCTTCTCAAACTCAATGAATACGAGAAAGCCCTGAAATGCTTTGAAAGGGCGAATTCTCTTTGTTCCATAAATCTCGAAAGAATTTTGACAATTGCTGAAATCTATATCGAGCTCGACAGGAAAGAGGCCGCCTTGAAGGCAATATCAGAGGCCTCCGCCCTGGACCCCGACAACATCCTGGTCCAGGAAGCAAAATGTAAGGTCGATCTGGAATGCGGCAAGCTCCCGGCTGCTGTCAAGACAATGGATGAACTCGAATCCGTCCCAAGAATCGCCTCCTATATCAACAACCGAGGCATAGCCCTTGCGCGTTCGGGACGCTACGAAGATGGCATCTCTCTCTATAAAAAAGCAATTCTTTGCCTCGACGAAAACTGGGGTGAACTGGCAGTTGCTGTGTCCTATAACCTCGGCCTCGCCTACGTAAGGCAGGGAGACTTTGAGCCGGCGTTAAAAATTCTCGAAGTCATTTTGCTTCGACCGAAGACTCCCATCCATAGAAAAGCATTGGCGCTGCTGCAAAAGGTCGAGCGATCGATCAAAAGCGGCGAAAAGATCCTGCTCGTTAAAGACGACCTGCATGAGCCCGATGCGGCGGAGAAGCCGGTGGAAGGGAAGAGACAGCTGGGTAAGCTAGGCGCGAAACGTGGTGATATAGGCTGTCATTTGATATTCATGAACATTGAAGGCAATTCTGAAAAAGCCTTGGCTATGATCGCTATTGTACCCCATTATTTGAAACGCAAGTCGATAGGCAGCGTGATCGCCGACCTTCGGCAGACGGGTTCGTGAGAATGGAATAGACCGGCGGCCTTTGCTTTTAGGGCTAGAGTCGAAACTCCTGCCGGGGTTTCCCAGTGGATGCGGACACTTCCCTAAAAGATTAAATCATAGCTGTGGTCAATCGCAGCCAGGCACTTCCCAACACTGTCTTCCAAGCTGCCAAAGCGCTCAGCCTGAGCGTAAGCCACATGACTTTGAACATTGGATACAAAACAAAGCGGCGGATATCCTTCGCTTATAAGTTGCCAATCGGCCGCAAGTCGCGCCGTTCGGCCATTGCCATCGGCAAAAGGATGGACGTTGATGACCCAAATATAGAGCCAGGCTGCTTTAATGAGAGGCTCTTCAATGAGTGGAAGCCTTTCCGAAAGCAAGAGGATAGCCAAAGGAAGCCAGTCCGGGCTCAGATATTCATCCTGACAACCAAAGACCGGCTGCGATCGTAACAGGCTTTGGGTGCCGGTTAAAGTGCTGTTCAGAGCGGTCAAAGCATCCAGGGAAAAGGGTGAGTCTGCATGGATCCATTCACTGATCAATGCATTGCTTTTATCCCAGCGTTCGCGATCAGGCTGTGAGCGTAGGAGAGAATTCGAGGCCAGGATGCGACGCTGTCCCAGTTTGGAAATATTGGGATTCTCGGCTAAGAATAATTGTTCCTGTCTAGCTTTGAGATGAGCAACCCATGAGCCGAGAGAGATACTTTGAACGTCTTCTTGCAAAAACGCTAAGATAGAATCGTCTCGGCTAATCATTAATTCACCCGTTTAAAGGCAAGGGTTTCGCTGCCTTTTGTATCGATGAAACCATTCAGGCGCAGACCTGAAATATTTTCTATGACGAGCAGACTATTGCGGGCTTCAATGTGTGGGGCAGGGAGATTTTCAGCAAGTTCGGAGCGCATTTCATTGCAGGCTTCGGTCGAGTCACAAGCGAACACTTTGAATTTGCCAAGATTTTCTGAGCAATTTAGACTTGAGTCACATGCGAAATAGAACTGGAAGGACTTAAGTTCGATTTTTGCCCTCTCAAAAAATCATTTAGTCTTGTCAATGCCCTATGGCTCGACTACTTTGCCTCGATCACATATTCGCACTTTGGAATTGTCGGGCCTCAACTTGAAGGGATGGGTTTTGGTGCAGAAGGCGAAGGGGCATCATTTTTAAAAGCCTGGTACACCCTGCGACTCAAAAATATGAGCGAAAAAAGACAGGGGGTCGATGATAGCTGGAAGAATGAAACGGAGCGTCTGGCTCGTATCGATCAGCTTCAACAGCAGTATAGGATCAGCTATGGTGGCGATTATAAAGATGACGGTCAATCGGCCAGTGACTACGAAAACGCGATCGCCAAATCAATGAAGGATGGGATTCAATTTTTAAACGGGAAGTCGGACAGCTGGATCTTTAGCCCAACGACTCAAGCTCTTTATGCCGAGAATCGTCAGCTCGATCTAACTATCATCGCCATACGCGGCTCAGAGTTTGACGAAATGTCGGATGTGAGTACCGATGCCAACCTTCTACAAAAACCTTTTGAATCAATGGGAGCGGTTCATTCCGGATTCTATGCGGCCTATAAAGAACTTGATACCCAGTTATTGGAACTCCTCAAAGCCAAATCCCAGTCCAAAATCATTAACGTTTGGTTTACGGGCCATAGCCTGGGCGCGGCAGTAGCGACACTATTTGTGGCGAAGATCATGCTCCTCCATGATCAAGGGGAGCTTCTCAACGTTCATCTTCAAGGAGCCTATACAATAGGATCGCCCCGCGTCGGTAACCCGGTATTTGCCCGGATTTTTGACGAACTGAGCGAGAGGCAAAGGATTACTATGGTCCGTATCCGCAATCACTCCGATCCGGTCACGCTTTTGCCTATCGGCGTGTTTGGTCGAGGGGGTTACTGGCATGTTGGCTCCTTAGCTTACTTTGATAAAAATGGCGATTTGCATCAGGGCGACGGCTGGAAGGAGATAGAGGACAAGAGCGACTATCGGCAATTTCAGATTCCAACCGCCAAAGATCACCTCCTTATTAGCTATTGGCAGAACCTTAAAAGAGCCTTTCATGGCAGTCTCGGCACAGAAAAGGCTGACTGTAGTCTTAGGGAGCTTAACGCTCCGACCAAACCTTTTCATGAAAACCCTGACGATCGATCCTAGTTTCGCAGCAAAAAACAACTAAAGCCTTACAAAAAGTACCTGGCGCGAAAATTCCATATTTTTCCGGACGGGATTAAGCATTTGATTTGTAAGGACTAAAATGCTTTCCCTAAGCAGATTCTTTCCAAGTCGCCTGTCGAAAGATCCGATCGACATGATAATAAGGAACTCAGGAATGGATGGCTAAACAGGACATAAAAGTCCGCTTTGACCTGCCCCATAATGGGATAAGAGGAAATAGAAATGTCAGACAAGATTAATGTCCTCGAAAAGATTATGGGTGCAAAAATATTGGCAGATCTTGATGCCATCAAGCGTAAAAAAATCCAATTGTCCTGCCGAAAATGTCATGAGTTTTTACGCCTGGATCAAGTCGAAGTCATGAGCAAGGTTGACAGCGATTCTATGAGCCAAGACCTTTATTGTCCTGCCTGCTTCGACAAAGTCATCGCTATATTTGAAAGACATTGAACAAGGCCTGCCGGGACTTCATTCATACTGACTACCTCGTACATTTGATGACGAAAGCAGGAGGCACGTTATACCAGACCAGTGATACTTCCACTTTGCTGAATTTTACCTCTAAATAGGATCGCATCCGTCTTAAAACCGGCAGCTGATAGGTATGAAAATAGACAAAAGTGGAAAAGATCGCCCCTTCCCGCATGATTTCGTGGGTGGCGTCGATAATCTTCCTGTTTATTCTCCAGGGAATATTGGCAAAGGGCAGGCCTGAAATCACTAAATCGATGGTTCCCGAGTCAGCTTTTAGACATTCAACGGCTTGTTCGGCGCCGTTTTCCATAACGATAATCTCTGGGAACCGTTGTTTTAAAATCATGCGAAAAGTCGGATTGATTTCAAAAGCCCAGTATTTTTTTGCTTCGGGAAAGCGCTTAAGGGCTGAGCTGGTAAAGGCACCTGTGCCTGGTCCCAGTTCGACAATGTGCCGGGGAGACTTTGATTCCCCCAGCATTTTTCCCGCTAAAAATACCGAGGATGGGATGATAGCGCCGACGCTGGTCGGATGCTCCAGAAATTCTTTAAAAAAAAGTATCTGATGTCTGATCTTTGCCTTGAGATGTTTCGGGACCATTTTTGATCAAAACCTCAAATAGTTCTTCAATGAAAAATTAAAAAAATCATGGGCACAGGTGAATGTGCCTTTTTTGCCTGACCGAAAAATGGTCTATGCGTGGGGGGAAGTCTAAGACGCTTTTGCGAACACTGTCCAGAGTCAATTCTATTCCCCTGGCCTTGGCGGGCAGGCTGGGCCTCGCTAAGCCCTTGCATATAAGCTCGAGCACGACCAAAACAATCGCTTTATAAACCCATATTGGCAAGGCTAATAAAGCGATGGAACGGCTATCAGACCCGATGCTGCGAATCGTTAGGGCGCCTGAACGGGTGGCTCAAGCAAAGCCGTCTGGTGATAGGGGGCGGATAAACCCGTGCTATTTCCCTCGATAAAATGTTCGTCGTCGCCGGACTGAAGAGAGCTAAAGAAAGCAAAGGGGTGCTCTTCCACTTTGCCATGATGCTGGTGGAGAATCTCGATTGCTTTGGCGGCGTCATTGTTAGTGCGAATGAAAATCACGTGATGTTTGCGTTCATAAGCTTTAGTAAAATATTCTTCAGCTTCGGGACTAACTGTCCAATTTCCCCGGGAGTCTAAATATTCTTCTTCACTGTCAAAGCCATAGAGACGGGCAAAAAAGCCGTCAACTTCTCTTAGTCTTCCGCCCTGGCCTTTGCTGCTGTCGCTATGTCGGGCGTTGCCATTCTCAATGTAACGAATCCTCTGCTCAAAACCGGCAAAATTAAGTTCTTCCAAGGCGCCCTCGGCATCCCAAGCTTCGGAAAAAAAACCGACTATAGTCATTCGTGTCTTGTCTGTTGCGCTTTGCATGAGGCTTATCCTTTGATTAAGGTTCTGCTCACTGTTCCTGCAAGGCTGAGACCAAAGAGTGGGCTTTTGCCTGACAAGTCTTCCTTGGCTTCCCTCGCCGCCAGGCATTTATAAGTCTATCTGTCGCTTCTTTCGGACGGCGGAGAAGGCCTGCTGGAGCCCTTTACCTACTGGCTGAACGTAAAATCCAGTCTCTATGATAAATTTATTGACGAAAAAAAGAGCCCGGATCAAGCTCCCAGCTCTTTTCTCTAGACTTCATGTCAACTCATTGACGCCATCAGGAAAGGCTATAATCCGGTATCTAAGGAAGCCCGCAAAAGTTCTTCGTCGCCAAGTACCAGGGCCAACTGTCGTTTAATGTCTTTGTCGTCGCGCCAGCCTTTGCGCTGTAGGCTACGAATAAAGGGATCCTCGGTCTCAGCCGATTCCATAAGTATCTCCTTCAATCGAATCAGTGTCGGCTGATGCATATGAGTTTGTTTATTGCAACTGAGGTGACGCAGGTACTCCTTGCTTAACTTTAAACCATCTTTAACGTGGCTAATGTCGGGACCCGGACAGTTCGGATCGAGTAGGGCGGCAAGTAAGATTCCGCTGGCATGCAAAAGTCCATTGTCAATGGTCTTGGCGCTCAGTCGTGCCAGGAGATGGCCATTATCGACGACGGTTGCGGCGAGATAGCCGTCGGCCACAGTATTATGAAAACCTTCCCGTACCATCCATTCCATGAGATCTTCTTCATTCTCACGCAGGGTTGGCACCAAAGCCCTTATCGTGTGGATGCGCCCCCATCCGAATACGCATTGAGCCAGCATCCAGCAGTCGCTTTGAAAGCGATCCTGAAAGTTTTCCAGGCAAAGCAACGCGTAGTACGTGAACTCATCATGCTGCGAGAACAAAAGTGCCATCGCCCGAACTTCGGGAAGCTGATAGAAACTTAAGACGACCAAGGCAAACTTCAGAGCCTGTCGATCCGCTGCATGAAGCGCCAGTTGCGCCGCGAAAGTGAAAACCCTGGCTGGATCCAGGGGATAAATGGAAAGCTGCTCCATCAATAGTTCAAGCGAAGGCATCAGATCATGATCGAGTAGAGTTTCATAAAAGGTTTTAACATCCGCAGGATCGAATGTCTCGACGGCATGCGCAAAGACACGGACGATTTCCTCGACCTGTCTTGGATGGGGTTTGCGATGCGTATGAAGCAGAAGATAGCCGTCACGAGCACCCGCAACCTTTACAAGATGACCTCTTTGTCTCACATAATGTTCATCAGGCAGACGACTATGATCGGGCAAAAGCCGACCCGCTTCGTCAAGGCCCTCAATCAGAAATTTGTATAGCGATGGTCTTTGGCCAAGCCAGGACCAGTCTAGGGTTTCAAGAGCACTCGTTTTCTTCTGAAAAAGCTCGAGAAGTTTCATATCGACTCCCCACGTTTCGTACTGAAGACATTCTGCACTAAAAACACTCCAGGCGTAAAAGACATTTCTTACTTTTTTGAAATATTTATGGCCAAATTGAAATGACGAATTCGGTTAAAAATATGTAGTAGGAGGCTTTGATTCCAAGATATCGCTTGCTTTGCGGCTTGTCGATTGAACTGTTTGCAAAGTAAAATATTTTTCTTTTTTTACCCATGACTTAGTTTAATGCGTAATTTATCCTGTAAATCGGCTGCTTTTTCGCGAGATGCATTTCTCTCTCAATCAAGCTTGTCACCAAAGCTTCACGCAAGTCGACTTATCTGCCTCCCGTTCCCGGTTCTGCTTCTAAAATGGTTAATTTAACCTAATCAGAAAAGATAATGAACCGCTGTCGCTCCTAAGAGCCAGTTGTTGGATGCCAAATTTATTTTGTGTTGAGCAACAGCCCATACTGAGTAGGGATTACAGTTCCGTTAAGAAAGATCCCGAATTTATCAAACGGGCTCATTCCAGCCAGTATGACTTTCAAGCTTCAAAAACAGACTAGGCAATAACGGCCCAGCTAGACGTTTAAAAAGTCAATACTATGGCATTAAAACAATGGCAAAGAGGTCGGAAACAGCCTCAGAGCTGCCGTAGAAAGCCAGCATAAGCCTGTAAGTTTCAGTTTCAATTGCAAATAGTTGCCTATCGACGGCGGGTGTTGGTAGAATAGGATCTGAGCCCAGTATCTAACGAGGGGAAATAAATGGTAAAGTCTGAGCTTATCGAGAGTCTTGCGGAGCGGGCCGATATCACTTTGGCAAAAGCCGAAGAGGTCGTTGATTTGTTTTTTAACAACATAACTGAAACCCTGGCAAACGGCGATCGCGTAGAGATTCGCGGCTTTGGCGCCTATAAAGGCCGCAACCCCAAGACGGGAGAACAGATTACGGTTCCTCCCAAGCGTTTGCCTTTCTGGAAAACTGGCCAGGAATTGAAGCAACGCGTGGACTCAGCCTTTGTGGCGAAATTGGGGAAAGGCGAGAGTTAAGGGGTGCTGGGTATTATTGCCTGGGTATTTCACCGCTTGACAAAGTCCGCAGAAGGTTGAAATTAGCGTGTCACGTTAATGTCGGTCGTCTGACTGGGAGCTCTATACATGCCTATCTATGAATATCGCTGTAAAGATTGCGGCAAAGTGTCCGAGTTTCAGATGAAAATGTCGGATCCTAACCCTGAGGTTTGTCCAAGCTGCGGTCATCCGGCTTTGTCAAAGATTATGAGTCTACCTTCCTTTCAATTGAAAGGGGGCGGCTGGTATTCGGATGCTTATGATGGCAAGTCTAATAAAAGCGGCGGGACAAGCCCTAATTCTGAAGCATCGCCGGCGGCAGCGGGCGAAGCGTCCCCCAGTGCTGCTCCGGCTCCCACTGCGACGCCAGCTCCAGCCGCAAGCCCAAGCCCTTCAGGTCCGGCACCGGCAGCAACGGGATCGGGTTCAGCATCGAAAACGGCAGGCCCCGCACCCCAATCCTAAGCTATAATCAGCGCTTCTTTTGTAGTCCCTCAGTGATCAGAGTCTTGATTTCCGAAAGGGAATGAGTCTGATCCGGGGCTGCATAAATTCTTCGTATCGCAATCGAGTCGTTGCTGGCAATGAGACTGGAAAAATCCTCAATAGCACAAATCCTGTGAAGCTGCTGCTCATCTTTTTTGATGAGGCGCAGATAGTTGCGGCTGCGTTTTCCATAGCCTTTCGGTTGAAATCGGGTCAGCGAATTTTCCGAGGAAATCTCCTGAAAGGTAATCGATTTGGCCTGGAGGATCGCTTTCACCTTTGCCACGATATCGATAGCGGGTTTAGTGCGGGAGCCCGTCACCTCGTAGACCCGTTTCCAAAGTTTGCGATTGTAGAGAAGGTCGGCAACCAAAACGATGGTTTCCTCCCGCAGCGGCTGCGGCAGCTTTTGTGCGGCTTCCCACAAAGCATTGCCGATATTATATTCATCAATTGCAGCATAATTTTCGATGCGGGCCGGCAGGCGCCAATCGCCGAGGGTATTGCACAGATGCCTCATCATCGCCTCGGCAGCAACCGACGCTTTATGAAAGTAGAGCTGCAGATACATGGAATAACGGGCGCGCAGATAATCCTCGAAGGCCGCGAGTCCGGATAGATGGATTGCAACGTGAATCTGCTGATCGGCATCATCAAAATAAAGACCCAGCGAATCGAGAATGCGATCGACGTCAAAGACTCCGTAAACCACCCCGCACTCTCGGGAATCCCGCAGGAGATAATCCATGCGATCGATGTCGAGCTCCCCGGAGATCAACTCGCGCAGCACTTGCGAGCTTTGACACCTGAGCAGCGGCGACCCGGCGGCCGCTGGTATCGACGAGTTGATCATGGCTATGACGTCCCTAGGATCGATCACCAGGCGTAGATGAGGGGTTTTCTCGTAAACGTCTTTGAGAATTTTATCAATGAGTAGAATAGAATAGATTTCATGCCGGACCTTGGTCGCGGAAGGGTCGTCGCCGCGTTTTTTTAGGTCTTCTATGCGCTTATTAATATACTCCAGCAGATAATCCGGGAGATCGGGGTTGGCATCCCTGACATCGACCCAAGAAGGCATAAAATGTTCGCCACTGTGGGAGAAAGCCGGGTGCCCTACGTCGTGCAGAAGAGCGGCGAGTCGAAAGGTCTGAAGGCTGTAGTCCGACTTGAAAATCTGATCCATCATGGCAAAGGTTGGCCAGAGTCGGCCGTGCTTCTCGCGTTTGTCAGCTTCCTCTTCAAAGGCTTTAAAATCCTGAATATTAGCAACAGTATGACTGAGCCTCTCCTGATTGGTCTGGAGCTTTTCCCAAGCCCTGGCGGCGAGATGCATGACGCCCAGCGAGTGTTCAAAGCGGGTATGCGTTGCGCCCGGGAAAACATAGTGCAAAAATGCAAGCTGCCGGACCCGCCGCAGACGCTGGAAAAAAGGGTGAGAGATCACCGCATCCTCAAGTTCAGAAACATCGATACTGCCGTGTAAATTATCGCGGATACGCCGCACTATATTGAGACCCATGACCTACCTGTTTAGATGCTGCCGCACCCTGTTTAGATTATGAGGTGGCTGCCAGCCAAGCTTTGAAGCGCCTCGATAGGCTGCTCACCGTCAACGAATATAGTAACTTCCCTTAACGTCAGAAAGAAAGGAAAAGCCTCGGAGCTGCATTTCATTCCGCAGTTCCTGTATCATCGCATAGACGGCCAGCGGCCCCCGGTAAACCAAGGCCGAATAGATCTGCACAGCGGATGCCCCGCGCGCTATCCTCTGAAACACGTCCTGACCGGACAGTATACCGCCCGAAGCGACCAGCGGCAGACGACCCTTGGTTACTTCATAGGCCCATTCCAGACAGGCGTTTGATTGAATCGCTATGGCGGAACCGCTCAACCCACCCACCTGAGGCCTTTCCACGCGATGAGTGTTGGTCAGTATCAGGCCTTGAAAGCCAATACTGGCAAGGGCCGCAACCAGACCTTGAAAATCCTTTTTTTTCATATCCGGATCCAGCTTCACCCACAGTCTGGGGAGATCCTTCTTATGCCGCATAGCCAGTTCCTTGAGGAAATGCTCGTTGGCCAAACCCCTTAGACCGGCAGTGTTGGGGGAGCTGACATTGATCACGAAATACTTGGCGTAAGGCGTGAATTTTTCAATTCCCTCGCTATAGTCTTCTATCGCGCTGCTCAGATCGGTGTCTTTGTTCTTACCAAGGTTGATACCCATCGGAATGGGTTCATGATTCCAATGTTTTCCCGCAAGACGTTGCGCAACGACGGCAGCACCTTCACTATTAAAGCCCATGCGGTTGATCAGGCCCATTTGATCATCGAGTCGAAAAAGCCGTGGTTTGGGATTGCCCGCCTGGGGTCTCGGCGTCACCGTGCCCAATTCTAAAAAAGACAGACCCATACGGGCAAAACCGTGTGGCGCACGAGCATTTTTGTCAAAGCCGGCTGCAAGTCCTATCGGATGAGCGAGTTGGCCTATGCCCGGTATGGTCATCGTCAATCCATCGAGCCTTGTGCCAAAGGATGGCAGAGGTAAGAGCTTGAGGAGATCTCTTTCCAGAATCCACATGCCAAGGTCATGAGCTAATTCAGCCGGTAAGAGGCGTAGGAGTGAGGTGCCGAATTGCATGGCATGATCCAGGAGGTTTGGCCCTTGGGCCGCTGCAGTCTGCGACATATTCAACTCTCGCCCTTAGTTGTGAAAATCGTACCCATAGATAAGCATTATTCGCTTTCAAGGCAACCCATGACTGTCTTTTTGGAATGAGCCCTATAGCCGTAGCACCCCCTACGCAAATACGCCCTTGGGGTGCTATAATAAGGGAGGCGATTCGTGGTCTCCGCATTATCCCTATACTTTGAACCATGTCCCAAATTTTCTTAGCAACGCAATGGGTCGAAGCTATGACCTTCCATAACTTATATTCGCATTAGGACCAGCAATTATGTTCATCGACGGCATCAAAGTGATTCCGGAGGGCGGCTCTGAGCCCCGTTTGTGGAAGTTTCGCAACCCACAGGGAGTCTATAAACATCTCTCGGTCCTGGCCTGTGGTCCTGAGGATGCCGTGCTCATCAAACAGGCGATAAGCTACGCTCTCTTCGCTGGTAAAGCCCCCAAGGTCAAAGCTGTCCTCCTGGCCCTGACCGATGATAATGGTGATGCCTGGATCTTCGAACGTTCTTTTGAAAGTTTTCGCTGTCTCAAGAACCGTCAATTGCTTGACGCCCGAAATGATCAGCCGCAACGCGACCTATTTGCGGACTTTATCCCCCTCGATACCAAAGCCAGCTTTTCCTGGCTCGAACTTTCGCGATCTTTCGAACTGGGATCAACCGGACTCGATATCGTTGCTGAATCGGACCGCGATAAATCGGCGCGAAAAAGTGCTTGGGAACAACTTGCAGTCGATCGTTCCCACTTATCGAAGCAGGCGGTTGAAAGATTTTGGGGCGTTCCCCTTGAGAGTGCCTTGCTGGAAAAGCTTATTCCCGTTGGTGACGCTTATACCAGGCGCTACGCGGCAATCCAGGAGCAGGCCAAAGGACTCAACAGGATCTTTCAGCAATTCGACAAAGTTGATGGGGGTTTGATGCGACGCCTTGAGCAGGAACTCGACATGATCGAGCAGATCCGTCGCCTCGCCGAACCCCTGATGCATGCCGCCAAGAGCCCAAAGAACTGGCACGAAAAGATGCATCAGGTCGAAATCGAAAAGCAACGACTGGAAGCTGCCATCGTCCATCAGGCGATGCCGATTCCGGAAGAGGAGGTGGACTGGGCTTATGTGCTTCAGGTCCTCAGCCGGTCGTTGGCCTGTGATCGTCTGGAAAAGACGGCGCGCGCCAGTCTTAGCGATGCCAAGGAAAAAATATCTCCCGTCTACCGCGACCATCGGCAGGCGATCGTGAAGTTTTTGGAAAATGATCAGGAAATCATTCGGACGCTTGAAAGCTGTCTGCATGAGCTTGATGCGTCGCTCAATCGGTCGAACGAAAAGCATCGTGGACGCGATAATCTTGCCCATAAGCTCAATAAATTATTAGGCTTCAATCCAGCTGAGCCACTTAATCTGAAGATGGGCGTCGAAGCCGAGGATGGTATCGATGATGCCCGCGCGCTCGTCAATCAGGTTTTGCATCATATTGGACAGCTCTATAGTCAACTCGAGGCTCAAGCCTCGGTCCATGACGAGAAACTTCACGACTTCGAAGTACGTTATGATCAGATCGCTCTGGAGTATGCAAAATCCAAAGAACTCTGGGCGACCGTCGCCCAAGGTCTGGGTCTCGATCCGGAAACTAGCGTAAGTCATTTAATTTTCTCAATAAATCTCTATAGCCAACTGGCAGCGTTGCGACATAAATCCCAAAAGCTCTCCGAAGAATACGTGGACTACAAAAGTCATATTAGGAGCCTCGTTACTTTGCTCGAGAGCTGGAGAAGCCATACCGGAAGTCAGAAATCACTTGGACTCGATCATCCGAACGTGGTGCTTGCCGAAGCCAAGGGCGTGATGAGCTACGCCGACAAGAAGTTGGCTCAGGTCAAGAAACTGCGCAGTATAGAAGCCCAGATCGAAGCCTATCGCCTGATGAGAACGCGTCTGGAGCAGGATGTCGAGCGGATCGAATTGAAATGGAAAGCCGTGCTCTTGGAACTGAACCTTCCGCATAAAGGCCTTGGGTCGGACCAACTTGTGAAGTCTTTTGAATCGGGACGGGAGTATCTGCAGTTCGAGCTGCTGCGACGTCAGACGCAACAGGCGCTTAAAAATGAGCAAATATTCGCAGAACCGGTGTTTGATGTGCCTTTGGTTTTCTACAGCTGGGCGGAAAGTTCAGTCGCGAACAAGGTACGCCTTCAGTTCCTTCAACTGATAGAGCAATCACAGCCCCATGGTTGGGCCCTCATCCTTTGCCAGGACCAGGGGCTGGTCGAGATGATGATAAAACTCGGTTTGAGCTATGGTCAGAGGATAGCCGCAAAGCCTGCAGAGCAAAAGGTTTCCGCTCCTCCTGCTTCGAAGCCGCTGATCTCCGACAAGGCACGCTCGGCGCTTGAGATATTTGCCGGCAAACAGGGTGGTGGATCAAGATAAGTTGATGGCGGAAAAACTCGGCAGTGGCAGAGGAAAAAAATAAAAACGGCGAAAATTAAAAATCAGCATTCCATAAGAAATAAAATGAAACGGAACCACAAATTTCTCTACGACAATAAATTGTTGAAATTATTAAAATAATAAAGCCTAAAGATTTGCATTCCCGATTTTTCTAGAGCAAATATAAAGGTCGACTCTTTAGTTCTTTGACACAAGGCCGATACGATTGTCATTGTTGTTGAGGTGCGTATCCTTCTCCCCTGTGATAGACCTGTGGTAAGCTGATTTCGAGGGTCGCATTTTTTAAGGTGGATAGCGAGGGCTTGAAGTTCTCGTCCAAGGTCCCTGCTTGGGACCGCATATCGTAACTAAGTTCAGGAGGTTTTGAGTTATGAAGAAGGTCGCTAAGAAGAAGTCCGCGCCAAAGAAGAAAGTCGCTAAGAAGAAGACCGCAACTAAAAAAGTTGCCAAGAAGAAAGCAGCAGTGAAGAAAACTGCAACTAAAAAGCCAGCAAAAAAAGCTGTTAAAAAAGCGGCTAAGAAAGTGAAGAAGGCTGTTAAAAAAGTCGCTAAAAAAGCGAAGAAAACAGTAGCAAAGAAAAAGGTAGTAAAGAAAAAAGTAGCAAAGAAAAAAGCTACGAAGCGTAAAAAAGCTTCTCCAGCCCTTGCTGCTGCATAATTACTCGGAAACAAGAAAATACCGGCTCCAGGGCCGGTATTTTTTTATTTCTGGCGGGGCTGTTCAGACTTGGGCCGGCGTCTTCGCCCTATAGGGAAGGGTAGCCACAGTCCGGGGCTCCTGACCAAGAGAGGCCAAAGTTACCCTTGAATTATACTTTAAGAGCTTCGCGGGCTTTTTCAATGAGGGCTTGGAGTTTGATAGGCTTGGAAAGGACATCTTCGGCTCCGAGGGCGATTGCCTCTTCCTTGGAACGGTCACTGTAGCCTGTGATCAAAAAGACCTTGGGTCTCGATGGATTATACGCCTTAATATCCTCAAGCAGCTTCATCCCCCCACCTTTGGGCATACGGATATCGCTTATGACCAAGTCAGGATCCTCAGACTTGACCATCTCGAGGGCTTGGACCGCGTCACCGGCGATGATGGTTTCAAATCCCTGGCTTTCAAAACTGAAGGCCATCATTTCACAAATATCAATTTCGTCATCTACTATGAGAACCTTAGGCATAATCTCTCCTGGCTCAAGTCCTAGCTATCACAGAACAGACACGTAAGATTCTTAATACCCTGGACCTGGCAAGAGAGGCATCGCCTTTTTCATGGCCTTGGGTGACGATGCCTCTATTTCATGC
>CAXSGP010000028.1:0-22766 GCA_964236955.1 uncultured Oligoflexus sp. | reverse complement strand
GAGCCTTTTGGCCCCTTTTTGGGCCAAAGGTCCTTCCCTAGAACCAATACTTTTAGTTTGAAACCCAATCTTAGACCAGCGATTCAAAGATGCCTGCGGCGCCCATACCTGTTCCTATGCACATCGAGACGATACCATACTTCTGCTTATCGCGTTTCATGCCGTGAAGCAAAGTCGAGGTGAGCTTGGCACCGGTTGCTCCTAGCGGATGACCCATGGCGATGGCTCCTCCGGTTGGATTGATGATGCCGGGATTGATTCCCAGAGTTCTGGTAACGGCTAGAGCCTGCGAAGCAAAAGCTTCGTTTAACTCAACGCGGTGTATGTCTTTAAGCGACAGACCACCGAGTTTTAAAGCACGTGGAATCGCTTCAACCGGCCCGATACCCATGACGCGAGGGGGCACACCTGCAACAGCAAAGGATACAAAACGAGCCATCGGCTTCAGGTTGTACTTCTTAACAAATTCTTCCGAGCAGACCATAACCATGGCCGCGCCGTCGGACATTTGCGAAGAATTACCAGCTGTAATCGAACCACCCGTCTTAAACGCAGCACGCAGACCGGAAAGAGCGTCGAGGGTACTGTCGGCACGGGGCCCTTCGTCGACCGCAAAATTTTGTTCCACGATTTCGGCCTGACCCGCTTTGCCGGGTTTACGGAAAGTGACGGGCACGGGAATGATCTCATCTTTGAAAAGACCATCGGCAATAGCCTTGGCGGCTTTCTGATGGGAGGCGAGGGAAAACTGGTCCTGATCCTCACGACTTATTTTATAATCTTTCGCGACGTTTTCCGCCGTAATACCCATGCCGATGTAATAGTCGCCGCGTCCGTCCTTGGTCACGCTCCGATTGCCGACCGGCTTATGTCCCATCATAGGAACCATGGACATCGATTCCGTGCCACCGGCGAGAATGCACTGGGCACCACCTGCTTGAACCTGAAAAGCAGCCATGGCAATGGTTTGAAGGCCCGAGCTGCAGAAACGGTTGACCGTCACTCCCGGCACGGACTCGGGGAGATTGGCGAGCAGAACGGCAAAGCGGGCAATATTCATACCCTGCTCGGCTTCAGGCATCGCACAACCGATAAAGACATCGTCGATTTCATGAGGATCGACGCCAGGATTGGCCTTCATGACCGCGCGAATGACATCGGCACAGAGATCATCAGGTTTTTTGGTTCGTAAGGTCCCGCGACCCGCTTTACCGACCGCAGAACGAAACGGGCTAACTATATAAGCTGTTTTCATAGCGTTTTGCTCCAAATCTTAGTTTCTAACAGGCTTACCGGTCTTGAGCATGCCTTCGATACGTTCTTGGGTTTTTTCCTGGCGGCAGAGTTCAAGGAACACACGGCGCTCCAGATCAAGGAAGTAGTCCTCGGAAACGATCGAACCCGAGTCGACTTCGCCGCCGCAGAGCACGGTTGCCACCTTTTCGCCCACAAGGGCATCGTAGGGCGAGATCTGCCGACCTTCGACCATGTTGATCAGGGCCATGTTGAAAGTCTGGATACCGGAATCACCAGGAACTTTAATTTTCGTTTGCGGAAGGGGAGGCTGGTAGCCATTCTCAGCCAGGGCCAACACCCGCTTTTTCGCGCGAATCACCTGATAATCTCGGGCCAGGGTCACGGTAGCCTTCGCATAATTGTAGAGACCCATCTCAATGGCTTCAAGACCCGATGTCGATGTTTTACCCATGCCGATCAGTTGGAAGGCTCGCTGGAGGAAGGGCATGACATCAACGTTGTCGCCCAGAGTGGCAAGGTTATAGGCCCGAAGTGCCAATTCCTTGGTGCCGCCGCCGCCAGGGATCAAACCCACACCGACTTCGACGAGACCTGCGTAGCTATCACCAGCGATGATCTGCTCGCTGGTATGCAGGCTGACTTCGCAGCCGCCGCCGAGAGTCAGTCCGTGCGGACAGGCAATCGATGGGAAAGTAGCGTATTTCAAGGCCTGCATGGTGCCTTGGAAACGGCGCAGGAGGCTATCGATGTCATCGAATTTGTTGTCCTTGATGGCGCCGAGAATCTGTTTAAGATCGGCTCCAGCTGAGAAGACTTCGCCGTTGTTGGCAATGATCAGACCGGTGAAATCCGATTTTACCTTTACCAGGGATTTTTGAATCGTGTCGATAATTTCGTCGTTTATTGAATTCATCTTTGAATGGAAGGTCAGGCAGGCCACGCCATCGCCAAGGTCGATGAGACTTGCGCTGTCGTTGCCAAGAATTGTGCTTCGTTTGTCGACCGTGCTTTTTGATTTCGGCAGATAGAAGGAATGCTCGCTCTTGGGAATGGGCTGATCTCTGCCGATCTTGCCCAAATATTGAGATGTGGGTCCTTTGATATGCCATTCCAAGGAATTTGGAGTCGGTTTATAGAAGGATAGCCCCGATTTACACCAATCCGGAAGGAAAACCCCTTCCTGCAGCATGCGATCACGGATCGTGTCATAACCAAGCCCCTGCCAAAGTTCAAAAGGACCCCATTCCCAATTGAAGCCCCATTTGATGGCGTTATCAATCGAGAGCGGCTGATTATTGGCGATCTCTTCGAGAAGGGTCGCAGAATAGGCCATGGTATCGCGCAGGGTCAACCAGATGAATTTCGCGCCGGCATCGCTGTGGCTGATGATGAGCTTGATGCGTTCAATGGTATCGGAAACTTTTTTCGCTTCCTCCTGCCAAGGAAAAGTCTGAGGCTGTTGCTCAACGTACTTATCTTCTTTGGGACGGTACGCGAGAATCGTGGAGACCCCTTTTGCGTCGGTTTCTTTTTTATAGATACCGACCGATTTGGACTTTTGGCCGAGGGATCCGCGGGCGATCAGGTCCTCTATCCATTTCGGAGGAGTAAAGGTCGCGACATAGGGGTCATCCGGTGCATATTTACCAACGTTCTTCGCTACGGCAGCAAACACATCAATGCCGACGACATCCATCGTTCGGAATGAGGCCGAGCTGGGACGGCCCATCGTTTTGCCGCTCAAAGAATCGACAGTTTCAACATTAAGGCCAAGAGTGTCCATATGAACAAAAGCTGAGGTGATGCTGAAGGTACCGACACGGTTGGCAATAAAGTTAATGGTATCATTGGCATAGACTATGCCCTTGCCCAAATAACGTTCGATCCATTGGGTGAGTTCGGCAATAAGTTTTTTATCGGTGTGCGTGTGGGGAATGATTTCTAAAAGCTTCATGTAGCGGGGCGGATTGAAAAAATGGGTTCCGAAGAAACGGGCATTGAAGCTCGCATCGAGGTCTTCCGACATTTTTTCAAGCGACAGCCCCGATGTGTTGGTCGTCACCGGAACATGGGGTTTTGCGTAGGCGGAGATCTGCTTCAGAATGCTCTTTTTGATTTCGAGACGCTCGGCCACGACTTCAATGATCCAGTCACAATCAGCGATGACTGACATGTCATCGGCGAAGTTACCTGGAATGAGGTTTTGGAGAATGGATTCGGATGCTAGTGGCGAGGGTTTCAACTTTTTCATGCCCTCAATGGCAAGAAAAGCAGCCGTCGATCGAAAATTCTTGCCGATTGCTGCGGCTATCTTCGGATCCTTGTGGGGAACCTCGGACGGAAGATCCAAAAGATGGGTACGAACTCCGGCAGCTGCCAAATGGGCAGCGATTTGTGCTCCCATTACGCCGGCTCCGAGTACAGCTACTCTGTGTATTTTGAGTGACATATGCGAACTCCTCAAAAGTGAAGGAAAACTTATTTTCCCTTCTCGTTGAATCCAAATAAGCTCTGGTCATTGCGTGGAACGCTAGGTTCAAAGCAAAAATGTCCAGCCGGGGAACCTTAAAATCCGAGACGAAGATTAAAGTTCAAAAAAAAAGCGAATTCGGTGAACTAATCGTTCACCAAATTCGCTCAGGATTCAAGTGGTCGTTTATACTTCGAGATACTTTTTAATATTGGCAGCGACCTGCTCGGGGGTAAAGCCGTACTCCCGGGCGAGGTCGTCAGCCGGGCCACTGTCACCGAAATGATCGAGTCCAATCGTCAAACCTTCGGTTCCTGTATACTTCTGCCAACCCAAAGTTGAACCGGCCTCGATTGAAATGCGTTTGGTGCATTTCGGACTCAGGACAGAATCCTGATAGCTTTTCGGCTGTTCGTCAAAGCGTTCCCAGCAGGGCCTCGATAGGACTTTGATCCGGTGCTTGCTGAGGAGAGCAGCGGCGGCAAGGGCTAGAGAAACTTCGGAACCTGTGGCCATGATCACGACCTCAGGGTCAGCCATTTCCTGAACCGGATAAGCACCGAAGCGCGCCAGGCCAATCGTATTGCTATCGAGGTTCAGAAGGGGGAGCTTCTGACGGGTCAGGCAGATGGCCGTCGGGCTTTCTTTCAGGTTGATAGCCAAATCCATCATGACCTGCGTTTCGTGAGCATCAGCAGGGCGCATCACATAAAGATTGGGAATGAGGCGAAGGGACATGACGTGCTCGACCGGTTGGTGGGTCGGTCCATCTTCCCCCAGGAAGAAGGAATCGTGAGTGAATTCGTGGATGACGTGGTAACGCTGCAGAGCACCGAGGCGAGGCGCGGGTCTTGAATAATCGGAAAAAGCCAGGAACGTCGCATCGAAGGGAATCATTCCGCCGTGCAGTGCCAGGCCATTGGAGATAGCCGACATCGGGAATTCCCTGACGCCGAAGGCAATGTTGCGATTTTGCGGTGTTTCGGCCTGAAAATCACCGACCTTTGCAAGGAACTGTTCGGTCATGTTTGAAGAGTCAAGGTCAGCGCTGCCACCGATAAAATTCGGTACATGCTCGGCCCATTTTTCAATGATGTCACCAAAGGCATTGCGGGTCGCAACCGGCTTTCCAGCTGGCCAGACAAGCTTTGGAAGCTGATCGTAGGAGCCGGTTTCATAGTAGCTCTTGAATCGGGCATTGAAGGTCGGGTCTTGCCGTTTCGCTTCAAAAGCGCTTTGCCACTCGGAAACTTCCTGACGACGTTTGGCGAAGTTTCTACGGAAGTTTTTATAGGAATCTTCAGGGGCATAGAAATCCTGACCTTCCGGTATACCAAGTTTGGCCTTGGTTTTAATGCGTTCTTCGGCAGGCAGCGGCGAACCGTGCGTATCGTTCGAACCCTCAAGCGAAAAAGCGCCATTGGCCATGGTGCTGTCACCGATGATGAGAAGAGGACGGTCGCGTTTGCTCTGCGCATGGTCGAGGGCCTTGCGCAATGCGGTCAGGTCATGGCCATTCACGGCAAGAACTTCCCACTGCATGCCTTCAAAGACCTTTTTATAATCATCGGAACTCACGCGATCGATGGTTCCGGCAATTTGTACTTTATTTTGATCGTAATACCAGACGAGTTGGTCGAGCTTGAGATGGCCCGCGACCGAAGCGGCGCCGAGGGTGATATCCTCCTGCATACAGCCGTCGCCAAGAAGGACGTAGGTTTTATGCGCGAAAAGTTTTGGATCGAGAGCGGCCTCCTGATGACGCGAGGCGATCGCAAAGCCCACCGACATCGCCGCACCCTGGCCGAGAGGACCTGTGGTGCACTCGATCCCCGGAGTCATGAAGTTTTCCGGATGACCGGGAGTTTTAGATTTGATCTGACGGAATTTTTTGAGATCGTCCATCTCCAGCCAACCGATATAATGCAGAAGACTGTAATTCAGCATCGACTCATGGCCGGCGCTTAAAATAAAGCGATCGCGGCCCAACCATTTCGTGTTGCTTGGGTCGAAGCGCAGATACTCTGTAAAGAGCACATAAGCGTAGTCCATACTGGACATGGCTCCGCCCGGATGGCCTGATTTTGCTTTATTAACGGCGTCGATCACCAGGCCTTTAAGCGTGTTAATCGTCTGCAAATCATTCATTAGCTGCCCTCGCACAGAAGGTTTCGGATGCGCGGGAGTATAACGAGGGGACTCGGCTTGGTCAAATAAAGAGCTGCGGAAAGAAAGGATACCCGGGAAAAGGCGGCGGACCCCCGGGTCGTCTCATTGGCGAACATGTGTTCATAACAACTGGCTTGCAAGGGGAAGATCCTGAGCGCTGGGCAATTCGCCAAGTTCCAGAGGAAGCTGTAGGCTTCCCTTGTTGCCACGGTGGATCTTGAGAGGAAGGCGTTCTCCAGGCTTGTGGCTATCGAGAAAGGCGTTGAGATCGCTGAGCTGAAGTATCGTGTGCTCCCCTATGGCCATAATCAAGTCGCCAATCTGCAGGCCTGCCTTTGCTGCTGGGCCATCGACGATTAAATTTTCGACCCTAACGCCACCCTTGATTGCAGCTGTGCGCAGGTGATCAAGATCGTCGAGACTGGTCAAATTTTTTGGCACGATGCCGAGCCAGGCTTTTGATAGTTTGCCATTTTTTATGAGCTGCTGACTGCCTGAGATCATAAGGGCGGAGGGCAGGACAACACCGAGCTGGGGCGGTCCTTCAGGGTTGTAAGCTGCCATGCCAACGACTCGACCACGCGAATCGACGACGGGCCCCCCCGAAACGCCGGGATGGGTTGGACTGTCGATCAACCAATGACGGCCAAAGCTGCCTTCGGCATTTTCCGTAGAACTTAGATTTGCCTTGATGACCATGAGCCTTACGCTACGGCCGAAGATGAGGAGATTATCGCCGAGGCGCGCTTGATTGCTGTTCCCAAAATCCAGGCCAGTAAGACCTTTCGCGTTCTTGATCCGCAGAATCGCAAGATCCAGGCTCGCATCAGCTCCCAAAAGCTGCGCATCGTAGACCTTGCCTTGATCAGAGATTATCTGCAGAGCGTTGGCGCCATCAAGCTGCCGAAAACTTGTAGCGACATGAATGCCGTCCGGCATCACAAATCCTGAACCGATGGGATAACTGCCTCGACCCGGCGGCAGCTGCGCTTGAAAGAAAAAATTATAGGGGTCGTAAATTTGGGATTGACGAAGTGGCCGCTCTTGGGACCGTATCGTCACCAATCCGTGCTTAATACGAGGAATAATCTCTTCGAGTGAGGGTTGAGCAGAAGCTAAGGCGGGAAGCAAGAAAATAATGATTGAAATAAAAAAGCCAATCCAGCGCATAGCGTCCCCCTCGTTTAGCTCTCCATTATAACATAAGGAAGACCTGGCAGAAGAGGCCCGAATTATGGTAAAACAGACGGTAACTCTTCGGTCTTTTATTAGAATGAGAACCTGTGGACATATCCTGGGTCTTCGCGCCATAATTTAGGTTGTGAATCGCCCTTATCCGTAACGAGGTGCTCCCTTGAAATCCTGGCAACGTAAGCTCTTTCTCGCATCGGCTATTGGAGCGGGTGTTGGACTCTTAGCGGTTCTCACCATCTTGGGCGGCATCGGCTACACAGTTTATTTTGGCGACGTGTCCGATCTCAAAAAGTCAACTATTTTAGCCCGAATCAACGAAGAAACGACGCTCTATACGCTGGACGAAGAGCATAAAATAGGCAGCTTTTTTAACGATGAGCACCGGAGCTATGTGACGATCGACCAGGTTCCGGAAAATATGGTGCGGGCGATGGTTGCTGCTGAAGACAAAAATTTCTTTCAGCACTACGGTGTCGACCCCTTCGCAATCTTTCAAGCCTTCTCGGAGGGCGTTGTCAATGGCATGAAGTTCCGTCGCGGGGGATCGTCGATCACCCAGCAAACGGTCAAGAATATCATGGATCACCGGGAGCATTCCTTTAAGAGAAAATTTAAGGAACTGGTGCGGGCGTTTCAGATTGAACGCATGTATTCCAAACAGCAGATTCTTGAATTCTACCTGAATCAATTCCACGTTACGGCAAATGGCAAGGGCATCGGCATCGCCGCCCGGTACTACTTCAACAAAGATGTCAAAGATCTCACGCTCATCGAAAGCGCCTTCATTGCCGGTTCGGTCAAAGGCCCCAGCAAATACAATCCATTCGTGAAATACAACAGAAAAGACAAGGAAACGGCTTGGAACGAGGCTAACATCAGAAAGAACTACGTGCTTCGCCGCATGTACGAACAGGGTTGGATCAAGGAGGAGCAGTTCAAAAAAGGCTTTGAGGAAAGGGTGCCCTTCAATCAGGGGAAATTTGGATCGAGCGAAGTCGCTCTGGTCTCCCTTATCCGTGGTCAACTTGATAAAAAAGAAATTCTCGATGCCCTCGGCATGGAAAATATCAACGAGCTGAGTCATGCCGGCCTCAAGGTCTTCACGACGATCGATAAAAGACTGCAGGACGAAGCGCAGCTGATGATGCGCAGAAACCTTTCGCGTCTGGAACTCATCCTCAAGGACTACGCACCCGAAGCTCCGGGATCGTACCACTATCTACGAAGTTTGATTCCTAATCAGTTCTATTACGGCAAGGTCACCCGCATTGAAAAGGGCAAGACTCCGCAGATTTTCGTCGACTACGGTCTGCCGAAGGGCGTGATTCCCACCGAGGCCTTGATTCGGACCGCGAAGATTCTTTCAATCCCGACTTATAAGCCTTATGAAAGCCATCTGAATGAGATCCTGAATAAACTTCAGGTCGGCGACATCGTGTTTACCGAAGTCATCGAATGGAACGAAGAGACTCATGAAGCGGTCGTTGAGCTGAAGAAAAAACCCACGGTGAACGGCGGCCTGATCTCGCTTGATGAAGGCGAAGTGCGTTCGGTGGTTTCCGGATTTGATTCCGAGGGTTTCAACCGGGCGGTCTTTGCAACCCGGCAACCCGGTTCGGTATTCAAATCACTGGTGTTTTTTGGGGCGATGCAGATGGGCTGGACCATCCTTGACAGGCTTGATAACGAACGCCGCCTTTTCAATTTCCAAGGTCAGTTTTATTTTCCAAGAGGCGATCACGCGAGTCCTTACGACGACGTTTCCATGATCTGGGCAGGAACGAAATCCGAAAACCTGGCGACCGTCTTTCTTACAGCCAATCTGCTCGATAAGTTAAATTTTGAAGAATTTAAGGAACTGATGGGCACACTCGATCTCCTACCCCACGATGGCGAGGCGCCCCGGGACTATCATTTTCGCGTGGCGAAAGACACCGGTGTTCAGCTTGATAACAGTGGTATCAAGGAATCGATGCTCGACAAGGCGGTCGAGGATCTCAAGCCGGACCTGATATTTGCAGGGCGATCGGGACTTTTCAAAGACCTGAGCAAGCTCTGGTGGGGCCGTGGCTATGTCTCGGAGCTCCAGCACGTTTACCGAATGGCCGATGATGACTTCACCGATCGGGAACGGAACCTTCGCATCGGTCTGGTGAAAAAGAACTGGGAACGTCTGACCACTCTTTCCAATGATCTGAAACTGGATTGGGCAAGACTCACGACCAAAGTTTCCGATGGTGGAGCGGATGCCGCTTATGCCGATCCGAGCACGCTGGGTCTATTGAGTCGATTCCGTGTTATGAATTCAGGTGGGCACAAACCAGCCTTGGCCTATGTGAAGGAACTTCAAGGCGAAGAGTTCCGTCGCGGTGCCAAAGACGGCTCGGTCGTTATTGATCCCCCCACGGGGCGGCCTCTCAACTCACTCGATGTGCAGGCTATTTGGGGAAATGGTGGCATCGTGATGAATGAAGTGAGCCTCGATGGATTCCTTCCGCTTCGCTACTATGATCGTATCGCTCAGAACATCGAAGAACAATACGCGACTGTGATGAATCAGAAGGATCAGTTCTCGACCTTTCAGTATTTCAACCATCACGATTTTAAAATCATACTTGGTCTGCGTTATCTCACTCAACTTGCGCGGGCGATGGGCGTCACGTCAAAACTTGAACCCGTACTTTCCTTTGGACTCGGCACGAACGATGTGAGTGCGGCCGAAGTTTCCAAAATCTATCAGACCTTCGCGAACGGCAAAACCTATCGCTTCTACAAAGAAGGCCCTGATAACCAACTGAACTTCATTCGTCGCATTGAAGACCGGGACGGTAAGGTTCTCTATGAACCCGAAAAGAAATCCTTTCAGCTTGTCGACAGTTGCTATGCGGCGCAGATGGGAGAAATTCTGCGCAAGGTTGTCACGCATGGTACCGGAAGGCGGCTCCGCGGCGAGCTTTATCTCGACTATGACCAGGCTATGGCTGAAGGATCAAAATTACCCGCCAAAACCCGTCGCATTGGAATCCCGGCCTTTGGCAAAACAGGTACGACCAACGATTACACAACCGCTTATTTTGCTGGTTTTGTCCCCTATCCGGTCAAAAAAGATGAAGCCCTCGATCCTATGCATCATCAGTATGTTATCGCCTCTTATGTGGGTTACGACCTAAATAAATCAATGCGTCGCGGCGGCTTTCGAATTTCGGGAGCGATGGGAGCCCTTCCTATTTGGACCGATTACGCCAAGGGACTGGTGAAGGAATTGAAATTCAAGGATTTCCTTGATCCAAATACGCCGAATATGGCTGGTATTCAAACCTGGCCAACCGTCCAGGCTCCGTGTAGTACCCCTCTTGCCGTCGATCTGCCTGCTGGTATTGTTCTACAGGGCGGAGGCGATTCGGATGGATTTGAATTTACAAACTTTGATAAGGAGGGGGAAACCTTTCATGATGAATTTGCCCGCAGTGCCAGTGTCCGGGCGAACGTGAATGTCGCGACTGTACTGAGCGGTGGCGCCCGAAGCCCACGCCGGGCCTTTCAGCCTTTTATGAAAGCGGAAGGGGATCATGGTGGTCCCAAATTGATCGAAGGCAAAGCGGAAGAAGCGGATACAGCCGATCCGAGTCAGGCACCGGTCCTGCCCGTGCTGGAAACCGACAGCAACCCGTCGCCATCATCAGCACCAGGCCCCAGGGCAGCATCGACTTCCCATACGGAGGGCGCTGCTCCCGTTCCAGCGCCGACGCAGGCGGCGCTGCCCCCCAGAGCCTCACCGCCGGTCGCAGCGGCGCGAAACAATCCGATGGAAACCGTACCGACCAAGGGGCCGGCGCCGGAGAAAAAACTCGATCTGAATAAGGCTACAAAAGAAGACGCCGGGATTCAAAACGATGAACTCTGGTGAGTCGAAAGGTCAGTCAAGAGTGCTGGTATCTTTCTTCGGAGAACACGAGTAAAAGGTGGTCTCTGACTACTCGGTCCCGTTGTGATGGAAGGTCAAGATTCATGAAAAAGCTTTCGTTTGAGCGATCCGCAAGCCTCTTTGCCAAAGCCGTGAAGCTGATGCCGGGTGGAGTCAACTCGCCGGTTCGGGCTTTTAAGCAGGTCGATGCGAATCCTTTATTTATCGAACGTGCCGAAGGCGCTTACATGTGGGACGCCGATGGCAATAAGTTCATCGATTATATCGGCAGTTGGGGTCCGGCCATGCTTGGTCATGCTCATCCCGAAGTTGTCGCAGCGGTGACGGCTTCCCTTAAAAATGGCTTTTCGTTCGGGGCCCCCTCGGCTTTGGAAATCCGTATCGCCGAACTCGTGCAAAAGATCCTCCCTAGTATGGAGATGATCCGTTTGGTTTCCAGTGGAACCGAAGCCTGCATGTCGGCTCTTCGTCTTGCACGGGGCTTCACCGGGCGCAATAAGATTCTGAAATTTACCGGTTGTTACCATGGTCACGCTGATATGCTCCTGGTAAAAGCCGGCTCAGGGGTGGCGACGCTGGGTATTCCGGGCAGCCCGGGAGTTCCGGAAGCCGTCGTCAAAGACACCTTAACGCTAGCCTTTAATGATGTCGCGGGTCTCAAGGCGATCTTTGCCAAGCAAGGGTCCGAGATCGCCGCAGTCATCGTTGAGCCGTTTGTCGGCAATGGCAATTTTATACGTCCCAAAGATGGTTATCTGGAATTGATGAGGGAGCTTTGCACGCAGTCCGGAGCCGTACTGATTTTTGACGAAGTCATGACCGGCTTCCGGGTGGGATTGACGGGAGTGCAGGGTCTCAAAAAGATCAAGCCCGACCTGAGCACTCTTGGCAAAGTCATTGGTGGCGGTATGCCCATCGGTGCTTACGGCGGTCGAGCCGATATTATGGCGATGATTGCCCCAAGCGGTCCTGTCTATCAAGCCGGTACCTTATCGGGAAATCCGGTGGCGGTGACAAGTGGCATCAAGACACTTGAACTTCTGAGTACAAAATATGACTTTACAGAGCTGGCAAAGCGTACTAGACGTCTGTCTTACGGACTTAAGGAGCGCGCCGAAAAGCACGGAATTCCTTTGAGCGTTGACTATGAAGGCGGAATGTTCGGCTTTATGTTCTCGGCCAAACTCCCCGAATCCTTTGAAGAAGCAGCTCAATGCAACATAACGCAGTTTAAGCAATTTTTCCGCGGTATGCTCAGTTACGGTGTCTACCTCGCGCCTTCAGCTTTTGAAGCAGGTTTTATATCCTTCGCCCATAGCGATAAGGATATAGAGGATACTTTGGATGTAGCCGATTATGTGTTTGCCAATTTGAGTCAATTTTAATGAAAAACACGTCCGGCTCAGAGCCTGTCACTATCGGTTGCCAAAACAGTTGGAGTTCCCATCCCCTGATGACGGAACTCAACAAGTATGCTCCTCGTTTAATCGTCACGAAGGACGATTGCGCCGGGCTTTATCGTAAATTGGATCAGGGTGACCTTCAGTACGCATTCTGTTCGTCGATCAGTCTCGTAAGAAACGCCGAGTTTGAGATGGCCCTGCCGGTTGGAATTTCGGTGGAAGGCCCTTCGGGACTGGCGATATGGGGCCTCAACAGCGCTCAATCGCAGCTGAAGGAAACGATCGATCAGCGGGTGAAGTTCCTGAGGGAAATCTTTTTGAGCACTCAGGTCGCTAAGGCTGCGGATCTCAAACAAGCCCTGCAGAATGCCACAGACCTTCTCGGTCGCATGCCTTTTCCCAAACTCGATTCAGTTCCCCAGCTAAAATTATCGACCGGCGCCTCCTCCTGGGGCTCACTGTCGCGCATCCTCTACAAGCTTATATTCGGCTGCGAAGCCTATGAATCCATCGTCAGAAACCCTCTCGACACCAGCAATCCCTGTATCGATTTCCGGGTTGAAAACGAAGCGCTGCAGAAACGTTGCAGCTACAGTCACCTGATTGATCTAAGCGAGCTTTGGTTCCGAATCACCGAGCTGCCCTTTGTCAGTAGCGTACTGCAGAAAAAGCGCAAGACCTGCGCATGCCGATCGAATCTCAGCGAAGCCAGTGAATTGGCGCAGATGCGCATGCAGGTCGAGCCCTGCAATTATTTGCCGGATATGCTGCCCCGCAACTGTCAGCAGCAGCAGATTGATTTAAGCTCCGTATGGAAACATCTCTCTTACCGCCTCAGTACCGAAGATATCCGCAGTCTCCAAGTCTTTCTCTACCTTGCCAAACCTCTTGAAAAGAAATGTGTCGCCGACCAGGCCTTCACGCTTTCCATGATGCGTTGGCAGCAAAAAGAAACGATGCTTGCGAGTCAGCTCGCCTGAGATTATGTCCTTCGACAGCCATCCGTTCAAGCGCTAGAGTGTGCTTATGAACGGATGTTTGTTTTTCACGGTTATTCTTTATTTAGTCCATGTCAGGCTCAGCGAACGATCGCGGCCCCTGCTTGGCCCGGGATTCTGGCGAGCGCTGCAGACGAGTTTGCGGACCCGGGATTTTCTCCTTCGGAAGGTCATTCCGTCCGGGGCTATGGAGCAACACATCAAAGAAAGGCTGCTCGCCCAAGTCAGGCGCGGTACGCTTCGTGATGTGGATCTGCAGGAGCTTTCGGAGTTTTATAGTCAGTCGCGAAAGCAGCAGGAGGAACTCAAGGGTCTGCTCGGCACCTACGTCATGCACCTTGCTTTTGTGCTGCTCGTGCCGCTTGCCTTTCGGCTCCTTCTCACGTCTCAACTTTTATGCGGTAGAAGCGATTTTCTTGAGATCCTTCTGGCATGCCTTGGGTTCATGCTTATCGCCCGCATTCTCTTCAAGCAGTGGCCCCTGCCTTCTTTGGCAGGGAAAGGGGTCCTTGAGGATTTTATCGCCGCTTATATGGGAGAGGGGGATTGTGGAATTTGGACCGAGGATGTCTTGCGCATTTCCCGTCAGTCCTGGTTAAGCGGTATAGATGGAAACCTGGAAAGAAAGACTTTGCTCAAGGAATGGCATTGGGCTCAAGCGGCGGCCTTTCAACAGCGACGCGTGCTTTTGGAAAATTGTTTAGGGCCTTTGGAGTTGTTGACGAGCGCTTATTTCGCTTTGTGTCTATTGCTAGGGCCATTGTTGAGTCATTTTAGCAGCTTAGTCCCCAGTTAAGGCAAGCGGCTTAAACTGCGGTTTTAGAAGGAATAAAGATGCAATGGACAAAGCCTATAAACCCATGTAACCAAAGCGATTCGCCGCCTCTGGGCAAAGATGCACCTCCTGCTTGGCTTAGTGGCTTAAGGTCGGGTGCCAATCTGAATTTTTGCCGGGCGGCCTGTGCCAGTGGAGGCAAGCCGTAAATTTGAGTTCATCCCTTGACGGCTCTCATTTCGGTCTTATCCTTCACTGCTATAATTTCCTAGCAGCCCAAGACTTGCTCTGCGCAAAGGAGACTTTCGATGGATAAACGCCTTAACGATACGGTTCTCGCCAATAGCTATGATGCAGGACATCAAAGTCTCTCATGGGACCCAGGCTTACCGGGTGGGCTCCTTGCCGGAATCGATCTTCAGGCTATTATCGAAAGCCCGGATGCGGCCGAAATTATCCCCAATCTGCCGGTGCAGCCCCTCTATTATGCTTTGAAGCAACGCGGTTTCGAAGAGAGTCTTGAGATCTTGCCGCTGCTTACTCAGGAGCAGGTCATTCATATGGCCGACTATGAAGCATGGGATGGCGAGGATTTTTCGCAGAAACGCATGATCAATTTTTTGAAACCGTTCGCTGAAGTCTCATCGGAACAGCTCTATCAAAGGTTTTCCGAACTCGACGATGAATATCAAATAGCCACGCTTGAAGGCCTTTTTACTGTTCACGAGGTCGAACATATCTATGATTTGCCGCATGGCGTTGAGGATAGAGCCTTTCCCATGCCTTGCCATACGGTCTTCTACGAGATGGCTCTTGATGACAAAGAGGATATTGCCTTTGTCGAGACTCTTATGGAGAGTTGCCGTGAGCACAATATGCGTTATGCTTATGCTCTGCTCAGCCACTCGACTTTTAATCCTCCGGCGGAAAACGAGGCTCAGGTTTATCAGTTCCGCAAAGCACGGCTTGAGGAAGATGGTTTTGTCAGTTACGAGGATAGTCTTCGCATCTTCTCGCCCTTGGACCGCCGTAGTCTTCGCCTTAAATGGCAAGGTGAGAGCTTGAGTCAAGGCCGTGAGCATTCCAAGAACGCTTTGATGCTGCAGGGTTCGGATCTTAATTTTCTCGACGCCTGTCTCATCCATGCGCGTGATCATGGTGCGGATTTGGAAGGGCTCTTTCAGGTCCATCAAAGTCTGCTTTTTCTGGCCAACGCTCTTTGTGCAGCGGCACGTGTAAATGTCGATGATCTGCAGGGTCTGCACCGCGTGCTCGAACAGGGTAAGGCTCTTGCCGCTTTGGGGCTTGAATTCCTCGCCGATGGCAGCCTTGAGCTGGGCGCCAGGATCATTTTGGGCGAACATCCCAAGACCTTGTTCCAGGCCGGCTACGGTATCATCGAAGATCTTCGTGCTCAAACCATCAAAGTACTGAAGCGTATGAGTTTGCCGCGTGCGGGGCAACTTGAACGTCTGTATCTGTCGCGCCAGTGGGGGCAAATGCTCCTGGAGATCGACCGCAATTGGTTGGAACTCATCGGTATGGAGGCGGCCGAGATTCTCAAAGGACTTCTCAATCGTTTCCCGATGGTGGCCATCGTATCGATCGAAGATTCAAAACGTATTGAATTCCGACCGATCGCCAGCCTTGCCGACGCCTATGAACTGGAATTGTCTGTTCAGGCGGTGATGGCCTATTTCGCACAGGTCGTATTAAGTGGCCGCGATCTCGACCGGCCTCTCGAACTTATCCTGCGCGATATGGCGGCGGAAAGTCTGCGTAAGGGTCTTCAGCCGCTTAACTGGAACATCGAAAGCAGCACAACTCAGCTTCTCGATGCGTGGCGTGACCATCTGCGGACGGAATCCAGTCTTTGGATGCTGGGAGCCCGGGAAAGTCGGGAGGAGTCTCTGAGCCTCGCTATGTCCATGATTCACGATGGCCTGCATGGCCTGATTATTCTGCCGGAAGGTCCTAAACGCGCAAACTCTCATGAGGAGATGATGTAATGTCTGAAGAAAATCTGGCTCCCGAATTCCTCACGAATGATGAATGCATCGAACTCGCTGATACCATGGTCAAAAAATATCGGATTGCCATGAAGGATAGGAGCTTTTCCATACGAGCTGCGGTCCAGGGCAGCGGCGTCTACGTCACGGTAATTTTGTCCAATAAGGATCAGAGTTACTATTATCCTGTGGAAGCGCGGGTGATGTTTGAAGTGGAAGAGCTGGAGCCGCGTGAGGCCGCGCTCTTTCTCATCGATTATATTGATACCTACTTCGAAGAGTATCTCTACGAAGAGGATGAGCAGATCTATCTTCCTATCGATTGGGCCGATCATGAGTATGAAGCGGTGACGTTTCAGATCCGGGGGCAGATCCTGAATCAAAAGCTGGATTCGTTAGCGGACCAGTGGTTGATTTCGCATGCTGACACGTAAGGGATCTCATCTCCCAATTCGAGACCAATCTGCACGATACGAAATTCTTCTATCATTGATCTGTCGTCAAGGGTGCAGGGTCCCACGTATTTTATACTGCCGTATTTTGCACACAAGCCGTGATCCATACTCTGCAAAATTTCCAAGGGCAAATGGCGGAAATTTCCACAATCCTTACCATCCCCCGGTTCGGGATATAACGTTCCTTACAAGTCGTTACCAGGGCAATTTTGCAAACCTCATGGCGAGGTATATGCAAAACCTCTTACGATAAAGCGGGGCAAAGGCGGGGAGTGAAGGCAGGTGAATCGTCCTGCTAAAGTATATTTTAGTCTAGACATCGTTTGGTCCGGTAATGATTCAAAGGTAAAATTTTTCAAATCCTGGGAATCAGTGAATTAGGTCATCGGTGTTTTTTCGGTCTGGCCTTCACCTTTAGGGAATTTTTGAGACTGAATGGAACCAAATCCCTGAAAATCCAGCCCTTATAGGTCGACGATTCCTTTGATAAA
The DNA here is from genome assembly GCA_964236955.1 of uncultured Oligoflexus sp. GTDB lineage: Bacteria > Bdellovibrionota_B > Oligoflexia > Oligoflexales > Oligoflexaceae > Oligoflexus. The sequence goes on along the minus strand of CAXSGP010000028.1, from coordinate 5,620 downwards.
TCACAAAGGTAAGTCCTGAATCTTAAGACTATATAGTTTCACCAATACCCTTGAGCTTCTTCCGAATTCTACCGATATATGAATTACAAATAATGAATGTCAAATCAAAAACATCAAAGTATCAACGGAGGCCAGAATGCGTTGTCTAATCATTTTAGCATTTCTTTCGGTATCCTGTAGAGACGAAGTTGAAGTTCGAGCTAAAGCGGAAACTGAGAAAACCGCGGATGTCGCCCCTCAGGTAGAAGCCGATAACCAGGGCGATTCAATAACTCAGGAAGAACTCGACAGTCCGTATAAGTGCTTCATAACCCAAAGCAGGGCCGAGCCTGCTCCAGGCTGCTAAGTTGAGACTATACGCAGTCCGGGAAGCAATTGTCCCGACTGTGCTTCAATCTTAAGTACCGCTTCCGTAAATCAAGATGTAACAGGGGACTGTCCAGTCTCCATCTGCATTTTGGGTTTCCTCGTCTTCATTTCCTGCCCTGGGGCTTTCCGTCTCCACATCCCATCCCCTGGAATCATTGTGAAAGCGATGTATGCTCAATGAATAAAGGAAAAAGGCGCCAGTCGAAACCAACGCCTCCCCAAAGAGCAAGCTGAAACTCACTTTCATGTTCGTTCAGCTATGCCGGTATTCGTTCATTGTTATTTTTTGGCTTCCTGTTTTCTTCGGCTATGCGTCGCATGAAAATAAGTTTTGAACTCGTCGGTGTTGAGCATTTTGTCATGGTTTTTGTCGAGGCTTGCGAATTGAGTGCTTAGTTCAGGATCACTGGCGGCTTCGTCTTGACTAATGAGGCCGTCGTTGTCTCCATCGAGAGATTTGAACGCGTCTTCTATTGCCATGGAAACGCTGGAAATGAGAAGAGCGGCAAGCAAAAATATTTTCATAAAAGCTCCAGAATTTTTATTCCTCTCTTAATGGATTGCAAAGGAATAGTTTGTTATTGCGAAAGAGAGAGTTAGGAATGCCTGCCTGACAGGCAAACCTAAGAACTCTTGACCAGAAGAAATTAAGAGTCACTTGCCAGCTGAAGTTCCATTCGTTGTAACAGTTCCGGTTCTTGGCCCGGAACCACCGTTGTTATTTCCGGTACGGAAGGTTGGAATAGCCACCGAATCCACATAGCTTACGCCATCCCAGGTTGGAAGCGGACTAGGCATGAGAAGGGTTTGGCCCGGCTTTTCAACGTCCCAACGGAGAAGCATTGCATGGTCTTCGTGAGTCGTGTTGTGACAATGTTCAACATATGATCCTGAGAATTCACGGAAGCGATAGGCAACTTCAACCGTTTGCGACGATTCTGCGTTTCCTCCGACGCGGAACATATCCTTACGAGCCCATTTTTCCCATTCAGGTGGTGCAGCACCGTTGCGAGTTAGGATCTGTCCTTCTTCAAAGTGAACATGGACAGGGTGATCCCAACCTAAGCCTCGAGATGAAATGGTCCAAATTTCAACTTTACCCTTGCCGTCATCGGTCAGTGAGCCAAGGTTTGGAGCTGCCGAAATGCGACGCGTGTCAGCTGAGTACCCAACGTTTTCCGATTCGAGAACCCAGGGATTGTCATCTGTTCCGCTGAAACCAAGACCCAAGCGGTAAGAACGGCGTGTAGCTTGGGAAAGTTCTGAAGCAGTAAAGGTAGGCCGAACCAACATTTTAGTTTTGCCGGCGACGAAGTTAATGGGGTTCAGGCTGGGGTCGACGCATGCCACGGCTCCGCCAGTGGCATTCACGCAGGACTTAACGTCAAAGCGCAGGAAAGCACCGACAGCCGGGTCACCGCCCGAGTAGGATGTTGCACCGGCAACTGGTTTGTAAGCTCCGGACAGGATTTTTGCCAGCGCGATTGCGCCGTTGGCCTGATCACCCTCGTCGTATTCAAGAAGGTTGATCATGAACACCTTAGAGCCTGGAGTAATGCCATTGGCAGCGAAGTCGATAATGATATCGTAGCGCTCACCGATCCCCTGTTCGGGCAGAATGCCTTTTTGTGTACCGAGGGTCCCGTCAAAAGCAACCGCATGTTCCATGATGTTGCCATCGTTAGCTATCATGTGGAATGGAACTGTTTCGTAAGAAAGATTCGAGCCAGCCGGACCTACCAATGTACCGCTTGTGCCGGCAATTTCGCGAACCACAGCTATTTTAAAGTAACGGGCCACAGCTCCGTTCAAGATACGGAAGCGATAGCGACGAGCTCTAACGTCAACTGTTGGCTTGTAACGAAAGTTCACAGTCATCTGGTCGCCCAGGAAACCATCTCTCTGAAACACGTTGTACCAAAGCTGACCTGCGGCATCCCAGGCTTTGTCTGCAACAATAAGGTTCATATCATAGTCACGGTTACCCCAAGGTAAGCCCGAACCACTGGGCAATCGTAGATTGATCCCATCATTAAGCGATTCATTACCACGGTCGATAGCGCTATAATAGTTCATCATCGCGGCGTTGCCTTTGTAGACGTTTTGCGCCGTAAAGTCGAGCATGTGGTCGTGGAACCAGTGGGTGGACATCATTTCCCGGTAATCACCACGGATTGGGATGATACCAGCCTTGCCATTCGGATCGCGGCTCGTGTCGCAGAGAACGTTTGCGAAACCGGTCTTGCGAGCTACCCTTATAGTTTCTCCCGCTGCGCAAGGGGTCGATGCTTTGGGTTCTGAAGCATCGATGTTGATTGTATCATGTCCGGCAATGGCAAGAGGCCAACGATAGTCATAGTACTGCCCAGGGAAATAGAACGCGCCGGCAAATCCATCACTTTCGCCGGGGTTATGGCCGTTGTGTTCATGAGTGGTGATGGTGTGCAAGCCGAAGCCTCGGTTTGCCGAAACATCGATGGGTAAAGCATTATAGTGCCGCATAAGAACCGGCTCACCATAACGTACCATCAAGAGTTTTGGTGGAAGAGTACCATCGAAGGTCCAGACGGACTTGTGATGCTGGACGGGCATATTGGGATGAAACTTGATTTTAATTCCTGATGTTGTGCCGTTGAATCCTGGCACACCAGCCGTGTTGTTATAAAGGCCGCCTGGCGCAAATTCACCGACCTGATACTTATGCATCTGTCGCGCATTGCGCATACCGCCGTTGGTACGGGATCCTGCCTGAGCTGTTTTGAAGGCTTTGGCTGGGAAAAAATCAGTCCAGCGTTGATGGCCCCATCCTTCCCCAGGTGGGCGGCCTTCTATAGGTCCGGCTGCGCTACAGTTGGCCCGGCCGAGATACGTTCTGCAGATTTCATTCCACCAAGGGTTTTTCGCGGTCGTGTTCGAAAGTCGGGAAGGGAAAGGGAAAAGGCCGGCAGTTCCTAGGAAAGCATCCAGATCGGCGCCATTTGGTGTGCTCCTTGTGAGCACAGTGCTACATTCTGGATTAGTTGCGTCCGCACATGCTTGTGGCAGTGGCAGCTGCGAGATATTGGTCGAAGTCGTCAGGTTTTCGATCCCAAATTCTTCAAAAAGCAGCATTTTTTGGGTGAAAGGCTGAGCTCCGAAAAGAGGGCTTGGGCGCCCGCCCATAGGAATGTTGTAGACCCCGATACCGTTACGTCCACCACCGCCACTATCTCCCAATCCGTTTTCATTGGCCAGGTTATACTCTATTTCTGTGTCGGATTGCGCTCCCGTCGGTCCACCTTCGAGAGAACCCTTGAATACCGGCGCAGCGCCCGCGAGATCGACAGCCGCACCACCGATGGAACCTGCTGTCAGCTTAGAACTATCGCTTGGGTTGGTAGTGACTGGAAATACCAGACTCCCGATCAAAGTTCCGCCGGTGAAAGTAGCGCTGCACATGCCTGCGTCTGGGCTAGGGCAGACTATATTTGCCAGCAAAGCTGTGGTTGCCCTGGCCAGATCGGGTCGAAATATAGTAAGACCGACCGCGCTTAGTACGCCGGTCATGGATATAGCGCCAACCCTAACAGCAATTCTTTTCAATTTTTCTTTACTGACGTTTTTCTTCATTCAGTTCCCCATAGAATTTATATTTTTACCGTGCTGATGCCTGTTTTCCCGTAAGCGAAGCCGTGCTTATTTCTGCTTCATGGCCTCTTTTCCTCCCAGTTTGTCTTCGTTATATAAAAACTCAATAATGGCCTGAACATCCGCATTATTAAGTCGTAGATTTGGCATTGGTATTTGCTGGAACTTGTTGAGAAGGGTAAGCGCTATAGGATCCTTTCCCTGCAGCATTAGATCCGGTTCTTTAATCCACTGCGTAAGCCACTCTCTGTCACGAATCTTGGTAACCCCTAGCAGGTCGGGGCCAATCCCATCTCCTCCGCCGATGGTGTGACAATCCATGCAGCGCGTCAGGTAAAGCTTAACACCTTCCGTATAACCTTCGATCTTTACCGGTGCTTCAGTGTACTCTTGCAATTCCAGCCTGTTTTTCTGTTCGGGATGAAGCTGTTCGATGTTATGAGCCAAGACCTGCGCATTATCCATATTCGAGCGTTTCAGCCATTGGCCGGTCTTTTGATTGCCAATGATAATGCTGAGCATATGGTCCTGCTTGGGCTTTCTTTTGTTCGTTTCGTCGACGTAAACACCTAATTTTCTTTGCAGGTTGTCGACATCTACCTTCGATCCCGTTAGAAAAGTCCAGCCTGGCCCAATGTTGAATTTTTTACGATAGGCGGCGAGTACTTCCGGAGTGTCAGTGTCAGGATCGATTGAAATGGAATAGAAAAAGGTATCCTTTCCCATGCGCTCGCCAAGCAATGACTGGACTCTTTTAAGCCTAGCCGTTTCCAGCGGGCAAGAATTTCCACAGCTGGTAAAAATAAAATTAATGGCGACAACCTTGCCCTTGATCAGATCTTCAAAGAATCGTACCTGCTTACCTTCATGGGTGGTAAGAACAGTATTGGGGAAAACCTTGCCACCCATTGAAATATCGTCATCTTCGGCAGGAGGCTCTGGCGTTGATTCAGAACTGGCTTTTTTCATTTGTATGTGCTGGCTATGATCGTCCGCACGAAGTAAAAGGGGTAGTGTTAGCGCAAGAGTGACGAAGGCGACAGTCCACAAGATTTTCAAATTTGCTCCCTGGATTCCATCTTTTATGTTGATATCTAAGTTTACAGTGGATCGGGCAATCCGATAAGACGTAGCCACTGCCTAGATGCACCCCAGTATCATTGGATTTTGATCGGGTTCGAAAATTAATAGTTGAATGGATTTTAAAAAGCATAGTGTTGGCAGGAAATTAGACCTGTCTTTTGCGAGTGTCTAAAAGACTTTTGATTGCACATATTAAAGGATAGGATCCCTATTTTTAGATCTCCTATTTCTAAACTATGCGAATATTTAGTTTTATGACTTTCTAAAAATTTAATTATTTCGAAACCTTAATCCGGGTTTACGGTTTCGATAACTCAAAGGCCACTGACGCTGCGTGACAAGCTTATTCACTGTCTTTACAGGCCTCCGTACTAGCCGGCTTATAAGGGCGGGAGTGACTTAAAGCTGTCCCAAGGCAAGCCAGGATTCGCTTGAGATCGTCTGAGCGATAGCATGAACCGTTGTCGACATAGCATTTCTTTGAAAGCGGTACTATGGGGGTTCCCAATAGCAATAATACGCCCTTTGTCAGAGAGGTGCT
>CAXSGP010000027.1:0-50215 GCA_964236955.1 uncultured Oligoflexus sp. | reverse complement strand
TACATGACAAGAGTCTGTTCAAATAGCTGCACAGCAAGGGTTTGGCTCGAACTTCCTAAATCGGCGCATTTTGCGAGTAAAACTGTCGGAATTCAACACTTGCACCAAGCTAGGGCGGATGTCTGGATATGAAGAAAGGTATGAAAAAATCGAGGTCGAAACTAGCTATGTATTGACGGAGGCCGACGTTCGCCGGCTTAAGAATCTGTCTCGAACGTTGTCGCTTGCCATCGCTGAACTCCCCGAAGCGCGCTGCCGGGAAAGTCTAAGGTATGCTTCATTTGCAGATGAAAATGACCCCGAAGATCAAGCAGACTTCGATCTCAACGAGATCATGACGTATGAACAAGCTTATGAACTCAAGCAATCGCTCTCGGATAAAGAGGCAGACTAAAACCCGCTGACGGGGCCTCTGACCGAGGTCTTGTCAAGTCGGCTTTGCCACTTGTCTCATTTGAAATGCAACGAGTCGTCTCATTGGGGCTGCATCACAACACCTTCCAAGCCCTGAATTACTGTAAGCTGTCAAATACGCAGGTAGTGGGCGGCTTACTTTATAGCTGCTGTTCTCTTTTCAATTTCAGCCATTTAGGGATAACTGAATCTATTGAAATATCCATCTGCTTCTCATTTAACGGTGATCCTCCATGAGCGTCCAGCTGTTCGATAAGATCTTTGGCCAATTCTTTTGCCTCTGACAAGCTGACGCTAAATCTAGCGGCGATCTTGTGTGCAACTTCGTCATAAAGTTCTTGCGGATAGTTATAGTTTAGCAAGCGTTACCTCTCAAATACAGTTTTACCTGTGGAAAGATCGATTACCTTTTTCACACTTACCTTTTGATCGATGATGACCTGAGTAGCACCGCCCTCGCCGTGAATTGGGAAATCTTTAGTTATAGGTTCCAGATAGTTTGCTTTACCCCAATCACCGTTCGCAATACGAGTATTATCAACATAGGATAGGGTATCAAATTCGGCCCGAAATCGAGCATCGTGCGGCACTTGAAGCTTCCTCGCAGCCTCACCCATATCATCGTATTTGTTAAAGGAAAAATACTGTCCGCTTGGGATGTCACCACTTTTTAAAAATTCCTGAAGGTAGACAGCATCAGAGTATGTCGGTGTAAAAAGCTGAAGGGATTCCTTGCAGAATTATTGATCTGCAAGCAGCTTACAAGCTCCGCTGCGCTTCAGTGCAACACATCCCGCACCAGGACCTTACTCTCCAGCATCTCCGCAACAAATTCCTTACCCCGACCGAGAGCTTTGAGAGTGGGATGAAGCAGCAACGTCCAATCCATGGTTCGCCCTTCTTTAAAGAGCTGCAAAACCTCAAACTCCTGCTGATCGATAAACATCCGCCAGTCCAAAGTCCTGTTACCCTTTCGGGTGTAGACCCGAAGACTGAAGGCCTTGCCTTCATGGTAGAGACTTTCTTTATCGATACCATGATTGGGAACAATCTCAGCTCGGGCACTCATGGTATAACGCCCCTCGGGCAAGTCCCAAAGTTTCTCATAGGCCTTGACACAAGTCTTCCAGATATCCCGCGGCTTCGCGGCCTCGGAATCTTCCTCCTCCTCAAGATCTTCAGGGTCGATCTGATTCTGAAGATGGTCGGGTACCGCAGCGATCATGGAAATATTGAAACGCGAAGACTCCTTGATTTCAAAGCTATTGGCAATCTCCCAAAGATCATGGCGATGCTCTGAAGCCAAAAGCCCACATTCTTTCATCAGTTCTTTTTCCCGACCCTTCCAGGATCCCCAGAGGCTATCGAGGACATAGTCCTTCCACCCCGTGACACTCGAGACGTTTTTCACCTCGTCGGCAAGCTTGGTAAAGGTTTTGAAATACGCATCGAGGTCAAAACCCACCATATGCAGGGCCCATTGGCTCAATCCCATTTCCACCTGGGTGCCCAGAGTTTGGATCTGACTCCAGAATTCATCACCGACGTTGCCATGATCCTTGAGACAGAAGAAGGTCGAACAAACTGAATTTCGGAAAGCGTGGGCTCGACAGTAGCCATTGCTTGGATCGAGCATGGGACAGAGAACTTTTATGCTGCGCCCAAAATTTTCATGCTCGAGATCATCAAGATAATCGTACCACTGACCCGGAGCATGATGCATACCTTCTGGTAGTAGGAGACCTCTCGCCATGATGCTATCAAGGACACCTTCACCGGCAGCGGTCAAAGAGTTGAGGCCCAATAAATAATTTGGCACCCTAGGATGATAGGTGCAGCAGCGATAGTCGGGTCTATAGTCCTCGTAGCACGATTTTGGGCAATTCATACAGGTTGCCCTGCGCTCATCCGGCATTTTCAGCCCCATTAGCTCTCTTGGCATAGTATAAGCCCAGGCTCCAGGGAATTGATTGGCTCCAAGGCGAAGCGGATGCAGGATAGGATCGTTCGGATCGAGAACAGAACTGCGTACCATGGGCTTCCCTCTTTATCCGTCATTTTTACATGAAGAATTTTGCAAGCCGATCATGCCACCTTTTGAAGGGACTTGAATAGACGAAAAGGAGGATAAAGGAGCGCTTCCCTACGCCCTTCCGACTTTTTATCTTCAAGACGAGCAGCTCAAGCGGTTTTTATTCGCTGTGACATGGCTTGAGAGTGGGCAGCAGCCGAAAAGACACAAATTCCACTTGTTTTTTTGATTGCTGCTTGCACACATGGTCGCTATATTCTGTCACTCGGACCATGAGACGACGAAAGTTCTTTCTGGGTTTGAATGGCTGGTAAAAGTTTGCAACTTTTATGCGACGAAATAGTAAACTGCATTTTAATATTCCAAGACTCATTCCGCACGAGTCTATTGTTTCCTTAGTTGGAGAGAGGTCTTTTTGAAAGTTTTAGAACGTTCTGATATTAGAACCATGAAAGAGGTCCGACTCGTTGGCGAAGGTCGTAATGACATAGTTCAAGCTATGGAAGCTCTTCGTATCGCTGAAGAAGAGGGACTTAATCTTGTACTTGTGAGTGCGCCAGAGGCCATTCCGCCAGTAGTTCGCATCGAAGACTTTAAAAAGCTTCAGTACGAAAAGAAGAAAAAACAAAAACAGAATCGGCAAACCTCCGATCTAAAGGAAATTCAGCTTAAGGCGAATATTTCCGATCATGACTTAACCACTAAAGTGAATGCGATTGAGAAGTTTCTCGAACGTGGCGACAAGGTTAAAGTCGTGGTGAGACTAAAAGGTCGCGAGCGGGATAATCCCCAACGTGCTCACGACCTTGTGGAGCGCGTGATCACTACGGTGAGCGTCTCCTGCAAAGCTCACAAAATTCCTGGTCCCATCGCTACAGCTATCCTTGAACCAGGCGCTAAAGCCACCTGAAGCGACCTTCCGAAGCCCCTCACCTGAGGGCTTTTCTTTTGCCTAAATTCCCCAAGCTCCCTAGTATCGAAACGGGTCAGTATTCTCACGTCGACCATTTGCTTAGGCTCAGGGGTGAACATGCTTTCTACTCGCATTCGACCGCGCTCCTATCCCTTTAATGTCCTAACTAACCTTTGCTGGGGAATCCTGGCCAGTCTTAGCCCATCTCCATCGATCCTCACGCCCATAGCTTCTGCTTTGGCCTTCAGTACGGGACGGGCCAGCGGCGGTTACTCCTTTCTGGCCGGCGACAAGGGCAAAAGCTCATCTACGGCAACAGTCTCGGCCACAGGTCGCTTTGGCTATATGTGGGACGAAGACAAATATTTTGCGGCCATCGACGTCAATGCCTACCGATTCTTAAAAAACAAAAATTTTAAGGTGCATCAGGACGGTAACAATATCCTTGGAGTCTTTGGCGTAGAGTATTCGCGTTCGAGTTTTTGGTTGGCAGCTGGAGCGGGAGAGCTTCGCAGCTATGATCGGGTGTCGGAGACATCTCGTCCCTACCGGTATTTTGTGCTGGAACAACAACTCGGCTGCAGTTTTCAGCTTTATTCCGCGGACTATGCCCGGGTTGAGCTAGGCCTGAGTCTTGACCGCATGGCTCCGGAAGGGGAATGGCGAACGAAGACGGGCATTGCCTCCATGAATTCCCTTCAAATCGATATAGGCTTCAAACTTTTAAATTGGTAGCTTAGTAAGCGCCATCCTTGAAAGGGAGTCGCTTATGCACATGCATCAATCCAAAGAAATCGCCCTTATCGTCGGCAGTGCCTCTCAAGAACTCGGCAAAAAAATCTGCGAGCACCTCGGCATCGCCGCCACCGCTTCAGAGGTCATCACCTTCAGCGAAGGCAATACTTTTGTTCGAGTACTTGAAAACGTGCGCGGCAAAGACACCTACATTATTCAAGGCGTAAATTATCCAGTCGACCGTAATTTTATGGAACTTCTGTTCTGGGTCGATGCTCTTAAACTAGCGTCGGCCGCACAGGTCACGGCTGTCATTCCCTTTTTTAGTTATGCAAAAGGCGATAAAAAAGACGAACCCCGCGTATCGATCCGGGCGCGCGTCTGCCTTGATGCGCTGGAGACTGTCGGTACCGATCGCATTCTGACGATGGACCTCCATAGTCCGCAGATCCAGGGTTTTTTCCGTAAACCCGTCGATCACCTATTCGCCCGCACCGCTATCACGAAATATTTCGCACCAAAGTTTAAATCCGGCGACTGGGTCGTGGCATCGGCCGATGTCGGTTATGGAAAAAACGCCTTTAAATTTGGCCAGGAGCTCGATGTGCCGGTTGTGATTGGCAATAAACTCCGCAAAGACCATTCCGAAAACGCCCAGATCTGGAATATCGTCGGTGATGTCAAAGGCAAAAACGTATTGATCGTGGACGACATCATCTTTACGGGCGGCTCCTTGATCGCCATGGCCCAGGCCGCAAAAGAACAAGGGGCCCGCGATATCTATGCGGCCGTGACTCATGGGGTCCTAACCCAAAGCGCCCAACAGAAACTAGCCGGCAGTTGCATTAAGGAAATCGTTGTCACAGATACCGTGGAGTATCGCTTTGAACAGTTTAGCGACAGGATCAAAATCGTGACGGTGGCCCCACTGTTTGCTGAGGCCATTTCACGGATTCATAATAACGAGTCCATTAGCGCACTTTTCCCAACATAAATTACGGCAAAAAGTCCGTTTCCTGGCTTTAAACTGTGATAAATGGCACAGAAGTCTTTTCATTTGGAGAGCTTGCCCGGACCGGGTATATTGCAGCTAAATCTGTCTTATAAAGAGCGAAGTCAGGGAATTTTGCTTCGCGAGAGGCACAAGAGGTCAAGCCAGTGGACGTCCGAGATTCACATAACGAAGGGCATTGGGGACTCATTCTGGGAGGCTCCAGCGGCATGGGACTCGCCAGTGCTAAAAAGCTGGCCGCCCATGGATTAAATCTCCTGATCATCCATCGGGATCGGCGCGGCGCGGTCCTGCAAATCGAGAGGGAATTCGATAGGATCCGCGCCCACGGCGTGAAACTCGAGACTTTTAACATGGACGCTTTATCTCGCGAAGGTCGACTTGTCATTTTAAATCGCATTGCTGATAAACTCAGCGATGCCAAGATTAGCTTATTGCTACACTCCATTGCGCTCGGCAATCTTAAACCGGCAGCTCCCCAGTTCCCGCCCGAAGCGACCAAACTCGAACTCCTCAGCGAGGCGAGTGGCATTGCGACGGGCAAACTGGAACTTGCGATGAAAAGCCTTCTCGCCCAAGGCCATCAGGAATTCGCAGAGCTGCTGGGTGAAGACCGGAGATTTTATTCTGAGGAGCTACTGGGTGAAGACGACTTCGCGCAGACGATCTACAACATGGGCACGAGCCTGATGTTTTGGGTCCAGGATCTGCATCAGCGGCAGATGTTTGCGGCTGACGCGCGGGTGATTGGCCTGACTTCTGAAGGCAATCAGATCGCATGGCAGGGTTATGCCGCAGTATCCGCTGCAAAATGCGCGTTGGAAGCGGTCGCGCGATCAATCGCCTGCGAATTCGCGGTTCATGGCATCCGCTGCAATATTCTGCAGCCGGGCGTCACGGATACCGCGGCGATGCGATTGATTCCGGGCAGTGCTCAGATGAAGTTTCAGGCGTATAAACGCAACCCCTTCTCCCGTCTTACGACGCCAGAGGATGTGGCTAACGTCGTTTATCTCATGAGTCTCAAAGAGGCCGCATGGATCAACGGGGCGTTGATACGGGTCGACGGTGGAGAGGCGATCAGTCAATGAAGATCATTCAACAATCGGTCTCGAGGGGATTTATGAATTATCAAACGTTAACGCACGAAGAGAAAATAGCCCGTGTACTCGCGATTCTTCCACAGCAATACCCATTCCGCTATGTCGATGAACTCATGCATCTGGACGAACAAAAAATCGTCGGCAGCTATACCTTTCGTCAGGATGAGTGGTTTTATCAGGGTCATTTTCCCGGCAACCCCATCACCCCTGGAGTCATTCTTCTGGAATGCATGGCTCAGATCGGTCTGGCAGCGATGGCTATCCATCTCTTTTTGAGCAGCGGACGGGATCCGGAAGAACGCATCACCCTCTTTCAATCCGCCAATGTCGATTTTCTCTCACCGATCCGTCCGGGCGACAAGGTCACCGTCATGGGCGAAAAACTGCTTTTTAAAATGGGCAAAATCAAATGCGATGTGCAGATGCGTTTGAATGACGAGACGGTCGTTGCCAAGGGCACATTGATCGGCATGGGAGTGAAAAAATAATGCTTCGTCGAGTCGTCATCACCGGACTCGGCCTGGTCGCTCCCAACGCTAACAACACTAAAGACTTCCTCATCGCCCTGCGCGAAGGTCGCTCTGGTTTGCGCTTCATGCCGGAACTTGCGGCCTTAGGCTTCGCATGCCAGGTCGCGGCCATTCCCCAAGGGCTGGAAAAAGCGTTGGAAACGATTCCCGAGAACTTGCGTCTCGCTACCAACGAATCTATGACTTACGCGGCAATTGCAGCGATGGAAGCATTCGCGGATGCCGGCATAGCGCCAGCCGGGGGCGATCAACCGCACGACGATACCGGAGCTATCATTGGCACGGGCATTGGCGGCATTGATACGCTCGCGAATCGCGTGTTTCCGAGCGTCGCCGGTCACAGAATCAAAAAACTCGGCTCGACAGTCGTGGAACAAATCATGGCGAGTGGAGCTTCGGCGCGCATCGCCGGAATCCTTGGTCTGGGTAATCAGGTCTATAGCAACAGTTCCGCCTGCAATACGGGCACGGAAGCCCTGATCTTAGGGGCTCAACGCATCCAGCTCGGTCTTGCCAATCGCATGCTGGTCGGCGGTACCGAAGGCTCCGATCCGCATACCTGGGCTGGCTTTGATTCGATGAAGGTCTTAAGCCGCAAATTCAATCACGATCCGGAAGCAGCCTCCCGGCCGATGAGCGAAAGTGCAGGGGGATTCATTCCGGCTGCCGGCGCCGGTGTTCTGGTCCTGGAGGATCTCGCAACTGCGAATAAGCGTGGGGCCAGAATCTACGCGGAAGTGTTGGGTTCGGCGATAAATTGTGGGGGCATGCGATCGGGCGGCTCCATGACCATGCCAAGTCCTAGGGGTGTGCAAAAATGCATTAAGCAAGCCATTTTGGATGCTAAAATTGACCCTCGATCGATCGACTATATCAATGGTCATCTCACGGCGACCATTGCGGATCCGATGGAGCTAAATAACTGGGCGGCCGCCTTGGGAAGAGAAGCAGCTGATTTTCCTTGGATTAACTCGACTAAGTCACTGATAGGGCATAGTTTGGGTGCAGCCGGCGCTATCGAAGCTATTGCAACCGTGCTGCAACTGCATTATGGATTCATACATATGTCAAGAAACTGCGAAGATTTTCATCCTGAGATCAAAAACTTCGCCCTGCACGTACCCAGTTCGACACGTGAAGCGTCTCTTTCGATTGCTGCCAAGGCTAGTTTTGGATTCGGTGACGTCAACAGTTGCGTTATATTTAAAAAGTGGAGTGTTCCTCAATGAATCAAGACGATATTTATAATAATGTGGTGCGCATCGTTTCCAAGCATGCGAAGGATCCTGCGGCCTTGAGTGTGATTCACCCCGATACTCATATCCTTAAGGATCTTAAAGTAAACTCAGCTCGCTTGGTCGATATTGTCCTTGATTTCGAGGATACCTTTGATCTGGAAATAAGTGATGATGACGCTGACCGTATCGCAACCATAGGGGACGCGGTAATGTTGGTAAAGGCTTTGAAGAATTAATACCCGTGTCCTTTGATAAACCACAGCGACGGGCTCTCTGGACCCAGAAAATGGCGGGGCAACTAAACTTTTTCTGGTTTGGTCCGCTCATGGTCCTATTTTTACGAGTCGGTCTAGCCTATCGCTGTTCCCATCGTCGTCGCATTCGGCGGTGCATTCGCGAGCTTATTGCTCAGAACCCCAAACGTCCGCTTCTCATCTGCGCCAATCATCTAACGATGATCGATTCGCTGCTGCTCACCTGGCTGCTCTTCGATTTTCGATTGCTATTCAGGCGTTACGGATATTTTCCCTGGAATGTTCCCGAACTCGCGAACTTTGGCAAAAACTTTTTTATGCGCGGGCTCTGCTACCTCGGCAAGTGCGTCTACCTGGAAAGACAGGGCAGCGTCGCCTCCAAGCGGCTCGTATGGGAAAAGATTTCCTACCTGAATCGTTTTGGCGAAACACTTTGCGTCTTTCCCGAAGGTGGCCGCAGCCGCACGGGAAACATCGACAGAGAGGCTGCGATGTACGGCGTCGGGCAACTCGTGCAGTCCAATCCCAAAACCCTGGTGCTGGCCGTATATCTTCGTGGCAAGGCCCAAAAAACCTATGGTCTCTTCCCAAAATGGGGCGATAAGATCTGGGTTGATTGGAAGGTTGTCGACTGTACCATCGCCGAGGGACGCAAGGCCCAGCGCGATATCACGATGCAGGTATTTGAACAGCTCGAATCATTGGAGAGGGGTTATCATGCAGCTTGGCAATGATATAGTCGATCTCAAGGTAGATTCAGGAATCAGGCCTCGATTCGTCGAGCGAATTCTTCATCCCGAAGAACGCGAACGTTATCCCGGAATCGAAGACGACGAACTGCTCGTTTGGAGTCTTTGGGCCGCGAAGGAATCGGCATTCAAGGCGTTTCGGCAGGCGAATATGCGCTATTTTCTGCCCAATCGCTGGAACGTGGATCTTAAGGCCTCGCGGGTCCAGTTTGAGACGCAGAGCTGGAATCTGGAAATCAACCGATCCGAAGACGCCGTCTGGGCCATGAGCATATCCGCTTCGCCCCAAGCCCTTTCCTCCTACACCATCGTCAGCGAGATGCGTTCGGGAACCGAAGAACTTAGCCCGAAAGAGCAGGGTGAACAGGGTCGGGCGATACTCCACGATCTTCTCAAACGCCATGATCTGGACGCCGTTTTGCAAAAAGACGAGCATCAGATTCCCCGCCTTTTATATAAAGACCAGGTGCTGCCCTATTCGATGAGTCATCACGGTCGCCATGTTTTCGTTTGTCTGGCGGTTCCTCATTTGCATTAACTTCGGCCTGGATGGACTCGCACCCGTCCCATTCTTGATATGGTAAAATGGAGGGTAATCGGACGACAGCACACCTGGCAGTCTTCGATATAATTCTGATCCCCGGCTGACAGATCAAAAAAGGTGATGAAGCTCTCGCCACACCAGGGACAATTAACCGTAATCGGCTCTTCCATAGCTTCTCCATTCGTGTGCCTTGCGCTTTCCCATTCATTCCGTTACACTGCGACCCTTAATTTTAAAGCTATGACTTATAAAAAGTCAGCTACTTACCTGCATCGCCGGACGAAAAGCCATAACACTCTTCGAGTTCCTGACCCTGCAAGAGAGGATATTGCCTTTATGACATATGAAGTCTTGAGTCCCGACGAGCTTGCTCTCATTGCCGAGGAGGAAAATCTCTGTAGCAGTGTGATTCAGTCTATTCGGCAGGTCCATCAAAACCGTAAAAAGCCGCAGCAGGAAGTAGCGGGTGAGCAACTGGAATCGCTGAGAGAGGAAGCATCGGCTGCCAAGAGCGCCGACTTACCGGCCCTCTTTGATCAGATGAACACCCAAAGGGCCATCCTAAGCCTGAAAAAAGACGAAGCATTGCCTGATCCCCGATCGCCCTACTTTGCCCATCTGGGTCTCGAAGAAAAAGGCCAACGCCGCGATGTTTTACTCGGTCACCTGAGCTTCCTTAAGTTTCGCAATTCCCCGGTCATCGACTGGAAGCATGCCCCCGTGTCCCGAATCTTCTTCAACTATCGCGAAGGCGAAGAGTACGAAGAGGAGTTTCCTGGCCGCATCGCCCACGGTTTTGTTATAAAACGTCGCGTGGTCACCATTCATAACGGCATCCTCCTGAGGATTCATGCGGCAGGAAAAAGCTATCGCAAGCTCGACAGTGGCGAATGGGTTCGCGATAAACATGGGTTTAGCCCAAGTCTTTCCGGTGGCGCAGGCTCGGCGAACCGCACGCTGCAAAGTGGATTAGGTTTGACGAATACTCCAGCGCCCGAAGTATCGGCACTTCTCGACCCCGATCAGTTCCGTCTCCTCACTGCCGATTATGATGATCCTTTGCTGGTCCTTGGCGGCGCGGGATGTGGGAAGACCACGATCGCTCTGCATCGCATCGCCTATCTCCGCTTCAAAGCGCCCCATCAGTTTCCTTCGAACAAAATTCTCGTGGTCGTTCCGGAGGAGGGACTCGTCCGCCTGTCGAAAAAGCTCCTGGGCACGCTTGGGCTAAGCGATGTCGAAGTCAAAACCTTTGACGAATGGGTCGAGGTTCAGGCCAGAAGGATGCTGCGGAGTATTCCCCAGCGCCTGTGCCATTATGTGCCAGCCAACGTCAGCCGTGTGAAGCGCCATCCACTCCTACTCACTGTTTTTCCCGAAATCGTTCGCAGGCAGGTGGAAGAGATTATGCGCAGTGCCGCTAAATTTTTACCCGGGACTCCTTCCCTCGCTACGGTGCTTCGGGACCGAAGCGATCTCTGCATGGCCGATCGTTTTGATCTTGCCGAACAAACCCTGCTTGAAGAAATCGATGCCGAAGGCGCAGCGACCGCGCCGATGCGCATTGCGGCAGTGAAAAAGTTCTTTATGGAGCGCCGAAAACGTTATTTGAATACCACAGGCGATCGAGCGGATCTCTTTACCAACCTGGAAATACTGGAACGCATAGCGGCAGAATCCAAAGGCGTTATCACAGAGCTTATGATTCGAGATCTGATCAGCCATTCTCTCGATCAGTTGGGTCAGCGGCCGGAGGAAGCCTATAGTGGTTATGAGAGCGACTCACTGGAAACTGTCGATGGCAGGAGTCTGATCGACGACGAGGCCGAACAGACGATTTCCGGAACGATAGATCCCGAAGATTTTGCTATTTTACTTGAACTCCAGGCCTATAAATCCGGCAAACAGGAAATGCCGGGTCCACGGCTCAAAAAATATGCCCATATGGTGATCGATGAGGCCCAGGATTTGGCGGTGGTCGAACTCAAGGCTTTGAGTCGCGTGCTGGAAGATGATGCAGCGATTACGATCGCAGGGGATGCCGCCCAGCAAATCGATCCAACCCATTCCTTCGAATCCTGGGAGCGTGTTCTTGATACGCTCAATCAGCCACGGGTCTATGCAAATTATCTGATGACGACCTACCGATCACCGAAGACTATCGCGGCCTTTGCGCATGGAGTGCTGGGGCCCATTGCCCCTGCTGAGCCTCCCGCAGCCGTCCGCGAGGGATTGCCGGTCGCCAGAACGCTCTTCCCCAATGAAGGGCAGATGGCGGTATTCCTCACTGAGACTTTGACCCAGCTGATGAGCGATGAGCCGCTTGCTTCGGTTGCAGTACTGACCAAGGACGCTGAGTATGCTGTCACGCTTTATAAACTCATGAGGGATATACCCAAGGTCCGTCTGATCGAGCATGGCCAGTTTGATTTTAAAGCCGGTATCGATATCACGCCTGCTTCTGAGGTGAAGGGATTGGAATTTGACTATGTTATAATCCCTGATGCCAGTCGCGGCGTTTACATCGACAAGCCTGAAGACCGGCGGCTCCTACACGTGGCGGCAACGCGGGCCATTCATCAGCTTTGGGTGATTTCCGTTGGCTATGAATCGGCTATTCTTCCCCCGGAGGTACTTTAGAGAAGTCTGTGCGCCTGTGGCAATCCTATAAGGGGCGGGATCAGCCTCGGGTTGGCTCACCGGAAGGTGCGGGAGAGGCAAGCATAGATCAAGCCCTGGGCGTAAAATCGAGGCTTTTCATCATATCAATATTCAATTTAGACAGTTACTTATCGGATCATTTAAGCAAACAAAAATTATTCCGATAAAGACTAGCACCAGGGGAGAAAATGATTTGCCAGCCCATTTTAGGACATCAATCCTGACTCTTATGGCAATTTTAATGGGCTGTGAACGGCCCGCGGCGCGCTATCCGTTGACGAATGGAACCCTTTCCCCTTCCAGCCAAGTGCGAAAAGATGAAGCAGCCCAAATTCCTTCGAGTCCGGCCTCTGAGCGAGCCGACAGCTCACAGGAAGACCAAAAACAATATCCTGCTGACTCTATCTCAACTCCGGTCCTTGGTCATAGCCCAGGCGCAGAACCTGACCCTACGACCGAGCCAGGGCCCGTCTCGGAGCCAATGCCTTTACCAAAGCCAATCCCACCCCCGCTTGAAAAGCCGGTTTCACTGCGTAGGGTAGCGGGCCTTTATTATCCCAACTGGACCGAGGCGCCACCACGGGTCAAGGACATCGATCTCGCCATCAATGTCATCTATCTCTTTGCAGCGAAGCCGGTAGGGGGCTCGCCCGGGACTACGGGAGAAGTGATCTGGACAGCGCCTGGCGATGGCCGAGGGGCAGCCACCAATCTCAAGGCAGACATCCAATACGCCAGGAGCAAACAAAACCGCAAGATTATCCTGGCCGTCGGTGGTGCGGGAGCAGGCATGAGTTTTCCCAATCATGGCAAATCGCAAACATTCGTTAAAAGTATTTCGAAAATTATCGATGCCCTTGGTGGGCTCGATGGTTTGGACTGGAACACCTTTGAAGCGGACCTCGCTCCTGATACCGCTGAGATGATTTGGATTAGCCTGGAACTCAAAAAGCTCTATCCGGGATTTATGGTCTCAGCCCCGCCCGCCCCTTGGAATCCAAAGGATAAGGCTTTTTGTGCGGCGATGGTTAAGGCGGGAGCCCTCGATTTTGCCGCTCCTCAATACTACGACGGCCCTGACCTCGCAACGATAGAGTTTATGGAGAAAAACCTCGAAGAGTGGATCACACTGCTAGGTGCCAACCATGTGGCGATTGGTTTTGGTATCTGGAATAAAAAGAATTACATGACCATCGATGATGCATTGGAGAGCTGGAGGAGGATCAATACCCGGCACCCAACACTGGCCGGTGCCTTTGCCTGGTCTCTGCCTCTTGACGAAGAGCAGGGATGGCCATTCACTTTAAGGCTCGCCCCACTTATCAATCCCAATCCCAATCCCTAAAGCTCCCCATAAAAAATTTTGGTGACATCCCATCCCTGTTCCGAGGCATTCGGTTTTTTAACCGCCCAATCGCTCCCCCGGATCAAAGGTGCTGAAGCAGAAGAAAAATCTTGTTCCCTTCGGCAGCGATGCTAGGGTCATTAGCCCCATCACGAATGGCATTTCTCATGGTTACAATTTTTAAGGTTAGGAACTGTCCAACTGTCAAATTTTTTAAGCACTTGCCTCATGAAGCCCGGGAACCGCTGCAAGGCCCGGCCTACCTTAGGCTATAACGTTCTAAAAGCTGAGTCTTTTCCCCTCGAGAACCGCTTCTTTCCCTTGCTAAAAAGCCGGTCCATTCCGTCCAATCCTCGTTCACCTTGCCCTATCCATGCTGCCCTAGAAATGGCCAATCCCCTGATATGAGGACGTATAATTCGCACGACAAAATTTTGGACAGCTGTCGTGCACTCCCGGGCTGCCCCCTCTCTATTCTTGCCCGCAACACCTGTCATGCAAACCCTTTTAAACTTATATCCTCAATCATTTCAAAAGTTCCCAAGGGAGCAATGAACGCAGGGGTAGTCCGCAATTTTGGCACATAGGTTGCAGACTCAGTCTCCAGGTGGCTCGAACTGAGTGCCCCATGAGTTAAAGAAAATAGTCTGTGTATGTAGGGTAAGTGACATGAAAAGCCAGAACCTGTTGTTGCTCGGTCTAATGTGGTCTTCAGCTGTAAACGCTGCCGATGTCCTTCCCACTGAATTCAAGGCATTTGACATCGACTTAGCGCGTCCCGAATTGAAACTGAATAATCCCTTTGCCTACCGCCTCGGCATCAACTTTGTCGAAGGTCATAACTATGTTCTGCATCCCATCGCCAAAAACGTCGAAGACTCAAGCAGCATTCGCCGTGAATTCAATGCAAGCATCCTCCTTCCCTTTTCTATAGAAACGGGCCTTTCCCTCTATGACAGTCAGCAGGCAAGTTCGGATAGCCCCCATGCAATCGATGGAGATGGGGACCACAAAAGCCAACATCTGGGCGGCGCAATCTACGGCCGGCTTCGTTTGACTCAAAGCGAGAACCTCAATACTTCAATCCTTGTTCAGTACGAACCTGGAACTGCAGATCGCAGTAGCTTTCACCAGGCCAGCCAGGATAAAAGCGGAATCGCCTTTCATATCGACGGATCGCCTTTCGCTTATACTCAAGCCGGCTTTTTTATAGGTGCGACGCGCCGCAAGGACGAAAAGTTCCGCACATCCCGTCTCAACGACGAGATCCTCTACGGCACTCGCGTCAGCGTCGGTTCCCCTGCGCTTCAGATCTTTACCGAATCACAGATGCGAAGCATGCCCTGGAAAAGCGCGAATTCAGCTAAGAGTATGCCTACAAGTTTAAGCCACGAAATTGGATTTTCTGGCAATTATCAGGATGTTTCGGCCCAGGCCTCGCTCCTTATCCCGACGGGCAGCCGCAATGTCGGAGTTCCTGAGCGTAGCTTCCAAATCGCTCTGCAAATGATGCTTGGTAAAGCCTCGTCCAAGGCGGCCGCCTCTGTGCCGCCCGCAGAATCGGACGACGGCGCTTCGATTAAAGCGCTGCCCTCGTCACCCAAGCCCTTGGCACCGCCCGCTGAAACTGAATCGGGAGCAGTCTTTGAAAATTTAAAGACCGGGGGACAGGACGAAGGATTGGGTGAAATCCCGATCTTCCAAGACGAAATCGAAAAGACGAAAAACGGCGACCGGCCCGCTGCTGTCATCAACGCTCCGGGCAGCGACGAATTTGAAAAATGGGATGAACAGGTCTCATCAGAAAACAAGCGCAGCGAAACTGCGACGGAAAAGGCTGAACGCGAGTACCGTGCGCAGCTTGCTCATGAAAAAAAGGTTGAAAAAGTTAAATCGGAGCAGGCAATGAGCACTCAGGAAGCCGAAAGACTTCGCCTCATCAATGAGATGGATAAGGACGAGCGCGAAACCCGCAAATCGGCGAAGCAAATCGAAGACGAACTCAACGAATTCACCCTTCCTGATCGCGACGAAGTGAACTGGAATGGCCTGACCAAATAAGCGAAAAACGGAGCCAGTTCTAACAGACTTTGCTCAGTCTTTCCTTCCCCATACCGCTATTGCCTCATTTCAGCCGCTTGGACTTTCCAGGCGGCTATTTTGCATTCGCCATCTGGGCATCCACTGCTTAAGCCTTTGAAATCTAAGGCCCACCTCGCCAGATACTATCGACTTACCGGGTTTAAAAGGAACAAAATCGATAGACTTTGATGGGGACTTGGATTAATCAACGGGTGCCAAGATTAAGACGATTTAGCATTTTTGGAGTACTCCATGGGGAAGTTTGGTTCGCTTCTAATTTCTCTCGGGCTGGTCGCGGCCGCCTGCTCACCATCACCCCTCAAAACATCAGCATCGACGACTAAAATAGTCGATGAGTCTTTGTCTCAAATCGACCTTCTGAAAAAGGGGGCATTTGCCATTGCGGAATATGAGTACGATTCCGGAGCCTTGGTCGATGCCGATGTTTTGAATGTTCATACCCAGGTAAAGACTGATGTAAGGGGCCGCATCTTTCTGCCAAAAGGAAAGGGGCCTTTTCCCCTCGTCGTTTTTTTGCATGGCAACCATTCCACCTGTGGTCTTAGTTCGGGCGAAGGCAACCCCCGGCTTGATCTTAATGTTGATTTTACGACTTCCGGCCGCTGCCCGGCAGGATATGTCGAAGTTCCAAGCTATCGGGGTTATGACGCAAGCGCCCGGCTCCTAGCGTCCTGGGGCTATGCGGTTGCGTCGATAAATGCCAATCGCGGCATAACCGGTCGGGACGGGACAGACTCTTTTGATAGTTCTTTGATCTATGCTCGGGGCAATCTTGTACTTCGGCACATAGAAGAACTTTTCAAATGGTCCCGCGATGGTAAGAGCTCCCTCCTGCATGCCGAAGGATTGGATCTTTTTAACAGGCTCGACATCAGCAAAGTTGGCCTGATGGGCCATTCCCGCGGCGGCGAAGGCGTACGCTACGCCTACAATATCTATAAAGATTCTCAAGGTTCCGGCAAATGGAAGGTGCGTATTCCGGGTCTACAGTTCCAGGGCATCTTTGAAATCGGCCCAGTTGATGTGGGCACTAACTCAGGGCTCAATAAGATTGAAGCGCGTGGTGTTGCCTGGAATGTTCTGATACCTGGCTGCGATCGCGACGTTTCGGATTTCTCGGGAGTGAATCCATTTGAGCGGATGGAACTTGATGGCAGAGACGGTTTTCCTAAATCCGTCTTCACCCTCTGGGGAGCCAATCACAATTTCTTCAATTCCCAATGGCAGGTTTCGGATGCTCCCCATGAATGCATAGGCGAGCAGGTGCCTCTGTGGGATGTAAATGCCGCAGCGATGCCTTCTGACTTCCAGGGTCTGGACGAATACGCCCGTGCCGGACTTACCGGATCGGCCACCCAGATCAAATTTGAACAGGCCCTGATGCTGGCCTTTTTTCATTCTCATCTGGGCAGGGGCAAGGAACTTAAATGGGATCATATCTTTGACCCTCAATATCGCCTTCCTCACGAGTTGAGCGACTTGGCCCCAAGCAGTCGTGAATATCTTCTAGCCGACCATAGTAAACAGGTTTTTGATGGCACTTTCGCTATGAGTCCGGTCTCTCTGGGGAAAGGCCTGACGGTCGACAACCTGAAGAATCATGTGCAGCATCAAATCGCCTTGATGAATCAGGCGCTCGCAGATTTCGGTAGAAATTTTTCAGGCGAGACATACAGTGCCGTGCTTTCCAACGGCTCCTTTATACGCTCAGCGGCAGTGATCGAAGGCCAGGGCACTCATACCATGTCTCCGCGCACGGCCTATCTCCCGTTTGAAGCGCCCCAATCGGGCCGAGACCTATGGACTTTGGACCTGGCGCTGGCCATGCGCAAAGGTTGTTATTCGTATAATCAGGATTTTCAACTGGAATGCCCAAAGCGAAAGCTTGACGACACCTTTGATATTGCCCTCGTCCTTGCCGATGGCAGAGTGACTTCAAGTGTCAACATTCAAGACTACGTTATGCTCGATAACTGGTATGACAATTACTTTCAATATGATGGAAGTCAGGCCATGGCTGGCCGTACCGCTATCTACTTTCGCTATGTCCCGATTCTCTATCAGACCGCCCGGTTTGAATTGAGCGATTTTGGTATTACGGATGAAACAATAAAGGGTATTCAGATCACCTTTCATTCGGGCGACGACGTCTCTTTGATTCTGGAATCGATGCGACTCAGCCGACGCCCCTGATCGCTATTACAAAAAAAAGGCAGGATCGTCTGCTTGAGCAGGTGACCTTGCCACTTTTCAATGACCCTTACCGGCCTCTGGTGAAGCAGAGTCATTCTTTATCTTTGCCTCCACCTTAGTTTCAGGCTTTCTTCTCTTTCATGGTCTCCTCACTGGCATTGTGATAAGCAGCAGAAAGATTGTGGAGGTAAGACTATGAATTCGACCCGGTCTCAGACAGCGATCTCAAGCTTGACATTTTTATGCGTCGCACTATCTTTAACGGCCACGTCCGCTTGCACAACTTTGATGAGTCCCCCGCCTTACCGATCCTATCCCCTTGCTGACGGAAGCGTGCAAATTGAAGCTGTCGATCGCAATAAGGAGACCGCAGCAAAATTTGCTACCGATGGGGCCGAGCACTACTGCCGTAAAAAATCCAAAGAAGCTATCTACATCGCGCGGCCTGATCCCGTCTATCAAGGTCAATTTGACGAGTCTATCGTTGCCGGGGTAAGGACCGCAGAGCGTGTCGTTCGTGCCTTGGGACAGGGCGAGTCCAGCGGATCGAATGAAATGATGACGGACGACGATGACTATAAGGCAAAGTATCTGATACGCTGTCAGTAATTGCAGGTGAGGCAGTCGTATGAAGTGTGTGCTTAGCAAAATGGCCACCGAATGGAAAGACGGGGAATCGGTCCACTACCGTCTTCAAGGACTGGGTGAGGAACTAGCCCTGAACCCGCTGCTGGGGCACCGACTCAAAATGCAGTCGAGCGGGCAGATTCTTTGTCTTTTTTGCGGCAAAAAGACCAAAAAAAGTTTTCAGCAAGGTTATTGTTTTCCCTGCTCGCGCAAACTCGCTCGCTGCGATATGTGTATCGTCCGACCCGAACTTTGCCATTTTTCCAAAGGGAGCTGCCGCGAACCCGAGTGGGGCCAGGCCAACTGCATGATCCCGCATACTCTATATCTGGCCAATTCTTCGGGTCTTAAAGTCGGCATCACCCGTGCCCATCAAAGGCTCACCCGATGGATGGATCAAGGGGCCATTGAAGCCATACCCGTGATCAACCTCGATACCCGCCTCGCCAGCGGCGAACTTGAATCGCAGCTTAAGGCTCATTTTGCCGATAAAACCAACTGGCGTAAGATGCTCAAAGGCGATAGTCCCGCAATCGATTTAAACGTCGAAAGGCAAAGAGCCTTTGGGTACTTACCTGCGACGATAGGAACAGCGTCGAACGATGCTTCGATTCACATCGACTATCCGGTCCTCGAGCACCCCAAAAAAATCGTCTCGCTCAATCTTGAGAAAACGCCGATGATTGAAGGCACTCTGATGGGAATCAAGGGTCAGTATTTGATTTTCGATACGGGAGTTATCAATATTCGTAGCTTTAGCGGCTACGAAGTTGAGCTGTCTCATGCAGGGGCAGCTCTTTGATCATGACCCAAGAATTAATTCGACATTGGCGTTTTAGTTGGGGTCGCGCTTTGATTGGATGGATTCAAATCATTAAATCCATCATCCTCTTTGACTTCGGCGGGTGCCTCCTCAGGCTTTGAATCTTCGACAGGCGAGGCCTCGTCGTCCTTGACGAAGTAGACTTCCTCCACATTGAGATTCGCCGGTATTTTTTCCACTTGAATATCAACCGCCGACGCTTTGGGTACATTGGGCTTTTTTTCGACCACAGCCGTCATCGACACAGCTGCACGATAGGCTTCCTCTGCTGCTGCCATGGGAGCGCGTTTGTTCAAAATCCGCTTGGCAAACGCCCCGGTTTTGGGGTCAACATCTTTGGTCCCTGCGATTAGATACATGTCATTGGTTTTATCGCGATGATCGGCCAGGATAGAAAGGATAAGCGTACGGATGCTGGGATCAGTCACCCGCAGGGCCTGGCGCATCACATGGGCTGCGCCGTCGCCATAGTTTTGCCGGAAGCGCCTGAAATAATTGCGAACGAGATCACTGCGGGCATCGCCTATTGCCGCGCGCATGCTGTCCGTATCGATCGCCAATCCCTGTTCGGCGATGCCCAGGAGGGCTTCCATACGAGTCCACAGCTTGGGCTGGGCGATCGCTTCATAGAGGATAGAGACGCTGCCATAGATCTTAGCCTGCCGCATGCTCTCGGCCGCTTTATAGCGCTGAAAATTGAAAGGATGGGCCAAGCCACCGCGCCAGCTTTCGGTCTGCTGGGGGGATATTGCACCAGCGGCTTCTGCCGCTGAGGCGACCGGGTTCGGCAGCTTCCAGTACGGGTTTCCGGGAATCTCTTTAACCTCAGCCGTCACCTGCAAGGGTGCCGGCAAAGTCTCGACCTTAACTGATTTCGACTTTGTCTTAACTATTTCAGCTCTTTGAGGCTCATTTACTGGCTCACTTTCCACTTGATTATCCCCCCGCCCAGACAGGGATTCGAATAGCGCCTCACCGTAAAAAATATAAACAGCGGCTCCGGCAGCGAGAAGACCAACGCCAAGCGCGATAAGTGCCGTATGTTTTGATTGGGAAAATTTAATCGGCAGGGCTGCTGAGAGGAGGCTCATCGAGCTAGCGATCGAGAATTTCTCCGATCGTTTCTGCGTTTCTTGATTATTGCCACTCACAGGCATTGTGCTGGTCGTCGTTTGAAATTGAGAGGCGTACTGAGGAGTATATTGCAAAGCTTTATTCTGGGTGCGTTCCCCAGGACCACTCATGCCAATAGGTCTAGGCATGTCGCCAATTTCGTCGAGGCTAATAGATTTGACGGCTTCATTCATAGTCTTCTCTCTGCTAGGCAATTACTGCTTTGTAGATCGTCAGAAGCAGCTGCAGACTTTAATCTGATCTTTGGGCCATGGGCAAAGACTGTGATATTCCCTTATAATACCGAGCTTTTCATCAGCGAAAGGTCTTCGATTTTATGCGTCACCTTTATGCGTGCCATAAGATACAGTTGGCATTAACGTCCGAATTGCGTATAAGAAGTCCTTGAATTTTGAGGATTCTATGGTAACTAGACATCCTCCCGTGCTCTAAAGCATGTTCACTTATTCTTATACGCAAAGGTTCATATTCCATGAAACTTGAAAGCCTCAGGAACATTGGTATATCCGCCCACATCGACTCTGGTAAGACAACGCTTTCAGAGCGTATTCTGTTCTACGGTGGAAAGATCCACAAGATCGAGGAAGTTCGTGGCGGCGGCGACGGCGCTACGATGGACCACATGGAACTTGAGAAAGAGCGCGGGATCACGATCACTTCCGCAGCAACGACCCTGTTCTGGAAAGATCATACAATCAACCTCATCGACACCCCGGGACACGTTGACTTCACCGTAGAAGTTGAGCGTTCTCTTCGTGTTCTCGACGGTGCTGTCCTCGTTCTTTGCGGTGTTGCCGGAGTGCAGTCACAGTCGATCACCGTCGACCGTCAGATGAAGCGATATAACGTTCCCGCTCTCGCGTTCGTCAATAAACTCGACCGTTCAGGCGCCAACCCTATCCGCGTTGCCAACGCTCTGCGCGATAAGCTGCAGCACAACACGGTTATCATGCAATATCCTATCGGCGCTGAAGCTGATTATGAAGGCGCCGTTGACTTGATCACACGCGAAGCCGTGTACTTTGATGGTGCTAAAGGTGAAATCGTTCGGCGTGAGGCGGTTCCCGCAGATCTCGTTGCCGAAGTTGAAAAGTATCGCGCGATGATGCTCGACAGCATCTCGATGTACAGTGATGAGATGACCGAACTCTTGTTGGATGAAAAAGAGATCCCTCTTGATCTGATTCACACAACTATCAAAAAAGCTGTTCACGCTCGGCAGATCACCCCTGTTTTCATGGGTACTGCCTATCGTAACAAAGGCGTTCAAACACTTCTCGATGCCGTTATCAAGTATTTGCCGAGTCCGTTGGATCGTCAGTACTGGGGCAATGACAACGACAAGGGCGAGAAGATCGAAGTCTTCCCTGATCCAAAGAAACCATTGTGTGCAATGGCTTTTAAGATCGCCGATGAGAACTTCGGCCAGTTGACCTACACCCGCGTTTACCAAGGCACGCTGAAAAAAGGCGAAACCTACTTTAACCCTCGTATGGGAAAGTCGCAGCGGGTCGGTCGTCTCGTGCGTATGCACAGTAACGATCGTGAGGATGTGGATCTGGCTATGGCTGGCGACATTATCGCGATGGTCGGCGTTGAGTGCGCTTCAGGTGATACCTATTGCTCTGAAGGTATCAACGTAACGATGGAAAAAATGTTCGTTCCAGAACCGGTTATCGAACTTGCCATCAAACCAGCAAAACAAGAAGACCTTGTGAAGCTGTCGAAAGCCCTTAACCGTTTCATGAAAGAGGATCCGACCTTTCGCGTTTCGGTGGATAAGGAATCGAACGAAACCCGTATCGCCGGAATGGGGGAGCTGCACCTTGAAATTTACGTTGAACGGATGCGCCGCGAATACAAAGCGAACGTGATCGTCGGTCAGCCG
This sequence comes from uncultured Oligoflexus sp., assembly GCA_964236955.1. GTDB lineage: Bacteria > Bdellovibrionota_B > Oligoflexia > Oligoflexales > Oligoflexaceae > Oligoflexus. Next base: position 27,917 of record CAXSGP010000027.1, on the reverse strand, counting down.
AAGGTTAACTATCGCGAAGCTCCCACTCAATCAGCAGACTTTGATTACAAGCATAAGAAGCAAACCGGTGGTTCAGGCCAGTACGGCCATGTTGTGGGTACCCTTTCGGTAAACGACGCGCCTAAGAGTGATGAAGATTCTCATGAATTCGTCAACGGCACCGTCGGTGGCTCGATTCCCCGTGAATACATCCCCGGTGTTGAAAAGGGTTATCGCGAAGTCCTCGACAGAGGTCCTTTGGGCGGTTTCAAAGTGATCAATACCAAGTTCGAATTGAAAGACGGTACCTTCCACGCCGTCGACTCGTCGGAGATGGCGTTTAAGGTTGCCGCCCGGATGGCGTTCAAACAGGCCTTCCTTGAGTCTAAGCCAGTTATCCTCGAGCCTATCATGCGTGTTGAAGCAGAGACTCCTATGGAGTTTCAGGGTCCTGTTCAAGGCGACCTTTCCTCACGTCGTGGTATGCTGCTTGGTTCCGACATTCGGGATGAATACGCAGTTATTATCGCTGAAGTCCCATTGAGCGAGATGTTCGGTTACTCGACCGACCTGCGTTCCAAGACCCAAGGTAAAGCGACATTCTCAATGGAATTCGCAGCTTACCGTCCCGTTCCCCAGTCGATTCAGGAGCAACTCGTTAAGAAGTTCCGTGAAGAGCAGGCAAAAGGCGGCAAAAAAGACGACGAATAATAGATTTAGCTGTCTATTCCCGGCGACTTGCAAAGAAGACCCCACTTGGGGTCTTTTTTTGGTTAAATCTGGGCCATGATCTTCCGAGGAGTAGGAATGCGGCAAGTTTTAGGATGAATTTGCCATTCACTGTGGAGAGGTCCAGGATGGATGACAGTTCAAAACCCTTGCGAGCGAGACCGGAGCTCCGACTCGTCACCGACCGGGACAGATCTTTGTTAGATGAGATCAAAGGACCTGAGAATGAGCCAGGAGACCCGCTGAAAAGCGTTCTAGCCCGCCGGCTCACCAACTTCGCTGATGATCTCGACCGGCAGATAGCGCGTCTTCTATCGCAGTGACTGGAAAAACCCGATTTTAGCGTCCTGCGATCGATGATGATCCAAGAGCCCTCTTGGGTCTTTCATTGTTTCCGCTTCGATCCGCCAAGAGTTCAAAAATAACCTTTTCCACGCTCGTCAGCTCACCGGCAAGTTCAAGGGCGGGGCCTTCCACCTGGTTCAGCAGTACTTTGGCTACGGCCTTCCAATCGGTGCCTTGAACGGCAAAGTTCATCGCCGTAATCGCTTTATGGATGGCGGCCTGAATCGAGCAAACATTGGTGGCGTCGACGCGTTTGTCGAGGAGGACGAGTATATGGTCGAGAAGTTCCTGCATCAGGCCTAGATCGTCGAAAATTGCCGCAGCTTCCGGCGGCAGGCGCGCGCCCTTATGTTCCCACAACTGAACCGCGATAGGCTTTAGATTGCGTCCGACGACACTGCTTAGATTGCGGAGGACATCGAGGGTCTGCCGACAGATCTCGTGCGGGGAATCGATCTTGATACGAAGATCCGAACCTTCCTCGAGGCGAAGGGGATAGACTTGGCATTCTCCATCATTTGAGAAATCGACATCGGCACCATTGAGCTCGATGCGGGTAATCGCATGATCCGGCCGGAGCAGATGCTTTTGCACCCACTGAATGGCTTCCACCAGGTCTCGGATGGGGACAGGGACGGGAATCCGTCTGCCGTTTAAGGTGATTCTCTTCAGCATCTCGAGTACCTCTTAAAAAAACAGCCTCAGAAGCGGGCGAAGGCGGCAGCGAAGACGAAGGCAGGTCCACGAGGATTAACCATTCGAAGATGAGGCCTTGTGCTCCAGTTCAGCTGTCGCCTGCTTGGCGAGGGCAGCTGCGCGTTTATCTTTGGGATCAGCTTCGGTAATCACCTGCATCAAGCGCGCGCAAATTTCAAATTGCCCGGTTTTGAAGTATAGGCCGCCGAGGGTATAGATAAAGTTATAATCGTTGGGATTGATCTTGAGATAAGATTCGATCGCGCGGATGGCGTCTTCATAGCCTGTCGTCTCATGCGCGATCCGAACGATGGAAAAAATGGCTGCGGTATTTTCGGGATTGATGGCAAGGGCTTTATTGATCCAGCGTGCGGCCTCTTTTTGCTCGCCCATGCCTTGAAAGGCAAGGCCAAGGCCAAAGTTCGCCATCTCATCGTCGGGAGCGAGATTAACCGCTTTTTGCAGATGGAGAACGGCCACGTCGTTGCTGCCTTTCATGAGCCCAACCGTACCAAGGCCGATGAAGATTTTGGGTGAATAGGGGTCGAGTTCCGCACCGTGATTATAGGCATCTTTCGCCCCATCGATATCACCGAGTTTGGCAAAACAATCGCCGATGAGTCGATAGAGATTGGCTCGATGATGCACGGGCACCTGATCCATTTTGAAGACGGACTCGATCAGATCCACGGCTTCGAGATAAAGCTTACTTTTAACTTTAGACTCGATTTCAAGCACCCGAATGTCGAGGCTGGAAAGACTTTGAGTCACGTCAGTGCGAATATAATTCGTCATGGCCTTGAGAAGACTCTCGCGGGCTTTATCAGCTGTGAATCGCGAGGCGACTTCCTGTTGGTTTTTAGCGACGATATCTAGCACGACGTGAGGCATGGAACGAATACGCTGCACGGCTTTGGCGATGCTGACGGGAGATCCTGGGCAGAAATCGATGCGGTGTTTGCCGCAATATTCTTCGGCCAAAGGTGTGCGCGCAGCCAACAGGGGAATGCCATGGACCATAGCAGAAAGGATGCGATAGGGGTCGCCTTCGACTCGATCGCGCGAAGCGATAGGCGCAATATAGACCATGTCACAGGCTTGTTGAATCGCCCGGTTGGCGTCACGCATGGGAGCGTAATAAACCACGTTATCCTCGAGACCCATCGCCTTGATGATGTCGCGCATGTCGGTCGAGAAAGTTCCTACGCCGCAGATCACGATGCGAAGTTTTGCCCTGAGGGAAGCCTCACGATTGATGAGCAGCTTGCTCGCGGCGATAAGGTCGGAAAGGCCTTCTTCCCATTCGATCTGGCCCAGATAGGCGATGATGAGATCGCTTTCGGAAAGACCAAGAGCGCCTCGGGCCAGACTGCGACCGGCAGGGGAGCGATCGTTTCGCTCTTGAATCCAGGGTGTAAAGAGCTGGATACGATTTGAGGCAACACCTTCGAGTTCAAGGGCGACGCGGGCCGCATTGGATTGCACGAGAAAGCTGTCGGCAGCGTTGGTAACTTCAGTTCTTATGGTCCGCATTTGATCGACGTCATGGGCGGGAAAGGCCACGAGGTTATCGACCCAGACCAGTAATTTAAACTGAAAACGCCATTTGGCTTTAAGCACTTGATAGGCGTAAAGACCCAGGCGTTCTTTGACGATGACAATGCTAAATTGTTCTAAAACCTTTTCCAGTCCCGGGAGGAAGGTCGGGTTTTCGTCATGATCGCGAAGGGCGATGCAGGTCAGCTGATGAAAATAGCTGGTTTGCGCGAGATAGCCACAGATCGATTCCGAGGCTATCACGTTGAAGGCGTAGGTCTCGCTAAGCAGACGGAAGTAATCAACTTCTTCCACGCTGGGTACGCTACCTAGAACCAGAGCTAATTTAGTTTTCACGCCCACTACTTCCACCATGAAACTTGCCTCCTAAATAAGGCCGTTCTTCGCAGCCATCAAACACCATCCTCAAAGCCAGATACTTCTTGGCGGCCGGAGTGATACCGACCTACTGCAGCCTTTGTCTTCCGAATTTTCATCAACGTCTGGCTTAAACTCGACTGGTGAACCTCGATTTGCGCTGCCAGGGCTTTGTCGCTGGCTTGCACGGCGTGCCATAGATCGAGCCAGCTCTCATCCTTCAGATAATCAGGATACTTCTCTTGAAGGATATGGTCGGCGGCACGGAAATGGTGAAAGGCTGCGTTCTTCCATTTCATGGCCTCCTCGTACCCTTCCCAATCCTCTTGAACTAAAGCCTCGCGGGCCCGATCGGCTCGTGAAGCAATCGCTTTCAAGAATCTTTCGGCCCGGAGGAAATACTCATCCATACCTTGATCCTATTTCTACATATTACTATTGTACGGGCGCTTTAAAGACAGTGTCAATCCGATGCCATGATACCGAAAGAAACGAGAGGGTTCCGTCTGTTCAGCGGGAGCAGCGGGGGCCCTTCAACACGAACGCCCTGTCTCCGCAAAGCAGTATAGGAAAGGATTTAATAGAGTCTTTTGTTGGGGAATGACTAAAAAGTACAAATCAGTTCAGGCAGAAGTCGGGAACGATAAAAAAATCAGCGGGTAAAAGGGCGAAAGCCCGTCCTAATGCGGGCTTTCAAAGGGACACATGGGTTGTCCCTTTGCGGAGCTCGAGGCAGAGCCTCGATAACCGCCGGAGGCCATTGCGGAAATTATCGACGCTCACCTCCAATCAACGAAAATCAGGGACTGCCTTGAAAATTAGGCCGCCCCATGTTACCGGTAATCGCATAATTAACCCCGACTTCGTTGCCGCCTATGACACTCATGATGAAACCGAAGTTGTCCTTTAAGGTCCCTTCGAGTTTGATGCCTATGCCGAAATCAAGAACGGAACTTTCAATCGGATTGCGCAAAACGCTGTTACCCTTGAACGCCACCTTGAGTTCCTGGGAATTCAAGGCGGAATTCGGGTCTATTGTCAGTTTACCGCCTTGAAGGTTACCCTTGATCAAAGCCTTCTCAAAATTCTGACGAGCCACGACGAGGTTCGGGTTATTCAAATCCAAGGTGGCTTTTTTCAACTGCAGATCGAGTTTGCCTGTCGATTGAATCGGCTCGCTGGAGGCAAGTTTGATTTCAGCGGAACCGCTTAGATTGCCGGCAAAGACGATTTGGGTCATCAAATCCTTGACCATATCGTTGGACGTCTTCGATTTCTCAAGAAGTCCTAGATTGGCAAGCGGTCCAAGTTCGAAGTCCTTGGCTTCAAGGCTAAAATAGCTTGGCACCATATCCTTACGGGCGATGAGCTGAAAGAGCCCGAAGGTCACGGAAGCTTCCAAAAGACCTTTATTTTTTGACACAAGTTCAAGATTGAAGGTCACCCGTCCTATCAGGAGGGGTAGGACTGAAACCGTGACGTCCACGCTGGGATATTCTACTTGGGCCACACCGTCTTGAGTCGATAGCTTGAGGCCTTCGGCGTCGATACCGATGGGAAACGAGGGGCCAATTTCTTTGACACGGATATTGAGCCCGGTCGCCTGCGCGACTTCTCCCAAAACCGCTTCCTTCACCACACCATAGGGAAAGGTAAAGAGAAAGAATATAAGGAAACTGACGATAAAAAGCCCGGTATACCAAAGGTAGACCAGATAATTTTTCCTTGGCACTAGATCTTCATCTTCTGACACTTAGTTAGCCCCCCCACCGACTTTATAAGCCACGACCTTGGCATTGGTTTCAAAGAACAATCGATCGCCGTAGCGGGTTCGAATCTGCAAGCTGTGAAAATTCAGGCTTGGATTGCCTTTCTCGACTTCCTCGATGAACTTAAGCAATCGAGGCAGGGAAACCTTCGGCAGGCGAAATTCAACTGTCGAATACCGGAAATCAGTCGACAGCGGACTGTCAGCGGCAATCTCCGCATCCTGGGAACGAAGATCCTGGATCTGCACGCCGACCTGATTCGATTTACTTTCAAAATAAGGCTTTGGTTTAAACTCCGACGAGTTTCTGGCGACTATGCTTTTGAGTTCCTGATAGCGCTTAAGCTCCTGATCATAACTCGTATTGAGGTTTCGAACCTCCTGGAGAGCGTCGAAACTGCTGTTCAGCTCATCTTCAAGTGCGTTGATGCGCGAGAAATAAACGGTGAAAGCTCCCAGCACGAACACCAGCAGGCATCCGGCAACGCCGGCAAGGAGACCCGTTTGGTGCTGGGGGGATAGTTTATAGAAACTGTCCATCATAAAGTCAATGCGCTCGTTGTTCATTCCAAACAGACTGCGCCGTACCTGAAATATGACACGCGACACGAGCGATTGTATCTGATCTCTTATATCTTGAATCGCACTCATAGAGTTGTCTCCGCAGACGGATGAATGTAGTCGGCATTAACGGTAAATTCGATGACCTTGCCTTCGGAACCGGGCTTGGCACTCGAAGCCTTCTCCTGCACGTTTTGCAGAATTTTGATCTTGTTGAGCGCCTCGAGAATCGCCGACTGCGAGGCGAAGTTATCGGTCTCGGCACGCAGTATCAGCTTTCCCTGACCAGGCAGTGTCGTCTTAAAATCAAATTCGGTGACATCGATTTTCGTTTCCTTCGGGATGGCCTGCGAGATTTCCTTCATCACCGATACCGCACCGCTTTCGTTGGTCGAGAGTTTGAATTCATCGACGGCGGTCTTTTTATCGCGAATGCTTGATTTTAACTTGGTCTCGGCATCCGCGCGCAGCTTTTTGAAGGCGATGCCGGGAGCCGTATATTTCTTCTTAAGATCCGGGAAGTTACTCGTAAATTCCTGGATGTATTGCTCTTTAACTTTGTTGATTTGTTTGTTGTAGAAGTAATACTTCACCACATAGGTCACCATCAGCAGAGCCAGGACGAGCGAGATGACCTTGAAGGCTTTCGCCGCTCCGCTCATGATCACTTCGTAGTTCTGAACGTAGGAGAACTCTCCGCGTCGCAGGTTGATCTGCGAATGATTTTTAAGATTATTGACGGCACGCAGGCCTATCGCCAAACTTTGCGGCAGGATCTCCTGCCGGCGAATGAGTTCTCCCGAAATGCTGACGCTGGTTCGGGAGACATCGAACTTCTCGACCGGAATTTCCAGCTGGTCGGTGAGAAATTTTTCAAAGTTCTGAAGCCGCGAGGTACCACCGGTGAGGATAATGCGGGTAATGGGTTCACGGCTTTCCCAGGTCTTGAATGCATAGATCGTTCGGCCCAGCTCCTTGACGATGGCGTTGGCCGCAAGGGTTATGCGCTCGCAGACCATGCGATCGGATTCAGAAAGGTCCTCGCCCCGGTAATTGCCATGAAAAACGCTGCTGACTCTATGTTTGATTCGTTGCGCTTCATGAAAGTTGACGTCGAGATCCCTTGCCAGGAAATCGGTAATGTAGCGTCCACCCAGGTTGATGGAACGGAACATGCGGAGGACGCCGCCTTTGATGATACAGACCGAAGTCTTTTCATTTCCGACATCGACCAGCGCGTAGCACTCGTCGTCAGGAATATTTAAAGTGGGCGAGAGGTTATAGAAAGCCAGACTGTCGACATCGACGAGTTTGGGATCGATATTCACACGACCAAGCAGGTCGAGGAAGTTACGCAGGAAAGCCTTGCGGGTCATGACGGCGAGGGCCATGGTCTTGCCCTTGGCCACGCCAAGGATCTGATGATCGATGATCATGTCGTCCATGTTGAACGGCACATATTCCTCGATTTCGATAGCGATCGAGGCCGCAATTTTGCGTGGGTCATTAAAGGCGAAAGGGATAACCCGCGAGGAGATGAACTGACCCGGCATGGCGGTCAGAATCCGGTCAGCCTGAAGGTTATGCTCCTGAAACAACTGTTCCATACAAATGGGAACGATCGCATCGAGGGGCACGCTTTCAAGGTTGGGAATCACGACCTCATAAAAGTTGACCACTTCATAGGACTTGAAGGTGTTAACAATTTCTATGGCTTTAATCGAATAACTACCGATGTCGAGACCAATGACTTTTTGCATATAGCGGAATCCGTTCCTCTTACTGGGCAATTACTGAGGCTTACCTGACTCGGCTAGGAATCAAGTAGGCCAGACCGACCCTTTACTAACCATTTTATAACATTTTCCAGTACAGGTACTTCATTGAAGACTTGTATTGATTTTTTAAATCCTGATCGTCAGGTTTTTGACGGGCGATCACATATTCGAGGGTCTTGGTTTGAAGACCCGACTCGCCCGTGACGTTTACCCTATAAACATCGGATCGATAAGTAAATATCTTCGAATTTTCATCGTCCGCGCAAAACTGCTCCTTCAGGGTATTCTGTATGCTCTGACTGTCTTTCGCCAGTTCCTGGTCGGCTCGATAGGCTGAGTAAAGGGCTGATTTCTCGGCGCATTCGGTCGTCGCTTTAGGAAAGAGGCAATTGAGCAGTTCACGCGAAGCGGTATTGAAGTTGATGAGAAAACTGGAGTTGGCTTTATTATCGCGCATCGCTTCCAAAGGCATGGGATAGACAGTCAGAAAGGGGGAAAATATTTTATGCATGTCGCGATCCCAACCGGCGACCACCTCGAGCTCGTCGATACTGTCAAAAAATGAGTTCTTCGGTTTGACCTTCGGCTCGCGACTGCTATAAGGATCGTCCTCGCTGCCGTGCCCACTTTCTGGATCCGCCTCGGACGTGACATCGACCCAATCGACAATATTGCCGACGACCTCGCCGGGGTTAAGCTTTTTGCGCTCCAGATATTCCCGTTCGGCGGGGCAGCTCAGCAGGGCTTTCAAGGCGGCCTTGCATTTAGGCTCCGTGGAGCGAATACCGCAGTAGTTGATGTTCAGGCGTGCGGACTCGTCGGTGACGTTGATTACGAAGTGGCCTTCAAAGAGCTTAAAGGTATCGAGAACCTTCGAATCAGCGACCTTGCTTAAATCAAAACCTTCCTGGAGCGAGCCTAGGAGTTCGGCCGTATCCCCACCGATAGGAAAGCCATTAAGCTGGCCCCACATGTCGCCGGGACCATCGGTAACCGTAGCCGCCGATCCCTGCACTTCAGCCATGGTTAAATCGATGGCGAGATCGATGCTCAAGAGAAAATTGGCAAGGTTTGCCCCGGATTTTGCGATGTATTCGGCTTTGAGATTGTCACGGTTGGCAACAGCAAGCTCACTTTCAACCACGGCATTGACCTGCATATCGGCCATGAAAAGAGTCATCAGGGTAATCATAAAAAGAGCGAGGATAATGGCGATGCCTTTTTGGGAGTCACCGTCAGTCGCCGGTTCACCAGTCGGGAAACCAAGATAAGTATTCACTTTAGGAAAAAATCTGATTTGTATTTTCATACTTTACTCCCTCAATAATACTTCGGTGTTTCGCCAGCTTCTTTGGGTTCCTTGGTCAGCACCGCCCGAGGGATAAAGATGACGGTTCGCATCGTTACCGTGAGTTCGTTTTCGCTAATGGGAGTATCAGGGTCAGGGGGATCATAGGCATAGGCTTCAATCTCAACCTTCACCATCCGCGGCAGCGTATCGCGCCAATCGCTCCGGTTGCTGTCCCATTCCTCCCGCCACGCCTCGCCGCTCCACGGAGAAATCTTTATCGACTTGATATTGCGCGCCAGCACGCTCAGGGGCGGGTCGTCATCGAGGTTTTCGGGGATCGTTGATGCCTCGCCTCGATAGAGGTGGGGCCGGTTGGAAGTGTTGTCCTTTTCGATTCGATAGACGACATAGGTTTGATCGGATTCATGGGTCCCTCCCATATGGGGCACATGATTCATCGTCGTCAGGCGGAGTTCGCTGCTGTTATCCCAGGGTTTGACACGAAAGAGGGTTTTGATCTCGGCTTTCCTTATAAAAACCTGCTGGGACGAAATGATAAAGGCATGCTGCAGATCGTCGGAAATCCTTTGCATGACGATATTGATGCGATGCGTGACGCGTGATCGCTGCGAAAGTTCCAGGCGCATATCGAGGCCGTTGCGCAGGACGCTCGCCGTTGCCATCGTCATGATCAGCATCAGCGTCACTGAGAATATAATTTCCAGCAGCGTCATCCCACTTTCACGGCTAGGCGAGTGGATTGAGCCCTTGCTTGATGATGATGGGAACGGAAGCTTCACGCGGTTTCCTTTGTTGATCAATGACCTTAAGGTGGCGGTGGCACATTGGTTTGTGGGACTGACCCTGCGCCCGGACTGCTCGTACCATTATTAGGTTGAGTCGTCCCAGAGGCTGTTCCTCCTGACGGCAGCGTTCCCGAGCTCGATATTTTTCCACTCTCTCCTTTCACGGCCGGATCCATCTTTTTACGAACCGCGTCCCACACGGCACCTTTAGTCAAAACATAATCATCGAGCTTCTTCTGGTTGGTCAGCAGATAGGTGAGAGCCACGGAGTTTCTTCGAGCGCCCTCTGGCCAGGAGACTTCCACATGGGCAGTCTTCATCATATGACCCTCAAAAATTTGATTGATGATGCCATCGAGACCCGGGATGCCGGCGACTGGACTTTCGGCCCGGCCTTCATCTTTGTCCTTGTTCTTCTCTTGTTCAGATTTACCACCACCGCCGGAGAGAAAATCGATAAGCGGCAGCTTCCACTCTTCAACGGTGATGGAATATTTATAGTCCGCGTCAGGATCCTTTTCCTTGAGGTCTTCGAACGCTTCTTCTTTTACGGTTTGCTCCAGGTCTTTCAGATCGTATTGAATATAATTGTATTCCATCTCTGACATCAGGCGTTTGGCAAGCCAGGTCGCTTCGGTCGCCCGTTTTGAATAATCGGTAATTTCAAATAAACTGCCCTGCCCACCGGCAACCTGCATAACCACTGCAGTCAGAAGACCGACGGCTATAATAACCTCAAGCAAGGTAAAGCTCAGTTCCTGAGGTTTCCTTATAACTGGATTTTTTTCAGAATGATCATTTGGCTTTTTCATCACGAGTTATGTCGACCTCTCTATAACCGGATTCAACTTCCGCCAGTCCTTCCCAGGCTCTGGTCACCACGGTATAGGTGAGCTGATCCCAACGGGCTTTATCTTCTTCGTCGGCAGGCGCGATGTAAATTACGGCTTTTTCCACATAACCTTCGGGAAAGAAATAAAGGTAAGCGTAGCCATCGGTTTGGAGTTCTTCATAGGTCTGGAGGTTTTTATGATGTTCGGCCTGCAGCGATCGTAAAAGAAAATGAGGCCCAAGACTGCGCTTGGTCCATTCGGCATCTTCAGTGGCCCGCCATTCGACAGGCCTTAGCTTGCTCCGGGCCGCAATCAAAGGGGATGTCGGCTTGATGGTCGTCTCGGTTTCCGAATCCTCGACGTCTTTGCCGGCAAGGGTGACATATTCCTTGAAATCCTCTTCAAACTGAGCAAGGGAGTCTTTGATTTCCTGCGGCGAAGGGTCTCTTGAGAGTCGATTGTCGCCGAGTTGAAAATCCAGGCGCTCAGTCGATTCCAGCCAATAGTCAGCGGTTTTGAATTCAAACACCAGTCGATAGGGTTTGCGATGCAGGACAGCCATATCGTAAGCGGCTCTGATGTCGCCGGCGAGTCCGTTGATCTTAGACGTCGCCTCTGATGAAGGCACGATATTGAAGTTTGGCACGACGAGAATAAAGACGACCGCCATCAAGGCAATAACGAGGATAATTTCGATCAGGGTAAAGCCTGCCGACGCGCTGGGTTTTTGCACGGGCGATGGCATTTTTGATATTGCGTTATCGTTGAGACTGGGTCGCATGGATTCCCAAGCTCCTTATGCTCGCGTGAGCATCAGCTGACTCATCACCTTATCACCGGATAAAGCTTTGGATCGATTGCAGCGAACTTCAGCGTGGCCCGATTAAGAATCGCCGTATAAAGTAAGACCTAGTATTAGGACGGCTTCGGCCCTTGTCCTTCTTTATACGGCGACCATAAAACACTAGGGGTTGAGGGCCGTATGACGTCAGACTCTCAATCAGAATTTGCCGGGTCCGATTAAAAACCCTGGCGGCAGACCATCATTTCGCTTCGGCAGTTCCAGCCGCTTCAGCAGGGTAGATGACATCATCGGCCGTTCCAAGTTCTTGGTCCTGACCGGGAGAGGTAATTTTAAATGCTTTATTGCCGCTCGATTCATAGCTGAAATCATTGCTCCACGGATCCTTGAGTTTATCAGCCTCAGTGTAGGGTCCACGCCAGTTTTTAGCAGATGCGGGGGCTGTAACCAAAGCCTGAAGGCCTTCTTCTGTCGTAGGATAACGATTGTTATTGAGCTTATAGAGACGTAGGGCATTCTCCAGCTGTGCCGCTGCGATGCGGGCAAGGTCGACCCTGGCTTCATCATTCTTTTGAAGTACGTTGGTCATGATGATAGTCATAATCGTACCGATAAGGGCGATCACGATCAAAATTTCGATAATCGTCATACCGGCCTGGCGACGAACGTCTTTATCAAAAGGCTTCAATAGCAAATTCAGCATGCTCTTCCCCATCATATGAGACTCCTTAAGATCGTCTTTACCACTCGTTCGATGAGTTCCACATGAACCCAGCGATATGTTCGTAATCAGAAACTGTGACAACTCGTGTCGTGACTGCAGAGTAACACTCTTAGTGTCCTTGGGATAGATCCCGCCTACTTAATCTGCTTCATAATGTTCATCATCGGCAGCACCATCGCAACGATGACAGTAACTGCAATAATCATCAGGAAAATCATCATGATAGGCTCGATTAGGGAAATCATTTTCGAGATCTTCCGCTCCACCTCTGAGTCATAGGATTTCGCTACGTGAGACAGCATCGTCGTCAGCTCGCCAGTCTTTTCACCGGTCGCTATCATGTGCGTCACGAGACTTGGAAACACACCGCTTTTGGCGATACAGGCGGCCAGACTGTTACCTTCCTGAACCTCTACCTTTGCCTGCTCCAGAACTTCGGCCAGGATGAGGTTGTTGACAACGTTCTTGGTAATATCAAGTGCTGCAATGATAGGCACACCAGACGCCAAAAGGGTCGAAAGTGTTTTAGTAAACCGTGACACGGCCAACATCATAAATACCGGACCGATGACCGGGGCCTTGAGCAGGATACCGTCGAACTTCTTACGCCCGGCGTCGGTTGCCATCCACCGACTAAATAAATACATGCCCAAAACTATGAGAATGATGGGAATGTACCAATAACCCTGCAAGAAAGTGGAAAATCCAATCAAAGCCTTTGTATACCACGGAATTTCTACGCGCATGGACGTAAAGACCTTGGTCAACTTAGGAACAATGACCACGAGAAGAAAGACCACGACCCCGAGTGAGGCGGCAATCATGACCGATGGATAAACCAAGGCCTGAACGATCTTTCCTTTTACGGCCACCTGGTATTCAAGAAAGCCTGAGAGTCGTTCGAGAACCGTCGCGAGGTTACCCGAAGATTCACCGGCTTTGACCATGTTAACATAGAGGCGGTTGAAGACTTTTGGAAAGGCGGCGCTGGAATCGGCGAGAGATTTACCCTCTGATACCGAATCCTTTACGGAGGAAAGCACGTTCCTAAGGGTCTCATTGTCGACCTGATTGGAAAGTGCTTTTAAACTGTCATCGAGAGGAACATGGGCACCCTGAAGGGTAGCAAACTGCCGAACCATGTTGGAAAGTTCGTCAAGACTCACCCCTTGTTCCAGAAAAGACAGGTTGAATCCCGGTTTTCGACCGCCGCTGCTGGCGCTGGTCTTTTCCTCCTTAATTTCGGCAACGATAATTTTATTCCGCTGACGGAGAGTCTGCCGGGCATTGCGTTCTGAATCAGCGTCAATCCGACCCTTTACGTTGGCACCGGACTTAGCATCGTAGCCCTTGTACGAATAAAGAGGCATTGCTTAGTCAACCCTTCTCTGCAACCGCACCCATGTCGATATCGAGCTCATCCGTCTGGGTTTTGCGGACTGCTTCTTCCAAGGAAGTTTCGCCAAGAAGGACCTTATTCAGTGCGGAATCGCGCAATGTCGCCATGCCCTTTTCCACCGCCAGTTTTTTGATAGTTTTTGAATCCTGAGTCTGCAAAATGAGGGTCCGGATCTCTTCATCAAAGACTAGGAGTTCATAGACACCGCAACGGCCATAGTAGCCGATGCCGAAGCAGCGTTCACAGCCAGACCCTGCGCGGTAAATCTGTTTGCCACGCATTTCAGTACGGGACACGCCCATAACGTGGAGTTCGGTGTCGCTCGGCTCATAGGCTTCGCGGCAGTTGAGACAGATCTTGCGCAGGAGGCGAGTCGCCACGATGCCAAGGACCGCCGACGATAGCTGAAAGGGCTGAACACCGAAGTCGAGAAAGCGCGTAACTGATGACGCCGTATCGTTGGTGTGCAGGGTCGAAAGCACCAAGTGACCGGTGATCGATGCCTGAACCGCGATCTTTGCGGTCTCTGCATCCCGGATTTCTCCGATCATGATGACGTCCGGATCCTGACGAAGGATGGCTCGCAGGCCACTCGCAAAGGTCATCCCGATTTTATCTTTGACTTCGATCTGACCGACGCCGGCTACCTGATATTCGACTGGATCCTCGATGGTAAGGATGTTGATGTCGCTCGTGTTGATTTGCATCACGGCTGCGTAGAGCAGGGTCGATTTACCAGAACCCGTAGGCCCGGTAACCAAAACGATACCGTGTTTCTGTTCAACGAGAGATGAAAAAGCTTCATAGGTGCGCTTTTCAAGACCCATCTGATCGAGGCGTTTGCCTCCGGCGGACTTATCGAGAAGACGCATGACGATGCGTTCTCCAAAAGCCACAGGGATCACGGACAGTCGAACATCGATATCCTTGCCGGCAACCTTGATCGAAATACGGCCATCCTGCGGCACACGCTTTTCAGCGATATCGAGCTTGCCGATGACCTTGATACGGGACGCTACCGAGCCGGCGTGGCGACGGTGGACCTGAGTCTTGTCCTGCAGCATGCCGTCGATACGAAAGCGAACCTGCATTTCCTGTTCGGAAGGTTCGATGTGAATATCTGACGCACGTTCTTTGACAGCCCGTGCAAGCAGACTGTTTACCAGGCGAATAATAGGCTTTTCATCGTCGGACGATTCCAGGAGATCGCGCGTTTGTTCGAGATCCTCTTCGTCACCGACATCGCCGACGCTCAATTCATCAAGAACTTTTTGTGATGCGTCGTTGGCTCGTTCGAAGACGCGATTGATAGCGTTTTCGATGATAGCCGGCGCACTTACGATCATGTTGATATTGGTCGAGAGGATAAGCCGCAAATCATCCAGGGGATGAATATTCAGGGGATCGGCCACTACCACCGTGACGTTGAAGTCGTCACGGGCGATGGGAAGGATCTTGTTATCACGACAGAACTGAATGGGAATATTATCGACCAGCGTGGGGTCAATGTCGTTGAGTGGAAGTCGGTCGTAATAAGGTAGATCCAGCTGCATCGCCAGGGCGCGCAGCATGTTCTCCTCAGACACGTAGTCTTTGGCGACCAGTACTTCCCCAAGCTTTCTAGTGTTGCCGTCGAGGTTTTGCTCGCGCAGGGCATCTTCAAGCTGTTTCGGGGAAATAGCCTTGGATTCGATCAGGATTTGCCCCAACGTCTTATGCTGAAGGCTCCTGAAGTCGATCGAAGGCAATTGAGTCCAACTCAGACCGGTTTTGTTATCTTCCGCTAAGTTGTCGTCATGGTGATGCTTATTCTTGTCACGCGAATCGCTCATGCCTTTAATTACCTAACGTGGGAATGGTATTTTCTCACTTATTCCATTTGAGGCTGTTCCATCGACTCAGGTATTTCCACCGGTTCCGGGGGAGGGGGAGGGGGGGGAGGTGATGGAATACCACCGCCTTCGACACCACCGGCCTCACCAGGATTACCGTTCGAGGTTCCGCCATCTTCAAAACCGTTCATAGGCATAGGAACTGTGGTTCCCTCTTCATGACCTGGCTTTGATGGATCGTCCTTTTCCTTCATAGTTTCCGCGGCGCCCATGGGAGCCGAAGAGCCCATGCCGCGATCCTCGCGCATCTGGCGACGCAGTTCTTCTTGATCTTTTTCTTCGAGAGCGTCGATCTCGTCGGGCCGGTACTGGCCATCTGCTTTTGAAGGCAAGGCCTTGACGAAGTCGTCGTCGGAGTCGGTGCCAAAGGAAGCGGCCATCATCTCATCACGTTCCGCAATCTTTTTGTCGTAAATAGCAGCCAAATCGTTGGCACCGTACACGACATGGGGCGTGAGAAAGATCATAAGGCTGGTCGTGTTCTTATTGATCGTGCTGTTTCTAAAGAGCCAGCCAATAAGTGGGATGTCGCCAAGCAAGGGAATTTTATCGAAGGCTTCGATTTCACGGCGCTTGACCAATCCCGACACGACAACAGTTTGGCCGTTTCGCACGGTAACAAGTTGCGAGGTTTGGCGTTTGTTAATCGCCGGCACGCCAAGGGAGTTGATTTGGCCTTCGTTGGCCTCAAGATCTACTTTGAGTGTCACGTAATTACCGGCATGACTAATATTAGGCTTGATTTCTAGACTTAAATCAGCATTTTCTTTCTCAATTTTTTCGATCGCGCCGCCACCGACCGCTGCCGACGATACCGCGGATTTATAGAAGAGCGTGTCACCGACGACGATCTTCGCCACTTCGTTGTTGGAGGTAAGAAGGTGGGGGGATGACAGAACGCGGGTATTGGTATCCGATTTTAGCATCGAGATAAGGCCGGCAGGGCGAACCGCGCCAATACCGGGAATCTCGATGGACTTGCCGGAAAGGACACCGATTGTGAAATCGGTACCGAGCGCCTTAGCCACCTCAAGTTTGGTTGCATCGGTATTGTTCTGATTGGAACCACCGACGATGATAGGAGCTACCTTGGTACCTTGCCAACCATAGGCCTGCACGGTCTGACCCGATTTTTGGCCGAGGAGGAGCGAGGTTCCAAAATTAAAGTTATTGGCAACGTTTACATCGAGAATATCCGCTTCGACGTAGACTTGGGGACGCCTTCGGTCGAGCTTGCGGATGATGCCGTTGACCGCTTCATAGGCCGATCGTGAGCCGGTGATCAAAAGCGAGTTCGAGCTGTCGTCCGCAGTGATTTTTACATTGTCACCAAGGTCGGCGACAGGCGACGGATCGCCCGCCGTATCACCGATTCTGGGAGTGCGTGTATTGGGCTGACCCAGACTTCGAATGGGCGCCGTTGGTGAACGTCTCGCCGCTCCGCCCTGACCTGAGGCCAGAGACGACAGAGTGGTTGCGATTTTCTTGGCATCGGCATAGTCGAGAAAACGCACGCGTATCGCCGCTTGATTTGCCGGATCATCGATGGGGAAATCGAATTTTTTGACGAGATCCTTAACATCCTGAATCGTGCGTGGCGGTCCAAAAATAACGACTGAGTTTGAACGCTCATCGACACTGACTTTATAGCCTGTTTTCCCGGTCGATCCACCACCGGCGGCTCCGGCGCGGTTGGCCGATTCGCTGGCCGAGATGATCTCGGAGATTTTTGCCGAAATCGTCTTTGCATCACCATAGCGGATGGGAACGAGAGCGACTTTTGGCTGCTGTCCGGCGACGTCAAGCATCTCGATGATACTGAGGACGCGGCGAACCCGGTAACCCGTGTCGCTGATGATAAGGGTATTGGTCGGTTGATAAGCAATAATGGAATTGCTTGGCACCAATTGGGAGAGCGTGGTCTGCACAACACGCGCTTCGATATAACGCAAAGGAACGATCTGCGTGATGAGCTTGTCGGTACGTGGCGCCCAGTTGGTGCCTTGATAGATGCTCAGGTTGTCCTTCGCTGCCGTCGTGGTCGCAACGATTTTGATGACTTTACCTGTTTCCACCGTCGTATACCCGGCGACGTTCAGAGCGGAAAGGAAAGCTTGGTACGCCTCTTCCTTGGTAACCTTGCGGGGCGAGATCATTTGGATCTTGCCCGACACGTTTTTACCAATAATGACGTTTTTACCGGTCCAAAGAGCAACGGCCCGGATGATATCCTTAATTTCTGTCGGCTCTGGAAAGTCGATACTGACCAATTCCTGACCTTCGGGAACTTTATCCGCTCCGCCCGGACCCTCGGGACCAGGCTTGGGACCTTTTCCAGCCGCAATTTTACCGATGTTGGTTCCATTGGGAGGAGCCGGCGTGTCCGCAGGACCTTCCGTCTGTCCTGGACCATCGTCAACTTGCGTAGGAACGTCTTCTTGCGCCTCTACCGGCTGCTGGATGAGCAGACTCATAAGAAGTACTGCAGATATGTGGCGTAAGCGGATCACTCTTAATCCCCCTAAAGTGATACAGGTAAGACCATTTGCCATCGGAAAACTAGCCTCCCTGCTACTTAATTTCGACGTTTAGAATGCAGGGTGTCTTGCCTGCCTTAAGAAATTCGACGCGGATACCTTTTTCGGACTGCAGAGCCTCGTATAAGGCGAAACCTTTTTCAGGCTGGGCCATGCTTACCCCATTTACTGCGGTAATGACATCACCGCTACCCAAATTTGCTTTCGACCAGAGGCTGCCACCCCGAACGCCGATTAACTTGAACCCCACCATCGCATTGTCTCGATGAAACGGTACTAAGCGACCGGCCTCTAATATCTTGCTAAATCCAGGACCCAACGATTCTTCGACGTAGCTGGATTCCAAAATTGCGGAGCCTGAGGGGCATTGTTCGGCTGGACCATCTCCATCTCCCGAAGAACTGGGAGGAGGCGTCGCGGCGTTAGCCGTACCGCTGCTGATGATGGCCGTTGCCAAAACTTTGACGGTGTTGAGCTCGAGGCATTCCTTCACACCGTTATTATTAAGAACAACCTTATCCTCCTCGATCGAATAGATAAGCGCCTGTTCCTGATTAATTATCTTTTCCCCAGCACGATAGACATCTGCTACAGTATAACCTTTTTCCTGAATCGTAGCCAAAGACGTCTCAGCATTTCCTGTAGAGATAATCCCCAAAAGTTCAACATTAACTGTTGGTTTTTGGCACTTGTCGCTGGGATTGAAGGCATTACCAACTCCCTCCGACGGATCGGGTTCGTCAGGAACTTTGCCTTCCGAGTTGAATATGTTTCTAGCCAGCACGGCCTTTCTTAAATCCCGGTAGTTGGTAAGCTTCTCGATACGGGGGTGATCGATCTCCTGAGGGTTGACGGCGTGGTGCTTGCCACCAACGTTGGCAAAGAACAGGAGCATGACCGAGGTTGCTATCGAGGCCACAAAATATGAGAGCAGCAGCACCATAGTACTGCCGCCAAGCACATCGAGTAACAAGGCAAGATTTTTGCCCTTGATCTTGATGCCCAGGTTTAAACCCTCAAATTTTCTTTTCAGAGGCAGGATCTGCATTTATCCGTCCCTATTGCACCTGGATACCCAGGGTTGATACCTGACCGCTTCTGTTCAAACGCACTTCGATCTCTTTCTCGTTTCGCAACTGGTTGAGCAGGCGGATCGCGCCACCCGCGTCACGGAGCGGGATTCCATTGATTTCCTCGATGATATCGCCGTTTTGAAATCCGGCCTTCTCATAGACTGAGTTTTCACGAATTCGAGTCAAGCGGAACCCCTGCAGCTGCCCACCGACCACGTTTGGTTCGGCTTTCGCATCCTGCAGAACCTTGGTCAAGTTTTCCGGCGAGAGCAAATTACGCTTATATTCCTCGGTAAGTTTGATGCTATTGCCTTTTTGTTCAAATCCTTCCTCCTTAAAGCCATTGACGGCTGGTTTGGTCGAAAGTTTATCCAGCGGCAAGGGTCCATTGGAATCGGAACGGACCGCCTTGGGTTTTTTGCTTCGTGACGAGACGATTTCAAACTTCTGAAGTTCGAGATACTCGTGACCGCCGCCTCGCTCCAGAATGATGCGATCATCCCAAACCTGATAAAGAACGGCATCGTCCTGAATCTTATCGCCTATCATGTAGCTTGTGACTTTTTTATTCTGACCGACCTCTATCATGGCGATACCATTGTAGGGATCGCCTGAAAAGATCACCCCGACCAGGACCAGCGGCAGATCGGAACGTAAGACCTTATCCGTAGCTTTCGGCCGTGCCGGTCCACCTTCAATGCTGTCGCCGACCTTACCATCGCTATTGAAGATGTTGCGCTCTAGAATGGCGGTCCGAACCGATTTGTCCGCTGGTCGCCTTTCGATTTTGAGACTTTCGCCGCTGCCGCGTGCCTGACTGATCTTGGTTCTATGATCGCTTTTAAGAAACATCTGAGAACAGAGCAGGGACAGACCGCTCGCCGAAAGAAAGGCGAGGACCATCATCCCGAGTACCCAGGTTGGAGAGAACTGCCTCAGGAACCGGACGGTGCCCAGGAGCTTCTTTTTGTCGATGGATATCATGACTCGTTGCATATTCAGACAGAATCTCCGCGCTACGTCGTAGAATTACTCACTTAGCCCAGCCTTCGATCAGATCCCACTCGCTCTGTTCTTCGGCATAGCTAATAGCCTCGAACTTATGCGCTTTCCTATACTATCTTTCGGCAGTTTACTCCTTTATACATGAGGAAATACTTGCCGGGTGACTTGAAGGATTCACAAATCAGGAGAAATTGTCACAGCCTTCACCTTGGTTCGGTCTCGATGAGGAGCTGTTTAATAAACTGCGCGCAGGTATCCGCAGTCGCAAATCCGACCGTGACACGATAGTCGGCAAGTCGATATTTGCTGATTCGCCGCTCTTCAAGCTCCTTGAGTCTTTGCACCAAGAAGTCCTCACGCTCCCGGATACTGACGATACTGAGCGCCTCAGCCAAGAAAGGTCTTTTTGCAAGTTCTTCAGGGAACTTAATCAATCGATGGACGATTTCTGAGACCGGTGTTGCCAGCCAAATCGATGGTCCAAGCTTGCTGAGATGGGCCCAGTTATCGTCGCTTTCAATCGCCCCTGCGCCCGCAACGATTACATGGTTGAGGATGCCGTGGAGCGAGGAGAGGATTTCGCTTTCAATTTCCCGAAAGCGGTTGGGGCCATCCTGAGCGAAAATTTCGGGTATGCTGCGACCGGCTTTTTCGGCGATTCTCTGATCGATATCGATAAAACCGAAGCCAAGAACTTTTGACAATTGATAGGCAACAGTGGTTTTACCACTCGCAGTTGCGCCCACGATGACGAGATTGGGGAATTTATGGCGATCAAGAGCTGGGTGCCCGGAGAAATTATTCAAGGTCTTTCTTTCCAATCGAGAGATTGCAAACTAGGCCGTCGTTATGAGGAACAGAGTTGGGAGAGCAGCAAAAAAGCAAGGAATGACCTGCTACACTTTGCTTTTAGTTTTCTTGTTCTATCGCCCCCTGTTCACTCCAGCGGCATCGTAGCGCATTCTCTTTGATTGTTATATGTTATTGCAAGAACGAATAATCGCAAGACTTTTACCATAATGTATCTAGCATTGCGGGCCTAAAATCGGGAAGGAAAATATGCCTATTCAGACGAAAACAAAAGATTCTGTTCTCACCTGGCAAATAAACCGGCCCGAACGTCGCAATGCCCTTGGAACTATTTTAGCTCAAGAATTGTGGGAAAAAACCAAGCAGCTGCAAAAAAATCTGGAGGCCCGGCAAAGTTTGCCTGACGAAGATCCTGCTGAGATTCGTGTTCTGGTTATCAAAGCCACCGGTATCAAGGGCGACAAGGACCCCATCTGGATTGCCGGCGGCGACCTCAAGGAACTCGCTCTCCTTCGTTCCCCTGCCGAAGGCCGTAAATACGCAGAAACCATGGCCGGGGTTTGCCAGATCCTCTATGAATTGCCTATCCCCGTCGTCGCCTTGATTGATGGCCTCGTGATCGGTGGGGGGATAGAATTTGCCCTGGCTGCCGATTTTCGATTTATGACCCGTCGATCCGGATTTTATTGGAAACAACTCGAATTAGGCCTGGCAACAGCATACGGAAGCTCACAAAGGCTTATCCAGTTGGTCGGTGTTTCCAAGGCCATGAATTATCTCCTACGCTCGAAGCACCTATCAGCCGAAGAGGCCCTGCAATCCGGCCTGGTGCATGAAGTCGTGTCTGATTCCGACGGCTTGGAGACCGAACTAGCCACTTTTGTTGCCCAGATCAAACGCCTTCCCCACGCCGGAGTCCGGGCACAAAAGCTGATGCTTCACGGCCAAAGCATCGATCCCAGCCGCCTCCAGAAGGAACTCGATCTCTTTGAAACCCTTTGGATGAATAATTTTCATCGGGAACGATTGGAGGAATTCCTTAAAAAATCCTAGGCTTTTGCTATTCACACGCTTTTTTCCTCGAGTTCCGACCAGAGGTTCTTCGGAATGAAAGGACTTAAGCGCAGCTGCCACTGCAGCAGATCATGAACCACCTTTGAAGGACCCCATTCTATCGCCATCGACAGCTTAGGCCGTCGCGAATCATCAGCGTTCAGGGGCGTAATATTGAGGTTTTGGGCCAGTCTTTTCCAGCTGCTGGATTTGGGCAGTAGAAAAAATTGGTTCTGCAAAAACGCGAGGCGAAAAAGCAGCAGGCTGAGCAGCTCCTGCCTGTTTTCCCCGATAAGTTCGAGTGTCGTCCCGCTGGCCATGCGCTCGCCCCAACCCATCTGCACAGCAAGAATCAGACTTTGTTTCTGAGCAAAATATTTTTCATCGGCAAACCAGTCAAAGACATTGGCAAGTGGTTCAGAGCTAAGTCCCCATTCCCCTCGAAAGGAAACTCCGGGCAAAATCAAATCATTGATTTGCCCCTTACGCCACCGGCAATAAACACCATCATGCCAGAGCCCCTGATCCCACCCCTGAAAGCTCAGGAGGATGCCGTCCGACCCAAAGGTTTTTGGCCTGGCTTCAAACCACAGGCACTTGTCTAAATAGATGAGACCACAGGCATCATGAGAAAACGAGTAAGTGAACGCAAGATGTTGCCTGAGGGCGATGGAATGCTGTGCGGACCCATGGGTCAGGATCACGGTAGGTTCGGCCCCTGACCAGTCGCAGGAGTAGCAGGGCCCAAGCGAGAAAGCAGGGGCTTTTCCAAAGCGAAAAAGGGTGCCATCAGCGGGAGCTGACAGCGGACCCGATCCACGCTGGAAAAGGTATTTCATACGTTGAAACGGAATTCCATGACATCGCCGTCCTTCACGAGATACTCGCGACCTTCCTGACGAATCATGCCCTGCTCTTTCAACTTCACACGCGCGCCGACTTTGATAAGATCCGGGATGGTGAAAACTTCAGCGCAGATAAAGCCGCGCTCAAAGTCAGAATGAATGACCCCAGCGGCAGCCGGAGCTTTGTCACCTTTGTGAATCGTCCAGGCGCGTATTTCCTTCTCGCCCGCGGTGAAATAAGTCATCAAGCCGAGCAGCTCGTATCCTTTGCGGATCATACGGTCAAGGCCAGGCTCCTGCATGCCCATGTCCTTGATCATCTCAAGCCGATCGGCCGGATCGAGCTGGCTCAATTCCTCTTCGATCTTGCCGCTGATCACAACCGACTGAGCTCCTTCCGCCTTCGCGAAGGCTTTTACCTTGAGGGTCCACTCGTTATCGGTCGTGCCGTCCGCCATCGTCTCATCGACGTTACACACGTAGAGAACCGATTTCGCGGTGATCAAATGCAGTTCGTCATAAGCCTTTTGAACGAGGGGTTCATCGCCGACGAAATCTTTCAGAGGAAAGATCCGAGCAGGTTTCAGTTCGTTTAATTGCCTATTCAGGGCATCGAGCATGGCAGCGATCAGGGCGAGCTCTTTCTTGCCCGTTTTCGCCTGTTTTGCATATCGCTGATACGCGTTATCCACGGTGCTCATATCCGCAAGGACCAGCTCGGTATTGATAATCTCGATATCACGCAAGGGATCGATGCTACCTTCAACGTGCGTGATCTCTCCGCCGTCGAAACAACGAACCACGTGGGCGATAGCATCGGTGCTTTTGATGTGACCGAGGAACTGGTTACCCAGACCTTCGCCCGAAGAAGCGCCTTTAACCAGTCCCGCGATGTCCACGAATTCCATAAACGCGGGGACGATACGTTGCGCCTTCACATACTTGTCGAGCGTCTGCAGACGCGGATCGGGAACATCAACCCGGCCAACGTTAGGGTCAATCGTACAGAAGGGATAGTTCGCCGAGGCCGCCCCTGCTGACGTCAAAGCGTTGAAAATCGTCGATTTGCCGACGTTGGGAAGACCGACAATACCGCACTTAAAACCCATGGGTTAGCTCCGCATATTAAGAAATTGCAGGGGAATGCCGATGTCGGACGTTCCTCTTAGAAGTTGAATAACTGCCTGAAGGTCGTCGATCTTCTTAGCGGTGACACGCACCTGGTCGTCTTGAATCGCCGCCTGAACCTTCAATCCCGAGTCCTTGATGGCTTTGCTGATCTTTTTGGCTTCTTCTTTGCCGACGCCATTTTTCAAGGTCACTTTTTGCTTGATGAGGTTGCCACCCGCTGTGTCTTCCTTGCCATAATCAAGCCAGCGCAGATCGATGCCACGCTTTACAAACTTTTGCTCGAGGAGTTGATGGATGGAACGCAGCTTGAGTTCGTCGTCTGCGACGATTTTGATCAGTTTCTCGGCTTTATCGAGTTCAATCGAGGATTTTCCACCCCGGAAATCAAAACGGCTTTCCACTTCTTTTGCGGTCTGGTTCACGGCGTTGTCGACTTCCTGAAGATCGACTTCACTCGCGATATCGAAAGATGCCATAAAGGACGCTCCAAATAAAATAATTTCGACTAGGCAAAAAAGGCTCTTTCCATTCTCCGGTCTTTTCTTTAACCTATTGAATTATGAAACATAAAATAAAATTCATAAAAATTGTCTTTCCTGTGTTGACCCTTTGCATGGGACCGCAGCAAATTGCTATGGCCGAAAAAAACCAACTGAAGGTCCAGCTCCCTCAGAAAGTCGGTCAAGAGCGCGAAGATTACCAGGACTGCCTTGCTGCGGTCATTAAGAAATATAGGGATGCAAAAACTCCCAAACTCGAAAAAAAGCAACACGTCGCAATAGCTGGATGCCGCGATCGCTATCCGGCAGCCTCCATTCTGGTCGATTGTAAGCGCCAGATGACCCAAGGCTACAAAAATCAACCCGAACTTCTTAAGCCCGCTCTTAAAGAATGCCACAATGAATACAAAAAATATTCCTTCGATCCCAAGCTTTCCATTCCTGTCGCGATAAAGGACAACAAAGTCTTTTTTGCTGGTGTCGGTATGAACGAGATCAGCATAATGAAGGAAAGCGAAGAGGACGAGATTCCATCAGCTCAATATATGGGCGAAAACTTCGGCAACTTCTCCTGTGCTCCCCTCTACGGAACTATGTTTGAGGACGCTCAGCCCGAGTTCACTTTATTTGGCAATGATCCCTTTATTTATACGCCCCTGCGAAACATGGCCAGGCCGGCATTTTTTCGGGCGATCAATTATCCCAACACCAGCAAACGGCCCCAGTCCTTTATCAGCAAAGAGTTTGGCGAAATCACTTATGACGCCAAAACCGATAGTTTCCTCAACTATCTTCCCAGCTCTTACTGCTTCTTCAATAGAAAAATTGGCGCCATTTATGAGGCCTTAAAGGTCTATTATCTTCTCGACCGAGATTCGAAATCCATCATTCCTTATTTTGGAGTAGGCTTTTACAAGGAGAAGGCTTCCATCCCATCTAAACAGTTAGCCGAGGAATTTCGATCCAAGCTGGGTGAAGGCTATGTTTTGAGTGAGCTAAAACCCGGCGTATTTATCATAGCGACCCATGATAAATTTGAGCTGGACAACGAAGGCGATCCCAAAAACCTTTGCCAAAAGACTTCGCTCAGCCCCTACGTAGCGCTTATCGTGACCAGGGAGGCATCCACTTTGGCGTCCTATTCTTTATTTGCAAATACTGGTAATCTCTGCCGTTTCGGGGACCGTGTTGCCAGTCGCTTCCTAAAGAAAAAAGCTCTCACCCAATCCCCTGGCAACATCGCAGAATAAGTCATAAGCTATGGCATGCCCCGCTTTACGAGGAATGCCATGTCTGTAGACGAAGCCAAAAACCGCATCCTTCAAAGAGTTTCGCTGCCTGAACTGATTGGCGAAAAAATCGAACTTAAGGTTCGCGGCGGCCGCCATACAGGCTTATGCCCATTTCATGAAGAGCGTTCGCCCAGCTTTACTGTCTTTGACGATCATTACTTCTGTTTTGGCTGCCGGGCCACGGGCGATGCCATCACCTACATTCGTGAGACCCAGGGTTTATCTTTTATGGAGACCCTTCGCTATCTCGCCGAAAAGTATGGGCTTGAAGTTCCTGAACTGGAAAAACCCAATTTTGACAAAAGCGCCCGTCTGGTCGAGGCTCAGCTCTATAAGATCTCGGCCGAGGCGGCTTTATATTTTCGGGAGCAGCTTGCCAAACCGCAGAGTTCAGCCGCCCGTGACTATGTCGCGAGCCGGGGCTTTACTGCTGAGTTTGCCGAAGAATATGGATTTGGCCTAAGCAGTCCCGAGCCTTTGGCGCTCGTCAATTATCTGCTCAAAAAAGGCTTCGCGGTCAAAGATCTGATCGCGGCTTCGGTAGCCCTTGCCTCGCAGCATGATCAGCGGGCCTATGATTTTTTCATCAATCGCTTGATGATACCCATCGCTGATATGCATGGTCGTATCATAGCCTTTGGTGGCCGTTCTCTCGGCGATGACCTGCCGAAATATAAAAATAGTATGAACACGCCTCTCTTTGATAAGTCCCACGTCCTTTATGGATTGCATCGCGCCAAGGAATCGATCCGCCGGGATCGTCAGGCGATCGTCTGCGAAGGTTATATGGATGTACTGCAGCTTTCCCAGGCTGGAATTTCCACATCGGTAGCCTGTCTCGGCACAGCTCTCACCCTGCCTCATTTGCGCCGCCTCGGGGCCTTGACGCCGCAGATTTATCTTGTTTTTGATGGTGATAAGGCCGGCCGGAATGCAACCTTACGAACAGTCAATATTGCCCTCGAGGTCCCTCAGGCCGAATGCAAGGTGGTCGTCCTGCCGGCGGGAGATGATCCCGACACTTTTGTCACAAAATTCGGGGCCGATGCCTTTCGTGACCAGTTGCAGACCGCGAAAGGGCTCCTTGATTTCGCGATTGAAACGAGAATACGTGAGACTCACGATTTGGGCATACCCGAACTCGTCAGTAAGGAGATCATTCCTTGGCTGCACTCAGTAAAAGATACGATGAAGCGCAACTTTCTGATGAATCGTATTTCCGAATTGACCGGCATCGCGGCGGACGGCATGATTGCGGCTTTAAATGGCGAGCCGCCTGCAAAAAAAGCGCCACCTAGAGTGATGCCGGCCGTTGAGGACTTGCCGCTGCCGCGCGTGGTTACTGCTCTCAAGGGTGCTGAGCTTGAATTGTTTGGCCATCTTTACTGGTCCGTCCCTGACGAGCTTGACATCAATCAACTCGAGCCTATGTTTAAAACGCAGCTCGAGCTTGAAGAGGTTTGGCTGGAATTCGCGCAGGAAATCATCAAGGCCTTGCGCAATGGCCTTAGTCCAGCTCAACAGAATAAAGCTTTCTGGAGTGGAGGATCCAACCCCGAAGTCTTGGATTTGATTCTAGGCCTAGAGAAAACTCAAGGTGCCTATGCAACCGAATTCCGACCACGCCAGCTGGAAAAGCTCATGCGAGTCATTCGAAAAAGACAGCTGGACGAAACCGCGGCGAAGCTCAAAAAGAAGTTGGCGCAATGCAGTGGTGATGAGGAAATGGAAATTCTTCTAGCTATCAGTCGCATTAAGAAGGAACTTATCCACCTAGACAACCCGGCGAAACGGCCGATATCCTGAGCTTGGTCGCTGATTTTCTATAAAAGTAAGGGCTTTGGGCTTGTGATAAGAGTAGACTCGTAAGGAATAAGTCTGCATCTTGGCTACGCTAACGAAGCAGCCTCCCACATTATGACACGCCCCGCAGGAAAACCAGGTCTATTCACGACGTGGATGCTTCTGCAACGCACTGCTTTCTTGCAATTTTGGCAAGCCATATCTATAACTAAAGATTAACGTGCAGCCCACACGATTTCAAACTTTGCGCGCATGAGCTTCGCCGTTTTAACACACTCAAACGTTTGGAGATTGAGATAATTTATGGCTACTAAAAAGAAAACAGCCACTAAAACCAAAGAGTCTGGGAAA
>CAXSGP010000026.1:0-50483 GCA_964236955.1 uncultured Oligoflexus sp. | reverse complement strand
GATGCCGTTTCGAAATCATACGATAATACGCCCATCTTGAAAAACATTAGCTTTAAAATAGCTTCGGGTGAAAGGGTGAGTCTGCTCGGTCCGGGGGGTTGCGGCAAGTCCACTATTCTCAAGATACTCCTTGGTTTAACAGCTCCAGACCACGGAAAAGTAGAACTTTTGGGCCGCGATATGGTCAAAAGCAGCGAATCGGAAAAAATTGTCACTTTGCAAAGAGTGGGTATGGCGTTCCAGCAAGGTGCGCTTTTTGATTTTATGACTGTCGAGGAAAACATCTCCTTCGCCATGGAAAACATGACGAAGATGTCCAAGAAGGAAATGTCGGAGAAAATCGATCAGCTTCTTGGAATTGTCAAGCTCGAGCGGACCCGCAAGATGTTTCCCCATGAACTGTCGGGGGGTATGAAGCGCCGTATAGGCATTGCCAGAGCGTTGGCAACCAGCCCTGTGATATCCATTTTCGACGAACCGACCTCCGGCCTCGATCCGGTGACGTCAACCATCATCCTCAATATGATCCATGAGCTTGGCGGAGAAACCAAGGAAAGTGCCGGTCTTGTTTCCACCTCATCGGTGGAGATTGCCATTCGTTTTGCCGAACGCGTCATTTTGATTAAGGAAGGTGAAGTCGTCGCCGACGATTCATGGAAAAAATTGATTCTGGAAGGGGACGAGTGGGTGAAACACTTTCTCTCCTTACGTCTCATAGGCATAGACATCGCCTATGCGAAAGAACTGGGATTGCCAGACGCTTTTATTAAACTGCATTGGCCTAGATAAAGACTTAAAGTCCAGGTAAAGACTGCAATTTCTTTTTGGCTAATCCCGCGATTGTGCTATTACAGGCCGAGTCTCTATGCCGAGGAGCGTAAGTCATGGAAAAGCCACACAAACTCATAGTCCTGGACATCGACAATACAGTTTTCAACTGGGTCGAATATTATGTGGCCTGCATGTGTGCCCTCATGGACCGGGTCACACTTGTGACTGGAATCGATCGCCGCATTCTCTTTGAAGAAGCACGGGTCGTTTTTGAAAGGGAAGGATCGATCGAATATCCCTTCCTCATTCAACAGCTTCCTTCGGTACTGGAATATTATCAGCACGACGTTATGAGACTTCTCAGGGAAGCGGTTGAAACCGGACGTCAAGCCTTCAACACCACGGCCGAAACCACTTTGAAACCTTACGATGATGTGATTTCCACTTTGGAGATCGTACGCGAACGTTTTCCGGACGTCCCTATCATAGCCCTGACCGATGCCCCGCGTTATGTCGCGATGTGGAAACTCAATAAACTTGGTCTTCTGCGCTTTTTCTCGGCTGTTTATGGACTTCCCGATCCAAATATCCCCATCGATGACAAGACCCAGGAAGTCAAAGTCGATAAAGAAATTCTGATGAAGCATTTACAAAAATCCAAGTTTGGATTTGAGGGCCGGATACGCATTCTGCCCGACGACTATGAAAAGCCTGGAACCAAAGGCCTCAAGACAGTTCTCATGGACTACGAGATGGAGCCGCACCTCGGCGATGTCCTCTGGGTCGGCGATAACCTTCGTAAGGATGTGGCGCTTGGCAAGCGTCTCGGAGTCCACACGGGCTGGGCGCGCTACGGAACGGTGATTCGTCCCGAGTCCAAAGAGCTTCTGCTCCAATTCAGTCCGCAGGGCAACGTGGCTAAAAACGCCCCTCTCGATCCTTTCAACAGTGAGAGCCCTCAGCCGGATTTTATACTTGAAACTTTTGCGGACCTCGCCAAGGCTATCGAAAAGGTCTTATAAATCTTCGACCGTTTGATAGATGCCCTATCTTTGCCCATTGCTTAGAAAGACGTATGATGCAGTTTTCCCGTTCCGAAGCCCGCCAGCTCCTGCGTCTGGCTATTCCTGTCATCCTGTCCCAAGTCGGTGCCATGACCATGGGCATCGTCGACACTATTATGGTCGGGCACTATTCTTCACTCCAACTCGCGGGTGTGGCTGCCGGCAATTCTATTTTCTGGATGATTGTGATGATAGGCTTTGGTCTGCAGCATGGCATGGATCCGATCGTCGCAGGAGCCCACGGCTCGGGCCGGCTCGAGGACGCCGATCGATGCCTAGGATCGGCCTTGAGGATGGGCTTTCTCTTCTCACTTATCTTTACTCCGCTCATTTTTTTCCTTAGCAAAAATCTCTGGATCACCGGTGCCCCTGACGACGTGATTCAAGCCGCTGAACCCTTTCTCAGGACCCTAGGCTACAGTCTCTGGCCGCTTATGATCTATGGTGCCTTTGCCCGCTACTGGCAAGCCTTCGAGATTGCCTTTCCCTTCACCCTCACCGTTATTCTGGCCAATCTCGTGAACTGGATCGCAAATCTCGCCTTCGTCAGCGGACGCTGGGGCTTTGATGCCCATGGGGCTCAAGGGGCGGCTCTGGCCACCACGGTCTGCCGCCTTTTCACGCTGGTGGCCGCAGTCGGAATCTCTATTTATTACTGGCGGCGCACGACTCCGAGGCCGTGGCGGCATGGGTTACGTTTGCTGATGCGCAGCGATAGGGAGATGGATCGAAAGCTCTTTCGACTGGGCTTACCTGCCAGTATGCAAATCCTTTTGGAAATTTTCGCGTTCAGCTTTACCACGATCATGGTCACCCACCTGGGTGCGCAGACGCTTGCAACCCATCATATTGTGCTCAATATCGCTTCCTTTGCCTTTATGTTTCCTGTGGGGCTATCGTCAGCCATCGCCGTTCGGGTTGGATTTCATAAGGGTCGCGGGCACGAAGCGGCAGCCTTTGCTGCTGGAAGCCAGGGTATAGTCTTTGCCTTTTTATTTATGAGTCTGTCGGCGATGGTGCTCTTTCTCTTCCCTCAAGTCCTCTTGGGCCTGTTTACTGCGGATCATGAGATCGTCAGGATCGCCAGTGGCATCATCTTTCTTTGTGCCCTATTTCAGGTGTTTGATGGGGTGCAGGTCGCGGCGGCCGGTGCTCTTCGGGGTTTGGGTGATACGAAAACCGCATTATACACCAATCTCGCGGCCCATTATGGAATCGGTCTGCCGGTAGGCCTCACTCTTTGTTTTGCCTGGAACAAAGGTCTGCTGGGTCTTTGGATCGGCCTGGCCCTGGGCTTGAGCTTTACCGCCATTTTTAATACGATTAAGTGGCAGCAAAAGAAACGCGCCCTCGTGCCAGCCTGAGGGCTCTGCCGCTTAAGGGGATATGCTATGCTCGAGGTCACCCGACTCTATCACGCTCCCCGTGGCAGCGTGGCCATTGAAAATTTCAATCTAACTGTGGAGGAAGGCGAAAAAGTTGCTGTCGTCGGCCTCCATAACTCCGGTAAGAGCATGCTCCTGCAGATCCTTGCCGGCTATATTCTCCCCCATCAAGGGACGATCAAAATACGCAACAGCGATCTTCGTTATGATGCCCAGGAAGCTCGCCGGCACTTCGGTTATGTGCCTTCGCATCCGACGCTCAATGGGGAATGGAAGGTCGAGGAGACATTCAGACTTTTTGCCGTTATGCGGGGAATGCCCTTTCCCACCGGGGTGGCCGAGGATTTGGCGGAGAAATGGTTGCTCAAAAAAGAACTTTCCCACTGTATACAGGAATTGCACTACGGGCAGAAGATGCGGGTACTCATGGCTCTGGCAACCCTTCATGATCCGGAATTAATTTTTCTCGATGATCCCTTCCAAGGTTTGGATCCTAAGGAGTTGCATAGTACAATCGATATCTTGGGCAGAAAATTCGCCAAAAGCAGCATGATCCTGGCTACCAACACGATAGAATGTCTGCCGGCTTGGATCGAAAGAATCCTGGTATTGGACCATGGTTCGCTCGTGATCGATCAAAAGTTTCTCGGCATCGCTCCGCTGATGCAAACCCTGGCCGAGCTGTGGAAGGACACCCGTGGTAACGATAAAGAAAGCCTGGATACTCTATCTCCATGAAGGCCGCATTCTCCTACGCCAGCCCATGACCTACTGGATCCTGGCGGCTCATCTCTTCATCGCCAATGCCATCACTCTCGGCTCGAGCAAGTTTTACGATACTGCCCACGCGACTCTCCTCCCCCTCTTCCTCTGCATTCCCGTACTTGGCAGCCTGTTCATTCCCCTGCTGACGATGACGCAATGGGCGAAGTCCAAGACCTTGGATGCATTGCCATGGTTTTTTAGTTTCCCTCTCCCCCTATGGTCGGTGGTTCTGGCCCGCTTCGCCCTGGCCTGGAGTTTTGCTCTCGTCGCCCTTCTATCGACCTTTCCCTTAAGTTTTACCCTTGCCTATCTCGGGGCTCCCGACTGGGGGGCGATCACCGCTGGTTATATAGCCCTGGCGGCTTTGTGTGCCTTACAGGTAGCCGTGGGATCGCTGGCCTCGGCCATGGCCCCTCACGTCCTGGCAGCTTATGTGCTTGCGGCCAGTGCCAACCTGGTTTTTGTGGGGCTGGGCAGCCACCTTTTGTTTGACTCCATTCCGAGTTTTCTGCCTCTGACCTGGAGCGACCGCCTGAGTCCACTTGGAGTTCCCCATCATCTCATAGCCGCTTTTCGGGGGGTCATCGACCTTCGGGATCTGCTCTATTTTCTCGCGTGGACGCTGCTATGCCTCTTTTTAAATCAAAGCATTCTTTATAATAAGCGCAAGCAGCGCCGCCCGGATCGAACGACGATCTTCGCCTACCTCTCCACCAGTACGGGAATACTCCTGCTGGTCCTGCTCGCGCGTGACCTTCATCTTCGCTTAGACCTCACGGAAGAAAATCTTTACACTCTCTCTAGCGGCACCAAAGTCATCATCGAAAAGCTCGAGCGCCCCGTCCATGCTGACCTCTATTTCACGCACGGCACCATTCCTCCCGCGCTCAAAAATTACGGGCAAAGAATTGAAGAGCTTTTGAGGGAATACGCGGCGACGGCACCCAAGAAATTTCGCTTGCATCTGATTGATCCGGCTCAGGATTCTGAAGAGGAGGTCCAGGCCCGCATTGCAGGTATGCACATGATTGTGGGAGCGGAAGGACAAAACGCCTACCTTGGACTCGCCCTTCGGCAGGGTGATCACAATCTCTCAATTCCTCTCTTTAATGTGCAGACCGAGGCGCAGCTTGAATATGAGTTGACCGAAAGCATAGTGCGGCTGACTCAGGCCGCCAAACCGAGTCTCGGCATCATGTCGGCCCTCCCGCTCGTTGGGGAGGAGTTCGGCGAAAATGCAGGTTTGGGAAACGATTGGGCCTTCGTCTCTGCTTTGCGCGGACTCTATCAGGTTGTCAATGTTCCCATTCAGGCCGAATCGGTTCCTGAAAATCTGCAGACGATCATCCTTGTCCACCCGCGTATCGTCGACACCAAGACGCTCTATGCCATCGATCAATTTTTAATGCGGGGCGGCAAGCTCATCGTCTTTCTTGATGCCTTCTGCCGCTATGAAATCAACTATCCGAACGCAAATCAGCTGCCGAATTTTGCTAGTCAGCTTAGTCATTTTCTTGAGCCCTTCGGCCTTATTTTTCATGTTGACACCTTGGTGGGTGATACCACGCGGGCGACGCGTGTTCAGATTGCCCAGATGAACTATGATGATCCCTTTCAGCTTAACCTTGGGGCTGCTGAGATGAATCCTGCGCTCCCGATCAGCAAAAGCCTGCAAAAAGTCAACTTTTTGGAGGCCGGTTGGTTTGAGTTGAAAAAGGATAGACCCTATAGATTCTGGCCTTTGATTACGACAGGACGATCGAGCGGATTGGTGAGGACCGATCTAACTGAATATATGACGCCCCAACAGATGGCTGAAGAACTCAAGCCTGA
The DNA here is from genome assembly GCA_964236955.1 of uncultured Oligoflexus sp. Lineage (GTDB taxonomy): Bacteria > Bdellovibrionota_B > Oligoflexia > Oligoflexales > Oligoflexaceae > Oligoflexus. The sequence continues at coordinate 44,665 of CAXSGP010000026.1, read as the reverse complement.
TGACACAAGGCGTATCCTCGCGGGACTGATCAAGGGCAAATGGAAATCTACGTTTAAAGAAGCGCCTCAAGGCTCACCTTTTGGCTATAAGGCTGAGGCTGATCAGGAGGGTTCCATCGTTGTGGTCGGGGACGTGGATTTTTTAAGCGATTCCTTTACGGTGGATAAAATTCAATCCCTGGGCCAGATGGTCTATAAACAGCACGGCGATAATATAAGTTTTATTCTGAATGCTTTGGAATTTATTAACGGCCATCAGGATTTGATCGCGATTCGCAGTCGGATTCATGTCGATCGAACCCTACAAAAAATCATCGACATCCAAAAAAATTCAGCGGAACGGTACCAGGATCAAGATTCAGCGCTCGCGACCCGACTGGGTGAGATTCATGAAAAGCTCACTCAATGGGAAGGTCAAACCAGCGAATCCAATCAGGTCGTTAGTAAAGATCAAAAGCAAAAGGTTCAGGACTTGAGGGAAGAGGAAGCTAAGATGAGAAGACAAAGACGCTTGCTCAAAGAAGCCACCGAAGCTCAACTCCTTCACCTCAAACGCAACCTGGCTTTGTTACATGTGGGCTTAGCCCCCCTCAGCATGCTGCTGGGTTTAATCTGGGTGTGGAGGCAGAGAAGGCCTTATGAGTAAGGGTTTGATGGTAGACCAGCAGCGTTGCCGGGCTCCATCAATCCAATCGAGCATCCTATTCAATAGGCCTCAGATTTTTAACCACTAATTCACCATTGGCCAAAAAACCCTCGACTTCGAAGGAATCGGCAGGTGATTCTTCTATTGCTGTTACCAGGGAGGGGGTAAGAACGAGTTCCATATTACCTTTAGCATCATCATGAAGATAAACCTTTTGAGCACCGTCTTTAGCGACCTCGACCTTTAGGGTGCCAAGGACTATGACATCTTCGGAGCTTATATCGATGCAGCGCTCCACTGATTCCACAAAGTGTTCGTGACTCGTGCAGGACCTGCTCGGTTGAGCCGAAACTAGTTGAGCGATCATAAAAGTCATAAAACAGGCTGCAAATTTAATATTATTAGACATGATGTCCTCCTCACTGGATTTAAATACTTCACCAGGGATATAAAGCAAGTTCCAGACCAAAGCGTGTAAGGCACGCTGGCTTTGATTTTGATTTTAGGGAGGCAATCCTTCACTGGGTAAGATACGTCCTAGCTACAGTTGACTGTCGCTTTTTTCATTCGCTCACCTTCAAAAAATAACCACACCCTGGGCCCTGTAGCAAAGTCACGACTCCCCCCTGTATCTTATTCGGGTCAAATTTCTCAATACTATGAAATTATTGATATAAGATAATGGCACGAAAATTGTATAAGGTAAGTCACTCAATGCTGAGTGCAAAGGGAGACCAGATATGAATTGGGATCAAATCGAAGGCCAGTGGAAAGATCTTAAAGGCAGTGTTCGCGAAAAATGGGCAAAAATCACTGATGACGATGTTGAACTGATCGCTGGCAAAAAAGATCGCTTTGTCGGTAAACTGCAAGAGCGATACGGCCTCGCAAAAGACCGCGCGGAAGTCGAAATCGATGAATACATTAACTCTATGAAAACCGACAAAAAGCCTTCGGTTAAATAATTGCTCCAGCTCAAGTAAACCACGATGTCTGACATCGTGGTTCTTTTTTTTGGTCCTTAGCCATTTTCCAAAAAATGGGCCTTTATTTGGAAACCCCATTCGGAAAGAATTTACTGTCCCTGATATCCAGCTTTATCGCCAAGTCTATCGCTTCATCCCTGTCGGTTACCGCTGACTTATGGATCGGCTCGACCTGTACCAGCTGATCCAGTCGCAAACATCGTCCATCCACCATCTTCATGTATTCTTCGTGCTCATGGTTGGTATAAACCTCGGCTATGAAGCCCCGTAACGCCCTTAAGGTCCCATCCCGGTCTTTGTAATCCACCTGCACATGAAGATGGCAGGTGGAATAGAGTTCGATATTGTCGACAAAGTCGGTATCGATAGGAATATAGGGCTTGGCAAGGATATCTTGATTCGACGGCGACATAAGAAAACCTCCTTGATTGGATAGCTTCAGCATATCTTATTTCAAGTTCGGAAGGATAAGCGCCAGTAGGAAAGAATCGGCAACAAGTTCATTCTTTTCGAACCGTTATCAAAATGTCCTGGATTTGATTGCATTCTGGACGCTCCTTTCCTAATTTGGCAAGGCCTAGCGACCGCTAAGATAAAGGTGTAGAATTTTAACATTACGATGATCAAATTCTAGATCTAAGGAAGGCTCTTGCAAGTGATCTTGTCGAAGACCCAATACTGACCTTGATTTAGCAAACATAAGTTTACCAGTTGTCAAAAGCCAATGGTGTGTTGAAAATAATTGCTCGGGAGTGTCACCTTTGACTCACGTACAACTAAAACCCGTCAAGCCCCCAGCGCTCCGAATTCTAATCGTCGATGACGAAAGGGATATTCTTGTAATTCTTGCGGAATTCTTTCAAAAAGACGGATGGAAAGTATTCGTTGCCTCCGATGGCTCGCATGCTCTGAGAATTATGAGCACTGAGAAATTTGATGCGGTCCTAACCGACCTGAGTATGCCACGCATGGGCGGCCTGGAGTTTATAGGCCATGCCAAGGCCCAACCATTGAGCAAAAAAGCAAAATTTTTCATCATGTCGGGTAATCTCGATAGCGAGAATCTCAAGCGTATCACCAGCATCGGGGTCGCAAGTGTTATTCTTAAACCCTTCGATGGCGCGAGCGTCGTAAAAAAACTCAAAGAAAAGTGCATGGCTCCGCTTCCGGCAGCAAAGGCCAAAACCTCGGTGTCCTATGATGCTAATATTGTTCGCGGCGTAACGGCGGCGATGCAGGGGGTGGTTTTCTTCTACCTGGGTGACGGCCTCGTGCTTGGCAAGCCCTACATTAAGTCCGGACGTGCCGGGAAAGGCTTTTTTTCGGCCCTTATTCCCTTGAGCCAAGGCAAATCCATGGGCTCCGTGGCCTTCTCCTGTAACATCAACTTTCTCAGACGACTGGCCGCCAGTATCTTCGGCGAAAACCAGCCGGATTTTACTGACGAATTGATACGTGATTTGGCTGGGGAGATGTGTAATCAGATTAGCGGCAAGATCAAAATCAATCTGGCGAAGATCGACTACTATGTAAATATTGGTTTGCCACAGGTTATCGTCGGCGAGAATCATGAAGTATCCCACCCAGGCTCAAGTCCTGTCATTGCCATTCCAATGTCGAGCAATGACTGTAACTTCAGTGTCGAATTCACGATGAACGGGGCACTGTCGAAGGGCAAGCCCGAAGGCGAAGCGAAAAAAGAGGAAGCTCCGGCGCAGGATCTCTCGAATGGCGCTTTGTTCTTCTGAAAGGAAGCTGCTTTAAATACCGAGTCGATTCCCTATAAAAATAAAGCACTTGTTTAAAGACCGGTGCTTTTTAATAACTGTCTACGCAGCTTTCCCTGTGGCTGCTTTGAACCTAATGATAATCGCGACGCGCAATGTTTTTGATTTCTTCGTCCCCTTCTCAATCCTTGGCTGGGCTTGTCTCTAAGTTCAACTATCTTTTTGAAACGATACCGAGGGATAATTTACCGGCATGAGATTGATTGAAAGCGGTTGAATCCGCTGCTGTTTGGCATCGAATCTCACTGGATCAAGGTCGCCAATCCTCCCTAAGCCCCATTAACCATAGTCACCCCGGCTGAGGTTTTTTCCAGGAGTCTTTTGCAAAGGTGCAATCTTAGAAAGCTTGTCCCAGCAAAAGGAATGTCCCACGCAGTTCGATGAATGATGAAAATCCACCGCTTTTATAAGCCCTTCTGCATAATCCCTTCCTCTTTATACCTTCGCTTCATAAATATACGAACATAATACTTGCCAATCTTCTTCCAAACCAATCCAGTCTTTGAACATCTTGATACCTTACATACATTTTGGAGCTTAATTTACAGAGAAAGAGGCTACGTTTAACTACGCATTCTCGCTGAAAATCGCAGCAAAACAAGGGATTCCTACTCATCCTTTCCTTTTTTTCGAAAAGGTTTCAAAAATAATTTTCCATTTCTCCAGCGCCTATCCCTGCATCCAATGAATTTGCCTTCGCTACTCCTTGCAATGGTCCGCCTCTTGCTCTTAGCCAAATCATAGGATTTCCCAAAATAATGGAGAGTACCATGTTAAGAAATTTGCTTATGACATCAGTTGCCATCTTCGCCCTGCAAACCACTGCGCTGCATGCGCAACAAACCACACAATGGTCAAATGCAACAGCTGCTGGTAACGGCTGCCCTGCAGGTTCTTCGACGGTAATCATCACTCCCGGAGGTGATGAAATCGCCTGGATTTTTGACAAATTTGGATTTGAATTAACGGCACCTTCGTCATCGACTCGCTTTTGCCGCCTTAGTGCTTCAGCAAAAATCGCAGCTGGATTTTACCTCGCTGAATTGAAGCAAGAACTTACCTACAGTGGGACCAAATCTAAAAATGGCAGCCGCCTTAAAATTGGGGCGAGCAGTCGATTTTTTGGATACGATCTTCCTGAGGTATCAAGAACCTATGCCGAGGGAACCGATTGGTTCAGTACGTCTGAGGAATTATCCTCTACCAACGATTTCCTAGTCTTTGCTCCTCCTTCACACTTCTGCAGTGGAAATCCGAATCGCAATGGACTCTTCCAATCGACTCTTTCAGCCACTGGCCAGGTATTTCCAAATGGCGGTAGTGCCGCTCTCTCCGTTCAAGGCCAAAACGTGACATTCCGAGCAAAAGCAGGATGGGTACCTTGCCCTCCAAGCTGAACATTTGAATACTATTTTAGGCACCCTTGACTTGGCCAAGGGTGCCCGCTTTGTTCATAAGGGTTGAAGTTATGAGATTTTATTGCCTGAGCGTTGTCGTGATTAGCTCTCTGCCCCTATATGCGATCGATCGCAGTGAAAATCTTAAAGCAAAGCGGAGTCACGAGTTCATCTATGACTGGAGCGCGCTAGGGTCGGGCTGTCATGGACAGCTTGATGAAAGGGACGGCAACGTCACGCTCGATGCCACACCTCCAATTCCGCCATTTCTGAATCGTCACCGTCTGCGTTTTATGGTCAAAAATTTAAAACTGGAAAGTCCAGTCCCTAAAGACCAGGGCCAGACCAATCTGGAATTTGCCAGGGATTGCGCGATACGCGTTGCGCTTAATCCCCTGCCTGGCAAAAAAATTGTAAGCATTGAAGCGGATTCGGCATTTAACCTAAGTAAACCTATGCAGACCGATATGAAAACCATGGCTCAGCTGACTCTTGGTATGGATACGCTGGGCACGACTATCGTAAATTACGACCAGGCCGAGGCCTTTACCAACGTGAAGAAGGCATTTCATATCGATACTGATGCTTTGGAAACAAGAAAGCTACTTTCAGAAATAAAGTGCGGGCAAGCTAAAATTATGGGACTTGATCTGCTTCTTTACGTAAAGAGGCCACAGGACAGTGTTGCGGTCGAAATGTCACTGGATAAAAATCGGGTGGATCTTATCGTCGATTTAGAAGCTTGCCAATAGACAAGGAGAAAGAGAAAGAGAAAGAGAAAGTGAAGAAGAAAAGCAGACTCGTCGAGGGTCTCAAAGCTTCCATCGCCTTATTAATACGCTTCTTTGCTTTAAAATTTCGGACGAAAAAATACCCGTGACTCGAAAGTCACGGGTATTTTATTGAAGATTACATGTTTTGAGGTTGAATTACGATGTCAACGCGACGGTTTTGAGCGCGACCTGTTTCCGTCTTATTGGTAGCCAGGGGCTTTTGGAAGCCGTAGCCGACTGCTGAATACTTAGCGCCTTCAGCCTTAGCGTTCGATTCAAAGTAAGACTTAACGGCCTCGGCACGGGCTTGAGACACTTTTTCGTTAATGGCTTTGCCACCTTTTGAATCCGTATGACCTTCGACAGTGACTTGGCTTGCTGGAAACTCAGCTATTACGCTTTGCACTTTAGCAAGGATCGGGAAATTTGAGCCCTTCAGGTCAGCCTTGGCTGAATCGAATTCCAGATTGCGAAGACGGATAACGATCGCATTGCCTTGACGATAGACCTCTGCTTCATTCTTGGCGAACAAAGAGCGAGCATGCTCGTACTTTTGTTCCGTTGCTTGCTTAGCAGCCAAAGCGCCCTCGGCACTGGACGCTGCCGCAGCCGTTTGACTCAATTTAGCTTCGGTGTTTGCGAGCTCGGCTTGTTTGGCAGTGACTGCCTGGTTCGCTGCCTCCATGCGAAGAGCGGCTTCCTCTGAAGTGGTTTTCTCGCCGGATTTAGCCGAACCAGTGACCTGAACTACGTGTTGCGCATCAGCCAACGCCTTGTCAGACAAAACCTTGATTTGAGCTTCATCATGACGATTAGCGATGATATAAGCATCGGCATCTTTGATGCTTTTTTGAGCAACAGCCAGTGTACGGGGTGCCCATTTTTCAGCATCCTTGCGTTCGGCGTCTTTTACAATGCCTTCGGCCTGAGCAAGGGCTTTACGGCGTATACCGCGAAGTTCGAGGTCAAGATATTGACCTTGGAGCTCAGTGCGTTTTTTGGCAGCGGATTCCAATTTATTCTTTTCAATATCTTCAGTGACTTCTTTCAATTCATTGTCGGCTTTACGAAATTCTGTACCAAAGTTGTCTTTGGCGCTTTCTTTCAGGGCCAACTGGCGAGCCGCCACCACGTCACCCAAGTTTGCAGTACCGACTTTCGCAAATTCTTCCGCACGTTTTAAATAGGCACGGCCTTCAGCAACTTCAGCCAGGACATCTTTTGCGTTATCTTTACCTTCAAGATGCTTTTTAGCACCTTTCCAAGCATCACGGGCATCGCCATAATTCTTGGGAGCAAGCACGTCGACTTGGTTGATGACGGCTTTATCCAAATCGGTTTCCAGCTTTTTGACTTCGTCAGTTGGGTTCGCGTCGACTGGAAAGTTCTCTACGGCAGGAGTTGTACTACAAGCTGCTGCGATGGACAGAAAAGCTGTTAGAATCGATGCGTGTTTAAATTTCACAGGTTCTCTCCAAAAATTTTTAGGCAAGAATTTTAATGTCTGATACAAAGCCCGATCGCTAAACACATTTGAAAAGCGGCTTTAGTATCAAAGAGATTCCACTCAGTGCTCGGGTCTTTCACCCTTGCTTTCGCACTCTTCGTGGAGATCCGCAAAGCATCCAACCTTCCCGAAGCTCTCTTAGGGCTCTTCGGGCTCACATGAAAGATGTCACAACACGGTGCCAACGCGAAAGAGGGAAATGCTTGTCCGAAGGTAAAAACCTTCACTTAATTACGACCATGTCTAAGCCAAAATATTATTTCATATCAATGGGATACGAGGTCCTTTTTGTTCATTGATGGGCTTGGAAATACAAATTTTGGCGAATTCTCGACGCTCCTTTCAATATCAAAAATCTTCTGTTTTCGATTTTGTAAACACGATTTCAGTGGGCCGGTCCCTAAGTGGATGGCCTGAAAAAAAAGGCTCGGAACCGGTTCGGTGTTTTTGGCAGGTCGATTGCCCTGTCTTTATTAAGGGAATTTGTCGTAACCACAAGGCAAGAGACAGAGGTTTTGATGCAGTCCCTAAGGATTCAAGGGCCAAGGTCTTGGCAGCAACTCAAATTAGGATGGCCTCGAGAGAAGCTCTATTTCTATCCGTAGAGACCATGCCTTGAGGAAGGGCTTGAGAAAAATTTTGTGAAAAGCAACTCAGAAACGCGAGCAGCAGAAGCAGAAGTCCATGTCCCCTTTTCCACCCTGGAGCCTAGAAGCAGGTATCAATTCGGAATGGGGCGATCTCCGCTTTCATTCAAATAGGGCTGCCGAGGGCTAGGTTTCAGACCCCGCGCATGATGGGCTATGGCATGAATCAGCTGCGGAACATCGATAGGCTTCGTCAAATATTCACTGCAGCCTATTGCCAGGCAACGATCGCGTTCCTCCTTCATGGCATGCGCCGTCAGGGCGATAATGGGCCCCTCGTATCCGTTGGCACGCAGTCGGGCGGTTGCATAATAGCCATCGAGTATAGGCATCTGTATGTCCATCAAAATCATATCAAATTCGTTGGCAAACCGCACCGCCTCCAGTCCGTTTTCCACAACCGAAGCGTCAATGCCCTGGCGCTTCAGGATTCGCCTCAATAGGAGGCGGTTATCAGCCGAGTCGTCAGCAATTAATATCTTTAACCACGAAAGGTCATTGGCACCAGCATCCAGCTTTACGCTGCCCTTGACTTCTAACATCGACCGATAGGCGCGAATTGTGATTCGAAAATTACTGCCCTTGCCGAGCTCGCTGTTGAAAAGTACTACGTCACCGCCGAGCCCCTTCGCCAGCTGCTTAGAGAGGACGAGTCCCAATCCCGTGCCACCAAAACGCCGAGTCGTGGAGCTATCGCCTTGCGAGAAAGGCTGAAATAAGATGTCGACGTTATCCATGGCGATACCGCGCCCGGTATCTATAACTTCGAAATGAATAAAATCATCTTCCTGCCCGACCTTCACCTCGACCTTGCCATGGGCCGTAAACTTTACGGCGTTGCCTATGATATTGGTCAGGATCTGCCTGATACGGGCCGGGTCAGATAAAACCACGTGCGGGGTCGATTCTCCCCAATGCGAACTGAGCAGGACATCTTTCGCCGAAGCCAGGACGCCAATGGAAACTTTAACCTCCTCCAGCAGTGCATAGATATCGACGGGAATCTGCGCGAATTCCATCTTTTCCGCCTCAACCTTGGAAAGATCAAGAATGTCATCGATAAGCAGGGTGAGATTGAGGCCATTTCTGACAATGGTATCGAGAAATTGCAGTCTTTCCTCTTTCGAAAGACCGTTTTCTTTCAAGAGCCCGGCAAACCCGAGCATCGCTCCCAGGGGAGTCCGTATCTCATGACTCATGTTCGCCAAAAACATAGATTTGGATTGGTTCGCAGCTTCCGCCATTTTTTTGGCGTTGAGAATTTCCGTTTCAGCCAACCGTCGTTCGGTCACATCCCGCAATGTGCAGACGCGGCCTCCTGTCTCGACCGGATTCATCTCGAGGCTGTACCAACGCTCGCCAATACCAATATCCTGTGGTTTCGAATCTTCAATCCCCGCCGGAATAGAGGGAATCAACTGATTGAGGCGAGTGCCTGGTTCCCAAGGCGTGACGATTTCCAGCAGGGCTCGATTGCCGCTCAGGATAACCCCCTCATTATTGAGCAAACACACGCCGTCCTGAATGGCATCGAAGGTAGACTGCCAAAGGCGTGCAGCTACGTTAGCCCGACCTTCCGATTCCCGCACCCGCAGCAATGCCCTGACCGTGGCAAGGAGTTCAGGGGCTTCCACAGGATGGATGAGATAAGCATCGGCACCGAGTTCCAGGCCCTGGGTTTTATCCGCCGAAGTCAGATAACAGGCTGACATATGCAGGATGGGTATCGAAGCCGTCGCTGGATTGCCCTTGATTATGCGGCACAGCTCAAATCCTGAGATATCAGGAAGGAGCACATCGAGGACGATCAGATCGGGAGCTTGGGCCAGGAGTTCAAGACACTTTTGACCTGTAGCGGCCTCTAAAACTTTGAAATTGGCCCGCTCGAGAGCCCAGACCTGAGCATAGCGGGTCGCTTCCTCATCATCGACAACAAGAATACAGGGCGATCCCGTAGTCGGAGAGACATGAGAACCAGCAGAAACGAAATTATCTTTCATAAATTTTCTTTCCGATCTGCCAATTGAAGGAGCTTTCTAATTTGCCGTAGCATGGCGTCCCGACTGTAAAAGCCTTTCATCAAAATAGCTGCCGGCCTTTTGCCAAGCTCCGGGAATTCGTCCATAGAATGTTGAATGGTACTATTCAACAGCACCGGTATGGATTGTGTTAATGGGTTTTCTTTTAACTGCCCCAGGACCTCAAATCCATCCATACCAGGCATACGGACATCGAGTACGATCAAATCAGGAAGAAATGAAGCCGCAAGACCTAGACCTTCCCGACCGTTCAAAGCATAAGCTGTATCACACTGAAAACCATTTACGGCGTTTTGCAAAATATAATGCTGCGCAGGATCATCATCTATCATCAGAATTCGCCTGGCATTTGGAGCCGGATCAACACATCCCTCATCGACCCGTAAGGGCAGTGTCAATGAAAAGGAGGATCCCTTGCCGAGACTGCTCGCTACATGAACCTCGCCATCAAGGAGCCGAGCCAGTTTCCTCGCCAAGGGCAATCCCAAGCCCGTGCCTTTACCCAGTCTCTGGTGCGGACCCTGTACCTGCATGAACTCCTCAAAGATCATACCTTGATGTTCATCGGCAATTCCAATGCCTGTGTCATGAACGGTGATTCTGAGCAGGCCGCCGGAGTCCACCCCGGCCTGGACATGAATTTGCCCATCCTCCGTAAATTTCAGGGAATTTGAGATAAAATTCCTAAGAATCTGCGATATTTTTGTTTCATCCGAGATAAAAGTTGGGATATTTTCATTGTCTTCGATAACAAGTTCAATTCTGCGGTCAGTAGGTATGAGGGGACGAAACATCGCGCGAAGAGTATCAAATATCTCAGACAGTTGGATGTGAGAATTCATAACCGTCATGCGACCGGCGTCCGCTTTTACGGTATCGAGAAGATCATTGACCATCTCCGAGAGACCCTCTGCGGCCTGCCGAATAAAGCTAATCTGCTTTTTTTGGTCAGCATCCAGAGGACTGGCACTTGTGAGAAGAATGCGGCTCATCGACAGCATACTGTTCACCGGCGTTCGAAACTCATGGGTTACGTGCGAAAGAAAGCGGGCTTTGACCTCGCTGGCGTCTTTAACCCTTTTCGCCTGATCCTCAAGTTCTATATTAAGGGCGATCACACCACGATTGGTGTCCGCAAGTTCTTTATTAAGCGCCTCAAGCTGCCTCTGGTACCCAAGTGCCACCTCCTGCTGCTTTTTGGCTTCTTCGAGGGATAAGAGAAGTTCGGAATTCTGCAGCCTGACCTCCGACATCGCGTCGGAAGGCCTCATAAGCAAAAGCTTATCGATGAGAGTCGCGCTTTCCGCAGCTGTAAGGGGAGCGACGCGATTGATTATTTTGACGAGGGTCACTGCTGTCCCTGCACCTGCGCTACTTTCGATAGCGCAATCATCCATCAGGCGATGAGCGCCTTTAAGGCCCATGCCCTGAGGCGAAGCGACAGCCGCTGCGATATCGGGTATACCAGGACCCTGATCTTTAATTTTGACTTCCAGCTTCAAGGGCATTTCGTTCCGGAGACTGAAATTTACCTTAGCGCTTCCGGCATAACGCAAGGCATTCCTTGCAATCTCGGAAACGGCGGTCGAGAATTGAGTTTGCTGGAGAGAATCCATTTCCAACAATTTCGCGATTTGCCTCGCGCGTTGCCGGCAATGGACTAAGTCGGGTTCTTCCCGAAGCTCTAAGCGCATGAGAATTATCAATGCCTATATCCTAGCTTATTCGCCCTACCGACAATGACCGTGGCATCATCCCGCCCACGCTTGCCGTCACGCATCATCAGTCCCGATATGAGTCCTGCCCTTCTCATGGCAATACCGGGATAAACTTCCGCTTCCAAACGCATGCGAGAAGAAATGCCGTCGCTGTGCATAATCAAAAGCGAATCGTTCGACCACGGATAAGTCACGGTTTGAATCCGCCTGGCGATGTGTCCTGCGATTCCATCCAGACTTATAAGGGACTGAATACCTGATTCCCTGACGATCTGTCCCGTGATATTGCCAAGGGCCGAATAGCTCAGTTCGTTTTTTACATAATCAATCCGAGCGATCGCTGCCGCGGCACCGCGGGTTTTAAACAACGCTTTGTGAACATTTTGTAAAATTTCCGCGGTGGATTGATCAACGCAATCATGAAAGCTCTTGACCGCAGCCTGAGCGGCCTCATTGGCTTCAAGTCCATGGCCAATTCCATCGACGACGATCACTGCGGAAAAGTTTTCGCTGTCAAAAGAGGCGAAGGCATCACCAGAAACGAATTCTCCGGGATAATTGAGAGTGACGCCACCCCATTCCATGGGCGCGACAGTCTCTGGGAGATTGACATAAAACGAGCAATAAATGACCGTGCCTTTACCAGGGCGCGAATAGATATCAAAGACTTGAGGCAACCGGGAAATGGCACCCAACCCTCCACCAGCCGTTCCGCTGGTCGAAAAGCCATCCTGCATACAGCGACTGACATTCTCCATACCAGGGCCTTGATCGTAAGCAATGATTTCAAGTTTGGAGTGGTCTCCCATCTGCTCGCTGGTGATGATAATATCGCCCGCTTTTGCATGCTTTAACTGATTGCTCGATAGTTCATTTGAAACGATGGCCACGCGCCCTTTTAAATCTTCATTGAAACCAAGCGCTCCCGCCAGGCGAACCGCAACGCGGCGCACCTCACCGATAGCACTGGGATCTGTAACGCTGAGGTGTTCGCTCATTCTCATGCATCATTTCCAACGGGTGAGAGTTATCCTGGTTCCAACACCAAGGGTCGTGCTGATGTCAAAATCATGCACCAAACGTTTTGATCCCCCCAGCCCCAAACCAAGGCCGCTGCCTGAGGTATAGCCATCAGTCAGAGCTTTTTCTATATCGGCGATACCTGGGCCCTGATCGATAAATATCATCCGAAGGCCTCGCCTGCCGGAATCACTAAGTTCTTCCAGCAGCACATCACCGCCCCGACCATAGACCAAGGTGTTGCGGGCAATCTCGCTGGCGGCGGTCACCATCTTGGTCTGTTCAGTTAAACTAAACTGCAGGGCTGCCGACCATTTGCGAACGCTTTGCCTCACGTCCACCACATGATTTTCGATGCGTATGGAAAGCATTTCAGTCTTCACTATGTGCATCGGCAGCCCTATCTAAATTGCCATGCAAAGGGTCAATTTCAGAGCCGACTTTGCTTTCAAGCCATTTAATGCCCTTTTCCACATCGAGGGCAGTCTTGACTCCGTTTAAGGTAAGGCCTAATTCAACGAGTGTGATCGCGACGGCGGGCTGCATGCCGACAACCACGGTACAGCAATCCAATAGACGCCCAATCGAGGCAATATGCGCAATCGTTCGGGCTATAAAGGAGTCGACCATATCTAAGGCGGAAATATCGAGCATGACACCCCTGGCCTTCTTTTCGACTATTTTCTGAGTTAAATCGTCCTGCAGGGCGATGGCAAGCCTATCGTGCATATCGACCTGTATCGTCACGAGAAGAATCGGCCCCAATTTTAAAATCGGTATACGTTCCATGTTAAACCGTACCCGTCCTTTGAATTTTTCCGATTCCCAGCCCGCGCTGTTTTAAGGCCAGTTTAAAAGCATCAGCGAGACTGGCCTTGGTATGCACGTGGCCTAGGTCGATGCCGAGTTGGACGATAGTTTGAGCGATCTGGGGGCGAATGCCGCTAATCAGGCAATCGGCGCCCATCAAGCGGGCCGCGGCCACCGTTTTCATCAAATGTTGCGCTACGAGAGTATCAACCGTCGGCACGCCGGTGATATCGATGATGGCGATATCAGCGTTAGAGGAAACAATGCTTTCCAGCAGAACTTCCATCACTGTCTGGGCACGATTGCTGTCGAGAGTGCCGATAAGAGGCAGCGCGATGATGCCTTCGGCCAGTTCAATCACCGGGGTGGAAAGCTCCAGCATATCGGTTTGCTGACGCCGAATCACTTCCTCCCGACTTTTTTGATAGGATTCCGTGGTGAAAAGTCCGAGTTTGTCCAACAATTCGGTGATCGACCAGATTTCTTCGGCGACAGCTTCGGGCGGGAGCTTCCTGACGAGTTGATGATAGACCACGCTTTTGAGCGAGAACACAAATGTTGCCGTCTCGGTCGGAGAGAATCCAAGGCGGGCACGTGAGCGGGTGATGCCTTCGAGTATTTCCCTGGATTCTTTCCATATGGGCCTTGTGATGTCGGTGGTAAAATCGCCTCGAATCGCTGTGCCTAAAGCGTCGAGAAAACTTGTCGATTGCTCACGAAGTTCATGCTCGGAAATCAGGTCGCGACGCATAGTGGACGCTGCAAGTTGCTCGGTGATCCAGCCATCGAAAATCTGCTTTTCAGCCTGTTTGATAATCTCTGGAAATTGAAGTTTCATGTTAACCTTCCTGATCGATGGGGATCGGCGACGCGCTTCATCTTTTTTCGGCAGACCTAGCTTTAAACAGGTCTTTAGAGCGAGGCAATGGATATCTTGAGATCAACATCCCTAAAAGCCCATAATATTTCAGGCATTAAATGTCCTTCTGCCAAGTCATAGGCCTATCAAATCTATGCAAGGCTAAATGACATCATAAGATATGAGAAAAGCCTTCGGAAGGATCATTGCATATTTTATGCCGTCGGTCGGGGGATAGCTCTTGAGCTTCGGCGACCTTTGCGATTAAAAAGTAGATTCAGAACTTAATTAACTGGTTCTATCCTAAATAATGAGGCCGTGCATGATGAACGCTTTTCGCTGGGTCGGACGCCTTGAAGGCTCCTCTTTTCTCATTCTTATCCTCATAGCCATGCCACTAAAATACATTTTTGGTCACCCGGAAGCAGTGAAGGCCGTGGGTATGGCTCATGGAATGCTCTTTATCCTCTACATCGCAGCAGCCAATTATCTGGCCCTTGAAAACCATTGGTCGAAAAAGATTTGGTTACTCAGCCTGCTCGCGGCTGTGTTACCCTTAGGCACTTTCCTTTTTGAAATACGTTATTTACCCACTAAAAAAAGTCTATAAGTATTTAAGTTTTTAAGTATTTGAACCAGGGAAAGGCGAGCGATGATGAAGGTCTTAGCTTTGTGTGGCAGTCTCCGCGAACGATCTTTTAACATGGCCATACTCAGAGAGGCTCAAAAACGCCTGAAAACAGCGACCCTTGTAATCTTTGACCGCCTTGGCGAGATTCCGCCCTTTAATCCTGATGACTCCTCTCATCACGCGTCAGTGGAGGCACTACGCGATTCGATCAAAGATGCTGCGGCTATCATCATCGCCAGCCCTGAATATGTCCATGGCCTGCCCGGAATTCTAAAGAATGCTTTGGATTGGATAGTCGGCAGTGGCGAGTGGGACAACAAGCCGACGGCTCTGATCCACGTGACGCCATCGGCCATGAATCCCCGTTATGCCGAGGCAGCCCTGCATGAAGTCATCCGGGTCATGTCGGGCGGTCGTATCATGGAGGCCGCGGGTTTCATCGTCAGCGGCGCTTTTACGAAGTTTGACGGAACAGGCAAAATCATTGATCCCTTACTTTCAGAGACCCTTGACCGTTCGCTCGCTTTTATTGGCAAAGAGTTGAAGGCCTGATAAGGCCTTATATTGTGAGATATAAGGCCTTGATTGAGACCTTGGGTTAAAAGGCCTGGTGTTTATAAACTGATTATTACTTTGCCTTCACTTCAAGACCGCTCGTCACATGATCCGCTCCGGCAACGGTTATCGCCGAGTCCTCGACAATCTTACGCTCATCTTCCGAACGAACCGGTCCTTTGAGGATGACACGGCCATCGCGTGTGATGATTTTTACGTTGTGAGCATAAATAGAAAGCGCCTTGTTATTGACGATGCTGCGACGAATCTTGCGAGTGATTTCAATATCGGATGTGCTGTCGCCCTGTTCAAAGGCCGAGACTCCCGCTTCACCGTCATGGAGCCGATTGACCCGAGAATTATCAGCTTCCGAGTTGATTGCAGTTGATGTCGCCGCGTCCAAAGCCTCATCCCCTTTTTGTGCGCTGGGACTCGTTTGATCACCCATGGCTGCATCAACATCTGCTAAATATTCTTCGTCACTACCTTCCGCCGGAGCGTCGCCACGGACGACGGCAGCGGTATGATCGGCAGCGGCCTGGGTTCTTTTTATGGCTTTTTTGCCTTTGGTTTTGACCTTGTCCGTGCCATTTTCAGTGGCTGTACGTATTGTCCCAGTCACAGAATATTCTTTTTCTTTCGCTTTAGAAGCCGTGTTGGCATCGATTTTTTTATCGCTGCCACTGATTTCGGCGGATCCCCTGTTGGTATCCGCAGCTCCGTGGGAACACGCCATTTGCCCCGAAGCTAAAATCGCCGCACTCCAAAGACTCCACGATAGACAGCGCAATCCCTTTTTCATCTTCCAAACTCCTCAATCTTAAACATTGAATGATCATGACTGCTAGCAAATCAGAACGTTTAGACGAGGTCAAGTGGGGGTTTGAAGCCTGCCGCTTTATGGCAAATATGTAAAGAATTAAAAATCTAAGGCCCAAGCGCCATTTTTTGGGGTTTTTTCCTGAAAATCAAGATCCTGGAGGCCTTTACATATTCTCGCTATTTGCTGCAGTTTGGGCCGCTTATTGCATTTGAGTTGCCAGCAAATAGCGATTGAGAGATCAACCTTTAGGAGAATGAACATGGCAGAGACACACAATTTGGAAATGGAACGACCTATTTCGATCATAAAACGAATTTCCTGGCCTGCAGTTTTAGGCGGAGTGGTTGTGGCCTTGGCCGTCCAGCTGCTCCTCAGTCTACTTGGACTTGGGATAGGGGCCAGCACTATTGATCCCCTGCAGCAACAAAACCCTATGTCTGGGCTGGGAACCGGCACCGGAATCTGGTTTGCTGTCACTACCATTATTTCTCTTTATGGAGGAGGCTGGGTCGCTGGACGTTTAGCCGGCATGAACCGTCGCCTTGAGTCTTCGCTCCATGGAGTCCTGACTTGGGCATTCACTGCCCTCATTGCCTTTTACTTCATTAACTCGCTGTTGAGCAGCGCGCTTAGCGGGATGGCCGGCATGGTTAAATCAGGCGCTTCCGCCGTTTCGCAGGGAGTTGCTAAAGTTGCTCCGGATCTGGGTGAATTTGCACAGGAGCAGTTTCGCCAAAACGGTATCAACCTGGGCACGATTAAGAACGAAGCTGTGACCCTCCTTCGCCAAACGAATAACCCAGACCTGCAGCCCGAAAAATTGCAGCAGCAGGCAGGAGCAGCGGTTACAGATGCCGGTAAGACGGCACAAAACGCAGCCCAGAATCCAGTTGCCTCGGAAACCGATGTGTCGGCTTTGATCGATCGCATTTTTTCCCGCGGGGAAGCGACTTTAAACCAGGTTGATCGAGATTCTTTGATCAATGTCTTGGTCGCTCGAAGCAACATGACAAGAGAGCAGGCAGGGCAAACAGTGGACCGTTGGCAATCCGCGGCGGTCGTTGCGAAGCAGCAGTTTGAAAAAGCCAAAGCCGCCACTGAGCAAAAAGCTCGTGAGATCGGTGATGCCACTGCAAAAAACATCTCAAGAGCAGCCTTACTGTCCTTTTTCGCTTTAGTGCTTGGCGCAATTGCCGCAACTTTTGGCGGCATTCATGGCATGCCTCGGAATGAAACTTTTATGGAATCCCGCCCCGAAGGATTTGGCGTGCCAAGGCCAATCCATTGAACGTCGAAAAAAATTCTAGCGTGTTGGGCATTTCCAACAGCTGAAGGAAAAATCATTCAGACAAATTCTCTGAGAACGGCCTGCAAACACTAAGTTTGCAGGTTGTTAGGGATACCAGCCCGAAAAAGATCCCCCATCGATCTGTCCCTGAAGGTCAGGGTCCCGGCTTAAATGGGGCGCTCTTTCTTCTCGCTATCACTATGGGTATCGATAGCGCAAGAAATCATGAGGTGATTTTTTTCGGGATCTGACGGCTTTGGGTATGCTGCTGAATTGCTTGGAGCAGAATATTTTTATCAATGGGTTTGGTGAGATGGGCATTGCAACCCGCTCGTGTCGACCGTTCTTTTTCTTCGGGCAACGCATGAGCGGTGAGGGCCACGATCGGCTTGTCATAGCCCGAGCGCCTCAGAATACGGGTGGCTTCCAATCCGTCCATACCCGGCATTTGCACGTCCATGAGAATGATATCGAAATCATGCAGGCGCGTCTGTTCCAGCACTTCGAAACCACTGTTGGCGATCATGACGCTGGCTTTGGCCCGCGTGAGCAGCCGGGTAACAATCGCCGCGCCATCGGGAGAATCCTCGGCTAACAGCACCCGTAAGTCGTGAAGATCAACTTTGCTGTTATTCAGGTTATGAAACCCCGAACTCAATGGATAATGGGCATCTTCCATACCCGTCGCAATCGTAAACGAAAAGCTGCAGCCTTGACCACAGCCGCCAGAATAAAGGGTCATATCCCCACCGAGCGCCTGCGCGAGATGGCGAGAAAGCACTAAACCTAAACCCGTGCCACCAAATTTTCGGTTAGTCCGGCTGTCGGCTTGCTCGAAAGGCTGAAAGAGCCTTAGAATTTGTTCCTCGGTCAGCCCCACTCCTGTGTCAGAGATCTTAAAGTGTAAAAATCCATGAGTATAGTCAAGGTCCACGATCACTGAACCCAATTCGGTAAACTTCAACGCATTGCCGATCAGATTAAAAAGGATCTGCCGAAGGCGCGAATGATCGGAAACAATCTCGGCCGGTACTGCGGACGTGGCGTAAAATTGGAGACTCAGATTTTTGATATCGGCGGAATGTTTATAGGAAAAAATGACCTCTTCGACCAGATTGGTCGGGGAAAATCGCGAACGCTCGACTGTGATGCACCCTGTTTCGAATTTTGAAATATCAAGGATATCATTGATGATATGCATGAGGTGATCACCATTGGCCTTGATACGGGTCAATCCCTCAAGACTGGCATTCTTTGAGGCAAGAGCGTCTTCAATCAGGATCTGAGTGAAACCGAGGATCGCGTTCATGGGCGAGCGTATCTCATGTGACATCTGTGCCAGAAAGCGCGATTTAGCCTCGCTTGCCCGTTCAGCAACGAGGCGTGCGGCGGCTCCTTCGTCAATGGCGCGTTTATGGTTGGTGATATCAATACTGATTCCATAAAGGCGGGGACTGTCGTGGCTCTGATCGATCCAGCCTGCCGCTCTTATCCATTTGGATTGGCCTTTACCACCGATTACCGTGCGGAACTCCAAATCGAATTTTTGATCGTGATCCATGGATTTTTGGACCGCATCACAGATCAAAGCCCGATCGTCTTTATGAATGCAATTGAGCAGGACCTTAGCATCGACCATGGGAACATGAGTCAGTCCGAGATGTTCGTTGCAGGCCTCTGAAGTCGTCATGATTTTAGAATCGGTCGACCAGCTCCAGATCCCGACATTGGCGGCGAGAGCAACTCGTTCGAATCTCGATTGACTTTTTTGGAGTTGAGCATTGGTTTCAGCAAGGGACTGGATAAGCTCGGCCCGATCCTGATCCTTGGCTTCGATTTGCAGGCGTAAGTGTCTTTCACTTTCCGATCCTTCTAGAGATCTGGCCAGGAGTTCTTTGATCCTTATACTTTTGCTTCGTGTCATCGCGCCGATAACTGAGCACAAAATACCAACGCATAGAAACACCAGAAGCCGGGCGGTATTACTGGCATCCATGGATTTTATAAACCATATCGCTCCAGCCACACTTGAAAGTACGGTGGCAAAGACCCCGGGCCAAAAACCATATAATATTCCAGACAGCATAACAGGAAGCAAATAAAGCATCAGCGGTACACCATCACCAAGGACAGGATACAGGCCAATACGAACTAAAGTAATGGCGCTTACTGCGACGATTACTATCAGGTACTGCAAAATTCTATTTTGGGGCTGCGACACAATATTTTCCATACTATCTGCATATCAGGACCGCTGGAATAAGTCTGTCGCAAAAGTCTTGAATTTTGCACTAATATTCTGGATTCATGAATAATATCAGAAACTAAAAAATAACTTTATCGAATTATTGATGAGCGGACTGTCGCCAATCAAATGCAATAATATTTCTATCCCAATTTGCTTATAATACGTTAGCATCACGCGGCTGGGATGAGCCACCGTGCATCCTGGAGAAACCGCCGGGATGCGGTGAAACGTGATGCTCCGATCGATATAAGGACTTTGAGTTTTATGCCTGAATCACCCCAAATCGCGTTGATTAGACGCCTCAGCTATATCCTGGACAGTGCAATTCCAATCCCGGGCACCAAATTTAGAATAGGAATTGACCCTATTATCGGCCTCATTCCGGGCGTGGGCGATGCCGTTACAAGCCTCGTGTCAACCTATATCATCTATGCGGCCATGCAGATGCGTGTTTCTCGTTTTACCTTGGTGCGCATGGTCTTCAATATTCTGATTGAATCCGTAATCGGGATCGTGCCGGTGGTCGGTGATATTTTTGATGCGTACTGGAAATCGAACGAAAGAAATCGCATTCTTCTTGAAAAAAACCTGGCGAATCCCTCGGCAACATCGGTCGATAAATTATTTGTGTTGGGGGTGGTCGCCATCACGCTGGCAATAGTGGTTGGAACAGCTTTTACGGCGATTATTCTGTTGAAGGCGCTGGTTGCCCATTTTTAGACAAGAAAAACCCCTTGGCCTGCGCGAAGGGGTCGAGGGCAAGGCCATTGCTGACGATCAGTAGACAGGCGTAATCAACCATCTTTGGCCTGGCCCGCTGCAGTCACGCCACAGCTGAATGCCGACGTTGTCAGCCTCGCTTCCATAGAGGACATCAAGACAAAGATTTGGATTGCCGCGCGGCTTGACGAGAAAAGACCCGTCCTCTTGCTTGAATAGCAACCATTGCTGATAGATCTGTCCCAAATAATCGGATTGTTCAACAAGCGCCTCATCCTGCGCGATTTCATCGGCAACCTGCAGTGATTTGCTATTTGAGAAATTTGTGATGCGATAATATTTATGTTCGACAAAATCCACAGTGAATTTATTTTCGGGCGCGTTATCGCAGGTGAATTGCACCATTTTCACGCTATTTTCCCGCTTTGCGTCAGGCACATGCAGACACTTTTTGCTCGAATAATTTTTAACTGTGTATTGGCCATTCATAAGGACTTGGCCCGGTTCAAGCGCTGTCGCGTCCGTATGCGCGCCATTTACAGGGGCAGGAACTGAGACAGCTTCGTTTTCACTTTCGTTTTGGCTTTCCCCCGCGGCAGCTCCGTTCGCCACTACCGGAGCGGCCTTGATTGGAACCGTCGTATCGGAATATTCGGCAGCCTTGGCTGGCGCAGAATCCCTTGAATCCTTACCCAGACTATTGCGGGCCGCAGTGCGAGATTTTTCTGTCGGTGGGTTTGCATCGGGAGCGTAGCCTCTGCATGCGCTCATCAGATCAGATGCGACCCCGATCAGGATGAGAGTCCTGGTCCAATCCCGGAGACGAATAGACAATCGATGCATAGCCAAATTTTTCATATTAAACCCAAGCTGGTGGAAACCGATTTCTCATCGGATCAACATTCAGGAATCTTGAGCTGGCGAGGAAGTCGGTAAAGGCTTGCAAGCCCGGTAAGGCCTTTGCTGCTTAGCCGCTACCGACCCTGGACTCGTATCATTGAGTCATCTTTTGTCAAAAGATCAACTTTTTGGTTTTCTGACCAAAAGTGGCGCGAAATGTCCAATCGCAATAAGGAATTAGACTTCAGCTTTATGGGGTAGCTTAGGAGCTACCTTAGGCACGCTGGCCAAGACTGCGGGATTGAGGGGATCCCGCCCAAAGCGCCATTCTCTCTGCGTGATAAGCCGGGCTCCCCGCTTCGAAAAGAGATTGCTCCAAATCCATTCGAAGAGCACCATAAGTTTATTTTTGAATCCGACCAGGAACAGTAGATGCACAAGTAACCAGGCCAGCCAGGCAATGTAACCGGTCATCTTGATTTTATTCAGCTGAAGAACGGCTTTGTTTTTGCCGATCGTCGCCATCTGACCTTTGTCATTATACTTAAAGTGTTTGCGGGCTTGACCCTTGATATCAAGAGTGATATTGCGGGCTGCAAACTTGCCGGTTTGAATCGCCGCCTGCGCAAGTCCAGGCAAGAGTTTGCCATCGATTTCGAGGTGAGCGAGGTCACCTATTACGTAGCAGTTTGGAAAGCCGGGAATACAGAGATCCGGACCGATCACGACGCGTCCGGCATTGTCGAGCGGTACGCCCAAAGACTTGGTGACAGGATCGGCTTCGACACCGGCCGCCCAGAACACGTTGGGCGACTTGATCCTTTGCTCGCCAAAGGTCACCCCTTCTTTATCGATGTGATCAACCTTCACCCCAGTCATGAGTTCAACCCCAAGGTCCTTGAGGTCAAGCGCCGCGCGCGCCGAGAGATCTTCTGAAAACATCGTCAAAGCCCGCGGTCCGGCCTCAATGAGAATAACGCGCGCACTCGCGGGATCAATGCGCCGGAAATCACTCACCAGCACGTCTCGGCTGATGCCGGCAATAGCCCCGGCAAGTTCCACACCCGTAGGCCCCGCCCCGACGATCACAAAGGTCAGAAGAGCCTTTTGCTTTTTGTGATCGGGTTCATTTTCGGCTATTTCAAAGGCTGACAGAATGCGGCGACGCATTTCCACAGCCTGCTCGATGGTCTTGAGCCCAGGAGCGTAATACTCCCATTGCTGCTTGCCAAAATAACTATGTCTTACCCCACAGGCCAGGATCAGGTAGTCATATTCAATTTCCTCACCCTGCTCGCCTTTAATATATTTTTCGGCGAGATTAATACTGTCGACGCGTCCCAGGTGAACACTGATATTTTTCGCCTTGGTGAAAAGCCCGCGAATGGGCACAGCTATATCAGAGGGATTAAGACCTGCGGTCGCCACCTGATAGAGCAGGGGCTGAAAGAGGTGGTAGTTTCTTTGATCGACGAGGAGGACTTGAATATCCGTGCGGCCTGCGAATTCTTTGGCTGCATTGATCCCACCAAAGCCTCCTCCGACGATGATAACTTGTTTTTGACCGGGTCTAAGATGAGGGTTCGAGATTCTCATAAGTCCTCGTTAGGCTTGTCTTTGAAAGGACTTTACCGAAAGGGGCAAAGCCACAGGAACTATAGATATGTTATTCCCCTGACCAGACAAGCCTTTTTGTGGGTGTTGGTAAGAGAAGTCACTCATATCATAAAGAAATAAGGGATCAAAAGATCTTATTTTGACTAAGGACCTCGAGCTGCACCAATCAGTTTAAATAGTTTTGCACGCTGGCCTTGATATCAAGGGGGTGAATGCCAAGATCATCAAAGGCCAAAGACCAGATCTCCTGCCAGGCTGTGGAAAATACCAATTTGTCGTCCATAGGGCGTTGAATCCACAGGCCGACCTTAAGTTCAGCCTCGAGTTGCTTGGGAGCCCACGACGATTGGCCAAGGATAAAACGATAGGGTTGATGGCCCCGACGCGGCTGATCCTGCAGCAAGTCCTCTTCGGCCGAATCGATTAGCCCATCGTTGGCCTCTTCGGATACACTTATGCGCAGACTGCCGAAAGAAAAGCTTGAACTGGCATCGCGCCCTTCATTATGAAGCACGACGCCGTTGTTGGTGGCCATAGGCCCACCCATCCATACCGGAATGTGACTCGGTATTTTATATCGGTTTTGAAAGCTGGCATCCCGTAGGGAGGAAGGCAGGGGTCGGTTGATAACATAGCCCATGGCTCCATCGCGGCCATGCTGTACAAGGAGAAGCACGGACCGTGAGAAATGTGGGTCCGTCATACCAGGTAGCGCGACCAGCAACGATGGAGTGCTTAGCTGAACCATAGCGGCTCCCTCTAAATTTAGGGTATTTAGAGTAAAGCTATCCGGTTTAACTCACCAGGTCAAAGTAAAAGCACTGTCTCTTTTAAAAGTAGAACCGCGCCATCACAAAGCGATCGATTTCAGTGGACTTCATGTGATTTAAATCGCTCTGCCAGTTCCAGGATTGCTGCGACTGCCCATAGCCAACGCGCACATTGTAAAACTCCAGAAAGCCGAAATAGTCGACGCTATCACCGACTCTGGCCTTGCCGTCCAGATACTGGTAGTAGTTCGCTTCTGCACCTAAAATACTCAGAACATACAGTCCAATCTCACCCCCCCAGTACTGGCCAGCCTGCTGTTTGCGATCAACAAAGCCATTGTCCCTATCAAATTTGCCAATTTTTGCGACAAGGGTCGAATCCTGGGAATTAGCACCAAAAAGCCTTAAATTAAGGCCAGCTTGCTGAAGTTTTTCGGTGCCAGGCCGCCAGGTCCCCTGCAGAGGATCGACGATTGGCGCACCATCGATCATAAAGCGGTTGTGGATTCGACCCTCAAGCCCAAGATCGATAGCCAGGGTGCGCAAGCCGGTCGAGGCGGATACCAGGTTCGTGAACCAGAACTGCATGCGGGCCTCTTCAAATTTTTCCAGACCCCGGGTCCGAATTTTATCGCTTGCGAATGCCGCTTCACTGCCCAGCTCAAAGCTGCTGTCCCCCAGGCCTTTATAATAGGTAAAAGAGAGCTCCGGGGCGAACTTTGCAGTGGGCTTCGAGAACATCGCCAGCCAGACATCCATAAGTTTCATACGTTCTTTGATACGTAGCCATTCGGTAAGGGTCCAGCGAGTCGATTTTCTATCCTCCTGAACATCATCGATATAGGTGACGATCCGTCTCGTCTGAGCCATAGCGTTTGAAGCTGTGAAAAGCAGAAACATAAGCAGATATTTACGCATGGCCTTAGCTCCTGAAGACTCGGACTCATAGCTATACTTCGGTGTCCGGTCTCAGAAGGATAAGAGAAACTATTGAGCCTTTCTTACTTTGAGTACAGTTGTGTCCAAAGCATGGAGACTCCTGGTCAATATTCTGACCGGGTCGTTGCAAAAGCCAGTTTGAAGCGCCTGGTCCTGATTCTTTTCTCTGGAATAATTGCACGCCTCGTAAAGTCTCGACCTCCAGATAAGGGATAATCTTTAAATACTTTTGGCTTCCGCTTAAAAACGGGTTGGAATTTTTCAAGCCATTTGCGTATTAAATGATCTCTTTTATGATGGCGCGGGTGGCAGGTCGATTGAATATACGTGCGAATGGGCTCTCCGCGCTTTGCTTCAGCACTGAGAATGGTATACTGGTCGCAGTTTATTCAGCGAAAGGAGCTTTATGCGTCTCTTTTTACTATCGTTGGTATTGCCGTGGTTTATATTTCCAGGGCTTGGTCTTTCAGCCGAGGAGAAGGTACCAGTCGTAGCGCCACCTTCTGCTTCCGTTCAGGATTTAACGGCGACTATACGGACATCCATGGGCAATATGGAGATGCGTCTCTTCCCTGATAAAGCACCCCAAACCGTCGCGAATTTTGTGCAGCTGGCGCGCAGTAAATTCTACGACAACCTTCTCTTCCATCGCGTCGTGCCTGGTTTCATGATTCAGACCGGCGATCCTCAGGGTACCGGCAATGGGGGGCCTGGTTATTCTTTCGCCGATGAATTTGGTCCCGGCCTCAAGCATGATAAGGCGGGTATGGTATCGATGGCCAACTCGGGTCCAAACACGAACGGCAGTCAGTTTTTTATAACCGTCGCTCCTGCCGCTCACCTGGATGGCAAACATTCGATCTTCGGCGAAATTACCAAGGGCACCGATATTGCCATTGCAATTTCGAATGCTAAAACCACGGGGACTAAACCGGAAGCCGATATCAAAATTCTCGGCATCGATGTTCACGGCGATAATTATAAGCCCGTGGAAGTGAAAAAAATCAAAGAACTGGCCGAGGCTGATATGCAGGCCCTGACGCAAGATCTTGCAACCAGGCTCTTCAAAAAAATAGCCGAGGTGCAAAATTATGGCAAATTCGCCTCAATCACCAAGGTCGCAGCACGGTCGCGCGGCTCTATGATTCAGATTATCTACAAAGCTGATTTTTCGAAGAAAAAGGAATTGAATATAGTCTTGATCGGTGAAGGCAATGAAAAGACGTTTAAGCTCCAGGAATTTCAATTCGCTGAAGGCAAAAATTAAACCCCTCCGGTCTCCCGTCATGATAGGAACCAACGATGCAGAACATCCGCGTTCACAATCAAATTGAGCTGATCGGCCGAACGCCTCTCTTACGTATTTCATCGTTAAGTCGCAGCTCGGGCTGCGAAATACTGGTGAAATGCGAATTTATGAATCCTGGCGGCTCAGTCAAGGACCGCGCGGCCAAGGCAATGATAGAAGAGGCTTTGGCATCCGGCGCTCTAAAGCCCGGCATGACCGTTATTGAAGGCACTGCCGGTAATACCGGCATCGGCTTGGCCCTCGTGGCCCGAGTCAAAGGTCTTAAGACGACTGTCGTCATGCCTAAGGGGCAAAGTCCTGAAAAGGAGAAAATGATAGAACTCTACGGGGCGGACCTCATATTGGTCGAGCCCGTGCCCTTTGCCAACCAAAGCCACTTCTATCACACTGCCAGGCGAATGGCGGAAGCTGAACCCACCCGCTACTGGTGGGCCAATCAGTTTGAGAATCTTGCCAATTATCGCGCCCATTATCAGGGGACCGGGCCTGAGATCTGGCAGCAGACTGATGGATCGATTGATGGTTTTGTTGCAGCTGCCGGCACTGGCGGCACGCTGGCAGGCTGCTCAAAATTCCTTAAGGAACGGGATCCTAAGGTTTATACAGCGCTTGTGGATCCGGAGGGATCCGGTCTCTTCTCTTATGTAAAAACCGGTGAATTTAAATCCCAAGGAAGTTCAATCACCGAAGGTATAGGCATCATGCGCCTGGTTGCCAACTTTAAGGAAGCCCAGATTGACGATGCTTATCAGATCTCGGATCAGGACTTGGTCACGATCAGTCGCCATGTCCGTGATCATGATGGAATCATCTTAGGGAGCAGTAGCGCCCTGAATGTCGCAGCCGCCTATCGCATGGCCAAGGGAATGGGCCATGGCAAACGCATCGTCACAGTCGCCTGCGATCTAGGGGAACGATCGACTTCCAAACTGTATAATGAAGAGTTCTTAAAAAAGCAGGGAATCGACAGCAGTTGGGGTCTGAGTGATCTTTGAGGGTAGGGTAACGGAGGCCGGCTCCCTACGCCGATATATCACTAAGTGCCGACTTGCTTGATTTTGCTGCAGAAGCCCTCCCCTCTTCAAAAGAAGAAACATAATCATTTGGAATCCTTTATCTAATAAATGGAGGGCCTTTTTTCGCCTCGTTTGGGATCATTTTTTGCAAAGACAAAATCAGCGGTTCTTAGCCTGCTGATTTTCGCTTTTAAAAATGGACCACGGGTACGAGCATGGAAAAGCATCTTAGACTGTTTGAATTTGGCGATATGCCTTGGTGCCCTTCTATAATTCGCCGATCGATAACAGAACTCCTTGTTATCATTTCCCGTAAAACCGGGCTTTTTATCAATACCGCACCCCTTTTGCTTGAGTATCTTGGTGATAAACGCAATATTTTAGTGCTTGGTGCCGGCTCGGGAGGGGGAATTCTGGACGTTATGGGCCAAGTTCCCGAGACTATCAAAGTGACCTTGACCGACCTCAATCCAGATTTGAATTTTTCCACAAACGACACAAGGATTGTCTATGAAACAAGGCCTGTGGATGCGGCGGGTGATCTTTCCGACTATCCTGGTCTTCGGGTGATTTATGATGGCTTTCATCACCTTTCCCCTCACGATGCTCAGCGACTCCTTGCATCAACCGTTGATTCTGGAGAGAACATCGTAATATTTGAGGCTTGCGATCGTTCAAAGGGTGCTTGGAGCGCATGTCTTAAGGCACCACTCCTCGTCATGGCTTTTCTACCCAAAACGAAAAACCCGGGTGCGGCACAGCTTTTTCTTACTTACATTGTCCCCATTATTCCGCTAGTGATGCTTTGGGATGGTTTTGTCTCCTGTCTTAGAGTGTATTCAAGGCGGGAACTTCAGATTATGACTCAAGATTTAAATGACTATGAATGGAAGCTGGGCAAGCTTCGCGGATCGCAAGGCGAGCCGATCCGCACCATTGCGGGTCGACCCAGAAATATCTGTCCATAACTGGCTAAGCCTTCGATCTATCAAAATTTCAGCGTTTCCATTATGAATGGTCACTTAAACCAACCCGTATGGGTCGGAATTTCCATATTAAACCAGAGTCAAAGGAATCAGAAAATGAGTCAAGGTGTTCTAATGATCATAGGTGGGGCGGAAGATAAAAAAAGCGAAATGAAGATTTTGCGAGAGTTCGTCCGCTTATCGGGCAACTCTGAAGCGCGAATCATTATCATGACTGCAGCAACACAGTTGCCCGAGGAAGTCGGAAGCGATTATGAAAAAGTATTTAAAGTGATAGCGGGTGACGACGTCTATCTCAAAACTATACATATTGCTCATCGGACCGAGGCCTTTGCCGAAGACACGATAGCTGAAATTAATAAGGCTACCGGAGTGTTTTTCACCGGCGGCAGCCAATTTAGAATCAGCAGTGTGATTGGCGGCACTGATGTGGATATGGCCCTGCACAGCCGTTATGATGATGGTTTGATTTTAGCTGGCACAAGCGCAGGCGCCTCCATGATGTCAAGCTTGATGATAATCGAGGGTGCAGCCTCGGAAACGCCCACCGTGGGTCAGACTAAATTAGGTGCGGGGCTGAATTTTCTCTCCGGAGCTATCGTCGATCAACACTTTTCCCAGCGCGGCCGGACGAATCGACTGCTATCGGCGATTGCTAGAAATCCTCATTATCTTGGGATAGGTATCGATGAAAATACTTCACTGATTGTAAAGAAAAATATTTGTTCCGTAATCGGCGAGGGATCGGTCACTGTCCTTGACGTGGGACGAGTGACAAGTGGATTGCCTGATAAAGATGATGAAGACTCTCAGGTCCTGGCGCTATCGGGAGTCAAGCTTCATCTGATGACGGAAGGATCCCTCTTTGATCTTCGGAAACGTTCTATTGTTGAGACAAAAGAGGCAGTAAAGCAGGCCTAAACTCAGGCTTCGGAGCCTTTGTCGCGAGAGGACGGATGGCAAGGATAGGGACGCCTTCCGTCCTCTTATCGGTGGCCACGGCGTCCCTGCGTGAAAGTCGCTTAAAATGTCGCGAGGCATTGCGTCATGGCCGTGAAAATCGCATTCAGACTTTGGCATGTTCCATCGAAATCAACCATATTTTGGAAGTCGGCACGCGACTCTTTGATCAGGGCACTGGTATAGTCGATAAGTTTATTGATTTGCTCCTTGATGATTCTTGTCTCGCACGATTGGTCATAAGAATTTAAAAAGCGATTCGTGGCAAAGCTGATGCCAGCGTTGACGTCTTTGGCGGACGTGGCTGGCAATGAGGACAGTATAGACGCCGAGGCACTCAGGGCATGCATTGCCGAAAAAGCGCCGCCTAGCAGCCTGCTTTTCTCAGCCTGGGCCCGACCACTTTGAGAATATATCTGCACCAGAAAGCGTATCAAAAGATTGTAGAGGGCATTGGACAGATCCATATATTTGGCAGCTAACGGGTCGGTTACCCAAAGGCTTTCCGTTTCGTCCGGAGTTGGTTTTCGCATGACAGGATTACTGGCCGTGGGTCTCGACGGCGTGAAAAAAGGATTCTTCCTGAGGAGTTCCTGATAGTCATCACGGATCGTCGAAAAGGTTTCAAAGTGGGAACCTTTTGTGGACTTAGCCCCCTCGCCCTGCTCAATAATTTTTTGTATGGCGACCTCGGCGGCAACCTCATCCTTAATGACTTCGAGCCCATTCAGTTTTATATCCTTGGGGCCCAGCTGTAAACTGTGGCTACCGCAGAAAAGGCCCTCACGTCCAAGGTCTTGCGTCAGGTCGCGAATACCACGCGACACCGCCTTATAGAGTTTGCCGACGGTTCCGTAATCCCCAACAAAAGCGGCGATGCGTGCCCGTGGACTTCCTCTTTCATACTTTAGATTCTGTTCGGAAATTTCATCGTCGCTAACGTCCTCAGTTTCCGGTCGCTCCAGAAATATAAAATGGTCCAGCGTTTCTTCGTCGAACCTTCTGAGATTCATCACAAATTCTGCGGGAAAATGCCCAGGCCTAACCGGAAAATTATTCCTGTGAAAATGCGCATGTCCACCTACTGCTGTTGTGAGGTTTGCAACCAAGGCAAGGTGACCCATCTCTTGAATCGCAACGTCAAGGATTGATTTACGCCAGTTTTTAACTTTAGAGAGTTCGGCTTCGCTAAGATCTTCCTTTGTCGAATCTTTTAGACTAAACATCGCAAAGAGATACATGCACATAAGATTGTGCTCAAGTTCGGAAGCTTCGGCAAGTGTCGCGAGAAGGTGGTCCCGTGTTTCGACCCTTATTGCATCATGAGCCATTTCCTGCGCCTCTTCATTCGTCAAACATAATAGCTAACATCGCCGGCTGGAACGAGAAAAAGCCGAGGAATTCCTCAGCTTTATCCCGTTCTCCCCGAGTACCCTTCAATTCCGGACGAGCTCAGCTAATTGTTCTGCTCTTGCAGCGCTCATAGCTGTTTTTACCTTCTGTCTTTCTTCCGGTGGCGGCAGCATGGCGGCTATCCCGAGAGATTGCACCCAAAGTTCCCGGCACCAACCCTTGGTATGGTAGAGATGCTCATCCTCCTGGTCTTCAATCTGATCGTAGGCCTTCTTCAGAGCTTCCCCTTCCGCTCCCTCGAGATGCTGCGCGCATTTACCGATAAGCGTCCAATTCAAATGGTCCTTGGTCTCGGCCAGGACCACACACTCGCAGGCAACAAGCTCCGCTGCCTCAGGAGCACCCTGTGCTAAAGCCATCTCCATGGCCTGGACCAGGGCGGCTCCATTGTGCCGAACCACGGCGCGTCCGGGAGTTTCTTCTTTCGAATCTATCTTTAGCGTGGCGCAAACCTCTTCAAGGACTTTGACATGAGTTTTGGTTTCGGCCAGATATTGAGTCCATTCCTTCTGCAAATCGCTATTAAGGACACATTTTAAAGCTACCTGATAAATCTTGACGCCACCCAGCTCATGTTCGAGAGACTGGAGGATGAGTTCATTCAATTGTTTCACTTTGACCTGAGATCTCGTCTGTACTTTTGCCGTCGTTTTTTTCATATACTCACTGTTCCTTATCCCTGAGTTTCAATAAAATTTCAAAAGTCAGACATCTTCCTTCATACGAGCGGCGGATCGATTTCACGCTCATGATGACGATGTTTAGCCAGGGCTTTTATGAAGTCAGGAAGAACATCGGTCGCGGAAGCCTTACGATCTGCCAACACGCCTGGATCCTTCTTACCCGACGGAAGGACGGCGGCACAGCCGGCGTTCTCGATGAGATCGGTCCCCTCAGCAAGGGCAAGAATAGGCTTTGCATGGCGGTACTGATCCTTAAGGAACTCCATAACCTGACCGACGTTGCCGAGGGTGATTATCGCCGTTTTTCCGCCAGGGACGGCAACGGCATCAAAGAGTACCGAAGGCATGGTCTCAAATGTTCCTTCGACATCGAGGCTGTCGCCGGTATCGGTCGTTACCGCTCCCAGGCGAATCCCGATATAGCGCGGCACGGCACCGGCCTTCGCGAGCCCAGCATGCAACGCCTGCGCAGCTTTGCCGTCGGAGCCATTTGCGATGAGAACCGCGATCTTTCGGGTGCGGATGCTACCATCGCCAGGGTGAGAAAAAAGCGAAAGCGAGGGGGCAACCGTCAGCTCTGGGCTGAAGACTTTTGCCGTTGCCTTTGGCAAAGCTTTAGGCATTTCGATTCCGAGTTCCGCCGCAAGGTCCTGCGCCAATTTTTTGTCGACGTTGGCAAGCATTGCCACCACCCGCTCCCGAATCGCAGGTACCTGGATTCGGGTCAATTCAAAGCGAAAGGCCCGCAAAATATGAGCCTGTTCGATTGGCGCCTGACTATTATAGAACAGCTTGGCCTGTTCATAGTGCTCCGCGAAGCGCTCGGGATTACCTCTCACTTTGTCGCCCTGAGGGGCTTCGCGGAAGGAGGTGAAGCCGGCACCCCCAGCTTGGAACGGACAGCCTCCCCCAAGCGAGTTCGGTTCATAGGAGACGCGGCCTCTGTTTATTGTCTGGCGATGCATCCCGTCACGCTGATTGTTATGAACCTGCGCTATGGAGGAGTTGATCGGAATCTCGTGGAAGTTCGGTCCACCCAATCGGGATATCTGCGTATCAACATAGGAATGGATACGGCCCGCAAGCAGGGGGTCATTGGAAAAATCGATTCCCGGAACGACATGCGCCGTACAAAATGCAACCTGCTCAGTCTCAGCAAAGAAATTGTCCGGATTGCGATTGAGTGTCATGCGTCCCACCGGGGTCAGCGGCACAAGCTCTTCGGGAATTAATTTTGTGGCATCAAGCACATCAAAGCTGAATTTTTCGGCCTGTTCTTCCGTGAACATCTGAAAGAAGAGTTCCCATTCCGGAAAGTTTCCAGACTCGATCGCTTCCCAAAGGTCCCGGCGATGAAAGTCGGCATCAGCGCCCGCTATTTTTACCGCTTCATCCCAGTCGAGACTATGCACCCCGGCCAGCGGTCGCCAGTGGAATTTCACGAAGGTCGATGCACCCTCCGCATTCACAAGGCGAAAGGTGTGAACGCCAAAGCCTTCCATCATTCGATAGCTTCGCGGCACCCCACGGTCAGACATTATCCACATCAGCATGTGGGTAGACTCGGGCATCAGGGACACGAAATCCCAAAAGGTATCGTGGGCGGTGGAAGCTTGCGGCATCGCAAAATGGGGTTCAGGTTTTGCCGCATGGACTAGGTCAGGAAATTTAATCGCGTCCTGAATAAAGAATACGGGCATATTATTACCGACTAGGTCCCAGTTGCCTTCGTCGGTGTAGAATTTTACTGCGAAGCCACGAGGATCGCGGACTGTGTCGGGCGATCCTCTTTCGCCAATCACTGTCGAAAAACGTACAAACACCGGCGTTCGTTTCCCTTTTTCAGCAAAAAGCGAAGCCCTCGTCACGTCGGTCCTCGGTCCGTAGGATTCAAAGAAGCCATGCGCTGCCGACCCGCGTGCATGAACGATACGCTCGGGAATGCGCTCATGATCAAAGTGGGTGAGCTTTTCTCTAAGAATAAAATCTTCAAGAAGAGCCGGCCCGCGAAGGCCAGCCTTCAACGAATGCTGGTTATCGCCTACTGGCACGCCGTGGTTAGTTGTCAGGACCCGATCTGAAGAATCGGCACGGACCCGATCAAGCGGCAGGTTGCCCGGATTGTGACCAAGATTTGGCCGACCGGAACCCGCTTTTAACGAACCGACCCCCTCAGTCAGGGTACTGGCTGTGACGTTTGGGCTGGGGGCTTGGGCTTTAGCTCCGGCTTTAGGAGCACTTGAGGCAGCACCATATTCGGAAGGCTTATTGGCATTAAAAGGGAACTGACTGACGAGGGTATTGGTCTCGTCCATTTTTTTGGTGATAGCGTCGTCGATGCCTGAGGCCGCCTTGTTGGATGGACCGCTGACAGTGGTCCTCGCACTGCTAGACTTTGCGTCCCCTGCAGGATTGTCAATATGAGGCTCAGAGGATTTTTTGTCAGGCTTTTTGGCAACCATCACGTCTCCGTTTTTTTTATTAAATTTTTCCGGTGGTTAGAATCTTCGATTACGCAGTGGGACCCCAAGAGGGCCTATTTCACTGGCGAGGATTTCTGAAAAGAGCATGAAAGAAAAGAATAGAACTTCCTACTTTCTTTTTGACAGTATTATTCGCAAACCCTTGCCCGAGTAGTGGTCGATGGATTTAGCTTAAGTTTATGTAGGGGCTCTCGATCCATGAACAAAAACGAAGAACTGATGGCGATACCATCGATTCGTAATGTCTCTTGAGCTTTTCTTATCGTATAGCGATAGAACGAAAGTCTTTGAGACGCGCAAAGATATTTTCGACTAGATGACGATATTTATAGGGGCAGCAGTCCATATCGTCATTTCCCGCCTGTAAAAATAACTCCAGCGCTCTATTTTTTTCCACTTATAGCCTTTGAAACAGCTCGGATCTGCTTACGCAGCCATTCGTTGGTTGAATCGGTATTCACCCGCGGATGCCAAACCATTAGGTAATTATACCCATTTATTTCAGCAGGCGGCTTGATGCAGATGATGTTGGCGTTATTCCTATGATTGATGGCAAATCGCTTCGGCACCGTGGCTATCATATCAGTGCCGGGAATGGCGTCTATTGCTGCTGAAAAATAGGGTAAGCGAAGTTTGGAGCGGCGCACGATGCCGAGTGCGGCGAGCTGGATGTCGGGAAAACTTTGCTCAGCCTGAACCAGAGATACGATAACGTGATTGGCTTCCGCGTAGTTTTTGAGGGAAATTTTTTTCTTATGGGGGCTGTTTTTTGCGACAACACAAACCATGTCCTCTTCGAAGAGGACTTCCCTGGTGAAATGAGAGGGAAACAAGCCATCTTCGGCATGGAAAGCCAGGTCAATTCTGCCGTGCTCGATATCCTGATACACAGAGGGGTTCCAGCCATGAAATTCAAGAGATATTTTATTGTCCTTGGCCATAACCCGGCGTGTGAGAGCGGGACCCAGGACGCTGCAGGCGTAATCGGTGCCGCTGATTCTAAAACTCGCCGCCTCCGTGGTCGGATCAAATGCGGAGCCTCGCAAAAGCTGATCAATCCTTGGCAGCAAACCTTCCAACTCGATTATAATTCTTTGGCCGTGGGTGGTAAGCTCATAACCGCTTTTATTTCGAACCAACAGTTTGTCGTTAAACATGGACTGGAGCCTCTGGAAGGCCCGGCTAACCGCCGGCTGGCTTAAATAGAGGCGCTTCGCCGTGGCCGAGATGCTGCGCTCTTCAGCCAATACTGCGAAGACGACAAGAAGATTAAGGTCGGCTTGCCGGAGTTGCGTAATTTGCATAATCGCTTTCACCAACTGCCTTCGAGGCATTTTGAATCTTTAAACTATGACCAAACTGAGGATGTCAGGACCCGAGCAGCACGATGGCGAACGATTTAATTCCTCTAGCGTTGCGGCTTTTGTCGCAGGCCGACCCGATAGAGCTTCAGGAGAATGACGAGATAGGGCGGAAGAAGGAAAACACTAACCCGATCGACGTCCTGAACAATCAAGCCCAGCATCCGCAGACAAGGAAGCAGGAGACTCACAATGATATGAACAAGCAGATAAACGCGCGCGAAAGTGTAAGCTCCTCTACCCAGCTCCAGAGGCCGTCCCTTAAACAGGATCATGAGTGCCAGGGCAAACGCAAAAATATCGATAGGCCAAAATAAAAAGAGTGTCGCATTGTGATGCAAATCCAAATGCTCGGAAATCGCCCAACTCAAAGCCATCAAAAAACCAAATAGCGCTCCTGAGCCTAGCCACACACTCGCCAGCGCCCCAAACAGGCGATAGAGAATGCGGGAGGGCTCCGCCTTCTTCTGCTGCATAAATAAGCCAATGGCCAACGGTATGAAAGGCAGACCCCCGACCAGGAGGATGAGCGAATAGGCAAGTTTCGGATAGGCATCCGGCCTCTGTCGTTGGACAAGGACATGGCCATCACTGAGCAGTGGCCTTTCCCCTTTAGAGTATTCGAGCAGAAGTGATCGTAGGTAAAGCGGATGAAACATGGTTTCCCAGGATGTTGCGAAGCGGTCGAGGTTGCTGTTCATGCCAAAGTCGAGCAGCACATCCATTCCCGGATCGGATTGATAGCCGTCCCTCACAAAATCACGAAAGGTCTTACTGCTCAAAGCTTTTTCATAGCGCTCAAACAAGACCCCGCCCAGTGCCTCATTCAAGTAGTCTCTTGGTCTTGTGGCACAATTATCAAAAAAGTATTGATAAGCATACTCGCGGTGTTCCGGTCGATTGTTCCAAGCCAATCGTTTTAAAAAAATCGCCTTTTCCATAGGCTTAAAGTTGATCCGGTCTTCCCAGACTGTCCGGCTGTCGCGTTCATAGGCGCGTAATGCGCCACTAAACTGATAGGCGCCCAGACTGTAATTCAAATGCCCCTTATAGAAATCGAAGGCGAAAACCACAGGATCTTGAAAAGAAAACTGCCCCCAGTTGTAGACGATATCGCTGCCATTCCTATGATCGATCACCCGTATGGCAGTATGCCCAAAGTTATCGTAAATCATATTTCCGACATCGATTGTATGGAGATAGATTTCGATTTGAGCCATTTCCTCCGGGCTGGTCGCAGGCTCTATTCCCTGCGCCGCCAGGGGGCTTGATCCAAGGCTCAGATTCCATGCCGATCCGCTCAGCATGAGCAGGAACCAAACGCCTCTAAACGCCGCAAAGAGTCCACGTGGGGAAGGAACGTTGGTATGGGCGATGCTTCGCATCATGGAGCTTCTTTCTGGTTGGCGCGTTCAGCATTTTGTTTTTTCAATTCAAGCCGTGAAATACGGCGAAACCTGGCCTCATCGTGCCGCCGCTTTTGAGCCTCGGTCTCCGGAATAACCAGGGGGATGCCGGTAGGCTTGCCGTGGCTGTCAAGTGCCACCATCGTGATATAAGCCGTGGCGGTATGGAAAAACTCGCCCGTACGGGAATTTTCCGCCGTGACCTTGACCCCGACTTCGCAGCTGGTGGTCCATACATAATTTACCGAGGCTTTAAGCGTCACGATCCAACCGAGTTTAATTGGTGCCAAAAATTCAAGGGCGTCCACCGAGGCGGTGACGACCTGTTTATTGGAGTGACGCTCCGCACAGATTGCGGCCGCGATGTCCACCCAGGACATGATAACCCCTCCAAACACTGTCCCTATGGGATTGGTGTGCTGAGGAAGAACCATCTCCGTCATGATTACTTCACTGAGTTCCGAGGATTTCTCTATTCTCAACGGTTTGGCCATGTTTTGCCTTCCTTTTGGGAAACGGGTGGACTATAGGCTGAATTCGCTCGAGCCAGGACGCTTTGGTTTTTGCCACGACGTTTCCCCTCGTACATACATTCGTCGGCGATGGCGATCAATCGCTCTTTATTGTCGGCATGCTCGGGAAACGCGGCGACGCCGATCGAACTTGTCACCTTGGCGATGGCATCGGCGCCAACGACAAATTTAGAGGCTTCAATCCGTTCCTGTATACGATTCGCCGTGCGCAGCCCGGTAGCGGAATCCGCTTCGATCAGGATGACGACAAACTCGTCGCCCCCAAAGCGAAAGACCAGATCCACATCACGAACCGTCGCCCGGATTATAGCGGCAATTTCACGCAGGACCTGGCTTCCGGCCAGGTGTCCATAGTTATCATTAACAGGTTTGAAATTATCGAGATCGATGAACAGCAGACAAAAATTCGATCCGTAGCGCAGGGAGCGTTTGGTTTCACGGTCCAGGGCGACGTCCATATAGCGATGATTGTAGAGTCCGGTGAGATCATCGAGATGCAAAAGAGTTTGGGTTTCTGTCATCCGGGAGAACCAGCGGTAAGTATTTTGCATCTGCCGCACCAAAAAATCAACGGCCACATCCGTACTGTCGGTCGGCGTTTCGCTGTCCAACCATAAGAGGATGTAGGTGTCCTGATCGGTATCTCCAATCAAAGCAAAATTTATATTACGCGATTCCATCTGAATGCTGTTGATGCCTTCGGAATAGTCCCGGGCGTTGGTTTGAATCGGAGCCAGGCGTTTGATCAAGGCCTTCTGACGCTCCGTATTGAAAAACCCGTGCTGGTCGGGGCCCGGCAAAACTTTGGGATTATCCTTCTGATCGCGGGACAAGCGCAGAAGTGTCATCGAATAAATGGAAAAGTTTTTATGAAAGAGTTCCATCGTGCGTTCGATGAGACTTTCGATATGAGTCTCGCGCCAAAGCGTCTCCGCACCGGCCAGGGTTTTGGCGAATACTTCCTCGGTGCTGCCGGGACGGGCCTTCAAAGTGAGTGTGGGCTTAGGCTTAATGGGCATAAACAGAGCTCCGCATCAGAAGGTTATGATAAAGGTCGAAAGTTCATTGCCAAAGAGCAAAAGCACGATAGCCGCGAAGGAAAGGAAGGGGCCGAAGGGCAATTTTAGTTTCAGATCGGTTTTTTTCCGACTGATTATTATTGTGGTTACGCCGATAACAGATCCCAGCATGGACGCCCAGAAAATAGTGGTGAGCACCGACTGATATCCCAGCCAGCCGCCGATTGCGGCCAGGAGCTTGACATCGCCCAATCCGAGTCCATACTCCTTACGAATAAGAAAGTAGAGCCAGGCCAGGCCATAGAACAGGCCGCCGCCTAAGGCGATACCTATAAGACAGCTTTTTAGACTGAGTTCCGGATGGAAAAAGGCGGCGACCGGCGCCAGGGCGATCATCGGCAGGCTCAGAACATCGGGAATAATCTGATGTTCGAGATCGATCACGGAACAAATGAGAAGTACGCTGCAAAAAATTAAGGCATGAGCAAAGCGCAGGAGTTCGGCAGAATCAAAAATGAGCCGGTCCGTATGACCCAAAAAGAAGGGAAAGCACCAGTAGATCAACACCCAGAGCCCACCCGTCCCCAGTTCGACCAAGGGATACTGAATGGAGATTTTAGCGCCACAGCAGGCGGCCTTGCCCCGAAGCAGGATCCAGGAAAAGACAGGCACATTATGCCAGGAAGGTATAGGAGCGTTACAGGCAGGACAATGGGATCGGCTTGTTTTCCAAAAAATTTCTCGCGGTATGCGATAAATGCATACGTTGAAAAAACTCCCAAACAGGCACCCCGGAGCGAAAATAAAGTAGGGGAAAGGGCTTAGAAGCATGGTTATAATGTCAATCCTGTGCATGAATCCTCGCAGCTGCCCATTGTGTCTGTCAAAATGATATCGAAACCATTATATTCACTCTCAAAAAAATAAGAAAACTATTATAAAGAAAAGCTTTACCGGAGACTCCGGGCGGCTTGTAGAGACCCTGCAAAGGAATAGCCTGAATGATAAATGCGCTAACGTTAGAAAAGCTTCAATGGCCCCAGCTTTGCGAGGCCCTTGCCGCCGAAGCCAGTACCGTCGAGGGCCATCTTAACTGTATCAACCTCAAACCGAGCTTTGATAAACTTGATATTGAACTGCGCTGGCAGGACGTCCTGCCCCTGCGCGACCTTGTTCGCTCGGGCTATCGACCGCCCATTGGTGAATTGCCAGAGATGCATCTCACGTTTCGTGCCGTCTCCCTCGGGCAGATACTCGAAGGCGAAGCGATATGGAGTGTTTATACCCTTTTGCAGATGGTGCGCGGCGTTCATCAATTTGCAATGGACAAGCAGGAGCGATGTAAGACCTTAGGGAAATTCTATCGACTCATACAACCCTTGCCGAAACTCGCACGCACGATTGAAAAAACGATTTCGCCCGACGGCGACCTGCTCGACGATGCCTCCCCTGAGTTGACCCGCATTCGTCAGCAAAAGCTATCGATGCGCAGAAAAATCGAATCGACGATCAAACAGCTGCTCACCGATCAGGATGTGGAAACCTATGTCCAGGACAAAATTTTCACCATTCGCTCCGATCGCTATGTGGTTCCCATGCGTGTCGATGGACGCGGTCGGGTAAAGGGCTCGATCTATGATACTTCGGCGTCAGGCCAGACCCTTTATATGGAACTGGCAGAAGTTCGGCCGATGAACGACGCTCTGCTTGAACTCGAAAGTTCAGAAAAGCTAGAGATTCTGCGCATCTTCAAAGAACTGAGCGCGCAGATCGCCGCTGAGCTCGATACGATAGATAACAACTATAAGCAACTTGTGGAACTGGACATCTTAAGTGCCGAGGCCAGTCTGGCCTCTAAACTCGATGCCGGCGTCGCGGCGCTGCGGGATCAGCCCGGTTTATCGTTCCACAGGGCCCGGCATCCGCTGCTTGACATGCGTCAGGGCTTCAAGACCGTCGCCAATAACGTCGGTCTCGAAGATGGTCAACTCTCACTCATCGTCTCGGGCCCCAATGCCGGCGGCAAAACCGTAGTCCTTAAAACAGTTGGCTTGCTCCACCTCATGGCAAAGGCAAGGCTGCTGCTTCCCCTCGATCCCCAATCGGAGATCTATCTCTTCGACAATATTTTTGTCGAGATCGGTGATGCTCAAAACCTCTCGGCCAATCTCTCGACTTTCTCCGGCCATCTCATGGGCCTTAAGCCCGTCTTACAGCAAGCCGGCCCCCACGATCTTATCCTGCTCGATGAACTTGCAGTGGGCACCGAACCTCACACCGGCAGCGCCATTGGCCAGGCTGTCCTTGAGGAGTTGGCCAACCGCCGGGCGACAGCGATCGTCACGACCCACTTCGATAATCTCAAGAGTCTCGCGCTCAATGACAAGCGCTTCCGTAATGGTTCGATGGAATTCTCAACCAGGAATCTCACCCCGACCTACCGATTGGTGCTTGATATTCCAGGTCAGAGCTAT
Source organism: uncultured Oligoflexus sp. (assembly GCA_964236955.1). Lineage (GTDB taxonomy): Bacteria > Bdellovibrionota_B > Oligoflexia > Oligoflexales > Oligoflexaceae > Oligoflexus. The sequence continues at coordinate 4,402 of CAXSGP010000026.1, read as the reverse complement.
GGTATCGAAGTTGCTGAGCAGATCGGCCTGCCCAAGCATGTGATCGAAAGGGCGAAGGATCTTCGCGGTCGGTCGAGCAGCAACATGGAACAGATTCTTGACAGTTGGATGGCGCTTCGTGAGGAAGCCGCCCAGGAAAAAATGCGATACGGTCAGCTTAAGCTCGACATGGAAAGTCAAAAACACAGATGGGAACAGGAGAGAGCGGCTCTTGCCAGCTCCAAGCAGGATACTTCGACCAAGATAAAAGCCCGCTATCAGGATCAGATCGACAATCTGAAAACCGAATATGAAGGCATGCTTGAAGAATTGCGGGACTTGCTCAAGGAGCAGAAAAAAGCGCCGGCCGCTCCTGATCAGTTGCGGGAATTGATAAGGGAATCGCAAAATCGCCTCGATAACAAAAATCGTGGCGTGCAAAACAGTCTTGAAGAACTGGCGCGGGAATTCCACAGCATTGATAAACTGCCAGGTCAGCCGGCAAATCTGAGTGATATAAAAGAAGGCACCAGGGTTTTTATCGTCTCGATGAACAAGTCCGCCGTGGTCAGCAAGGTGCAAGGGGAACCGAACGTACAGATCGAAGTCAAAGCCGGGCTGCTTAAGATCAAGCCGCAGCTGAGCGATCTGCGTATCCTTGGCGAAGAAAAGGAAACCTCCAAATCCCCCTCCCGAAGCCGGATTACCACCGTCGCGCCGCAACGCGACAAGGGTGAAGTGGCCTTCACCATACCTACTTTAACGAATAGCCTGGATTTACGGGGGATGGACGCCGACAGCGCTCTCGACCGCACCTGGAGTTTCATCGATAAAGCGGTCCTGCGCGGCGAGACTTTCGTGATCCTGATTCATGGTCATGGCACGGATACCCTGAAAAAAGCGTTGCGTCGGGCCTTGGCAAAAGATGCGCCGTATGCACTCGACTTCCGCCCAGGTGAAGCGGAAGAAGGCGGGGATGGTGTCACCGTGGTTCAGTTGCGTCACTGATAATCGAGAAGGCGACCCATAGCCTTCACTCCAAAGCCTGTGGTAAATAAAATGGATCTATCAAGTGCGGATCAAGCGGAGCGCCTCATGAAAAATATAAAACTCTCTCCGGAACTCGACCGGAGCCACGTCCTCGAAGACTATCGCATGGCCCTTACCAGCCGCGAAATGAGCCTTCTGGGCCGCAAGGAGGTTTTATCCGGCAAAGCCAAATTCGGTATCTTTGGCGACGGCAAGGAGATCGCTCAGATCGCTTTGGCCAAAGTGTTTGAAAAAGGTGACTGGCGCTCCGGCTACTATCGCGATCAGACTCTGATGATGGCAATAGGCGCCTTGACGGTTAAGCAGTTTTTCGCGCAGCTTTACGCCGATACGACGCTGGCTCACGAGCCAGCGTCGGGTGGCCGGCAGATGAACGCCCATTTTGCAACGCGCTCGTTAAACGAAGACGGCAGTTGGAAAAACCAGACGGAAATGGTCAATACCAGCGCCGACGCTTCGCCGACGGCGGCACAAATGGGCCGTTTGTTAGGACTTGCTTATGCTTCCAAATATTACCGACTATTTCCAGATAGCGATGCCGCTAAACAATTCTCAATCGGCGGCCGTGAGATCGCCTTCGGTACGATTGGAAATGCCAGTACTTCGGAGGGCATTTTCTGGGAAACCCTCAATGCCGCCGGTGTGCTTGATGTGCCGATGATTATATCGGTGTGGGATGATGGATACGGTATATCTGTTCCGAATAAATTCCAAACCGTAAAAGAATCCATATCCAGGGTGTGTGCTGGCTTTGCCCGTGAAACGGACACCAATGGTTTTCATATCTATACCGTTCGCGGTTGGAATTATCCCGAAATGGCTCTCGCCTATCGCCAGGCCGCTGCCAATGCCAGGGCCCATCATATTCCCGCTTTGATTCACGTCATCGAACTTTCCCAGCCCCAGGGTCACTCCACTTCAGGAAGTCACGAGCGTTATAAATCCAAGGACAGACTTTCCTATGAAGCTTCGATCGACTGCCTCGTCAAGACCCAGGAGTGGATCGTTGCCGAGGGCTTTGCGACGCCAGATGCCCTGCATACAATGGAAGAGCTTGTGCGGGCTGAGGTCTTGGCCCTCCGCAACGAAGCCTGGAACGAATATCAAGCGCCGTTGATCCTCGAGCGCGAAGAATTATTGGCGATTTATCGTCAGTTTTCTGGTCAGGAGACCCTGATAAAATCCGAGATTCCCAAGCTGGAAAGAGCCCAGGGACTCAGCCGCAAGGCCATCCTGCAAAGCGCCCGGCGCCTGCTCTATCAACTTAAGGATTCGAAAGCCGAAGCTGCGGTTTTCGCGTTCGTTTCCCGCTACAAACGCGAAAACGCCCGTCGCTACAACAGCCACCTCATGATCGAGTCGGATCGTTCCGCTCTTCTTCAGCAGGAAGTCCCTGCCAGCTATGGCGCCGACAAGGAGATCGTCGATGGTCGTGTCATCATACAAAGATGCTTCGATCATCATCTGGCGCGTGATCCCCGGCTCTTTATCGTGGGCGAAGACATTGGCCAGTTGGGAGGCGTGAATCTCGAATTCGAAGGCTTAAGTGAAAAGCATGGCGATATGCGGGTAACGGATACGGGTATACGGGAGGCGACGATTTTTGGCCAAGGTTTCGGCGCGGCGCTGCGTGGTCTGCGTCCTATCGTCGATATTCAGTACCTTGATTATCTGCTTTATGCCTTTCAGTTGATGTCGGACGACCTCGCCTCGCTACACTACCGAACAGCCGGTGGGCAGATCGCGCCTGTGATCATTCGAACCAAGGGCCACCGGCTTGAAGGCGTCTGGCATTCCGGCTCGCCGATGGGAATGATCATCCATGGTTTGCGCGGTATTTATATCTGTGTGCCGCGCAACATGGTTCAGGCTGCGGGCCTGTACAACACCCTCCTGGACAGTGATGATCCCGCCCTCGTGGTCGAAGTCCTCAACGGCTACCGGGTCAAGGAAGCGGTTCCTGATAATCTTGCCAATTTCCGCATACCCTTGGGTGTTCCCGAAGTCCTTCACCCGGGCAGCGATATCACTCTTGTTACCTACGGAGCCTGTGTTGCCGTTGCCCGTGAGGCTATTACACTTTTGGAAAAATTGGGTCTGTCGATGGAACTTATCGATGTGCAGACCCTCCTGCCCTTCGATCGCAATGGAATTATCCTTTCATCAATACAAAAGACCAATGCCGTCCTCTTTCTTGACGAAGATGTACCCGGGGGCGCAAGTTCGTATATGATGCAGCAGGTGCTTGAGGTTCAGGGTGCTTACGATTTTCTAGATGCCCCACCCCGTAGCCTCACGGCCATGGCGCATCGAAGTCCCTATGGTTCGGACGGGGACTATTTCACAAAACCTAGCGCTGAAGATATTTTTGAATCTATATATGCGATGATGAGCGAAAGAAGTCCCAGCCTTTACCCTCCTCGAAACTTCTAATATTTTCAAATAGTTAAACGCGACCAAAGGCGATTTGGTCGTTTTTTTTGGAGCAATTTTTGCCGCGTCCGGGCAGCGTCTCAACCTTTCATAGATAGAGCCGATATCTAGCAGAAGAAGGTTTTATACGGGGAGGACTTTTACCATGCATCGATCACAAAAATCTCAGGCCGGCTTTTCGCTGGTTGCCATCTTGGTTGTCATGAGTGTCGTGCTCTTTTCCATAATGCTGATCTCTCAGGCCAAGGTTCGGCAGCAGCGTGTTCAAAAGGCACTAAAGGTAAAACAATCCTATTCGGACGTAAACCAAACCTTGATCAATAACGTAGTCCAACTCTTTCATGAAAGTATGACTGCCGCTTGCCTCGCTCCAGCCACAGTCCTTAAGGATCAGGACATAGATGGAACGGCGAAATTCAGCTACACGACGTCGATCGTAGGGCTCAATAATACGGCCAAGCTTCCCCCGGTTCACGCTTTAGCAGCCGGTCGTTGCAAATCTCCTAAAATCCCGGCCGCAACTGATAATCGTTTCTACTTCTGCGTTCAGATCAATCCACCCTCTGCCGCGGGTGCCGCGGCTGCTAATACGGCTCCTAAAGATTCCATCTTAGGAGCCAAGGTAGCTTTTGCCGAGTTTGCCGTCGAACTTATCGACCTTCAAACCGAAAAGCCAATTACTTGCGCCGATTATACCGGTCGTCGCGATGACAAGCGGCCAGTCGATAACATACCCCGCGACGGTTCGGCTGGAATGGCCGTAACTATGGCTCTTTACTGGGAAAACCAGGCGGAAATCGGGGCCTCTACCTTTTCGCAGAAAGCCTTAAGTTATATTGCCAATCAAAACTAGGGGCTGTTGACGTTTGAGATAAGTGATTGAAAGGTACAGGCAAACTCGTATTTTGGTTTTGCGATAAACTAAACAACGAGTTTGCCA